>NZ_JAWZSV010000002.1:0-638598 GCF_033875165.1 Polaribacter sp. PL03 | reverse complement strand
TTTTTTTTTATGAAAAAAAAATAAGAGTTATACAATACTATAAATACTAGAAGTGCTTGATTAGTAATCAACGAATCAACGAATCAACAATGTTAAACACTGGTTAAACGATTTATACTGGGCAAACAATATAAATGTCTAATCGAATCGAAGTTGATTGAAATAAAGATTTAAATATTTTTATTACAGAATTTAGATAATGTACTAAGCTAAGCTAAGGGAAGAATAGAAGTAAAAGATTCATTTCAATTCACAAAAAAAACATGTCTTAAAAATAAATTATATTATAGTTTTATTAAAAATCCAATTAGAAGTTATTTTTGATTATTATATAATTTATAATATTCTAAATTGAATACTATTTATTTGATTTAATTTTTATTAGGATGAGTGATTTATTTGTTATAAAAATAAGTTTTATTTTATATATTTTTTACTTAATATTTGCGTTATTGTTTTTATACTTTGTTTCTTTGTAATTATATGAAATTGTTACTTACTTTTTTATTATGTACGATTATTTTACCTTTATCTGTAAATGCGCAGGTTGGAGGTGAAAAGATATTTCAGTTTTTAAATGTTTCTACCTCTGCGAGACAAATAGCTCTAGGAGGAGAGGTCTTAACTTTGTTAGACGACGTTAATCAGCCAATCTGGAATCCAGCGACAATTAGTAACGAGTTAGATAGACAATTATCTGTTAATTATTCTAGTTATCTAGCTGGAATTAATATTGGCTCTATATCTTATGCTACTGAAATTTCAAGAAGATTTGGAACTCTTCATTCTAATATAAAGTATTTAGATTATGGTACTATTATAGGAGCTGATGAAGAAGGAAATGAAACCGGAAATTTTAGTGCAAATGATATTGCAATTTCTTTGGGATATGGTTACAATTTTCCGAATACTAATTTTCATTTTGGAGTTAATTTAAAATTTATTAATTCAAATATTAGTAGTTTTTCATCTACAGGAATTGCTACAGATTTGGCTTTATTATATCATAGTCCGTTTAAACCTTTTTCGATTACTCTAGTGGCTAGAAATTTAGGGACTCAGATTTCTTCTTTTAATGGTACTGTAGAAAAATTACCTTTAGAGATTGCCTTAGGTGGTTCTTATAAATTAGAACATGTCCCTTTAAAATTATATGGAACATTGGATAATTTACAACAATGGGATATTTCTGTAGCTAACCCATCTGACCAAACTACAGATTTAGAAGGTAATGTAACTGAAGAAGAAGTTGGTTTTATAGGAAACACCTTTAGACATTTTGTTATAGGAGCAGAATTGTTTCCAGAAAGTTTAATAAATGTAAGATTGGGATATAATTTTAGGAGAGCTGCTGAATTACAACTTCAAAATGCTAGAAGTTTTAGTGGTCTTTCTTTTGGTTTTGGAATAAAAATGAATAGGTTTAAGTTTAATTATGCACATTCTAAATTTCATTCTGCTTCTAATGTAAGTACGTTTAGTTTAGAAATTGATTTAGATAATAGAATAAGATATTAAATGAATAAAAAAATTACGATTGCCATAGATGGTTTTTCTTCAACAGGGAAAAGTACAATTGCTAAATTATTGGCTAAGAAGTATAATTATATATACGTTGACACTGGTGCAATGTATAGAGCTGTAACTTTATATGCTAAACAAAATGATTTTGTAGGTAAAGAATTTCTTAATAAAACTGCATTAGTTTCTAGTTTAAAGAATATTTCTCTCTCTTTTCGTTTTAACACCGAATTAGGTTTTGCTGAAATGTTTTTGAATGGCATAAATGTTGAAAAGGAAATTAGAACTTTAGATATTTCTCAATTAGTAAGTAAAGTTTCTACTATTTCTGCTGTTAGAAAAAAGCTTGTTGCAGAGCAACAAATTATGGGCGAAGATAGCGGTATTGTTATGGATGGTAGAGATATTGGTACTGTTGTTTTTCCGAATGCAGAATTAAAATTATTTATGACAGCTTCTGCAGATAAAAGAGCAACTAGACGTTATAAGGAACTTATTGATAGAGGTGATAAAGTTGATTTTAAAGATATTCTATTTAATGTAGAAGAAAGAGATAGAATAGATTCTACAAGAGAAGACTCTCCTTTAATGAAGGCAGATGATGCAATTGAATTTGATAATTCTGATATGGGTATTAACGAACAGTTTGAAAGAATTTGTGCTTTAGTAGCTAGAAGAGTTTTATAATACCTACATTTTATTAATTAGTTAGCCCTGATTGAACGGTTTGTTTGAGCTCTTTTGAGGTACGAAAAAAGCGAGTAGTGAAAGCAGGAAACAGCTTCTAAAAAAAACACAAAATATCTGAATATTAAGGAATATTCAGATATTTATGCGTTTGTAAAGAAATTTTCCATTTTGGATTTTTCATTACATAATCTACAATAAGTTCGGTCATTTTCTCTTTTTTACTCCATTCTGGTTGTAAAAAAAGTTGACATTTTGCCGAAACTTTAGCAGCTTCACGCTCTGCAAAATCAAAATCTGATTTGTTTTGAATAATCATCTTTAGCTCATCTGCTTCTGGGTAACATTCTGCTAAAGGCATTTTTGTTTTCTTAGGCGAAAGACAAAACCAGTCCCATTTTCCAGAAAAAGAATACGCTCCAGAAGTTTCTATATGAGTTTTAATATTATTTTTTTGAAGGCTTTCTGTAATATAATCCATAGACCACATTAATGGTTCACCACCAGTTATAACAACTGTTTTGGCATGCATTTTAACATTTTTTACTATAGTGTCTGCTAAAGTTGGTGGGTGTAAATCTGCATCCCAACTTTCTTTAACGTCGCACCAATGGCAACCAACATCGCAACCACCAACTCTAATAAAATAAGCGGCTGTACCTGTGTGAGCACCTTCACCTTGTATTGTATAGAATTCTTCCATTAATGGAAGCATTATTCCTTTATTTACTAAATCTTTTGTATTTTTATCCATCTTCATTAAAATCTACCCAAACGGTTTTTAAAAATGCAAAGGTAGTTTTTTGTCTTTCAAGAATAAAAGGAATAATAAATTAATTCTAAAGGCTTAATAATCAAAACATTTTTGTAAATTTGCACTCCTTTTTACGATAACAGATTTAGAAAAGGAAAAGATAAAACAATTTATAAAAACAACTCTTTGCGTTTTTGTCGTTAAAAATCTGGTAAGCAATAAGATACAAATTATTATTCAGAAATGTCTGAAGAAACAAAAAACACTGAAGAGCAAGTAGCTGCTACTGAAGTACAAGAAACAGCGACTCCAGCTGTAGATCCAAAACAATTTTTAGCTGATTTTAACTGGCACAAATACGAACAAGGTATTGAAGCTGTTGATGAGCAAAAATTACAAGCATTCGAAAAAGCGTTAGAAGGAACTGTAGGTTTTGTAAATGAACGTGATGTTATTGAAGGAACTATCATCAGAATTACAGATAGAGATGCAATTATTGACATCAATTCTAAGTCTGAAGGAGTTATTTCTTTAAACGAATTTCGTTACAACCAAGGTTTAAAAGAAGGAGATACTGTAGAAGTATTAGTTGACAAAAGAGAAGATTCTTCTGGTCAGTTAGTATTATCTCACAAAAAAGCAAGAGTTATTAAAGCATGGGAACGTGTTAACAATGCTCATGAAACTGGTGAAGTAGTTAACGGTTTCGTTAAATGTAGAACTAGAGGTGGTATGATTGTAGATGTTTTCGGAATCGAAGCATTTTTACCAGGATCTCAAATTGACGTTAAGCCAATTAGAGATTACGATCAATACGTAGAGAAAACTATGGAATTCAAAGTTGTGAAAATCAACCATGAATTTAAAAACGTTGTTGTATCTCATAAAGCTCTTATTGAAGCTGATATTGAATTACAGAAAAAAGAAATCATTGGACAATTAGAAAAAGGACAAGTATTAGAAGGTATTGTTAAAAATATTACTTCTTATGGTGTCTTTGTTGATTTAGGTGGTGTTGATGGATTAGTACATATTACAGATTTATCTTGGTCTAGAATTAACCACCCGAATGAGGTTGTTGAATTAGATCAGAAATTAAATGTTGTAATTTTAGACTTTGATGATAACAAATCTAGAATCCAATTAGGTTTAAAACAATTATCTGCTCATCCTTGGGAAGCTTTGGACACAACTTTAAAAGTTGGAGATAAAGTTACTGGAGAAGTAGTTGTAATTGCAGATTACGGTGCATTTGTAGAAGTTGAACAAGGAGTAGAAGGGTTAATTCACGTTTCTGAAATGTCTTGGTCTACTCATTTACGTTCTGCACAAGATTTCGTAAAAGTTGGAGATAAAGTAGAAGCGCAAGTTTTAACTTTAGATAGAGAAGACAGAAAAATGTCTCTTGGTATCAAACAATTACACCCAGATCCTTGGACAGATATTACAACTAAATACCCTGTAGGTTCTACTCACACTGGTACTGTAAGAAATTACACTAACTTTGGTGTTTTTGTAGAATTAGAAGAAGGAATTGACGGTTTAGTATATATTTCTGATTTATCTTGGACTAAGAAAATCAAGCATCCATCAGATTTTGTAACTGTTGGAGACAAGTTAGAAGTTCAAGTATTAGAATTAGATGTAGAGAACAGAAAGTTAAACTTAGGTCATAAGCAAACACAAGATAACCCTTGGGATGCTCATGAAGCTACGTATGCAATCGGTTCTACACATGAAGGTACTGTAAAAGAAAAGAATGATAAAGGAGCAGTAGTTTCTTTCGCTGATGGCGTAGAAGGTTTTGCACCAACAAGATTCTTAGAAAAAGAAGACGGTTCTAAATTAGAAAAAGGAGATACAATTAAGTTTATTGTATTAGAATTTTCTAAAGAATACAGAAGAGTTGTTGTTTCTCATACTTCATTATTTAGAGAAGAAGAAAAGAGAAATATTAAAACAGCTGCTAAAAAATCTGCAGATGCAGAGAAAACTACACTTGGAGACATTGGTGGTTTAGCTGCTCTTAAAGAAAAAATGGAAGCTGGAAACAAAAAGAAGTAATTCTTTTACAACAAGCCGATATTTTATAATATCTAAAAGTCGATGCAATTTGCATCGGCTTTTTTTTGGTCTTAATTTAATGAAAATTAAATTTATTAGGACGTTTCCTAAAAAGGTCGGGCTTTACATTAAATCTTTTTTTCTTCGTTCCTCAAAAAAAAAGGATATCATTTCAATCCCTAACGCAATTTTTTGCAATAAAAAGCCTCCTTAAAATCTTCTACTTGTTAATTTGTTTTAGATAACCATTTAATAGAATTACCTTTGTATAGTGAATTAAAAAAGACAATAACAGAATGACATTAATAAAATCAATATCAGGAATTAGAGGTACAATTGGAGGTAAAACTGCCGATAATTTAACACCTATAGACGCTGTAAAATTTGCATCTGCTTATGGTGCATTTATAATAGCAAGAAATGCTGATAAGAAAAATATAAAAGTAGTAATTGGTAGAGACGCTCGTATTTCTGGAAAAATGATTTCTAGTTTAGTAGCAAATACATTAGTAGGTTTAGGAATAGATGTAATCGATTTAGGTTTATCTACTACACCAACAGTAGAAGTTGCTGTACCATTAGAAAATGCAGATGGTGGTATTATTTTAACAGCATCTCATAATCCTAAACAATGGAACGCTTTAAAATTATTAAACGAAAAAGGAGAATTCTTAAACGGAGCAGAAGGAGAGAAAATTCTTGATCTTGCAGAAAATGAAGATTTCGAATTTGCAGATGTAGATGATTTAGGGTCTTATACTAAAGACAACTCTTATCTAGAAAAACACATTCAAGAAGTTTTAAATCTTGAATTAGTAGATATAGAAGCTATTAAGAAAGCTAATTTTAAAGTTGTTGTAGATGGTGTAAATTCTACAGGAGGAATCTTTATTCCAGCTTTGTTAAAAGAATTGGGTGTTGATTGTGTAGAATTATACTGCACACCAAACGGACAGTTTCCTCATAACCCAGAACCTTTAGCAGAACACTTAACAGATATATCTAACTTAGTTGTAAAAGAAAAAGCAGATTTCGGAATTGTAGTTGACCCAGATGTAGATAGATTGGCTTTGGTTTCTGAAGACGGTTCTATGTTTGGTGAAGAATATACTTTAGTAGCTTGTGCAGATTATGTTTTAGGGAAATTAGGTGGCGGAAACACAGTTTCTAATTTATCATCTTCTAGAGCATTAAGAGATGTTACAGAAAAACATGGCGGAACTTATACTGCATCTGCAGTTGGTGAAGTAAATGTTGTAATTAAAATGAAAGAAACCAATACTGTAATTGGTGGAGAAGGAAATGGAGGAATCATTTATCCTGCTTCTCATTACGGTAGAGATTCTCTAGTTGGTGTTGCTTTATTTTTATCGCATTTAGCTAACAAAAAAATATCTTGTAAAGAATTAAGAGATTCTTACCCAAGTTATTTTATGAGTAAAAATAAGATTCAATTAACACCAGAAATAGATGTTGATAAGATTTTAGAAACAATGGCAGCTAAATATGCTAACGAGGATGTAAATGTTATTGATGGTGTAAAAATTGACTTTGCTGATGAATGGATTCATTTAAGAAAATCTAATACAGAGCCAATTATTAGAATTTATACCGAAGCTAAATCTCAGGATGCTGCAGATGAATTAGCTATTAGATTTATCAAAGAAATTAAAGAAATTATTTAAAAATAAAAAGAAGTTTTGAAAACAAATATTATAATTTTATTAGTGCTGTTTTTTAGTTTTTCAACTGTTGTTGCACAAGATAATGATGTAGTTCCTCAAAAGAAAAAAGTTATTAATAAAGGTAAATTTTTTGTGTATTGGGGTTGGAATTGGGCAAGTTATTCTAATTCAGATATTCGATTTAAAGGAAATGATTACGACTTTACGTTATCTAAAGTAAGAGCACAAGATAGACAGACAAAATTTTCTGTGAACGATTATTTTAATCCTGCTAATATTACAATTCCGCAAACAAATTACAGAATTGGTTATTTCTTCAAAGAAAATTATACAGTTTCTATTGGAGTAGATCATATGAAATATGTAATGATTGCAGATCAAAGTGTTACAATTAATGGAGAAATTAACATTGGTAACGCAAAATACGATGGTATTTATAATAATGATGCTATTGTATTAGCAGAAGATTTCTTAAAATTCGAACACACAGATGGTTTAAATTATTTGAATGTCGAAGTAAAACGTTTCGACAATATAGATCATTGGTTTGGTCTTAGTTTAGATAATTTACAAATTAATTTAACAGAAGGTTTTGGTGCAGGAATTTTGTACCCAAGAACAGATACTTCTTTATTAGGTAAAGAAAGACATGATAATTTTCATTTATCTGGTTGGGGTGTTTCTGCAGGAGCAGGTTTAAATATTGCATTTTTAAAACATTTTTATATTCAGGCAGATTATAAAATTGGGTATATTAACATGCCAGATATTAAAACTTCATTAAGTTCTGCTGATTCGGCATCGCAAAGTTTTTATTTTTTCCAAAATAATATTGTAATTGGAGGTAAGTTTAGAATTTTTTAAATAAAATAATAATGAGTTTAGAAAAGTATTTTAATCAGTTTAGAGAAAACATTGTAGGTATAAATCAAAAATTTGAATCTCCTTATGGAGAACAAGATTTAATTTACACAGACTGGACTGCGAGTGGAAGATTATATCATCCTATTGAAGAAAAAATGCTTCATAAATTTGGGCCTTTTGTGGCTAATACACATACAGAAACATCTACTTCTGGTGCTGCCATGACATTGGCGTACCATGAAGCAAGAAAAATAATTAAACGTCATGTTAATGCAAATGATAATGATGTTTTAATAACTTCTGGTTCTGGTATGACAGGTGTTGTTAATAAATTTCAAAGAATTTTAGGTTTAAAACTTTCAGAAAATTTAAAAAACTATACAGATATTCCAGAGGAGATAAGACCAATTGTTTTTGTTTCTCATATGGAACATCATTCTAACCAAACTTCTTGGTTAGAAACTATAGCAGATGTAGAAGTTGTGCCTTGTAATAATGAAGGTTTAGTTTGTTTAGAGAGTTTTGAAAAATGTATAAAAAAACACGAACACAGAAAAATTAAAATAGCTTCTATTACTTCTTGTTCTAATGTAACTGGTATAAAAACAGATTATCATAAAGTAGCTAAGTTAATTCATAGTTACAATGGTTTGTGTTTTGTAGATTTTGCATGTTGTGCACCTTATGTAGATATAGATATGCATCCAGCAGATGAAGATGAATATTTAGATGCAATCTTTTTCTCTCCTCACAAGTTTTTAGGAGGACCAGGAACTTCGGGTGTTTTAGTTTTTAATAAAAAATTATATAAGAATACGATACCAGATAATCCTGGAGGTGGAACAGTAAGTTATACAAACCCTTGGGGACAGCATGATTATTTTGATGATGTAGAAACTAGAGAAGATGGTGGTACACCTGCATTTTTACAGACAATTAGAATTGCACTTTCTATTCAGTTGAAAGAGCAAATGGGAACTAAAAATATTAAAAGTAGAGAAAATGAAATTAATAAAGTAATTTTTAAAACTTTAGAAAATTTAGAAGGAGTTAAAATATTAGCACCAGATCATAAAGAACGATTAAGTATTTTTTCTTTCTATTTTGAAAAATATCACTTTAATTTAGTTGTAAAATTATTAAATGATAGATTCGGAATTCAAACAAGAGGTGGTTGTTCTTGTGCAGGAACTTACGGACATTTTTTATTAAACGTAGATCAAGAAACTTCTAATAGAATTAAAGATGAAATTTTACACGGTTGCAACACTCAAAAACCAGGTTGGGTTCGTTTATCTGTACATCCAACAATAACAGATAAAGAAGTAGAGTTTGTGTGTAATTCTTTAAAAGAATTATCTATAAATATAGAAAATTGGTCTAAAGATTATGAATATCATCCTATTAAAAATGATTTTACTCATAAAACAGTTAAACCAATAGAGCACGATTTAGTTAAAGAATGGTTTAGTTTGTAATTATTTAAACTCTGCAGGTACTTTATCTCTATGTTTAAATCTTTTGTGAGACCATAAATAAAACTCTGGTTGTTCTAAAATATTTTTTTCTGTTAACTCTGTATATAAATCAGTTATTTGATAATTTTCAAAATCTTTTGGATTTTCTGTTATCAATTGAAACGTTGTTTTATAATAACCACGTTTTACTTTTTTAGTTACATAATTTATTACAACTAAATCGAATTTTTTGGCTAACATTTCTGCACCAGTATGTACCGGTACTTTTATGTTAAAAAACGCTCTCCAATAATAAGTTTTATGAGGTTGAGGAGATTGATCACTTAATAAAATATATGCACCTTGTTCTTTATTAGAAAAACGTTGTTGCATTCCTCTTACCATTTCAGAAGTTTTAAAGCCATTTATACCAAACTTCTGTCTAGATTCTCTAACTGCTTTTTCAAAGTATTTGTTATTTAGCTTTGTATAAGCACCGTAAATATCCATATCTAAAACTTTAGGTAAACTAGTAGACCATTCCCAATTTGCTTGGTGTGCACCTACTAAAGCAATGCTTTTACCTTCTTTTGCATATTTATTTACTAATTCAGGATTTTCATAAGTATATCTTTTTAAAATCTCTTTTTCAGAAATAGAAAATGCTTTTACACTTTCCATCATTAGATCCATTAAATGTTTAAAAAATTTTTTTCTAATTATAAGAAGTTCTTTTTCTGGTTTTTCTGGAAAAGCTAGTTTTAAATTATCTAAAACTACTTGTTTACGATAACCTACAACGTAATATATCAGAAAGTAAAAAAAATCTGATTTCATATATAAGATTCTCATAGGAAGCTTCGATAGAAGCCAAATAAAAGGATAGGTAATCGCAAAGACAATAAATTGCATAATTTGATTTTAGTTTTGCAAATATCGTATATAAATTTAAAACGAAAAGATATATTAGTAATCGGTTTTCATTATGTTTGTTATATGATAGAGAATATAAATAGAGCCGTTTTGTTAATTATTATAGCCAATGTTTTGGTTTCTATGAAAGGTTTTAACGATTATGCTTTTTTAGATAAGTATAAATTTCAAGTTGGTCGAATATTATCAGGAGAAAAAATAAGAACACTTACGTCTGGTTTTTTACATGTAGATTGGACGCATTTAGGGTTTAATATGTACGCTTTGTATTTATTTGGAAAAACGGTAACACATTTTTCTGGAACATCGAACTTTCTAATTATTTACTTTGTTAGTTTACTAGCAGGAAGTTTATATTCACTTAAATTTCATAAAGACGAACCATATTATAGTGCTGTAGGTGCCTCTGGTGCAGTTTCTGGTATTATTTATTCATCTATATTATTAGACCCAGACATGAGTTTGTATTTGTTCTTTATTCCAATACCTATTCCTGGTTATCTATTTGGTGTAGGGTATTTATTATATTCCATTTACGGAATGAAAAAACAATTAGGCAACGTTGGCCATTCTGCACATTTAGGTGGTGCAATTGGTGGTTTTGCAATTACTTTAATGCTTAATCCATCATTATTTACAACCAACAAATTTATGGTTCTTATATTGGCAGTGCCTATTGTACTTTTATTGTTGTTTGGAGATAAATTAAAATCTCTTTAATTTCTTATAGATGATTAGTAAACAAGAACAACTTATAAATCGTGGTTTTTTATCTGATAAAATTTGTTCTAAAGTTTATAACTTTTCGTTTGATAGAAAAATAATGTTGTTAAAAAGTGTAATTGCTTCAGAAAGAACGCTAGGAGCAAGATTGCTAAAAGAAAATAAAACAATTATAACTGTTAATTATCTTATTGAAGCTTTAAAAGTTGAAAAGAAACTGTATTCTAAAATAGAAATTTGTAATACATTAATATTACTAGACAAACTCTCTGTACTTCCTTTAATAAATTGTTTAGGAACTATAGGCAATAATCAGCATAGAAAAGTACCTGAAAATAACTTCTTAAAAGACAGTTATCCATTGCCAAGAGATATTGCTAGCCGAACGTTAATAAGAATAGGTTATAATTTAATGCCAGATTTACTAAAAGGTATTAAAACAGCAGATAAACGGGTTTTAAGTGAGTTAATTGATACCATTGGACATGTTAATTTTAAATTTAAAAAAGAAAGTGTTTTTGAAGCTTTAAAAACATGCTATAAAAATAACAATACAGACGATTTAATAAAATGGAAGCTTATTAGAGCTTGTAGTGGTATCGAAGAAAGTGAATGTTTTCTTATTAAATTGAAGGTAGAATTAAATAATAACAGACTTAAGGAAGAGATCGAAAGAAGTTTACAATTAATTTTAAAAAGAAAGAAGAAATAAGAATAAGGTGGTCTATTTAGTGTAAACTAAAGAAGAAGATTTCAGTTTATATTTGATGTTTTTATTAAGTTGAAAGCAAAAAAAAAGACTTCATAAAAATTATGAAGTCTTTTGAGCGAAAGACCAGGTTCGAACTGGCGACATTCAGCTTGGAAGGCTGACGCTCTACCAACTGAGCTACTTTCGCGTTGTATAGAGCTGCAAATATAGAATGTTTTTTAACATCTGCAATGTTTTTTTTAAGAAAAAAGAAACATTTTTTTAATAGCTTTCATAATGAAAGAGTTAGCTTAAAAATAATTTAATCTTTTTTATTTTTTTATCAAATTATGTAAGAAAATTAAACTTTTACCACTAAGATAATGTCTTATTTTACAATTTTAACCAAACAAAGAATACATGAAAAACCTAAAAACCACTTTTTTCTTTTTAATGATCTCTATTTCTTTCTATTCTCAAAGAAATGAAATTAAAATTATACCCACCAAATTAGCAGACAATCTTTATATGTTAAAAGGACAAGGTGGTAATATTGGTCTTTTTGTAGGTGAAGACGGTATTTTTATGATTGATGATCAGTTTGCACCTTTATCCCCTAAAATATTAGAGGCAATAAAAATAATTACACCAAAACCAATTAAATATTTAGTAAACTCTCATTGGCATGGAGATCACACTGGTGGAAATGAAAACTTTCAAAAAGAAGGAGCTTTAATTCTAGCACATGAAAATGTAAGAAAACGTATGAATATGCCTCAAACAATAAGAGGTAAAACTAAAAAGGCGTCTTCTAAAGAAGCGTTGCCTGTAATAACTTTTTCAGATAATATGATGCTTCATATTAATAATGAAGATGTTTTGGTTAGTCACGTTCATAATGCTCATACAGATGGTGATGCTATTATTTATTTTATGTCGAATAATATTATACATATGGGAGACACTTATTTTCAAGGCAAGTTTCCTTATATAGATTTAAATTCTGGTGGAAGTATTAATGGCGTAATTTCTGCAGCAGAAAAAGTAATTTTAATTTCAGACAATGAAACTATAATAATACCTGGTCATGGAAACGTATCTAATAAAACAGAATTAATTGCTTACAAAAATATGTTAATCGATTTAAGAGCTAAAATTAAGCAAGCTATTAAAGAAGGAAAAACATTAGAAAATGTAACCAATAACAAAAAAATAACAGAAGGTTATAGTTCTTTTAGTGGTTGGATAAATGAAGAAAAAATTAGAATAGCAATTTATAAAAGCCTTAAAAAATAATTTATTGTTCTAATTAAAAAGAGACTGAATTAGTTTTATCTAAAACTTACTAAAGTCTCTTGTTTTTAGTATGAAAATAAACGTTGTTTTAAAACTAAAATGGAAATTACCATATTTAGCACTAAAGCTATTAGTAGTTTGTCTTATAAAAGTATCTTCTACAAAGTTACGTGTATTTGTAACGTGAAGTTGTAGCAGTAGGACTAATAGTTCTATGTCTAACTCCAAAAAATTAATTTCTTAATATTTTAGAGATAAAGAAATGTATAAAACGTTGGGTAATTATATTATTAGAAGTTTATTTTTTTTATTAATTGTTCTAAAATAAGTTGTCCTTCTGTCCAATTTTCTAGGTTAGATTCTGAATTTATATGTCCTTTAGAACCAATATTAATAAAATCACTTTTCCAATTTTCTGCAAAATATTTAGCTCGATTTATATTAATATAAGGGTCGTTATTACTTGTTACTACAATTGAAGGAAAGGGAAGTTCTGTTGTTGGCATAGGAGCGAAACTTCGAACAACATCTGGCGTATGATCTGGTGAATCTACATCTGCAGGAGCCACTAATAAAGCACCTATTACATTCGAGTTATTGTGTAAGTTAGTCCAATGAAGAACTAAAGAAACAGAAAGACTATGAGCGACTATAATTATAGGGCAATCTAAACGTAATATTTCTTCATTTAACTTCTTTAGCCAAATGTTTAATTTTGGTGCATCCCAATTTTCTTGAATCACCTTTACAGAATTACTATAATTTAAAAGCCAAAACGATTGCCAATGTTTCTCTCCAGAACCACCTAGCCCTGGAATAATTAATATTTTTGTTTTTTTATCTTCCATTAAACGATGACGATGTCATTAAAAAAATCGTTGTTATATCTAAAAAAAATAAGAAATAAACTTACTCTTTCATTTCAATTTTAGAATTACTTTGTTCTAAAAGTTCTAAATAGTCTTCAATTTTAAAAACTTTACTACTAAAACGAGAAGTTCTGTTTTTTCCTTCACTTTGTCTAACAATAGATCTTGCATATCTTCTAATTTCGTCTTTACATGTTAGAATAATTCCAGGAACTGGTGTGCTTTTTCCGTCGTCGTCTTTAGCAACCATTGTAAAATAAGAAGAGTTACAATGTTTGGTTTCTCCGGTTCTAATGTTTTCTGAATCTACTCGTAAACCAACAACCATAGAAGTTCTACCTGTATAATTTACAGACGCTTTTAAAGTTAAAAGTTCACCAACTTCAATAGGATTTAGAAAGTCTACTTTATTTACAGATGCAGTTACGCAATAGTTACTAGAATGTTTAGAAGCACATGCAAATGCAATTTGATCCATTAAGTTTAAAATATGCCCTCCATGAATTTTACCACTAAAATTAGAATGTGCAGGCAACATTAACTCTGTAATTGTTAATTGCGATTCTTTAATACTTTTAAATTTTTTAATCATTTGTATAATTTTTACTTCTAAAATGTGGTGAATCTTCTTGTGTTACTTTTGTAACAAAGTATTTTGTATCTCCTAGCCAAAAGAATGTAGAATAGCGTTCTTTATAAGTTAGTTTTACATATCTACCTTGGTATTTTTGTAAATTTTTTATGACTTCTTCATCTTTCTCTTCTACTGAGAATGTGAAAATTTGAGCTCCGGAAATTCCTTGACTAATTTCACCTTCCCAAGTTTTTACTACAACACCCTTTCTACTAATTTTTATTAGTTCACCAGATCTAACACCTGTACTATAATTTATAAAATAAATAAAAAGGTAATATAAGGTGGTTAGTATAATTAAAGAACCAACTAAAACTCCAATAATTTTCTTCATTCTTCAAAAATACAAATCTAATTTTTAGTAAATACAGCTGTATTCTGAATTTGTTTTTGATTTTTAACCTTGTATTTTCCCTTTTGAGTCGTTTTTTGTTTTGTAAAGCACATATTATCAGTTAATTTATAGCTTTTTTTCGATGCTAGTATTTACTATTGATATTTAATAATTCGTAAATAATATTTGAAATTATTATGAATATTATATCTGTTATCAATCATTTTAACATCTAAGAAGTAATTTCAATTAACCAAATTGTTACATAAAGCTGCATTTTTAAAATTTTATTATTAGTAATTTCTTTGAAGTTATTAATATTAGTGTCTAATTCTGAAGGAAGAAATGTAGATACAACTAAATCTCCATAACATTCCGGAAATACATGTATTCGATGTCAATTTTTAGAAGTAATCTTTTTTTAATGATAAAAGCCGGTTGTATTTATTACAATCGGTTTTTTTTGTGCTCATTTTAGAGTAAATTTGTAGCTCTTCAAAAAAAAACGAAATGAATTATATTTTATTTGATAGTGATGTTAGAAATACACTATTACCTTTTACATATACAAGACCCGTTGCAGATATTAGAATAGGTATTTTAACCATTAGAGAAAAATGGGAAAAGCATCTTGGTTTAACTACTACAACAGTTACAGAAGAGTATTTAGAAGAGAAGTTTCCTATGGTAGAAATGGAAGAAAATATTCTTATAAATGCTTCTTTTTGTCCTACGGAATCTTTGGTAGATAAAGTAAAAGGACTTTCTGAAAATGAAGCTATTTTTAAAGGTGAAGATGTAATTGCATTTTATACCACAGATAGTCAAGAAGAGGTTAATTTCGATGCATATACGCAAATTGAATTTGAAGAAGAGTTAATACAAATAAAAAATACTTGGGATATCTTTACTTATAACGGTAAAGCAATTCAACAAGATTTCGATTTAATTACAGAAGGAAGAACCTCTGAACCAATACCAGAAGGGATTCAGGTTTTAAATAAAGAAAATATTTTTATAGAAGAAGGCGCAGAAGTGGTTTTTTCAACTCTAAATGCTTCTGAAGGACCAATTTATATTGGTAAAGATGCTTTAATTATGGAAAGTTCTTCTATTAGAGGACCTTTTGCAATGTGCGAACATGCTGTTGTTAAAATGGGAGCAAAAATATATAAAGACACTACTATTGGCCCATATTCTAAAATAGGAGGAGAAGTTAGTAATGCTGTTATTTTTGGTTATTCGAGTAAAGGACACGACGGTTATTTAGGTAATTCTGTTATTGGTGAATGGTGTAACTTAGGCGCAGATACAAATAATTCGAACCTAAAAAATAATTATGCAGAAGTAAAATTGTGGGATTACGAAACGGGTCGTTTTGCAAAAACCGGATTACAGTTTTGTGGATTAATGATGGGAGACCATTCTAAATGCGGAATAAACACCATGTTTAATACAGGAACTGTAGTTGGTGTAAGTGCAAACCTTTTTGGAAGCGGATTTCCAAGAAATTTTATACCTTCTTTTAGTTGGGGTGGAGCAGCAGGTTTTACTACATTTCAAATGAAGAAAGTAACAGAAGTTGCAACTGCAGTTATGAAACGTAGAAGTTTACCTTTTGGTGAAATAGATCAAAAGATTTTAGATTATGTTTTTGAAGAAACAAAACAGTATCGTAACTATTAAATATCTAAATTTTAAAAATAAGTAAAGAAAAACCGTAAAATGAAATTCATTTTACGGTTTTTAAATTTAATAGGTATTATTTTTTAATTTCTGTCTATAATGCTACCAGAACCAACAGATTTGCTATCTACATGTTTTGGGTTTCCTTTGTAATAAATACTTCCAGAACCAACCAATTTAGCTTTAATTTTATTTTTTACTGTAGTTTTTACACTTCCAGAACCTGCAATTGTTGCATTTACTTCATCTGCGTTTAAATTATAAGCTCTTATGCTTCCAGAACCTGCTATAGAACAACTTAATTCATTTGTGTTTCCTTGTAATTCAATATTACCAGAGCCACCAATTTTTGTGCTAACAGTGTCCGTATCAATTTTTAAATTGATATTTCCAGAACCACCTAAACTAACATTTAAATCATTTGCTTTTATAACTTCTTCACTAGAAATATTACCAGAACCACCTAAAGCAACACTTTCAATTTTATTAAAAGTTACAGTTACAGTTACTCTCTTTGTAGTTCTAATGTTTGTGTTTTTTTGATACTTTATTTTTAAGATTCCACCGCTAATTTCAGTTTCTATAAAAGGAATAATATTTTCTTCTCCTTCAATAGTAATTTTACCTTCTTTTCCTTTTACAAGAACCACATCGAAAGAGCCACCAGCAGCAATACCTCGATAATTATCTGTAGTTCTATTTACAGTAACTATATTTCCGTTTCCTTTAATTCTTTTGCTTCCTCCGAACCAATCTTGTGCATTAACAGAAAAGGTAAGTGTAAAAATTAAAGCAGTTAATAATATTTTTTTAGTCATCATTTTAGTTTTTAGGTTGATTTTTGTTGTTTAGTTTTCTTCAATTCTAACACTACCGTATTGAGAATTTACATTTAATATTGAGTTTGTTTTTCCTTTGCCATACGTACCTTCGTAGTATTTTTTTGTAGATTTTGTAATACTTTTAAAGATTTCTACTTTGTCTTCATCTCTTTTAAAGCTACTGTATTGTAAGTCGATTTCAAAATTGAAAGAGTTTCCTTCTTCAACACCAATTTTAATACCAGTATATTGACTTGTAATATCAACTTTACTAAAACCTTTAATTAGTTTTTTAACTGTTAGAGAACCATAATCTGTATCTATAATTAATTCTTTTCTAACAGTACCAAAACGTAATGTTACATAATCTGAATTTCCATTAATACGCTCAGAATCGTTTACCGTTATAGAGCCGTAATCTAAATTAAAATCAATTTCACCAGCTTTATCAAATTTTATAGTAGAGTAGTCTGCATTTAATTTTATGTTTTCAGAATTATCAATAGTTAATTTAGAATAATCAATATTTATACTTCCACTTTTCATAGAAGAGATAGAAGAAGAAGAGCAATAGTCTAAATTAATTTCATTATTTACTGCAGATAATTTTCCAATAGAAATCTTACCATAATCGCAGTTAATTATTGCTTTACCAGTTAGATTGCCTAAGTAAATACTACCGTAATCGTTATTTAAATCTACAGAATTTGTTTTAGGCATTTTAACAATATAATTTATTTTGTAGTTGGTGTTTTTACTTTTCCCCCACCAAGAAGACCAACTACTTTTCTTTTCGTTAAAAATAGTTTGCGCTTCAACTAAAGAATTACTAGCATTAAATTCAATTTTAATAGAGTTTAATTTAGATTCAACTTCATCTAAATCATCACCTTTTACACTAATTATTACTTCAATTTCTACACGATTCTTGTCCCATGTTGTAATATTAAAATCGCCATATCTATTATTTAAAGCAACTTTAGCATTAGAATTTACATTGTATACTTTCTTTATTGTTTTAGTTTTTTCATGTTTTTTATCACCAGTATTCGCATTTGTAAAAAATGGAATAAAGAGTAATAAAAACGCAATTCTATATATAGGTTTCATTTTGTATGTTGTTAGGGTTCTTAATTTGATCTATTTGTTTTAAAGTATTGTCTAAAATTTCTAAACGTCTTTGATAATTTTTAATCATAGCACTTATTATTCTTTTATGCTCGCCATTTTTATTTAGTTCTTCTACAAAAATTTTGTAATTATCTTCTAATTCTTCTAGTTCGTTTAAAGCATTTTCTATAATGTTTTCTGTTTCTAAACTTCTGTATTTCTCTAAGGTCTTAGTTTCTTCTGTAATTGTTGAAACAAAGTAGTTTTGTACTTCTTGCATCTTAGGGGAAACATCTGCTAAATCTAATTGTCTTTTTTGATGATTGCTACCCAACCAAAAGCCTAAGACTAGAACAACAGAGGCAGCAACACTTAGCCATTTCCAAGAAGTTTTTTGCTTTTGTTTAGGTTCATTTAATTTGCGTTCGAAACGTTCTAAATGACCTATGTTAGGTTCTTTAAAATCGAATTCATTTTCAGAAAAGAAATGTTGTAATTTATCTTCCATAAACTTGTGTTTGTATATTATCTGCAAGTAAAACTTGCTTTAACTTCTTTTTTGCTCTAGAAACCGTTGTTCTAACATTTTCATTTGTATAGTCTAAAATTTGAGAAATTTCTTCGTAATCATAGCCTTCAATTAAATGAAGGTTTAAAACAATTCTATAATTTTCTTTTAAACTCTGTAAACATTTTAAAACATTACTTGCTTTTAAACCCGTATAATTTATTGTTTCTTCTTCAATATTATCTGTAGGAATTACTTCCATTTTAACTTCTTGGTATCTATTGTTTTTCTTTAACTGAGTTAAACTTTTATTAATAACTATTCTCTTTAACCAAGCGCCAAAAGTAACTTCACCTTTATACATTTTCATTTTGGTAAAAACCGTTAAAAAGGCTTCTTGCATTAGATCTTCTGCTTCAAACTCATCTTTTAGAATACGGTAAGCTACATTGTACATTGCTTTATAATAGCATTTGTACAATTCTAGCTGAGCATTTTTATCTTGCTTTTTGCAGCGTTCTAAAAGGTTGGTTATATGTGGTTGGTTTGTTTCCAATAAAATGTTTCTATTCTAAAGACAAAATTGTTTTTAATTTGTGACAGTTTAAAAGAAATAAAAGTAAACTTTTTTAAATGAAGCTTTATAAAGTAGTTGTTTTGTAGAAATAGATAAATTTATAACCAAAAAAATCTCAAGCTTTCACTTGAGATTTTTAATGTTTTTATAAAAATAGAGACTACATTGCTCCCCATTCTTTTAAAGAAGCTTTGTTCATTTTTATGTAACCAGCATTCTTTGCAATTTCAGCATATTTTAAAGAAGCTTTTGCAGCAGCAATAGCACTTTTAGTTTTACCAGCTTTTGCATGAATTAAAGATTGCTTACGTAAAAACCAAAATTTAGGAGCGTTAGCAGTCATTTCTACTGCTTTATCTATCCAAATTTGTGCTTTATTAATATCTTTTCCTCCTTCTAAGTAATAAGTAGCAGAAGCATAATAATCGTTAGCAGACGGTCCACTCATTATTTTTTCGATATTATTAGAAACCATTTCTTCTGTTGGTGTTTCGAATTTTAAACCAACATATGTGTTTTCCCACATAATTCCTAAAACTGCAGAATTATTTGTTAAATCATCAAAAGTAATTGTAAACGTTTCAATATTCATTGGAATATTTTGTGCGGCAACATTTACCTTCGCAGCAACTTTAGATTCGTCCCATTTAGCAGGATTTCCCCAGTTTGTTGCATCAGTATATAAAATGATATCCCAAGTTTTTTCCCCTGGAATTGTATACAAAGCATACGTTCCTTTTTTTAACTTGTTTCCTGCAACCATAAAGTCTGTAGAGAAAGTTAATTTTGTATTTGAGTTTGCACCAGTTCTCCACACTTTTCCAAAATCTTCTAAACCACCAAATATTTTTCTACCTCTCATGCTTGGTCTAGAGTATTCTAAAGTAACATCTGTTAAGCCAACTTTTTGTACTGTTTTTTGAGACGGACTAGGCGCTGGTGTTTCAATTTGTGCATTTGTAGCAAGTGTTGTAGCAAGTACAAATAAGCTTAATATAATTTTTTTCATGATTGGTATATTGTTGTTTATAATTCTATCAAAATTACAATAACTAAAAACGCCAAATGTTAACAATATCTTAAAATAAAGCAATGTATCTTTGTTATTTACTATAATAAAATGAAGAAATACATATCAGAATTTATAGGAACTTTTTCTATGGTTTTCTGCGGAACAGGAGCAATGACGGTAAATGAAGTTACCGGTGGCGAAGTAACACATGTTGGTATTGCAATTACTTGGGGTTTAATTGTTATGGCAATGATTTATGCTTTTGGTGAAACTTCAGGAGCACACTTTAACCCTGCAGTTACCATTGCGTTTGCTTATGCAAAAAAGTTTTCTTGGAAAGAAGTACCAAAATATATAATAGCACAAGTTTTAGGTGCTTTTGCAGCTAGTTTAATTTTATGGTTTCTTTTTCCTGCAAGTGAAAATCTAGGTGCTACTATACCAACAGTAGATGTTTGGCGTGCTTTTGTATTAGAGTTATTACTTACTTTTTTCTTAATGTTAGTAATTATAAACGTGTCTACAGGAAGTAAAGAAATGGGAATTATAGCAGGAATTGCAGTTGGTGCGGTTGTTTTATTAGAAGCAATGTTTGCAGGTCCTATTACAAATGCATCTATGAATCCTGCACGTTCTATTGCACCTAATATAGTTTCTGGAAACTTAGAAGGACTTTGGTTGTATATTTTAGCACCCATTTTAGGAGCACTTTTAGCGGTAGTTTCTTGCAAATTGATAAAGGAGGATAATTGTTGTGATACCGCAACTTGTTAAAATTAGTACGTAGCTATTTAATTTATTTAGAGATATGAAAAATGTTAGTATTTTAGGTTGTGGCTGGTTAGGAAAACCATTGGCAATGTCATTTATAGAAGATGGTTTCTCTGTAAAGGGATCTACAACTTCAGAAGAAAAAATAGATGCTTTAGAAGCAGAAGGAATTGAAACTTATTTGGTAAATATTTCTGAGTTCGAAGAGTTTGATGCTTTTTTAGATACAGATATTTTAATTATTGCAATTACCTCTAAAGATATAGATGGTTTCGAAAGCCTAATTGCACAGATTCAAGAATCTACGGTGCAAAAAGTGATTTTTATAAGTTCTACTTCTGTTTATGGACGTTTAAATAAAGTAATGACAGAGGAAGATGCTGTTTTAAAAAATGCACTTACAGAGATAGAAAACCTATTTAGAGAAAATACTTTTTTCGAAACTACTATAATTCGTTTTGCTGGTTTATTTGGTGGTGACAGACATCCTTCTAATTGGTTTAAAAACGGACGAAAAATACCACAACCTAAAGGTTTTGTAAACATGATTCATAGAGAAGATTGTATCGAAATTATTCACGAAGTTATTGCAAAGAATTGTTGGAATACCGTTTTTAATGCGTGCTCTAATCATCATCCTACAAGAAGAGAGTTTTATACAATAGCAAAATTAAGTAGAGATTTCGAAACGCCTGTATTTGAAGACGAAGAGGTTTATGAATGGAAAATAATATCTTCAGATAAATTACAACGTGTTTTAAATTATACTTTTATTCACGACGATTTACTAGAGTTTTAGAATTATAAATGTTTCTAACTCGCTACTTTTACTATACTAATTTAGTATACTTTCTTTTTCTTAGATAATTAAAAACAAAGCCAAAAGTAAATAAAAGTATTAAAGGTAAACCTACGTTTAGAAATTGCCAAAAAGAACGTTCTTTAAAAGCTTTTTGTTTGTCTAACATTTTTATTTGTAAAGACTTGTTTCTTAAGTTCATTAAACCAGAATCATCTAATAAATAATCAACTGCATTTAATAAGAAATCCTTATTTCCAAACTGTTGATTGGTCCATTTATCTCGGGCTAAATCGTAAGGTTGTTCTTTTAATATTTGATTTTTTCCAACATCTCCATCAGAAATAATGATCATTTTATTTTTTGATGATTGTTCTTTATATAATACTGTTTCAAATGGTTTTACACGATTTTTATAAGCAGAATTAAACTTCCCTTCCAATAAAACTGCAAATAACTGATTTCCGTTATTATAATTTTCTTCAATAACTTCTTCTGCAATAGATTGTAACGCTATAATTTTAGGCGTTCCAACTTTTTGCGTTAATAAAGAACTAACTAATAAAGGTGTTTTTTTAATGTTATTCTTTAAAGTATCTATTTGATTTGCAAACTGTAATCTTACAGGAGATACATTCTTTGTAATCGAATGATTAGGATTCCCACCAACTAAAGGATGATAAAACCAATCTAAGTTTTTAAATTGTGGTTGGTTAGCAACTTGCCCCGTTGCTACAGGAATTTGTGCTGCATAAAGGTCTTTAATTAAACTAGTATTTATTCTTATACCATAAGTAAATAATAAATCGGTAAGATTTAAATCTCTAGGATACGCTAACATTTTTCCTGTTTTGCCTAAACTATCTTGGTCTGCTTGCACATTATCTAGCATCCATAATGTTTTACCCCCGTTTGTAATAAATTGATCTAGAACAAACTTTTCTTTATCGGTAAACTTCTCTGTTGGTTTTGTAATAATTGCCAAATCTAAGTGAGACAAATCATCTAAAGTTTGTGCAGCATCTTTTGAAACAGCATCTAAAGTGAATTTTGCCAATTTATATTTTTTTGCAATTTCGCTTAATAAACTATATTGGTAAATGTCTTTTAATTCTCCATTACCAGTAAGTATTGCAACTTTTTTAAGCTGTTTTTGGTTCACAGAATTTATAGCGTTCGAAAAACTATATTCTAAATTTTCAATTGCTTTTTGTAATTGTTCTTCTTGAGATGCAACAATAGATGTTGGTAGTAAAGAGATTATTGTTGTTTTGTTTCCGTAGTTTATTTCTGCCCAAGGAAAAATAATTGCTTCAGACAATTTACCATCTTCTTCAACGGTTAATTGACTAGGCATCATTCCTCTTTTAATTAATGCTTCTCGTTGATTATCTGGGTTTTCAAAATTGATTTTTATTTTAGAGTTTTTTGATGCTAACTCTTCTAAATATTGACGTGTTTCTACTTGTAACCTTTTAAATTCTGAAGGAAAATCGCCTTCTAAATAGATGTTTATAAAAAGATTTTTATCAACCTTAGAAATAATGTTTATTGTAGTTTTAGAAAGTGTGTAACGTTTGTCTTCTGTTAAATCGAAACGTTTATAAAAAGATTCATTTACAAAGTTTAGTACAACCAAACCAATAATTAAAATAGCGCTATTTTTTATTTTCTTATTCATTTTCTAAACGTGTTTTAGTTATGAATAAAAAGAAAACAGTTACACTAATAAAGTAAATAAGATCTCTAGTATCTATAACACCGCGAGAAATGCTTTTAAAATGCTCGTTTATTCCTAGTTTTTTAATAGTTAAATTATTGTCTAATGAGTTTGAAATAGCATCAAAACCGTAGAACAGAATAAAGGTTATAAATACGCCTAAAATAAAAGCAATAATTTGGTTTTTAGAAATTGTAGAGGTAAAAAGACCAATGGCTGTATAAGTTGCAGCCAAAAAGATTAACCCAATATAAGAGCCAATTGTAGTACCAAAATCTAAATTACCAATTACACTACCTAGTTGGTAAACAGTATAAACATAAATAAGTGTTGGTATTAATGCAACAGTTACTAATAGGAGCGAAGCCCAAAATTTTCCTAAAACTATTTGCCAATTAGAAATTGGTTTTGTTTTTAGAAGTTCTATGGTTCCGTTACTAAATTCATCTGCAAAACTTTTCATGGTTATTGCAGGTATTAAAAATAAAAACACCCAAGGTGCTAAAAAGAAAAAAGGATTTAAATCTGCAAAACCAGCATTTAAAATATTAAACTCATCTTTAAAAATCCATAAAAATAATCCGTTTATCAACAAGAAAACCCCAATTACCAAATAGGCAATTGGACTTGCAAAAAATGAGTTAAATTCTTTTTTTAAAATTGCGAACATTTTATAAATGCTAATTTGCTGTTTTAGTTTTCTTTCTTAAAAAGGTGTGTTTTTCTAACTTCCAAATTTATAAATACGGTTGTCTTCTATTGCTTCATCTCTTCTTTCTGGTTGTAAAACGAAAAGATATTTTTCTAATAACGCAATAGATGCAGTATTATTTTGATGTGTAAATGCTTCAATGTTTTTTAAACTTAAAGTCATAATACTAAAGTCTAAAACTTTGTTCATAGCTTCACTCATATAGCCTTCATCTTGAAAATCTGGATTTACCTCGTAACCAACTTCTGCAAAATTATTTTCTAAATCAATTCTATGAAGACAAATAGTTCCAATAAGTTGGCCAGTGCTTTGTAATTCTAATCCCCAAAAAATACTATTCTCGTTTGTAAACTCTTTTAAGCAAGTATCTATAAAAGCTTCTGCTTCACTTAAATTTTTTGGTGTTTCTCTTGTAATTAATTCGTTAATTTCTTTGTTAGAACGTAGTCTAAAAATTGGTTTAACATCATCAAAAGTTAATTGACGTAAGTTTAAACGGTCTGTTGCTAATTCTGGGAAAGTTGAAAAAGAAAATTCTTGCATTTATATTTAATTATTGTTATTTTATTATTTTAAGCTTACTTTTTTATCTACGCTCCAAGCCAGCGGCTTGTCATTAAAAAAGACCTTTGTTTTTGCCCACACATCTTTAAAAAGATTAGAATTTCTATACTCTTCTAAATCTTGTTCATTTTCCCAATAAGAATAAGTAAAAAAGATATCAGGGTTATTTTTATCTTGATATAATTCTAATAGATTACATCCTTTAGATGCTCTAATAAATTGTTTTTTTTCTTCAAAAATAGATAAAAAAGTTTCTATATGTTTTTGATGAAAACTCATCTTTACAATTCTTACAAACATGGTTTAATTTAAGGTAGTGAATTCTTGTTTGGGTTCGTTTATAAAATCGATAGTTACAGTATCTCTATACTCTAAACCAAGTAGAGAACAAGCGCCACCAACAGTGTCTAAGTTACTTCTATAAATAGCAATTTCTATAAATTGGGCAGAATTAAATAACACCAATTTATGCCCTTCATATTGTTGATTACTGTAAGCGGCATTACTAGCAACTTCATTATATTTTGTAAATATTTTAGAAAATGAATGCTTTTTCGCGTTCATTTTAAAATTTCTTCCTTTTCCAATGTCATGAAACATTTTTCTACTAATATTGGTAATTACATTTCCATAATTATCAATATAAATAATACCACCAATTATTTGATCTTGTTGCTGATTTACTTTTGGCTGAATTTCTACATTTATTTTAAACTCTAGAATTTCTTTTCCTATTACGGTTAAATTTCCACCTCTTGCAATAAAACAAGCTACTTGTACAAAAACATCTAAAACAGGAAAACTACTTTCTACTCTGTCGTGAATATTAATTTCTACAATTTTGGTAGGTTTTATTTCTTGAGCAATCATAGAAATGATTCCGTTATCTGGACAAACAAAAAAATGACCATCTAATTCTAAGGCAATATGTTTGTTCTCTTCACTTAATTCTGAATCTACACCAACAATATGTATGGTTCCTTTAGGAAAACTTTTGTAAGAATTCTTTAAGATATAGGCAGTTTCTGTAATATTAAACGGAGAAATTTCATGAGTAATATCTACAATTTTAGCATCTGCAAGTTCAGAATAAATGGCTCCTTTAACTGCACCTACAAAGTGATCTTTCGTTCCAAAATCTGTGGTTAAAGTAATTAGAGACATTAATTTTATAGCTGTTAATTAAATGTGTAAAAATTGTTGATTATTTTAGGCAAATCTAATCATTTTAGAAATTTAATTCGCTATTTTTAATTGAAATAAAATTGGCATCAATCTATAAAAAATAAACAATTGAACGAACGCATTATAGAGTTAGAAGAAATCAATCCAAAAGACTTTTTTGGAGCACATAATAGCACCATAGAACAGATAAAAAAGTACTTTCCTAAAATTAAAATAGTGGCTCGCGGCTCTCAAATGAAAATTTATGGCGAACCAGATCTTTTAGATGAGTTTGAAATTAGGTTAGAACGTTTGATAAAATATTACAATCGTTACAACAAATTAGACGACAATAGTATCGAACGTATTTTAACATCTAACGGAAATGAAGAAAAAATAGCAGCTTCAAAAAAAGCAAAAGATGTTTTAGTACACGGTGTTAATGGAAAACTTATTAAGCCACAGACAGAGAACCAAAGAAAGATGGTTACGTTAATGGGAAAAAATGATATGTTGTTTGCAGTTGGTCCTGCAGGAACAGGAAAAACCTACACAGCTGTTGCTTTAGCTGTAAAAGCTTTAAAAGAAAAAGAAGTAAGAAAAATTATTTTAACAAGACCAGCTGTAGAATCTGGAGAAAATTTAGGGTTTCTTCCTGGAGATTTAAAAGAAAAATTAGATCCTTATATGCAACCTTTATATGATGCGTTAAGAGATATGATTCCGCATGAGAAATTAGAATCTCATATAGAAAAGGGAATTATTCAGATTGCGCCTTTGGCATTTATGCGTGGTAGAACTTTAGACAACGCATTTGTAATTTTAGATGAAGCGCAAAATACTACCCACAACCAAATGAAAATGTTCTTAACAAGAATGGGTAAAAGTGCAAAGTTTATAATAACAGGCGACCCAGGACAAATAGATTTACCAAGAAAACAAGTTTCTGGTTTAAAAGAATCTTTATTAGCTTTAAAAGATATTAAAGGAATTGCACAGGTTTATTTAGACGATAAAGATGTTGTAAGACATCGATTGGTTAGAAGTATTATTAGCGCATATAAAAGTATAGAAGCAGAATGATAAAAATAGAAAAAGAAAAATTAGGCTTACAAGATTACTTTTATATTGGGTATTTATACCTTATTATTTTAGGAATTGTTAGTGATGCTATATTCTACGGAATCTTTGGTGTTTCGTACTTAAATTACACAACTATTTTAGATGCTTTAATTTCTCCTATAAGTTTATTGGCTAATAATTGGATATTATCACTCTTTTTAATTGGAATGTTTACTTTAATGTATTTCTATTTTACAAGGTGGATGCCTAGATTATATAAATACTTAAGAGTTAAGAATTGGTATAAGAAATTATACAATATAGAAAAATGGGACAAAAGGTATGAGAAATTAGAAGACAAGAAAAACTTGTTACCAGGTTTAATGTTTATTTTTTTCTTACTATTTGTTTCTATGCGAACTGGTTTGGGTTTAGGATTAAAGCATAAATACGAAGAGAGTGAAGTAATACCAAATTACACTTTGGTTTTTAAAGATAATGAAAAATTAGATGTTCGAAAAATAGGTCAAAATTCGGCATATTTCTTTTATTTTATTCCTGGAGAAACAGAAATAACAGCAACACCAATTACCGATAATTTAAAGCAAATAAAACGTTTAAAAAAGAAGAAAAAATAACTTTTTAAATTACTATTTTTGCACAATCAACAACACAATAACTATAATGAATACAATTAACGAAACTAACTTTAAGTTTCCCAACCAAAAGTCTGTTTACAAAGGTAAAGTAAGGGAAGTTTATAATATTAATGATAAACTTTTAGTAATGGTTGCAACAGATAGATTGTCTGCTTTCGACGTTATTTTGCCTCGCCAAATTCCGTTTAAAGGACAGATTTTAAATCAGATTGCAACAAAAATGATGAATGATACAGCAGATATTGTTCCTAATTGGTTGCTTGCAAACCCAGATGAAAATGTAGCCATTGGTCATTTATGTGAACCATTTAAAGTAGAAATGGTAATTCGTGGTTATATGTCTGGTCATGCAGCTAGAGAATATAAATTGGGTAAAAGAGTACTTTGTGGCGTAGCAATGGCAGAAGGTTTAAAGGAGAACGATAAATTTCCGGAAGCCTTAATTACACCTTCTACAAAAGCAGATAATGGCGATCATGATGAAGATATTACGCGTGAAGATATTTTATCTAAAGGAGTTGTTTCTGAAGAAGATTACATTGTTTTAGAAAAATATACACGTGCTTTGTTTCAAAGAGGAACAGAGATTGCTGCAAAAAGAGGATTAATTTTAGTAGATACTAAATATGAATTTGGAAAAACAAAAGAAGGTAAAATAGTGTTGATTGATGAAATTCACACTCCAGATTCTTCTCGTTATTTTTATGCTGAAGGATATCAAGAAAGACAAAACAACGGAGAGTCTCAAAAGCAATTGTCTAAAGAATTTGTAAGACAATGGTTAATAGAAAATGGTTTTCAAGGGTTAGATAACCAACAAATACCAGAAATGTCTGATGAGAAAACTATAGAAATTTCTAATAGATATATAGAATTATACGAACAAATTACAGGAGAAGCTTTTGTAAAAGCATCAACAGAAAATGTAATGGATAGAATAGAGAAAAATGTAAATTCTTTTTTATCAAACTAAAAAACAAACTACAATGATTATAGAACCAAGAACAAGAGGATTTATCTGTTTAACATCGCACCCAACAGGTTGTGAGCAAAACGTGATGAACCAAATAGAATATATAAAATCTAAAGGAAAAATAGAAGGAGCTAAAAGAGTATTAGTTTTAGGTTCTTCTACAGGTTTTGGATTGGCATCGAGAATTACAAGTGCATTTGGTTCAGATGCAGCAACTATTGGTGTCTTTTTTGACAAGCCAGCTACTGCAGGAAGACCTGGTTCACCAGGTTATTATAATACAGCTGCTTTTGAAAAGCATGCACATAAAGCAGGTTTATATGCGAAAAGTATTAACGGAGATGCGTTTTCAAACGAAATTAAACAGCAAGTTGTAGACTTAATTAAAGAAGATTTAGGTCAGATAGATTTAGTTATTTACAGTTTAGCATCACCCGTTAGAACGCATCCTAACTCAGGAAAAAGATTTAAATCTGTTTTAAAACCAATAGGAGAAGTTTTTACTAATAAAACGGTAGATTTTCATACAGGTAAAGTTTCTGAAATATCTATAAACCCCGCAGAAGGACAAGATGTTGAGAATACAATTACTGTAATGGGTGGTGAAGATTGGAAAATGTGGATGGACGCTTTACAGGCAGAAAATTTACTTTCTGAAGGAGCTACAACAGTTGCATACTCTTATATTGGCCCAGAAGTAACAAAACCTGTTTATAGAAACGGTACAATTGGTGCAGCAAAAGATCATTTAGAAGCTACAGCTTTTACAATTGCAGACGATTTAAAATCTATTGGAGGTAAAGCATTTGTTTCTGTAAATAAAGCATTAGTTACACAAGCAAGTTCCGCAATTCCTGTAATTCCTTTATACATTTCTTTATTATATAAGATTATGAAAGCAAAAGGAATTCATGAAGGTTGTATAGAACAAATTCAGCGTTTGTATAGCGAACGTTTATTTGGTGGTGATTTAGCTTTAGATGAAAAAGGAAGAATTAGAATAGACGATTTAGAAATGCGTGAAGATGTGCAAGCAGAAGTTGCAGAGCTTTGGAAAAAAGCAACATCAGAAAATTTACCAGAAATAGGAGATTTACAAGGATATAGCGATGAGTTTTTTAGCTTATTTGGTTTTAAAGTACCAGGTGTAGATTATGACGCAGATGTAAACGAAGTAGTTGCTATTCCTAGCGAAAAATAATAATAAATTGTAATTTCTAAGAAATAAGAAATCTCTTTTTATAAATGTTAATAATACCTTACAATACAAAATTGTGAGGTATTATTTTTTATATTGTAGTGAAATTTTAATAGCATGAAAGCAGTTACCATAAAACAACTTAAAGATGAGTTATCTCATAAATCTACTGCAGATTTAAAAGAGTTGTGCTTGCATTTGGCTCGTTTTAAAAAAGAAAATAAAGAATTACTTACCTATTTAATGTTTGAGTCTCATGACGAAGAGTCTTTTATTCAAACAATAAAAGAAGAGGTAGATGTTCAGTTTGATGAGATTAACACAAAGAGTTTTTTTTATATTAGAAAAAGTTCTCGTAAAATCTTAACATCAATAAAAAAACACATTAGGTATTCTAAAAAAAAGGAAACAGAAGTAGAGTTGTTATTGTATTTCTGTAAAAAATTGAAGCAGTTTAGACCATCAATAAAACACAGTACACGTTTACAAAATGTCTTTGACACACAAGTAAGAATGATTAAAAAAGCAATTGAAAAATTGCATGAAGATTTACAATACGATTTTCAATTAGAATTAGATGAATTGTTAGATAATTAAAGTCTTAAATATCTAAAATAAGATTAAAATAAATTTATAAAAGATGAATAATAAAGAAAGACCAGTTTTATCAGATTTAGTAAATGATGGAACATCAGATGTAGAGAAATTTCAAAATGAAGTAATTCGTCCTGTTATAAAAATGCAACACCATTTATTAATAACTTCCTTTAAGAACTATCTTATAAAAAGAAAAATTGATTTATCTGTTTTAGCAGATAAGAAGAAGAGAAATAGAGTTTCGTCTGTTTTTAAGACAGATAACAATTATAAAAACATGACTTTAGGTTTTATAATAGGTCATTTTTCTGAAGAGGAATTTGCGTTTTACTCAGAGAAACCATCCGAAGTTAATAGAAGAATTTTACAGATTGTTTCTCAAAGAATAAAAGATAGTATTGCAGAGGTAGAATAACAATATTAAATTTATTTCTACTCTGTTTTTAATAAAAATAGAATTGTAATTATTAATTTCTTTATATCATATTAATAATAAGTAGGCCAAGTTTTATTTGGTTTACTATACGTTGGCAATAATTAAAAAATTGAACACTGAAAGAACAACTTTACCATATAAAAACAGAGGATAACCAAAGAATAGCTCTTTGGAAATTGAATTCTGAAAAAATATTAGACAAACATATTTTTTTAACTCACGGAACATTTTCTAATAGAAAAATATGTGACGGAATTGCTTCGTATCTGACAGAAAAAGGTTTTACGTGTTGGATTATGGAATGGAGAAATCATGGAAAAAGTTCAAAATCTGAAGAAAAATTTAATTTTGAGACTATTGCAAAATATGATATTAAATCAGTATTCGATTTTCTATTTAACAATCAGAATTTAAAAAATATAGATTGTTTAACTCATAGTGGAGGTGGAATTATTTTGACCATGTTCTTAATAAAAAACCCGAATTACAATTTAAAAATTAACAGTATTACGCTATTTGGAGTACAAGCATTTGGTGCAGCAGAGACGTTAAGTAATAGAATAAAAATATTGTTAAGTAAATATTTAACGGCATTATTAGGTAAAGTTCCTTCTAAAACTGCTGGCTCAACAGAACATAGCGAAAGTTATTACACAATGAAACAATGGTTTGATTGGAATTTAAACAAAAATTTTATTGGGGAAAATGGTTTTGATTATTTAAAACAAATGAATAATATTAATATACCAATATTATCTATTTGTGCAAAAGGAGATAATTTTATAGCACCAAAAGAAGGTTGTGAAAAATATCTAAAAGCATTTGAAAACGAAGAGAATAAGTTGCTTTTTTATTCAAAAGAAAATGGGAATTTGGAAAATTATAACCACAGTCGGATTTTAAAATCTCAAAGTTCAAAGAAAGAAATATGGCCAACTGTTGAAAATTGGATTGCAAACAAAAATACAACTGCCAAAGTAGTGTAAAGTTAATTGCTTGTTTAAAGCGAAAACGAAAAAACGAATAAAAATAAGCATTGGGTAATATACTAAATGGGTAAAAGTGTATTATTTAATTACTGAAAATTATAAAATAAATGAGTTCAATTTTTTTTAATTTAAACACATATTTTATAGACGAAAAAGTGAATTCTTTTAAGTTTGAAAATTGTTACAAAGTATTTAATGATAAAGGAAATGAGGTAGGTTCTGTCAACCAAAAATTATCTTCAGGAGAAAAAGCGATTAGATTATTATTAAACAAGACTATGTTGCCTTTTCAGTTAGAAATAAAAGATGCATCAGGAAATTTACAAGCATACATTTCTAGAGGTTGGACTTTCTTTATGTCAACAATTCTTATTGATGATGCTAAAGGAAATACTATTGGTACCATAAAACAAAAATTTAAGTTATTAAAACCAACTTTTAAAATTTATAACAAATCAGAAGAACTTGTAGCTGTAATTACTGGAGACATGAAAGCTTGGAATTTTCAAATAAATAATGCAACTGATAAACAAATAGGAACCATAACTAAGAAGTGGAATGGAGCTTTGAAAGAAATTTTTACTACAGCAGATAAATACAAAGTAGACTTAAATGAAGATTATACAGATGAATCAAATAGAATAGTAATTCTATCAAGTGCAATTACAATAGATATGGTTTGGAAACAAAGTAGATAATTGCTTAAGTAAAAGTGAAAGATAAAGGCATAAAAAAAGTCGTTGTAAATTAATACAACGACTTTTTTTATACTTTTAATTTGTCCTTATTTATTTGCTTTTGCTAATAAGTTCTTTTGATATTTTCCTTGTACAACATCAACAATTATTAAAATTGCCAATACAAAGTAGAATGTTGTTTTACTCATTGGCACAATTTCTTCTCCAAAAATTTTAATGTGTGCTAAATGGCCACCTTCTGTAACTAGCATAATTCCTACAATAAATAAAATAAATAAACCAAGTACTTCATACATTCTATTTTTTGATAAGAATGTAGATATTTTATCTGCCATAAGCAACATTAACAAACCACTTATAACAATAGCAATAGCCATTACAATAAAAGCTGTTGTAGCGCTTTCTATTTCGCTGGTAAGACCAATTGCTGCTAAAATAGAATCGAAAGAAAAAACTAGATTCATAATAACAATACTTGTAATAACTGCATTTGCAGATTTACTGCTTTTACCTGCAGCCATATCATCTACGCCTAAACCTTTTGTAGAAATCATATGCCAAATTTCTTTAATAGCCGTGTAAATAATAAAACCACCACCAAGTAGTACAATAATACTATGACCATTAAAAGCAAAATGAATGATGTTTTCTATTCCTCCTGATAAAAAAGAAAAAGGTTCTTGAAAAAAATCGATAATAGAAACCAACACAAAAAGTAAAACGATTCTTAATACAATAGCGATTAAAATACCTACTTTTCGTACTCTTTTTTGATCTGCTTCTGGCGCTTTTTTAGATTCTAAAGAAATATATAATAAGTTGTCAAAACCAAGCACAGCTTGTAATAAGACTAACATTAATAATGTAAAAATAATTCCTAACATTTTTTATTTTTTTTTATAGATGTTTCAAAGATATTTTGAATGTATTTAATACGCAATATTATTCTTCAAATATTAAAAATTGTAGGGTTTTACTTCCAACTAAATAAAAAGATATTTCCAAAGAATTCTTAGACTCACAAAGGCAATTAATATAGCAGTTGCTTTTTTTAATTGAATAGGAGTAAAATAGCTATTGCTCATTCTGCTTCCTATTTGTCCGCCAATAAAAACAGTAACCAATAGTATAGAAGTTAAATTCCAATCGATTATAAAATCTGGGTTAGAATATTGCCCCAATAAACCAGCTATAGAGTTTACAAGTATAAAAACACTTGCGGTAGCAGCTATTTTTTTAGGAGTATCCCAATTTGTAAGGTGTAAAAGTGGCGCTAAAAAAATACCACCTCCAATACCAACCATTCCAGAAACAAAACCAATAAATCCGCCAAAACTTGCGTTTCTAATAGGTTTTAAATTGTTATTTTTTTCATCCGAAGAAATTATTCTTTTAGAAATCCACATAGTAATTGCAGCAAAGAGTAAAGTAACGCCCAATAATATAAAAAAGAATTGTTGACTTATTTTTAATTTTCCACCCAAATAAGCAAGTGGAACACTTAATAGTACAAGTGGAATCATTTTTTTAAAATTTAGTTTTTTTTGTTGAAGGAAGAAAAAAACGTTGCCAGATACCACAACAATATTACATAAAAGCGCTGTTGCTCTAATTTGAGTAAAAACGATTCCAGTTAATGCTAAAATGGCTAAATAGCTAGATCCACCGCCAAAACCTACAGAAGAATATAAAATTGCGACTGTAAAAAACAGTAAAATTAGATACCAATTAGTTAAAATTGATTCAAAAATGATTTGAATATCCATAAAGCAAATATAATTTTCTATTTTTATAAACCCTTACAATCTACAAAACTAATTATGAGCAATTATCACATTAAACATCTAGAAGAATATTACCAAGTTTATAGGAAATCTATTCGCGAGCCAGAAAATTTTTGGGAAGAAATAGCAGAAGAGCATTTTGTTTGGAGAAAAAAATGGGATAAAGTTTTAGAATGGGATTTTTCTAAACCAGAAATAAAATGGTTTCAAGGCGCTAAATTAAATATTACAGAAAATTGTATCGATAGACATTTAGCAACTCGTGGAGACAAAACGGCTATTTTATTTGAGCCAAATGATCCTAAAGAAGCAGCAGAACATATTACGTATAAGCAGTTACACAAAAGAGTAAATCAATTTGCGAACGTTTTAAAAGAACACGGAATTAAAAAAGGAGATCGAGTATGTATTTATGTACCTATGATACCAGAATTAGCAATTGCAACTTTGGCGTGTGCTAGAATTGGTGCAATTCATTCCGTTGTTTTTGCAGGTTTCTCTGCAACAGCATTAGCAACAAGAATAAATGATTCTGATTGTAAGATGCTAATTACAGCAGATGGTTCTTACAGAGGAGCAAAATCTATCGATTTAAAAGGAATTGTAGATGAAGCTTTAGAAAGTTGTGCAGGAATAGAAAATGTATTAGTTGCAAAAAGAATAAATTCTACTATAAACATGAAAGCAGGTCGTGACAAATGGTTGCAACCTTTGTTAGATGCTGCGTCAGAAGATTGTGAAGCTGAAATTATGGATGCAGAAGATCCTCTATTTATTTTATACACATCTGGTTCTACAGGCAAGCCTAAAGGAATGGTACATACAACTGCAGGTTATATGGTGTATACAGCATATACATTTAAAAATGCTTTTCAATATAGAGAAAATGATGTGTATTGGTGTACAGCAGATATAGGTTGGATTACTGGGCATTCTTATATAGTTTATGGGCCTTTAGCTAATGGAGCAACTACTGTTTTATTTGAAGGAGTACCAAGCTATCCAGATTTTGGACGCTTTTGGGACATTGTAGATAAGCATAAAGTGAATCAATTTTACACAGCACCAACGGCAATTAGAGCGTTGGCAAAACAAGGAACAGAATTGGTAGATAAATACGATTTATCTTCTCTAAAAGTTTTAGGTTCTGTTGGCGAGCCAATTAATGAGGAAGCGTGGCATTGGTATAATGACAATGTTGGTAAAAAGAAAAGTCCGATTATAGATTCTTGGTGGCAAACAGAAACTGGCGGAATTATGATTACACCAATACCTTATGTAACACCAACAAAACCAACGTATGCAACCTTACCTTTTATAGGAATTCAACCAGCTTTAGTAGATGATAATGGGCAAGAATTAAAAGGAAACCAAGTAGAAGGAAGGTTATGTATAAAATTTCCATGGCCAAGTATTGCACGAACTATTTGGGGAAATCATAAACGTTATAAAGAAACCTATTTCTCTGCATTCGATAATATGTATTTTACAGGAGATGGCGCTTTAAGAGATGAAGTAGGTTATTATAGAATTACAGGTAGAGTAGATGATGTAATAATTGTTTCTGGGCATAATTTAGGTACAGCGCCTATAGAAGATGCAATTAATGAGCATCCTGCAGTTGCAGAAAGTGCTATTGTTGGTTTTCCTCATGATATAAAAGGAAGTGCATTGTATGGTTACATTACTTTAAAAGATGTTGGTGAGTCTAGAAATCACGAGAATTTAAGCAAAGAAATAAATCAATTAATTTCAGATAGAATTGGTCCAATTGCAAAGTTAGATAAAATTCAGTTTTCAGAAGGTTTACCAAAAACACGTTCAGGGAAAATAATGAGACGTATTTTACGTAAAATTGCTTCTAATGAAATGGATAATTTAGGAGATACAAGTACATTGTTAAACCCAGAAGTTGTGCAAAGTATTATTGATAATAGATTGTAAACTAATTTCTAGTAAGTTTTTTTAATTATAAAGGTGATTTCTGAATTATGGATAAACAAAATTATAATTTATAGATTGCCTTTATAACAAATGTTCTAGGAAAAACATAAGATCTTCTTTCAGAAAATAAATTTGCAGATAAAGTAGAATTTAATTTAGATATGTTATTGCCAATATTTGTGCCTAATAATTCAAATCCCCAACGACTATTTTCTTTTTGATAAAAAATGGAAGCATTTAATTCGTTAAATGAATTGGTGTTTTTAGTAGCGTTATTTTTATAAAAATTATACAAATATTCAGTTTTAAATTTCCAATTTTCGTACTCATAATCTACAGCAACATCTAAATTAGATAAATTAGAAATTGCACTAAATAAAGAGTTTGTGTTGTCTTTATATGTTTGAGAATATGAAAAATCTATATTTGGTTTATTATCATAAACAGTTCTAAAACTGGCTCGTGTTAAAAATGAATTATTGTTAGATTTAATTTTATTGTTGTTTATAAATGTTGCGTAATTTGAATTTGTATATTCTGTTAATAAAGTAGCTTTCCAGTATTTATAATTGTAAACGACTCTAAAATTTGAAGTTAAAGATTTGTTCGGAATATCTATATTAATAGGATTTATAACATTAAAAATAGTTGAAGTATTAAAAATATTTTGAACTTGATTATTTCTTATTTTATAATAAATACTTGGGTAAAAACTCCAACCATAGGTTTTGTAATTTCTAAAGATCAGACTTATAAAGTGATAAAAAGTTTCTTTTAAATTGGTATTTCCGATGTAAATATTGTTGTAATTATTTAAAATATTATTAGAAATTAATTGCCTTGTGCTAGGAAATGTATTTGTTAGATTGTATTTAAAAGTTAGCTTTTTTCTATTGGTAATATCCCAATCCATTTCAATTTTAGGAAGTAGTAAATTAGATTGATAAGAGCTATTTTTTATATCTGAAGTTGTTCTGTAGTAATTTTGATACTTTAATTCTGCCGTAAAAATAGCGTCTCCAATTAATTTTTTAGAACATTTATATTCTCTTTGTCATTAATAGGGATATTATTAGGGAAAATATTAGTGTTTGTTAACCAATTTGTAGAATCATCTATTTTATTAAAATTAAAATCTACAATTGCTTGAGATGTATGGTTGGTAGAAAACTTTTTTTCTGCTTTTAAATGAGAATTTATTTTATCAGAATTAATTAAATTATTTTCATTAAAGTTTATTACAGAATTAGCTAAATCTCTATTGTTTTCGATGGTTTGGTTTATCGAAGTCGTTTCAAATTTTGTATAATATTTAATTCTTGTATTTTCTTCTGGTTTATATAAGAATTGTATTTTTCCTAAGAATAAATTCTGATTATTACTTTCATCTTCGCGCAATCTTTCGGTAATATTATCTATTAAATAATTTCTAAAGTTCTCTACACGACCATTTGTTTTATCAGATAGTGCAATTAAAAAAGAACTAATACTCAGTTTTTCATTTTTAGCATGTTGCATGTTAAAACCACCAAATTTGTGTTTACTAGCCGTAAAATTTTGATTTCGTAATAATTTTACAACAGGAGATTGAATAACTTCTTTTAAGTTATTCATGTCTAAACCACCATCAAAATTTATGTAATCTCTAAGAGTAAAAGATTTTCTGTTTGTATTATTAAAATCTCCAATAAAACTATAATTAGTTTTTGGGCTATATTTAAAAATTGCAGGATGTAAAACATATCTATTTTTAATACCAAAACCTGCTTCGATATCTCCAAACATAAACTTTTTTTTGTCCTCTTTTAAGCTAATGTTCATGGCAATTTCACCAGATTTTTCTAAACCTTTCATAAAAGCATTTTCATGATAATCTTCTATAACATCTATTTTGGCAATTACATCTGCAGGTATGTTATTTACTGCCAATTTTGTATCTCCCGTAAAAAACTTTTTATTGTCTATTAAAAGTGTCGTTACTTTTTTGCCTTTTACAGTAACATTTCCTTTTCTATCTACTTCTACGTCAGGTAATTTTTTTAAAACTTGTTTTAGTTTACGTTCCTTACCATTTGTAAAAGCATCTGTATTATATGTAGTGGTGTCTTTTCTAATTCTTACAGGAATTTTATATTTAATTACAATTTCTTCTAATTTATTAGGGTCTTCCTTTAAAATAAAATTAATAATACTATCTTTTTTAGGAGTGTTTAAAGTTTCCTTTCTAGTTATAAAGCCCATAAAACTTATAGAGGTATTATAAGTTGTGTTTTTTGTAAGCGATAAAGTATAATTGCCTAATTTATCACTAACGCTATGGGCTAATTTGCCTTTATTGGTGGGGAAAGCTAAAATATTTGCGCCAGTTAATGGTTTATTATTTTCATCTAAAATTTTACCTTTTATTACTATTTGTGAGGAAATGGCATGAGAAAAGTTTAATATAAAAAATAAAATCAGATGCTTTTTTTTCATAATTTTTAGTCTATAGTAACTTTTCTAGCATCTCTCATTAATCTTATTTTCTCATTTACATCTATATTTTTTCCTTTTTTTAAATTGGGTATTTTTTTTATTTTTTTTGGATTTAAAATGATTTTATCAACTAAATAATGAAAGTTATCTATTTCTAATTTCAAAATTAATCCTAGTAAACCACCATTACCTATAGGGCCATAAGGCAAGGGTATATCTGTAGTGTACCATGCAATATTAGTAATGTAATTACCAGATTTAGTATTTAATTTTTTATTAACTGCTTTATAGCAAGTGTAACCATCAATAATTTTAATTTCATTAAAGAATTCCCATTCTTTCATTCTAGAGCTATCATTAACAATATATTGTTTACTTAAAATTGCTGTATTATACATAGCATCTTTATTAATACCATTAAATTGATACCAATTTTTATTGGCACCTGTAGAAATATCAGCAAATTTTGATTCAAATGGGTAAAGAGGTATGTTTTTTTCTTTTTTAAAAAAAGATTTTTCTTTATTAAAGTACAAAAGATATGAACTTCTATTTACTTCCTCTGTAATTTTTCTAGTCATTTCAGGATTTGAAGTTTCACGAATTTTAGTCCTTTTTGTTTTGTATGTAATAATTCCGTTTTGACCAAATAGCGCTGTTAAATTTGTTAAAAAAAATAATGTAAAAAAGATGTTTTTTAATTTCATAGTAAGTATTTTAATTAGGGAAGTTTTAAACTTCCCTAATTTTGGTTTAAAATTGATTAATTTTTACATGCATTAAAAGCCATTTCACAATATGCATTTGCTATTTCTTCAGCAAATTCTATAAATTCACATGCTTGTGCATGACATTCTTTTGAACCATTGTTTTCAATATTTGTATTCGCATTTATTGTTGTAATACCCGCTATAAAAGCAAGCATTAAAATTACTTTTAAATAATTTGTACTAGATTACAAACCAATGTTTGGCGTAAAGTTTAATTTTAAATTGTAATGAAAGAAAGCAATTTTTTCTTCTCTTCCACAAAATATTTTTGATGGAAGACATCCAAATGTAAAAAAAAAATGAAACTCACGTTTTTCTTTTAGTTAAAGTTTTAATTTATATGTATTTACGTTTAGAGTAAGTTCTTTCGGTATTAAAGCCTTTAAGTTTTTTTTGTTTATTGTAACTTTGTAAATCTGTCATGCTTTTTCCTTGTGGCATATAAATTGACAACTATTTTTTATGCAACATTTCAAAGAATCAAAAAAAAGTAAAACCAAACCAAAAGTAACTTTAAAGAAGGCTTTTAAAACCATTATTTGGCCACGAAAAAATATCGTTTTCTTAGGTTTAATCCTTATAATTATTCGCAGTTTATCTGGTTTTGTTTTACCATTACAAAGTAAAGTTTTGTTAGATGAGGTAGTTCCTAATAAAGATTATAATCAGCTTTATACTGTAATATTTGTTGTTATTGCTGCTATTTTAATTCAGGCAATTACTTCGTTTTTATTAACCAAGGTTTTAAGTATTCAGGCACAATATTTAATATCAGAATTAAGAGCCCAAGTACAGAAGAAAGTTTTGTCTTTACCAATTAGTTTTTTCGATAATACAAAATCTGGCGCTTTAGTTTCTAGAATTATGAGTGATGTTGAAGGAGTAAGAAACCTTATTGGTACAGGTTTGGTACAGTTAATTGGTGGTTCTTTTACAGCAATAGTAACACTTGTAATTTTATTAAGAATGAATGTTTGGATGACGCTTTTTACATTTGTTCCATTATCAATATTTGGGTTAATTGCCTTAAAATCTTTTAAATACATTCGACCTATTTTTAGAGCAAGAGGTAAGATAAATGCAGAAGTAAAAGGTCGTTTAACAGAAACTTTAGGCGGAATTAGAGTTATAAAGGCATTCAACGCAGAAGAACAAGAAACAAAAATATTTGAAAAAGGTGTAGATGATATTTTTCAAAATGTGAAAAAAAGTATGACTGCAACTGCAATAATGACAAGTTCTTCAACTTTTTTAATAGGTTTAGCAACCACAGGAGTTATGGGAATTGGAGGTTATTACATGATGCAAGGTACTATGACTTTTGGAGATTTTATTCAATTTACATTTTTATTAGCCTTTATGGTTGCGCCAATTGTACAAATGAGTAATATTGGTAGCCAGTTAACAGAAGCATTGGCTGGTTTAGATAGAACAGAAGAACTAATGAATATGCCTGCAGAAGAAGATGATGAAGAAAGAGATGTTGTTTTAGATGATATAAAAGGAGAGGTTATTTTTGATAACGTTTCTTTTGAATATGAAAAAGGAAAAGAAGTTATTAAGAATATTAACTTTAGCGTTCCTTCTGGTTCTGTAACAGCATTGGTTGGTAGTTCTGGTTCTGGTAAATCTACAATTGCTGGTTTGTCGGCAACTTTTTTAAATCCTAAATCTGGTACAATAACAATAGATGATCAAGATATGTCTAAAGTAAAACTTTCTAGTTATAGAAAGCATTTAGGTGTTGTTTTACAAGATGAATTTTTGTTTGAAGGAACCATAAGAGCAAATATTATGTTTCCAAGACCAAATGCAACAGAAGCAGAATTACAAAATGCTGTAAAAGCTGCTTATGTTAATGAATTTACAGATCGTTTTGATGATGGTTTAGATACTTTAATTGGTGAAAGAGGTGTAAAACTTTCTGGAGGACAAAGACAACGATTGGCAATAGCGAGAGCAATTTTAGCAGATCCTAAAATTATAATTTTAGACGAGGCAACATCTAGCTTAGATACAGAAAGTGAGTCTTTAATTCAGAAAAGTTTATCTGAGTTAGTAAAAGATAGAACTACTATTGTAATTGCTCATAGATTAAGTACAATTAAACAAGCAGATCAAATTTTAGTTATAGAAGCAGGTGAAATAGCAGAAAGAGGTACGCATGATGAGTTGATAGCTAAAGAAGGTAGGTATTTTGATTTATACACCTATCAATCGAAAATTTAATATTTAAGGCTTCTTTTTTTGTAAGTAATGTTTAAAATAACGACAATTTAAATTATCCAATTTAAAACATAAATCTAATTATGAAAAAAGTACTTTTATTATTAATGGTTGTAATTGCAATTTCTTGTAAAAATGAACCAAAAAAAGAAATTAAAGAAGAAACAGTTGTAGCGGTTGTAGAAGAAAGTTTTCCAACAGAATTAGGAAAAGTTTTTGAAGCTCATGGAGGAATTGAAACATGGAGAAACTCAGCGGTTTTATCTTTTACTAAAGGAGAAGAGGTACATACTGTAGATTTACATGCACGTAAAAACGTAATTAAATCACCAAATTATACGATTGGTTTTGATGGTAAAGAAGTTTGGTTAGATGAAACAGAAAAAGGAGCTTTTAAAGGAAATCCTTCTTTCTACCATAATCTTTTCTTCTATTTTTATGCAATGCCTTTTGTGTTGTCTGATGATGGAATTTCTTATGAAAAAATTACTCCTATAACTTTTGAAGGTGTAACTTATCCTGGTTATAAAATGTCTTTTAAAGCAAGTGCTGGTAGTTCACCAGACGATAATTACAAATTATATTACAATCCTAAAACGTATCAAATGGAATGGTTGGCTTATACAGCTACCTTTAATACTAAGAAGCCAAGTGATAAGTTTAGTGTAATTAAATATGGTACATGGAATAACGTAAACGGATTGATTTTACCTTCTGAAATTACTTGGTATAAAACAGATGATACAGGAGTACCAACTGAGCCTGCAAGACCTGCTGCAGTATTTACATCTGCAACGATAAGTAAAGACAAACTAGCAGATTCATTTTTTGCAAAGCCAATTAAATAGGTATATTTGAAATTAAATGGTTTTTAAAAACTTTTAAATCAAAATATGAAAAAAATATTTTTATTATTACTTGTAATACTTGGTGTTTCTTGCAAAAACGAATCAAAAAAAGAGGTAAGTAAAGAAACTATCGCTAAAGTAGAAAAAGAGAACTTTCCAATAGAATTAGGAAAAGTTTTTGATGCGCATGGAGGAATTAAAGAATGGAGAAAAATGAAAACTCTTTCCTTTAATAAAGAAGAAGAGGTACATACTTCAGATTTGCATTCTCGTGAAATAGTAATAAACTCACCCAAATATTCTCTTGGTTTCGACGGAAAAGAAATTTGGTCTTTAGAAGAGGTTAAAGGTAGTTTAAAGAGAGATGCTTCTTTTTATTACAACTTATATTTTTACTTTTATGCAATGCCTTTTGTTTTGGCAGATAATGGTATTACGTATCAGAAAGTAGACGATTTTGTATTTGAAGGTATAAAATATCCTGGATATAAAATTTCGTACAAAGCAAACGTAGGTACTTCGCCAGACGATAATTATATTGTGTATTATAATGCTAAAACGTACCAAATGGAATGGCTAGCATATACAGTTACTTTTAGATCTAAAGCACCAGTAGATAATTATAAAATGATAAGATATAATTCTTGGGAAAACGTAAGTGGTTTTATTTTACCAAAACAAATTACTTGGTATGCAAAAGACAAGAATAATGAATTTGTAGCAACTTCTAAAATTGTAGATTTTGAATTGCCATTAATTAGTCAAGCTAAATTGGCAAATTCATTTTTTCAAAAACTAAAAAAATAAGCTTTAGTTAAAAGATATTACTTGATAAAAAAGAGCCTTAAAAACGTATTGTTTTTAAGGCTCTTTTTTTACTTTAAATTTGAGTGTTTCCGTGCTATTTCTGTGTAAATTTTATCATAAATACTACAATAATAGTCATGAAACCTAGCCAGTAGCACGTTTTCAAATTTCTCTGTATTTTTAAGAATATCTAAATCGAAAAGTTTAACAGCATCAACTTCTTCTTTTTGAATGGTTAAAGTTGATATAGGAACTTTTAATTCAGTAATAAAAACATGATGATGTTCATTATCTTTTATTCCGTTTTTATGCTTTACTTGATGAATTCTTGTACCAATTTTAAGAAGATCTTTTTCATCTAATTCTAGACCAATTTCTTCTAAAATTTCTCTTTTTGCAGATGTTAAAATAGTTTCACCAGCACCAACATGTCCTGCAACAGAAATGTCCCACAAACCAGGAAATACTTTTTTAGTAATTGCTCTTTTCTGAAGCAATATTTTTTTATCTAAAGTAAATAGCCAAATGTGAACAGTTGCATGAAACCAACCATTTTTGTGCGCTTCAGATTTTAAAGCAGTTTTACCTGTTAGTTTTCCTTCAGGAGTTAAAATATCTATTAATTCATCCATTTTATAATACACGAATTTCATTAATTACACCAAATAATGTCTTTTAAAGTCAGCTTGTCATTTCTCAATCGCTTAAAAAAAGCTGATTTAGAAATGACAAAAATGACAAAAAAAAATAGCATAATCCGTAAAATTCGTGTCTGTATTTTATTTATTCAAAGTAAGAAAAAGTTTCGTCACCTTTAATATTTAAAAGCGTTTCGTAAATCATTTTAATTACGTTTTCGACATCATCTCTATGTACCATTTCTACAGTTGTGTGCATGTATCTTAATGGTAAAGAAATTAAAGCAGATGCAACACCACCATTACTATATGCAAAAGCGTCTGTATCTGTACCCGTTGCTCTAGAAAGTGCTGAACGTTGAAAAGGAATGTTTTTTGCAGTTGCTGTTTCTGTAATTAAATCTCTTAGTTTTTGTTGTACTGCAGGTGCATAAGCAACAACAGGACCTTTACCAATTTCTAAAAGACCTGCTTTTTTAACCTCAATCATTGGTGTAGTAGTGTCATGCGTAACATCTGTAACAATAGCAACATTTGGTTTAATTGTTTGTGCAATCATTTCTGCACCACGTAAACCAATTTCTTCTTGCACAGAGTTTGTAATGTATAAACCAAAAGGCAATTCCTTTTTGTTTTCTTTTAACAAACGTGCAACTTCAGCAATCATAAAACCACCCATTCTATTGTCTAACGCTCTACAAACAAACTTGTCTCCATTTAGTATGTGAAACTCGTCTGGGTATGTAATTACACAACCAACATGTACACCTAACGCTTCAACTTCTTCTTTGGTAGCACAACCAGTATCAATAAAAATATTATCTGGTTTTGGTGCTTCTTCATTTGCTTTGTTTCTTGTATGAATTGCTGGCCAACCAAAAACTCCTTTTACAATTCCGTTTTTAGTATGAATGTTTACAATTTTACTTGGTGCAATTTGATGATCTGAACCACCGTTTCTAATCACATAAATTAAACCGTTATCAGAAATATAGTTAACATACCAAGAAATTTCATCTGCATGTCCTTCAATTACCACTTTGTATTTTGCATCAGGGTTTATTACACCTACAGCAGAACCATAAGTATCTGTAATAAAAGTATCTACATAAGGTTTTAGATAGTCCATCCAAATTTTCTGACCTTCCCATTCATAACCAGTTGGAGCAGCATTATTAAGGTATTTTTCTAAAAATGTAAGTGATTCTTTATTTAATATTGTTTCTTTTGCCATTTTATATATGTATAAATGTTTATTTTTCTTTAATGTATGTAAAAATAAAGCGATTTTTTATGATTTGCATTAAAAAAATCACAAAAAACTGTAACAAAACTTCTTACTTTTACACTAACCATTGATTCTCATTTTTACATAAATTATAATTTTTTAAGCAAAAACCATCTAAACCAAGAATATGAAGTTAGTAATTGAAAATTTAACCAAGACTTATAAAAACGGAGTAAAAGCTATTGATAATTTAAGTATTGAAATTAGCACAGGAATGTTTGGTTTATTAGGGCCTAATGGCGCTGGGAAATCATCATTAATGAGAACAATTGCAACGTTGCAAAGTCCGGATTCTGGTTCTATTACATTCGATGGTATTAATGTTTTAGAAGACAATATGTCTTTAAGAAAAGTTTTGGGCTACTTGCCACAATCTTTTGGTGTTTATCCTAAAATGTCTGCAGAAGACTTATTAGATTATTTTGCGGTTTTAAAGGGGATTTCAGACAAAACAGAAAGAAAAGCTATTGTAAAACAAGTTTTAGAAATTACAAATTTATATGAAGTAAGACGTAAATACGTTGCTGGTTATTCTGGTGGAATGAAACAACGTTTTGGTATTGCGCAATTGCTTTTAAATAACCCAAAGTTAATTATTGTTGATGAGCCAACTGCTGGTTTAGATCCTGCAGAAAGACATAAGTTTTTAAACGTTTTACGAGAAGTTGGTTCTAACTGTATTATTATCTTTTCTACACATATTGTTGAAGATATTAAAGAACTTTGTAATAAAATGGCAATTTTAAATGGAGGTAAAATTTTAAAACATACAACACCACAAAAAGCTACAGAAGAATTAGAAAATACAATTTGGACAAAAATTATTGTGAAAGAAGATTTAGAAGAAAATATGAAACTTTACAACGTGTTGTCTAGAAACTTTAATCCAGATAATACTTTAAATATAAGAGTACATGCAGCTATAAAACCTTCGGATGATTTTGTGGCGGCAAAACCACAATTAGACGATGTATATTTTATTGCTTTAAAACAAGATGAACCAGTTTTAACTAGTTAAGAGTTTTTAATTATGAGCTTTAAATTAAGATTTTATATAAAACTTAAAATTAAACTCAAAAAATAAATCAATTAAAACTTAACACTCAAAACTTTTTTATTATGTTTTCTACAATATTCAAACAAGAATTAAAATATTGGTTTAACAGACCTTTATTTTATATATACGCATCAATATTTTTACTATTAGCTTTCTTTTTATCTGCAACTTCTGCGGGTATTTGGGACGGTATTACAGGAACTACAGGTTCTTCTAGAATTGTAAACTCGCCAATTAATATTAATGATTTATTTAACGGTTTTACGGTTTTAATTTTCTTTTTATTTCCATCTATAATTGGGGTTTCTATTTACAGAGATTTTAAAAGTGAAATGCATACTATTTTGTATTCGTATCCTTTTACAAAAGCAAATTATTTATTCGCAAAATTTTTTAGTGGTATTGTAGTTGTTTCTGCAATTGTATTAGGTATTGCTATTGGTATGATTATAGGTTTTCGTTTTCCAGGAACAAACTCAGACATTGTTGGTGCTTTTAGTATAATGCCTTATTTAGAAGCTTATTTGATTTACATTTTACCTAACGTGCTGTTTTTTGGAGCTGTAGTTTTTGCTGTAGTTACTTTTTCTAGAAATATTGCAGCAGGTTTTATTACCGTAATTATTTTAATGTTTGCACAAGGAGCAATTGCTAGTATTTTTTCTGAACCAGAGCAAGCTAGTTTATTGGCAATTTTAGATCCTTTTGGTTCTTCTGCATCAGATTATTATACAAAATATTGGACTGTTTCTGAACAAAATGAATTACAAGTACCGTTTAGAAAATTAATTATTTATAACAGATTATTATGGTTGGTAATTTCTTCTTTAATATTTGGCTTAGTCTTTAAGTACTTTAAATTTAGCCAGAATGCAATTTCTATTTCTTTTAAAAAATCTAAAGGAGAAAGAGTTACAAAAACAAATTTTAGTGGAATTACAACAATTACGTTACCAAAAGTAACACAAGATTTTTCTTTTATTCAGAACTTAAAAACGATGTGGAAATTATCTAACATCGATTTTAGATACATTTATAAGAGCTTACCGTTTATTTGTATACTAATTGTGGGTATTTTAATGCTGTTTGGTACTTTATTTAGTTCCGGCGAAATTTTTGGTACAGATACACTTCCTGTAACATGGCAAATGTTAGGCGGTGGAAACGTTTTTAGCTTACTTGTTTTAAATGTGTGTACTTTTTTATACGCAGGTATGTTGGTGCAAAGAGCAAGAACTGCCAAAATAAATAATTTAGTAGATAGCACACCAATACCAAATTGGACGTTGTTGTTCTCTAAGTTAATTGCATTGTTAAAAATGCAACTTGTTTTGTTAGCTGTAATTATGATTTCTGGAATGTTATTTCAAATCTATAAAGGATATTACGATTTTGAAATTGGTCATTACATAAAAGAATTATTTGGCTTAAAATTTTTAAACTATTTAGTTTGGGCATTACTATCAATTTTTATTCAAACATTGGTTAAAAATCAATATTTAGGTTTCTTTATATTATTAATAATTGCTATTGGAACTCCTTTTTTATCTTTAATAGGAATAGAATTATCAATCTTTAAATATAATGAAGGTCCTGGTTATAGTTATTCAGACATGAATGGTTATGGTTCTGCTTTATCAAGATATTTATGGTATAAATTATATTGGATTTTAGGAGGAACATTATTACTAATTCTAAGTATTTTAATGTGGGTTAGAGGTTTGCCTAGTTCTTTTGCAGAAAGAATAAATACCGCAGTACAACGATTTAAATTACCTTATAAAGTTGGTTTTGTAGCTGTTTTAATTGCTTTTTTAAGTTTGGGTGTTACTATCTTTTTAGAGACAAAATCTGAAAATGAGAATTCATCGTCTAAACAAGCAGAATTAAATGCTGTAAAGTGGGAGAAGACTTATAAGAAGTACGAAGACTATAAACAACCTAGAGTTGTTGCTGTAAATGCAGATGTTCATATTTATCCGAAGAAAAAAACATACAAAGCAAGTGCTATTTATACATTGGTAAATAAAACAGACAAAGCAATCGATAGTATTTTCTTAAATCATAATTCATTAGAGAATAAATTTGAGTTTAATAAACCAAATAATTTAGTTTTAGAAGACACTGTTTTTAATTTTGATATTTATAAATTCGATAAAAAAATTGAACCAGGAGATACTTTACAACTTACAATTAATGTAAAAAGTGAAGAAAACTCAATGTTTCAAAAGAAATCTCCAATAAGAGAAAACGGTACATTTATTAATAATTTTTCAATGTTTCCTACTTTAGGATATTCTACAGGCGGAGAGTTAATAGATAATAAAACACGTAAGAAATACGATTTGCTTCCAAATAATTTACGTCCACATCCATCAGACTCAACCGCTTTAGGAGACACTTATATTTCTAAAGATTCAGATTGGATAGATTTTGAAGCAACAGTTTCTACTTCTGAAGATCAAATAGCAATTGCACCAGGTTATTTGCAAAAAGAATGGACAGAAGATGGGCGTAAGTACTTTCATTATAAAATGGATAGTAAAATATTGAATTTTTACGCATTTAATTCTGCTAGATATGAAGTTAAAAAAGAAATGTGGAAAGGTATTAGTTTAGAGATTTATTACCACAAACCACATGATTATAATTTAGATAGAATGATGAAAGGAATGAAAGCTTCGGTTGCATATAATGCGAAGAACTTCAGTCCGTATCAACATAAACAATTAAGAATTATCGAGTTTCCTAGAACAGCAGGTACATTTGCACAATCATTTGCCAACACCATTCCTTTCTCAGAAGGTTTTGGTTTTATTGCAGATGTAGATGAAGAAAATGAAGATGGCGTAGATTACCCTTTCGCGGTAACAGTTCATGAAGTAGCACACCAATGGTGGGCGCATCAAGTAATTGGCGCAGATGTTTTAGGAGCAACAATGATGTCTGAAAGTATGTCTGAATATGTTTCATTAAAAGTCTTAGAACATCAACATGGTAAACCTAAAATGCGTAAATTCTTAAAAGACGCTTTAGATGGTTATTTAATGCAGAGAACTTTCGAGACAAAAAGAGAGAAACCTTTAATGTATAATGATGGGCAAGGTTATATTCGTTATCAAAAAGGTTCTTTAGTACTTTATGCATTAAGTGATTATATTGGTGAAGAAAAGTTAAACGGAGCGTTAAAAAGATATGTAGAAAAGGTACAGTTTCAAGAAGCGCCTTATACAACTTCTATAGAAATGGTTAATTATATAAAAGAAGTTACGCCAGATTCTTTAAAATATGTAATTAAAGACATGTTTGAAACGATTACACTTTATAAAAATAGAATTGTAGAGGTAAAATCTACCGAATTAGAAAATGGTAAATATCAAGTAGACATAGAATTTGAAGTTTCTAAATATAGAAATGATGAAAAAGGAAAGAAATTTTATGGTGAAAAAGTAGGCGATACTTTAAGTTATAAAACAGAAAAGATGAGTAAACCTATTTTATCGCTTCCTTTGGCAGATTACATAGATCTAGGTATCTTTTCTGAAGAAGAAATAGACGGAAAGAAGAAAGAGAAACCTCTTTACTTTAAGAAACATAAAATAACAGAGATTTATAATAAGATTACTTTAATTGTTGATGAAAAACCAACAGAAGTAGGTATCGATCCTTACAATAAGTTAATTGATACAAAGTCGGATGATAATAGAAGAAAGTTGTAAACCTATAGAATCAAAAAAAGCAACTACGTTAGTAGTTGCTTTTTCAGATAGGGGTAAATGTTTTATCTAAATTACATTATTTTGTTAGGGCAAAAAACGTAAAAAAATTATTTACCTGTTTTCGACAATTCTTTTATTAAAATTACAGTTATTTTGTTAGGGCAAAAAAACATAAAAATAAAAGCACTTATCTATAGGGGTTAATTGTGAATTAGTGATGTTTTACTAAAGCACATTGCAATTATAGTAAAAAAATGTTAAATAACAGGGTAAATTGAAAAAAACATCCCTTTTATGTTGTTAATAATAAATTCAACTTAAGTTTTTACTCTAAACAAAACTGGTTTACAGTTTGTTAGTTCATATCTTCTAAAAAAAACTATGGAATTTAATAATGCATTAGAATTTATCGCCAATAAAAGGTAGTTTTTTCCTTTCTAGAAACAATATAATTAAAGCTAAAAGAAAAGTAAGAATCGCAGCTCCAAAAAGTAAACCGCCATCATTATTATGTACTATTCCTATTTTAGTTAAATGCGCTATAATTGCACCACTCATTAAACCTATAGTTAGGATAGCACCAAACCATGCTTTTTTAGGAATAAATAATAAAATAGCTGCAAAAAGTTCTATAAAACCAGTTCCAAATCTCATGAAAGCTTCATTTTCTCCTGCAACTTTAGTAAACAAGTCGATACTTTCTTGAGCGCCACTAAATTTATAAAACAAGGTTTGTAACATTATTACAGCTGCAATTAGTTTAAAAGTAAAAAGTAGTTTTTTATTCATATTTATCAATTTAAGTTTTTAGACGATTATTTTTCAAATAATTACAAATAATATGTTCTGTTTTAGATCATTAAATTTTAAGTTTAGGTAAAACAATTAAATGAAGTTATTTTAGTCTAAATAGTAAAAGAATAATTACTATTTTTAACTTTTTCTAATTCAATTATAAATGATTTTTCAAGGATTTAAAGAAACTATTTTAAAGAAGAAATTTAATAAGTTATTGTCTCAAATAGAGGTGAATAACGTTTCGCCTTTAAAAAAAATACAAACTATTGGTATTATTACATCCGAAGAAATTACATCTAAAATAGATTTACAAAAGGAAACTGAAGTTCTTTTAGGAATTAGAAACGTTAAAATTTACAGTTTGCGTAAGTTTAATAAAACAGATGAAATTTCTTACAAACACTTTACAAATAAAGATATTAATTGGAGTGGGCAGTTTACACAAACTAATTTTAAAAGCTTTTTAGAAGAACCTTTAGATTTATTAATAGGTTATTTTAATACAAACAATATTTTTTTAGAAACTGCTGTTTTACAGTCTAAAGCACGATTTAAAGTTGGTTTTTCTGCTACAAATTCTAAGTTGTATCAAATAGAAATTTCAGAAAAAACAGAAAATGTAAAAGCATTTACATTAGAGTTAAAAAAGTATCTTCAAATTATTAAAAAATTATAAAATTAAACTTTCCTTTTAAAGTTGTGTATTCTTTCTATTCATTGCATTTATCCTACAAAAAATCAATCTTAATATTGTAGTTTTGTAGTTCTAAATATTCATACAATGCAAAAGTTTATAGGAACAGGAGTTGCGCTGGTAACCCCTTTTAAAGAAGATTTAAGTGTAGATTTTAATGCACTTGTAAAGTTGGTAAATTTCAACATAGAAAACGGTACAAATTATTTAGTAATAAATGGTACAACCGCAGAAAGTGCAACTATTAGCAAAGAAGAAAAACTTCAAATTATAGACCTTATTGTTAAAACAAATGCAGGTAGAGTTCCTTTAGTTTTAGGTATTGGGGGTAATAATACATTACAAGTTGTAGAAGATATAAAAAATACAGATTTAAGTAATATTGATGGTATTTTGTCTGTTGCACCTTATTACAGTAAACCAACCCAAGAAGGTTTTTATCAGCATTTTAAAGCATTAGCAGAAGCTACAGAAAAACCAATTATTTTGTATAATGTTCCTGGTAGAACTGCAAAAAATATGGATGCTGAAACTACAATTCGTTTAGCAAATGATTTTAAAAATGTAGTAGGAGTAAAGGAAGCTGGTAATAATATGCAGCAATATTTAGAGTTGCTTAAAAATAAACCATCAGATTTTTTAGTTATTTCTGGAGATGATGATTTAGCCTTAGCTATAACATTAGCAGGTGGTTCTGGTGTTATTTCTGTTATTGGGCAAGCGTACCCAAAAGAGTTTTCTACTTTAATTAATTGTGGTTTAGAAGGCCAAAATAAAGAAGGGTATAGTATTCATTTTAAGATGATGGCTATAATAGATTATATTTTTGAAGAGAATAATCCTGCAGGAATAAAAACTGTTTTACAAGAGTTAGGAATCTGTAAAAATGAAGTTCGTTTGCCTTTAGTAAAAGCAAGTACAGAACTTCAAACAAAAATCGCTAGTTTTGTAGCAAACTTTTAGATTTCATAAAAACAAAATTTATAGACCATGTTAAAAGCAAAAATACAAGACGCATTAAATAAACAAGTAACAATAGAGGCGCAATCTTCTCAGGTTTATTTGGCCATGGCTTCATGGGCAGAAACACAAGGTTTCGAAGGAGTTTCTCAATTTATGTATGCACATTCAGATGAAGAAAGAATGCACATGTTAAAATTGGTTAAGTTTATTAATGAAAGAGGAGGTCATGCGATTATTTCTCCATTAGTAGCACCGCCTATAGAATTTGGTTCTTTTAAAGAAATGTTTCAAGAATTATTTAATCATGAAGTTGCTGTTTCAGAATCTATAAATGATTTAGTAGATATTTGTTTGCAAGAAAAAGATTACGCAACACAAAACTTTTTACAATGGTATGTTTCTGAACAAATAGAAGAAGAAGCATTAGCCAGAAATATTTTAGATAAAATTAGTTTAATTGGAGATGATAAAAGTGGTTTTTATCTTTTTGATAATGATATAAAGCAGTTAATAACAGTAGTTGAAGAGCCTATTTAATATTAACATACTTTTAGTAACAGTTTACACATTTTTTTGTTGTTTTGTAATGGTTATTGCACAACACAGATAAGTGTGTGAAAAATCGTTTTATTTATCCATAATTAATCACTAATTTTGCCCGATGCAAAAAATTAAAAATTTAGCGTGTTTATTTGTACTTAGTTTACTACTTTTTTCTTGTGGTGAATATCAAAAAGTATTAAATAAAGGTACATCAGAAGAGCAGTATAAAATGGCTGTAAAGATGTACGAAATTCAGAAGTACAGCAAAGCTTTACGTTTATTCGAAAAGATTAGACCTACTTATAGAGGAAAACCTCAAATGGAGCGTATTCAATTTATGATGGCACAATCTAATTTTAATGAGAAAAACTATACAACTGCTGGTTATCATTTCGATCGTTTTACAAAAAACTATCCTAAAAGTTCTAAAAAAGAAGAGGCTGCATTTTTATCTGCATATAGTTATAAGTTAGCTTCACCTCGTTTTAGTATAGATCCTACAGATACTAATAAGGCTTTAGAATCTTTTCAGAGTTTTATAAATACGTATCCTAATTCAGATAAAATAGACGAAGCAAACCAGTATTATACAGAAATTAGAGCTAAATTAGAAAAGAAGAGTTTCGAAATAGCAAAAACATATTATAGAACAGCAGGTTACGATTTAAGAAATTACAAAGCAGCAATACAAGCATTTGATAATTTATTAGAAGATTATCTTGGTACAAAATATAAAGAAGAAGCTTTGTATTTTAGATTGAAAGCTGCGCATGATTTTGTTTTAGAAAGTACAGATAGAAGAAAACCAGAAAGAATTGAAGATGCTATAGGAGCTTACGATAAGTTAAAGAAAGTTTTTCCTGAATCTCAATATCTAGAAGATTCTGATTTAATGTTAGCAACATTGCATAAAGAAAAGACAAGAATTGATGCTTTAATAGCAAAGCGAAAAGAATTCGAAAATTTACAAAAGAAATAATTATTTAGAGATGATGGATTATAAAGATACAAAAGCACCGTTAAGTACTATTACTTACAACAAGAATGAAATTGAAGCGCCTACACAAAATATTTATGAGGCAATTTCTATCATTGCAAAAAGAGCTAATCAAATTAATTCTGATTTAAAAAGAGAGTTAGTAGATAAGTTAGATGAATTTGCAACTTATAATGATTCTTTAGAAGAAGTATTCGAAAATAAAGAACAAATTGAAGTTTCTAAATTTTACGAAAGATTACCTAAACCAACAGCAATGGCTATTGAAGAATGGTTAAAAGGTAAAGTATATCACAGAACTCCAGAAACAGAGTAATGTCTGTCTTAAAAGATAAAAAGATTCTTTTAGGAGTAACTGCTGGAATTGCAGCATATAAAACGGCTAGTTTAGTTCGTTTATTTATAAAATTAGGCGCAGAGGTCAAAGTTATTATGACTCCTGCGTCTAAAGATTTTATAACACCTCTTACACTTTCTACACTTTCTAAAAATCCGGTTCATTCTACTTTTTACTCTAAAGATGAAGAGAATGAATTATGGAATAATCATGTAGACTTAGGTCTTTGGGCAGATTATATGGTAATTGCACCAGCAACTGCTAATACATTGTCTAAAATGACAAGTGGAACTTGCGATAATTTGTTGTTAGCAACTTATTTATCTGCAAAATGCCCTGTTTATTTTGCTCCAGCAATGGATTTGGATATGTACATCCATCCATCAACCAAAGAAAGCTTATCAAAATTACAAAGTTTTGGAAATATTTTAATTCCCGCAACTTCAGGTGAACTTGCTAGTGGTTTAGTTGGTGAAGGTAGAATGGCAGAACCAGAAGATATTGTATCATTTATAGAAAATGATATTTTATCTAACTTACCTTTAAAAGGAAAAAAAGTATTATTAACAGCTGGCCCAACATACGAAGCTATAGATCCTGTTCGTTTTATTGGAAATCATTCTTCTGGAAAAATGGGATTTGCAATCGCAAATGCTGCTGCAAATTTAGGTGCAGAAGTGTATTTAATTTCTGGCCCAAGTAATCAAAAAATAAAACATTCTTTAGTACATAGAATAGATGTTGTTTCTGCAGAAGAAATGTATAATGCAGCTCATACTTATTTTAAAGACGTAGATATTGCAATACTTTCTGCAGCTGTTGCAGATTATAAACCAAAAAACATTGCAACTCAGAAAATAAAAAAGACAGATTCTTCGTTAGAGATTTTGTTAACACCCACAAAAGATATTTTAGCATCTTTGGGTAATATTAAAGAGAATCAATTTTTAGTAGGTTTTGCTTTAGAAACGAATAACGAATTAGAGAACGCAAAAGGCAAGTTAAAAAGAAAGAATTTAGATGCAATTGTATTGAATTCTTTACAAGATAAAGGAGCTGGTTTTGCAACAGATACTAATAAAGTTACTATTATAGATAAAAATTTAAATGAGAAGTCTTTTGAATTAAAGTCTAAAGTAGAAGTTGCTAAAGATATTTTGAATGAAATAGTAATTAGAATTACGAAATAAGAATTCTTAATTTAACACTCGCTTTTCTTATTCAAACTTTAATTCACTTATTTTAATTCACTTTTTTTTATTAGATAATTTTTAATAACCAAAAACAGTAAAGAATATTAAATTAAAATAACTGAAATGAAAAAAATAACATCACTTTTTATATTATTGTTTTCAGTTTTTAGTATGAATGCTCAAGAATTAAACTGTTTGGTAACTATTAACTCAGAACAAATTGCGGGTTCTAATAAACAGGTTTTTACTACTTTACAAAGGTCTTTAACAGAATACGTTAATCAAACAAAATGGACTAATAGAATTGTAAAACCAGAGGAACGTGTTAATTGTGCAATGACAATTATTATAACCTCCAGAGATAATAATAATTTTACTGCAACACTTCAAGTTCAATCTACAAGACCTGTTTACAATTCTAGTTACGCATCTCCAATACTTAATTTAAAGGACAATGAATTCAATTTTAAATACAATGAATTCGATCCATTAATCTATAATAAAAATTCTTTTGATAGTAATTTAGTTTCTACCATTGTATTCTACGCAAATGTAATTCTAGGTTTAGATGCAGATACTTTTTCTAAGTTTGGTGGTGAAACAGAATTAAAAGAAGCACAAAATGTAATGTTACAAGCACAACAAAGTGGTCTTTCTTCTTGGCAAAATGTTGTAGGAGAACAAAATAGATATTTATTAATAGACAATTTATTATCTCCAAAATTAAAACCTTTTAGAAATTTACTATACAATTATCATAGAAATGGCTTCGATAATTTAGTATCAGCAAAAGCCTCTGCACAGCAAAGTATAGAAGATAGCGTAATCTCTTTAGAAAGTATCTATAATAAAACAGTTGGTAATTACTTAATTAGATTGTTTTTTGATGCCAAAGCAGACGAAATTGTAAGTATGTATTCAGAAAATACAAAAACAAGAAATAAAGAGCGTTTAATACAAACGGTAAGAAAAATTTCTACAAACAATAATTCTAAGTGGAGGAAATTAGATTAATAAATAATTCTCTAATCTAAAATATAACTAGTTTCTACTTCTAAAATTATAGCTAGTTTCAATACAACTTCAATCTTAAGACTAGTTTTACCATTTTCTAATTTATGTTAAGCAACTTGTCCTATACCTAATTTATCACCTACATATTCTTGTGAATATTCTTTTTGATTTCTTAGATTTCTAATTTTTGTTATAATTTCTTTTACCTTTTTACGAACGTCTTTTTCTAAATACATAGCTATTATAATTAGGAGATTTCAATTTTATTTAAAAATTAAATTTTTTATAAGATAATTACAATCCCTGAATTCAGTTACTCTAAAAAGTAATAACTCTTTATTTATAAGAGATTCAGTTAACTTTTTTCTAAGTCTTTTTTATATTTTAAGTACTATAAATATTATTTACGGTTAATTTTAAAGAGTATATAAATGCCAGAAGTTATGCTTTTTAATAATAAATAGTACCAATTTCAGTGATGCTAAAAAGTAATAATTTATCACTATTTGTGTATTTACAAATTCCATTTTATTTTTTAAGTTTACTAAATCATTGCAATGATGGTCATAATGTTGCGTGTGACATAAAATAAATCTCAACATTTTCAAATTATCTTTTTATTTAAAAATGATAATTTAAAGGTCAACAACTAACCACTCAAGACCTTAATGGAGTATTTAATATTTTATATTATGAAAAAAGTAATCTTTCTTTTCGTTTTAGCTTTTGGGCTAATGAGTTTTACTTCTAACAGTGAAGCTGAAAAGAATTTAAATGCAGAAAAGCTTACTAAAATTGAAGTTGTTAAAACAAGCTCGACTTTTGATTATTACCGAAGAGTTTGTCTTTATAGAAATGGTGTTCGTATATCTTGTACACCTTGGGAATTAGTTATAGAATTAGATGAAGTAGTAATTATTGCAAATTAATAAACAATCATTACTATTGCCTGTGTAAATTTTTCTTAATTTACACAGGCATTTTAATTCTCATTAAAATAAATTTATAAAATGATTAAAAGAAACCTAGCTTTTATATTATGTTTATTCATAATTTCTTCTTTATTTTCTCAGAAAAAAGAATTTTGTGGAAAAATTGAATATAAGTTTACAACAAATTTCTCTTATAAATATGTAGAAAATTATGAGCTTACTTTTAATAATAAAGAATCTTTTTGTGAAGAGATAGGTATAAAAAAAGTAGGGAACAATAAAAGTGACGAACAAAAAGAAGAAGGATTACAACAAAATTTTATATCTGGTAGAAAAAATACAACTAGTAAATATTTTTACAATAATAGAAGAGACTTTTATTTTAGAGACAATTATTTAGACGAAGTTTTATTGGTGAAAGAAAAGCCTTTAAATGCCGTTTGGAAATTACATGCAGAAACTAAAAAAATGTCTAACTTTTTGTGTAAAAAAGCAACTATTTATTTTAGAGGAAGAAATTATACTGCTTGGTATGCGCCAAAAATACCTGTGCCTTTTGGGCCATGGAAGTTAAGAGGTTTACCAGGTGTAATTTTAGAGTTTTATGATGCAGAAAAAGTTTTTCATGTAGTTGCTAAAAGAGTACAATTAGGTAGTAGTAATTGTAGTATTAATATTGATAAAAAAGGACTAGAGAAAGCGATATCTATAAGTTCTTATTTACTTAGAAAAGAAGAATTAATAGATATTATGTTTGCAGAGTTATCTGCAAAAAGACCAAAGGGAACAAAACCTATTATGGTTAGAGATAAAGATTGTAATGATTGTAAAGAAGAAATAGAGAAATTTAATGAAGGGAAATAAATTTTTAATTATTCTACTTTTTTGCTGTTCTATTCATTCTCAAACCATTATTAAAGGTGCAGTTAAAGACGTGCAAAATAATGCCATACCTTATGCAAATATTGCTTTAAAAGACAGTTTAAACGCTATAATTTCTTACACTTATTCTTTAGAAGATGGTAACTATTCTTTTACTATTTCTAATAAAGGTAGTTTTAATTTGTCTTTTTCTTCTATGGGATATAAGGTGAAAACGATTCCTATAATTATTAAAAGTGAAACAAAAGAAATAATAAAAAATATTTTATTAGATGAAGATTCTTTTGAACTAGATGAAATAATTGTACAATCGGAAAAAGCAATTAAAGTAAAAAAAGATACAATAGAAGTTAAAGTAAATAGGTTTTTATCTCAAAACGATGTTACTGTTGAAGATTTATTAAAAAAAATACCAGGAGTTTCTGTAGATAGTGAAGGCGTTATTAAAATTGGTAATCAAGAAATTGAAAAGCTAATGGTAGATGGTGATGATTTTTTTGATAAAGGTTATAAAATCTTATCAAAGAATATGCCACCAGATCAATTAGATAAAATTCAAATTTTACAAAAATATTCTAATAATAAACTTTTAAAAGGTATTGAAGAAAGCGATAAGGTAGCTTTAAACCTAGTCTTAAAAGACAATGCAAAAAGACAATGGTTTGGCAATATTTCAATAGGAAATAATTTTACAGCAGAAAATAGATATCATTTGAAATCTTATTTGATGAATTTTGGTAAAAAAAATAAATATATTTTACTTTCAAACTTTAATAATACTGGTTATGATGCCACAGGAGATATTCGTCATCTTATAAAACCTATTCGATTTAATGAGCCTGCAAGTATAGGAGATGATCAACAGATAAATAATCTAATCAATTTAGCTACTCGTGTACCCAATTTTAAAAAATCTAGAGTACATTTTAATAATGCTGAATTAATTTCATTGAATGTTATTTTTAATCCCACAAAAAAGCTAAAAATTAAAACACTTGGTTTTTTTAATTCAGATGAAAGAGACTTTTTTAAGAATATTATAAATGAAGTAAACTTAAACGATGCTAATTTTATTAATATAGAAAATTCTAAGTATTTAAATAAGAAAGAAATAGCTTTTGGTAAATTAGATTTAATTTATAGTATTTCTAAAACCAAAGTAGTAGAAGCTACTACAAAATACAATACAGGTAATTTTAATGATTCTTCTAACTTAGTTTTTAATGGCAATTCTACTTTAGAAAATTTACAACATAAAAATAGTTTATTAGACCAAAAACTTACGTTTACTAATAAATTTAACGATAAAAATGTATTTTTATTAACGGGTCGTTTTATCAAAGAAGAATCTCCTCAAAATTATAAAATAAATCAATTTTTTTATGAAGATTTATTTCCAGCATCAGAAGATGTTAATAATGTAACACAAACCATTAAAAATAAAATGCAGTTTGTTGGCTTTAATGCACATTTATTAAATCGTAAAGAAAATGACGATTTATTAGAATTACAAATTGGTAATGAATATAGAAAAGACAACTTATTGTCTGAGTTTAATCTATTAGAAGATAATACTGTTTTTAGAATACCTTTAGGTTACCAAAATGAAACCAGTTACAGCGTTAACAATTTATATTTTAAGACTAAGTATTTACTAAAATTTAATAAGTTTGATGTTTTTACCATGTTAGATTTTCATCAATTGTCTAATAATTTAAATATTGATAATTCTTCAATTAAACAAAATCCTTTTTTTATAAATCCAAGTATTGGTTTTAATTGGGAAATTAATAGTAACAACAAAATAAATACTTCTTATTCTTATAACACAACAAACGCTAAAGCGTTAGACGTATTTAGCGATTTTATTTTAACAGGTTTTCGTTCCTTTTCTAAAGGTACTGGTGGTTTTAATCAGTTAAACGCATCTAACCTTACTTTTAATTATGAATTAGGAAATTGGAGCGATAGATTTTTTGCAAATACTTCTATTGTTTTTAATAAAAATTACGATTTCTTTTCTAGCAATACAGTAATAAACCAAAATTTTGCACAGTCTAAAAAAATATTAATTAAAGACAGAGCGTTTTTACAGATTAATACAAGCTTAAATTACTACTTTAAAAGTATAACATCTAACCTAACAGTAGACTTAGGTTTTGTACAAAGTGAATTTAAAAACATTATAAATAATTTAAACCTAAGAACAATTTCTTTTAAAAGTTATAATTATGGCTTTGAGTTAAGTTCTGGTTTTAGAGGAATTTTTAATTACGATTTTGGTACTAAATGGAAGGCGAATAAGATAGAAACAACAATTTCAAATTCATTTACAGACAATGTTAGTTACTTAAACTTATCTTTTATATTTAATAAAAACCTAGATTTTCAATTAGAAACAGAAAGATATTATTTTGGGAATTTAGAAAAAGATAACACGTATTATTTTTTAGATTTTAGCGCAAGACAAACCATTATTAAAAATAAATTAACGTTAAGTCTTAGCGGAAAAAATTTATTTAATACAGAGAAATTTAAAAACTTTTCTATAAGTGATATTGGTTCTTCTACAACCGAATACCGATTGGTACCAAGATTTGTATTATTAAAATTGGAATACAGGTTTTAACGCCTGTTATTGTTGCCAATAAATAATTTTTCTTTTTTACTTTTAAGATTAGATTTCATCATTTAATTCTTAATAATTTTCACTAATTTTATCTTCTAAAAAATAGAAAATTTGTTATCACAATTATCCATAAATAATTACGCGTTAATCAATCATTTAAGTATCGATTTTTCTTCTGGTTTATCTATAATTACTGGTGAAACTGGAGCAGGAAAATCTATTCTATTAGGTGCATTAGGCTTAGTTTTAGGAAATAGAGCAGATTTGTCTTCATTAAAAGATACGTCTACTAAATGTATTGTAGAGGCCAAAGTAGCTATTTCTAATTATAATTTACAAGATTTTTTTAATTCTGTAGATTTAGATTATGAAGCAGAAACTATTATTAGAAGAGAAATTCTTCCTTCTGGTAAATCTAGAGCTTTTGTAAATGACACACCCGTTACTTTATCTGTTTTAAATGAATTAAGAGTAAAGTTAATAGATGTGCACTCGCAGCATCAAACAATGCAATTGTCTGATAATAATTTTCAGTTTGCCATTTTAGATGCTTTAGCAAAAAATACGCCAAGGATAGATTCTTATAAACGAGGCTTTGTACAATTAAATAAACTAAGAAAAGAACTTTCTAAATTAGAAGTTCAACAAAAAGAATCTAATCAACAATACGATTATAACTTACATTTATTTAAGGAACTAGAAGAAGCAAAGGTTAAAGTTGATGAACAAGAAGAGTTAGAAGAGAAGCTAGAGAAGCTTAATAACATAGAAGATATTAAAGATAATTTATCTGAAGCTTTAGAAATTACGGTAAATGAAGAAATCGGAATACAGAATTTACTAAACACTTTAGAAAATAGATTAACAAAAATAGCTTCGTTTTCTAAAGAATATCAAGAAATCTCAGAAAGAATAACTTCTGTAAAAATAGAAATAGATGATATTGTTGCTGAGTTAGAAAGTGCTAATGAAAATGTAGATTTTAACCCAAACGAAGCAGAAGAAATTAACGATAGATTGCAGTTACTCTATAATTTACAGAAAAAACACGCTGTAAGTTCTAATAAAGAATTATTAACGGTTTTCGAAGAAATATCAGACAAGGTAGTTGCGGTAGAATCTGCAGATGAATTTATCAATAAAAAACAAAAAGAAATAGATACTGTTTCTGTAAAATTAGATTCTGTTGCAGAAAAAATAACAAAAGCAAGAAATACGGCAATACCTAAACTAACAAAAGAATTACAAGTTTTGCTAACAGATTTAGGTATGGAAAACGCTCGTTTTTCAATAAAAATAAAACCTACAAAAAACTATTTTTCAAACGGAAAAGACGAGTTAGAATTCTTGTTTTCTGCAAATAAAGGAGGAAGTTTTGGCGAGTTAAAGAAAGTAGCTTCTGGTGGAGAATTGTCTCGAATAATGCTATCTGTTAAGAAAGTATTATCAGAAAACACACAACTACCAACCATTATTTTCGATGAAATAGATACTGGTGTTTCGGGTGAAGTTTCTAATAAAATAGCCGCTATTATGCAGCAAATGAGTAATAATATGCAGGTAATTGCAATTACACATTTACCTCAAATAGCAGCAAAAGGTATTAATCACTACAAAGTTTATAAGAAGGAAGTTAAAGGAGTTACTACAACTAATTTAAAACAATTAACTACCGAAGAACGTGTTGTAGAAATAGCAGAAATGTTAAGTGGTAAAGATATTTCAGACTCTGCACTTACACACGCAAAAGAATTATTAAACTTAAAAAGTTAGAGTGCCATTTCGAAAAGAGCTTTTTAGCAATTTAGAAATCTCATAAAAATATTTAGCAGCATGTACAATTTATTAAAAGGAAAAAAAGGAATTATTTTTGGTGCCTTAAACGAACATTCTATTGCTTGGAAAACAGCACAAAGAGCACATGAAGAAGGTGCAACTTTTGTCTTAACAAATGCGCCAGCGTCTATAAGAATGGGAGAATTAGATGTTTTAGCAAAGAAAACGAACTCTCAAATTATAGCAGCAGATGCAACTTCAATAGAAGATTTAGAAAACTTAGTAGAACAGTCTATGGAGATTTTGGGAGGTAAAATAGACTTTGTTTTACACTCAATAGGCATGTCTGTAAACGTTAGAAAAGGCAAACCATACACAGATCCTAATTACGATTTCACTAAAAAAGGTTGGGATGTTTCTGCTGTTTCTTTTCACAAGGTAATGAATGTTTTATATCATAAAAAAGCAATGAATTCTTGGGGTTCTATTGTGGCATTAACCTATATGGCAGCACAAAGAGTATTTCCAGATTATAACGATATGGCAGACAATAAGGCATATTTAGAGTCTGTTGCACGTAGTTTTGGGTACTTTTTTGGTAGAGATTTTAAAGTACGTGTAAACACCATTTCTCAATCTCCAACGCCAACAACTGCAGGAACAGGTGTTAAAGGTTTCGATGGTTTTATAGCATATTCAGAAAAAATGAGTCCGTTAGGAAATGCAACCGCTTTAGAATGCGCAGATTATACAATTTCTATGTTTTCAGACTTAACAAAGAAAGTAACTTTACAAAATTTATTTCACGATGGCGGATTCTCTAATATGGGTGTAAGTGATGCTGTAATGGAAAAATTTGAGTAGTCTTTTTCGAAGCTATTTCCTGCTTTCGCTACTCGCTTTTTTCGTGCCTCAAAAGAGCTCAAACAAACCGCTCAATCAGGGCTAAACATTTTGTTAGCTTTTAGAAGGCCAAAAAGCAATTATAATTTTAAAATTTCTACATTTACAATATTACTCTTTAGAAAACGAACCTATATTTGAAACTAAAATTTTCCATAATAATACCCGTTTACAATCGTCCTAAAGAAATAGACGAATTATTAGAAAGTCTTACAAAACAAGATTTTACTAATAGTTTCGAAATCTTAATAATAGAAGATGGTTCTAAAGAAAGTAGCGATATTATAGTTCAGAAATATAAATTACAATTAGATTTAAAATATTTTTATAAAGAAAATAGCGGTGCAGGAGCAAGTCGTAATTTCGGTATAAAAAAAGCTACAGGAAACTATTTTATCATTTTAGATTCAGATGTTATAGTTCCAAAAGTATATTTATCTGAAGTTAACAACGCCTTAGAAGCTAATTATACAGATGCTTTTGGTGGGCCAGATGCAGCACATTCTAGTTTTACATCATTACAAAAAGCAATTAATTATTCTATGACTTCTGTGCTAACAACAGGCGGAATTCGTGGTAAAAAACAAGCGATAGGTAAATTTCAACCAAGAAGTTTTAATTTAGGTTTATCAGAAAAAGCTTTTGAACAAACAGCGGGTTTTTCTAAAATGAAAAATGGCGAAGATATCGATTTAACTTTTCGTCTTTGGGAAAAGGGTTTTGAAACACAATTAATAGAAAAAGCCTTTGTGTATCATAAAAGACGAAGTACTATTCCGCAGTTTTTTAAACAAACTTTTGGTTTTGGAACTGCAAGACCAATTTTAAATATAAAGTACCCAGAAACAGCAAAACCAACCTATTGGTTTCCTAGCTTGTTTATTATGGGTTTAGACTTAAGTCTCATCGTACTTGTTTTTGGGTATCCGCAATTATTTTATTGTTACTTATTTTATTTTAGTTTAATTTTTTTAGATTCATTAAGACAGAATAGAAATTTAAAAGTGGCTTTTTTAAGTATAATAACTTCATTTACGCAGTTTTTAGGCTACGGTTTAGGCTTTTTAAAATCTCAGTTTTTAAAGTAAAATGCGTAACTTAATTATATTTCACTATTTTAGTTCACAATTCAGAATTTTAATAAATGAAAATATATAAACTGCCTTTTTATTTCTCTCTATTTTTCTTTCTTATCAGTTGTCAGCAAGAAGAAATAAAAGTGTCACAAAAAGATAAAGCGTTACTATCTTATGTAAATCCGTTTATTGGTACCGGTGCTCATGGGCATACGTATCCTGGTGCAACAATGCCTTTTGGGATGATGCAATTATCACCAGATACACGTTTAGATGGTTGGGACGGTTGTTCTGGTTATCATTATTCAGATAATGAAATTTATGGTTTTTCACATACACATTTAAGTGGAACAGGAGTTTCTGATTATGGAGACATTTTATTAATGCCTACAAATAAACAGATTTTTAATAATGGAGCAGACGGTAAAGAAGGTTACAAATCTACATTTTCACATGACAATGAAATTGCAACTCCAGGTTATTATAAAGTACATTTAGATGATACAAATATTAATGTTGAATTAACGGTTTCTAAAAGAAGTGGACTTCATAAATATAATTTTCCCACAGCAGAAAATCAATTTGTAATTTTAGACTTATTACATCGCGATAAAGTATTAAAAGCTAAAATTACAAAGGTTTCCGATACAGAAATTGTTGGATATCGTTTTTCAGAAGCTTGGGCAAGCGACCAGCGCTTGTACTTTGTTATAAAAACCTCACACTCTTTTACAGATGTTTTACAATCTCCACCTAAAAAAGGAATGGATGGAGCGCAAAAAATAGCACTTAATTTTATAAACCCAAACAACGAACCTGTTATTCTAAAAGTTGGTATTTCTGCAGTTGATATTGAAGGGGCAAAGAAAAATTTAGATAAAGAAATTGGAAAATATACTTTTGAGCAAGTTAAAAAAATAGCAGAAGATTTTTGGGAGAATCAATTAGAAAAAATTGTTTTAGAAGATGATAATAAAGATAACAAGACTAATTTTTATACTTCAATGTATCATGTTTCTATTGCTCCAAATTTATATCAAGATGTAGATGGTCGTTATCGCGGTATGGATTTAAAAATTCATGAAACCAAAGACTTTGATTATTACACCGTTTTCTCTCTTTGGGACACTTATAGAGCAGCACATCCTTTATACACAATAATAGAGCAAGAAAAAACAAATGATTTTGTAAATACATTTTTAGCAAAGTATAATGAAGGTGGTATTATGCCAATTTGGGATTTATCTGCCAACTATACCGGTTGTATGATTGGTTACCATGCAGTTCCTGTAATAGCAGACGCTTATTTAAAAGGAATTAGAAATTACGATGTAAATAAAGCTTTCGAAGCAATGAAACATTCTGCATCACGAGATAAATTAGGTTTAGATTCTTATAAAAATTATGGTTTTATTCCCGTTGAAAAAGAATCTGAATCTGTTTCTAAAACCTTAGAATATGCTTATGATGATTGGACAATTGCAAAAATGGCAAAAGATTTAGGCAAAGAAATAGATTATAAAAATTACATAGAAAGGGCTCAGTATTATAAAAATGTATTCGATCCTAGTACTCAATTTATGCGAGGAAGATTTAGAAATACATGGTTTTCTCCTTTTGATCCTTATGAAGTAAATTTTAATTATACTGAAGCTAATTCTTGGCAATACAGTTTTTATGTTCCACAAGATATTTCTGGTTTTATAAAATTATTAGGAGGAAAAGAAAAATTAGAAGTTAATTTAGATAAATTATTCTCAGCAGAAGATAAAACATCTGGAAGTCATCAAGTAGATATTACAGGTTTAATTGGGCAATATGCACATGGTAATGAACCAAGTCATCATATGGCATATTTATATAATTTTGTAAATAAGCCACATAAAACACAAGAAAAAGTTCGTCAGATTTTAACAGAATTGTATACAAATTCGCCAGAAGGAATTTCTGGTAATGAAGATTGTGGACAAATGAGTGCCTGGTATATTTTTTCTTCATTAGGTTTTTATCCTGTAACACCCGCTTCTAATCAATATATTATAGGAGCGCCACTGTTTGATAAAGCAACAATTAATTTAGAAAGCGGAAAAACTTTTACGGTTAAAGCAAATAATAATTCGCCTGAAAATAAATACATCAAATCGGTTAAATTAAACGGAGAAAATTATGAATACTCATATATAAGTCATTCAGACATTATAAACGGTGGAAGTTTAGTTTTCGAAATGACGAATAAACCTTCAAATTGGGGTACAAAAGATAAATTTATTCCATCAACAAAAATTAAAGATCATCTAATTGTTGCCTCTCCATTTATATCAAAAGGTAATATTGCTTTTAAAGGAGCTACAGAAGTTAGCTTAGAAAATGTAGACAAAACAGCAACTATTTATTATTCTGTAGGAGATGAATTTCAAGAATATAAAAAGCCTTTTTTAATATCATCTAAAGTAGCATTAAAAGTATTTGCACAAAAAGAAGGCGTTAAAAGTAAAATAATTACAACAGATTTTTATAAAATAGATCCTAATCTTAAAATTGAATTAAAAACAACATATGCAAACCAGTACAATGCTGGCGGCGACAATGCCCTAATTGATGGTGTTATTGGTACAGAAGATTTTAGAACAGGCACTTGGCAAGGTTATTTTGATTCAGATTTAATTGCAGTTGTAGATTTGGGGAAAGAAAAGCCCATTTATAATGTAAAGGTTTCCTTTTTAGAGGATCAAAGGAGTTGGATATTTCTTCCTATAAATGTAGAAATATATACTTCTACTGATGGACTAAATTTTGTAAAACAGACAAATTGGGTTTTTAAAGAACAATATAAAAAGGAAGAAGTTAAAATAGAAACTGTTCATATATCTAAATTAGGAAAAGCTAGATATATAAAAGTAATAGCAAAGAAATTAGGCGAATTACCAAAATGGCATTTAGGCTATAAACATAATGGGAGAAGTTGGTTGTTTGTAGATGAAATTCAAATTAATTAATTATGAAAAGAAGAAATTTTTTAAAAAAAGCATCTGCAACTGGTTTCGGTTTGGTAGCAGTTTCATCAACTTTAATAAGTTGTGATGAAGTAATATCTTCAGAAAAAAAAATAGTTACACCAATATTACAACCAGTAAGACCATTGGTAATTGCAACTTGGAATACGCCTTTAGCAGTAGAAACAGCAGCAAAAATTTTACAGAATGGAGGTTCTGCATTAGATGCAGTAGAACAAGGTTGTAGAGTTGAAGAAGCAAATGAAAAAGGGCAATCTGTAGGAAAAGGTGGTTTGCCAGATAGAGATGGTAATGTAACTTTAGATGCTTGTATAATGGACGATAAAGGAAATTACGGAGCCGTTTTAGGAGTAAAAAACATAATGCATGTAATTTCTGTAGCTCGAAAAGTAATGGAAGACACGCCTCATGTAATGTTAGTAGCAGAAGGAGCAGAACAGTTTGCGGTATCTAAAGGCTTTAAGAGAGAAAATTTGTTAACTGCAGCCTCTAAAAAGAAGTGGGAAAAATGGAAGGTGAAAGCAGCATACAAACCAATTATTAATATAGAGAACCACGATACTATTGGCATGTTGGCAATTGATGCAAAAGGAAATATTTCTGGAGCTTGTACAACAAGCGGATTAGCATACAAACTTGCAGGAAGAGTAGGAGATTCTCCAATAATTGGAGGAGGTTTATTTGTAGATAATGAAATTGGTGGTGCGTCTGCAACCGGTTTAGGTGAAGAGGTTTTAAAAACAGTTGGTAGCTTTTTAATTGTAGAATTAATGCGACAAGGCAAGTCGCCGCAAGAAGCATGTGAAGAAGCAATTGGTAGAATTGTAAATAAACCAGGTAAAGATTTTAAGAATTTTCAAGTAGGTTATATTGCCGTAAATAAACAAGGAGAAACAGGAGCATATTCTATACATGAATGGTTTAGTTATAACTTATTTAAAGAAGGAGAGAATAAAAATATTAAATCAGATTATTTCAATAAAAAATAAATATGTTAACAAAATCAACTAATAAATCTTACAAAAGTGCTTTTATATTTCTAACAATGTTGTTTTTCTTATGGGGATTTATAACGGTTTTAGTAGATAGTTTGGTACCTCGATTAAAAGACGTTTTCGAAATGTCTTATTCGAAAACCGTTTTAGTTCAGTTTGCTTTTTTTGTAGCATTCTTTGTTTTCTCTTTGCCTGCAGGGTTTATATTGTCTAAAATTGGCTATAAGAAAGGCATTATTTTAGGACTCTTAATGATGGCATTAGGCTGTTTATTATTTTATCCTGCAGCAGCTTATCGTACTTTTTCTGTATTTTTAATTGGTTATTTTACATTAGCAGGTGGAATTACAATTTTACAAGTAGCCGCAAACCCTTATGTTGCTTTACTAGGAAGTGAAGATGGTGCAAGTAGTCGTTTAAATTTATCACAAGCATTTAATGCCTTAGGAACTACAATTGCACCTGTAGTTGGCGCATTGTTTTTATTAAGTGATTCAGTAAAAACATCTGAAGAAATAGCCTTATTATCAGATTTAGAAAAAACGAATTATTACATTGCAGAAGCTGCTACTGTGCAAACTCCTTTTGTTTTAATTGCACTTTCAATAACTCTTTTAGCATTAATTTTTAGATTTATAAAGCTACCTGCCATTATGGAAGATAGCCCTAAAGGAGGTTATATAACACTACTAAAAAATAAATTAATGGTTATGGGAGCCATAGGTATTTTTGTGTATGTAGGTGCAGAGGTGGCAATAGGTAGCTTTTTGGTAAATTATTTTTCAGACATGAATTTGTCTCTAGTAATATCTCAAAACGAAACCATGATGCAAATTGCAAATACTATAGCAAGCACTTTTAATAAAACTTTTACAAACTCAGATCCAAAATCTTTACTAGGTATCTTTGTCATTTTTTATTGGGGTGGCGCAATGATTGGTCGTTTCGTAGGCGCTTATTTAACCAAAATTATGGCTCCAGGAAAAGTGTTAAGTATTTTTGCTTTTTTAGCAATTGCAATGATTTTAATTTCTATTTATACAGTAGGTTTAATCTCTATGTGGTCTATTTTAGCAGTTGGTTTGTTCAATTCAATTATGTTTCCAACCATTTTTTCTCTAAGTTTAGAAGGCCTAGGAGATTTAAAAGCACAGGCATCTGGTTTATTATGTATGGCAATTGTTGGTGGTGCAATTATCCCTTTTATGTTCGGTAGCTTAATAGATAGTTTCGGGTTTAAAACAGCTTTTATATTAACTATAGTATGTTATGGTTATATATTTGTTTTCGGAAGAATTAAATCCAATAAAATAGCACAAAAATAAAATCTAAAACTAATAACAGTTTTTAAAGAACAATAAAAAGAACATTACTTTAGTTAGAATAGTAAAAATTAGTTTTTGTTTTTGGGCGTTACCTAAAGGTCGGGCTTTACGCACTCGCTTTTTTTCTAAAAAAAAGAAAAAAGAGCTCAAACAAAAGCTTCAATCCCTAACGCAAACACAATTGTTAGCGAAGTTTAAAAGCTAAAAAATATTAAATCCTTATTTTAAGACTGGTTTTAAAAGTAAAAAAAAACAATACAAAAATCTATAGAAAAAAGGATTAGAAGAGCGTACTTTTGTAGTTACAATAAAAAGAAAAGATATTTGTTTAAATTACTAATATATAGTGTTTTAGATTGTATTCTTTTTTAAGTGTAAAGTGGCATAGAAAATGCTATTATACAATTTGTATGTATCTAATTTATAAAAAAATCTAAACCTATTAAAGGTTTATAAGAATAGACTTTAAGTAAATTAGAAAAGAGAAATCAACTTATAAATGATTAAAAAAAACAGTTATAATAATATTACAATGTTGTTTAAAGTGTAGCATGAAATCTAAAATAATTTTTCAATCACACTAAAAGTAGAACATTAGATATCGATTAAAATATAATATTATGGCAACATTAACAAACAACTATGTTTTTAAAGCATTAGAGAATTACCCACACGATTTAGAAGAGGTAATGGAAGCGTTAAGTTTTGCGTTATCTTATGACGAAAACAATACAATGGCTTTAACTTTAATGGGTAGAGTCTATGCTGAAAAGTTGTATAAATACGAAGAAGCAATTTCTTTTTTTAAACAAGCTTTAGCAGAAAATATTTATGCTTTTGAGGCTTATGTGCCTTATGTAAACACACTTTTGTGGAACGAAGACTATAAAGAAGCAGAAGAATTTATCGATTTTGGCTTAACTGTAAAAGGAGCAGAAAAAGCCGTTTTATATTTAAAGAAAGCTATTTTATTCGAGCAATTAAAAGAATATAAAAAAGCATTAACTTTTATAAAATTAGCAAAAGAGTATACTTTTAATTCAGACTTTATGACAGATATAAACGTCGAGCAAGAACGTATAAAAGGAAAAATGCCTAATAAAAAGAAGAAGGGAAAATCATCAAAAAAAGATAAAAAACAAGAGAAAAAAACATCCTAATTTTATTTACTTATAAGTTAGTATTAAAGAGAAAATTTACTATTTTTAAATAAAATTGTTAGATATTTAAAATATGATTCATTCTCAAGAAGAACTCATAGAAAAAGCCGTTCTCTATTTTAAAAGAGGCGATTATTCTTTAGGTTATAGAACCCTTTTAGATGCTGCCTTAAATACAGATTCTGAAGAAATTTTTGTAAAAATTTTAGATTTTGTACAACAATATGAAAAAGAAAGTAGCGAAGATAAATCTTCGCTACTTTCTTTGTTTAAAGACTGTGCTACCGAAATAAAAAGTATTCAAATAAATAAAATAAGCCTGCTTGGTAAAACAATTTTAAAAGCAGAGAATATTACAAAAAACTACAACAATAATAGGTTCTTTCTAGGACCTGTAGATGTAGCACTTAAAAAGGGAGATATTTTTGGTTTGGTTGGTGAAAACGGAAATGGTAAAACAACCTTATTAACTGTTCTTGCTTCTATAGTTAAACAAACATCAGGTAATTTATCGTATTCATTTTCAACAGAAAATAAAGACAAATATGATGTATTGTCTAAGTTAGTTTACATTCCGCAAAGAACGCCTGTTTGGTATGGAAAGGTTTTAGATAACTTAAAATTTGCTTTGGTACATCATGGTGTAAAAGGAAATAAGAATAATTTATTAGTTTTAATGATGGTTGCTAGATTTGGACTCTGGAAATACAAAGACTTAAAATGGAGCGAACTATCATCTGGTTATAAAATGCGTTTTGAATTGGCAAGAACAATGTTACGTAGGCCAGAAATTATTCTATTAGATGAACCTCTAGCAAATTTAGATATTTTAGCACAACAGGTTATTTTAGAAGATTTAAGAATGATTTCTAAATCTCCGGTAAATCCTATTGCAATGGTATTTTCTTCACAGCAATTATATGAAGTAGAGAAAATTTCTGATGAGGTTATTTATCTAAGAAACGGTAAACCTTCTGCACATTTAAACCTAGAAGAGGAAGAAAAGAATTATTTGGTTGTAGAAATTGATACAGAGAATTCTAGAGATGAAATTGAAGCAATTTTTAATAACAATCAATTAGAAAAATTAGAATTTAATGGCGGTGTTTATATCTTATATTTTAAAGAAGGTTTTTCTTTTAATAATTGTTTAGCTACTATTTCTAGTAATAATTTTTCGCTACAATATATTAGAGATATTTCTAAATCTACAAGACGTTTTTTCGTTTATTAATTCTTAAAAAATTTCAAATGAATTTTATCAATAAAGTTAATAAACATCTTTTAGAAAATTATCCTTTAATTTGGAATACACGTTTAGCTTGGATGCTTGTAGCAAATGTTTTTGTGCATTTACTATTTTTTATGATTGGTTATTCTTCTGCAAATACAATAACAGATTTAAAAGAACATTATACATTAAGCAATTTCTTTTTTGAAACATCTACTGTGTATTATAATTTTTTAATATCGATATTTATCTTATTAATATGGATTATTTATTACTTACGAAACAACGCATTTAAGAATTTATACTCTTTTAAAAGGGGTATGTTATTTAAACAGTTCTGTATTATTCTATTTATATTTTTTATAAGTACAACCCAATATTTTTCATTTAAAAAAGGATTGGTAACCAAAATAAAGTCGCTTTATAGTTGGGTAGAAGTAAATGAAGATATTAAAGCATTTAATAGTATTAGTTTATTTCTGATGCATAATCAAGCAGATTATAAAATAGATAAAAAGAAGTATCCAAAACCATTTCCACTAAAAGTAGCTATTAATAATAAGAATAGTACAGATAATATAGATTTTAAGAAACCTTATTTAGAATATGAAGGAACTCAATTTCAATTTTATAACATTAATGAAAAACTTTGGCAAGAAGATTCTAAACAGAATGAATATTTAACTGTATACGGTAAACATAGTTTTAAATACAGAAATATAGAAGATATAAGTGCTTTTAAAGAATTACTACATCCATCATTATATAATTATTCTGTTACTAAATTTACTATTGGTCAAGATTCTATAGATTTAGAAAATCAATTAAAATACTTTCAAAATATACTAAATAACCAAGACGAATCTAAAATTAAAGATGATTTAAAAAAAGGACTTTATTTAGCGAGGAAATATGAATTAAGCACTAATTTAAGTATTGAATCTTGGTTTGACCTTGTTAATAATTCGCCTAACTATTTACTTAAAGAGTTAATTAATGTTTCTAATCCTGTAAATAAAGAATTAAGATCTTATACTAGCAATAGTAATAATGGTATTGATAATGTTGCAGATCTTCCTTACTCTAAAACACTTTATTTTAGCTTTAATAATTTAGATAACTTTTTTAGTAATGTGTATTCTTCATATTACCCTACTTTTAATGATGTAATCTTTAATTTTTTAGTAGCTATTGCATTCTTTTTAAGTGTAGTGCTTTTCGTTTTTAAAACAACAAATACAAAATCATTATTACTTAGTTTTGTAGCTAGTTTGGTTATTTTAGTTATTATAATTTGGTTAATGTCTAGTGGAGATTTTCTTCTTTCTGGAGATGAAGTTAGGAGTTATAGAGAGTTTTTGATAATGATATTTATTTCTCTAATAATATTAATACTTTCTATTATTCTTTATTTGAATAATACGAAGAAATTACTTATTTCGATAACTTTTACTTTGGGGCTTTTTGCGTTACCAATATTATTTGTATTTTCTAGTTTAGCATATATTAAATATCTAGATAAGAGCCATAAATACCTTTATCCTAAAGCATATAATTATGTAAGTGATTTCGAAAAATGGTTTAATAATTACGGTGTTTTTGCCGCAATTTTAGTTTGGTTTTTAGCGGTATTTATGTATGCTACGTTAATAAGAAAACTAAATGCTAGAGCAGAGTAGTGGCTATTTATACAAAGCATCTAAAGTTAATAGATCTAAGTAACCATCTGCGAATAGGTTGTTTTTTTCTTCAAATATTTTTAGAATATTAATGGTGTCTTCTTTAAATACACCGTCTTTTGTAATCTTATATCCTTTAGCTATTAATTTTTTTTGAACCTCATAAATTAAAGGACTTTTTTCTCCGTATTTTATCTTCGAAGAAGAGTTAAATAGACGTTTAATTTTATCTACAGCTAAAGATTCTTGATGACTTTTTAAGTTAGTACCCGTTTCTTCTAAAAATTTAATTTCTAGGTTCGTAAGTCCGTTTTCCTTTAAAATGGCAGATTTTTCTAACTTATTCTCAAAATATTTAACAATTGCTAGTTTATCTGCATATTTATTAACCGCATTTTTGGTTTCATTGTCGTCATCTTCAGGAGTTCTAACATCAATATCGTTTGCTGTCCATTGTAACATTACAAAACTATTTAAGTCTTCAATAGCTTTGTTGTAGTTCATTAAAAACTCTTGGTTATGGTATTCTAAATCAATTCTCTTATCAACTTTATAACTAACTTCAGGAGAATTATATCTTTTGTACTGTTTGTATTTACCGTAACCTATAAAGAAGGTAATAACCAATAATAAAATAATTATAATTTGTTTCATAATAAAGACTTAGGTGGGGAATGAGTTAATGGGCAAAAGTAAGTAAAAGTATCTAAAAATATAGAATTTTAAAATTGAGAATAATCTATGTATTAAGATTTAAAAGAAACGGTTATTTAGCATTTAGATACACCCAATTATTATTTTCTTTACAAAAGGTAGAGTGCTCTTCTATAACCTCTAAATTTCCGTTTTCTAAAAAGAAAGCTTTAAAATTAACGGTATTTTCTGTAAAATTTAATATCTCTAATTTAACCCATTCAACAGATTTCGTCCACTTTTCTAATTCTTTGTACTCTTTCTTAGAAAGTCTTGTAGAACTATGGTGGCTTTTATGCAGATATAGTACATCTGCTAAAACAAAAGCACTATATCTAGAACGCATTAGTTCTTCTGCAGATGAAACAGTTATAATATCTTTATGTGCTTTTTTACAGCAATTTTTGTACAAGTTATTTGGGTTACAAGGACAAATCATAATTAATTTATAAGTTCGTTTTCTTTAATTCTAAAACAGCGTTCTTCACCTAAATACAGAGGGTTTCCATATTCTTCAGACCAAAAACCGTCTAATATATCTTTAGAAATGCATCTATAAATAACAACACCATTGTAAATATCATTTTCGTCTCCTTGATATTGAAAGTTAATCGCTAAAATATTGTCTTTAAAAAAACCTGTACCAAACTGTTGTTGACTCTTATTAATAAGCCATTTTGCAGAAATTCTATTATTTTCATCTAAAGATAAATCTAATGTACCTTTATAGGATTTTTCTGTTTCATCTTGGTTACTACCAAGTATTTGAAACCTTCCAATTAAATCTTCAATTTTCATTTGATATAATTCTTGTTTTCAAAGTGTTTTGTCATCTAAAGATAAAAAAAAACGTTTTTACATTTTATACAAAGAAAAGCAAAGTTTATTACTTTATCATTTCAATATTTTACTTTCTTATAAGTGCTATCAGAAAAAAAAGTATTCATAAAATGAAATTTATTAGTAATTATAAAACTTTAAGAAAATAATATTTAAATAATATGTTGCCTACAATTAATGAAACTTTTCTGTTTTTTCAATTGTGTAAATACTTTTTTTGCTAAGATCTGTTAAATGCTAAAAAGGATAAATACTTGCAGTCTCTATGAATATATTAATGTTTGTTTCTGTCTTTTTATAGGTTTACTACTCAATTTTTTATTAAAAAAATTTTGTAAGTTTTAAGTTTCATACTACTTTAGTGTCCTTGTCATGTAATGGTAACTCTTAAAATAAAGATAAATTGAAACACATAATTAAATACATATTTTTTTTAAGCATTATTTTGTGCTTCAGTTGTAATCAAAAAGGAAAAATAGAAAGTAAAAATGAGTTGTCTAATGAAACAAGTCCTTATTTATTACAACATGCAAAAAACCCAGTAAATTGGAAAGCATGGAATGATAGAACGTTACAATTAGCCGAGGAAGAAAATAAATTAATTATTATTTCTATTGGTTATTCTGCATGTCATTGGTGTCATGTTATGGAAGAAGAAAGTTTCGAAAACGATTCTATTGCTAAAATAATGAATGACAATTTTATTAGTATTAAGGTAGATAGGGAAGAGAGACCAGATATTGATAATGTCTATATGAATGCTGTACAATTAATGACAGGCAGCGGAGGTTGGCCACTTAACTGTATCGCATTACCAGACGGAAGACCAATTTTTGGAGGAACCTATTTTACTAAAGAGCAATGGAAAGAAATTTTATTAAACATCTCTAAACTTTATAAAGAAAACCCTAAAAAAGCAATTGATTTTGCAACAAAATTAACAGAAGGAATTCAGGAATCTGAATTAATTACCATTAGAAAAGATAAAGCAAACTTTAAAGAGATTGATCTAAAAAATGCGGTTTTAAATTGGCAACAAAATTTAGATCTTACTTATGGTGGATCTAAAAGAGATGAAAAGTTTCCAATGCCTAATTCTTTGGAGTTTTTATTAAGATATAGTTATCAGTTTGATGATGTAAAGGTGAAAAAACATTTAGAAAACACATTAACAAAAATGGCTTTTGGTGGAATTTATGATCAAGTAAATGGAGGCTTTTCTAGATATTCTACAGATAAGAAATGGCATATTCCTCATTTTGAAAAAATGCTTTATGATAATGCACAATTAGTTAGTTTATATGCTAAAGCGTATCAAAATGATAAAAAAGAACTCTATAAACAAGTAATAGAAGAAACGTTAAGTTTTGTGGAGCATGAATTAACCGACCAAAACGGTGCTTTCTTTTCTTCTTTAGACGCAGATAGTAAAAATGATGAAAACGAATTAGAAGAAGGTGCTTATTATTATTTTACGAAACAAGAATTACAAAATTTAATTATTGATAATTTTTCCTTATTTGAAGATTATTATGCGATAAATGAAACAGGTTTATGGGAAAAAGATAGGTATGTCTTAATAAGAAATGCTACCAACGTAGCATTCGCAAAAAAACATAAATTAAGTATAGATAGTCTTTTATTAAAAATAAAAAACTGGAAATTAATACTAAAAAAAGCAAGAGAAGAAAAAGCCAAACCAAATTTAGATGATAAGGTTTTAACTTCTTGGAATGCTTTAATGATAAAAGGATATACAGATGCATTTAGAGCATTAAAAAATGATGATTATTTAAAAAAAGCAATTAAAAATGCAGATTTTATTTTAAAGAATCAATTACAAAAAGATGGCAATCTTTACAGGAATTATAAAAATGGAAAAAGCACTATTACTGCGTATTCTGAAGATTATGCAACTCTAATTGATGCTTTTATAAATTTATATGAAGTAACACTTGATGAAAAATGGTTAACAACGTCAAAAAAATTAATGGACTTTACGTTAGAAAACTATTTTAATACAGAAAATAATATGTTTTATTTTACTTCAAATAAAAGTGAAAAATTAATATCAAGAAAAGTAAAAGTTGATGATAATGTAATTGCTTCTCCGAATTCTATTTTAGCAAATTGTTTATTTAAGTTAAATCTTTATTATTCAGAGACTAATTATAACAAAATTGCAAATCAAATGCTTCATAATATGAAAGAAGATGCTTTAAAAAGTCCTTCTAGTTATAGCAATTGGTTAAATTTAATGATTAATTATACAAGACCTTATTTCGAAGTGGCAATTGCTGGTGATAAAGCAAATGCACTTAACAGCGAATTGTTAACCTATTATAAACCTAATATAATTATTGCAGGAACTAGAGCAATAAACAATACAATTCCCCTATTAAAAAATAAATTTATAGAAGAAGAAACTTTCATCTACGTTTGTAATTTAGGGACTTGTAAATTACCTCAAAAAGAAATTATAAAAGCAATTCGTCAAATTGAAAAATAAAATATTTATTACAATGTATTGTTTTTCAGTTGCTAAAAATAAAAAAACTAATTATACCTGCTTAGTTACAAACTTTCCGTTTTTAAGAACATAAATTTAGCTACAAATACATACATTTGTTGCTTAAAATTGTAGCTAAATGAGTAATTTGTCTGAAAATATAAAACATTTAAGAGCTTTAAGAAAGTTAACACAAGAATCTTTAGCAGTAGAGTTATCTGTTTCAAGATCTAGAATAAGTTCTTATGAAGAGAATAGATCTATGCCTACAATAGAATTTTTAATAGATTTTTCTGAATATTTTAAGATACCAATAGATATTCTTGTAAAGAAAAATTTAACAAAATCGAAAGATATTTCTTTTATGGAAGTAGGAAACAAACGCGTCTTATTTCCTATTGCGATAGATAGTAACAATGAAAATTTAATAGAAGTAGTGCCTGTAAAAACATCTGCAGGTTATTTATTAGGTTATGATGATCCGGAGTATATAGAGCAGTTAGAAAAAATAAAATTGCCGTTTTTACCTACCGGAAAACACAGAGCTTTTCCTATAAAAGGAGATTCTATGTTACCAATGAAAAATGGTTCTTATGTTGTTGCAGAGTTTGTTGAAGATATAAAGGAAGCTAAAAATGGTTTTTCTTACATCGTAGTCACAAAAAATGACGGAATGACCTATAAAAGATTAGAGAATTTAGTAGAAGAAAAACAGTCTTTTCTATTAAAATCAGACAATACAAGTTACCAGTCTTATGAAGTTCCCGTTACAGAGATCTTAGAATTATGGAAATTTACATGCAGCATTAATACACAAGAATATGAAGAACATGAGCTAAAGCTTAGTAGTATTATTCAAATGTTTAATGGTTTGGGAGTAGAGTTAGAAGCGTTAAAAAAAACGTTAGTTTAAGTTGTTGCCTTTAATTAGTATACTGCCCTATTAGTAACCTTTTACCAATGTGAAGAAACTTAATAAAGCAGTTTTATAAATAAATTTTTAGGCAGTTATTTTAAATAAATTTGGTTTATTTATTTTTATTTTACCCATACAAAAACCATACACGATATATTTTTTTTCTTATTAAGTTCAATTTAATGTAACTTAGTAACCAAACAAGAGTGTAACTATAGAAGTATGGGTAGAATTAGTATTTTGTTTTTTATTGTAATTTATTTTATTCAAGGAAATCTTCTTTCCCAAGAGTTGCCCCCAATTAATGTTTTTTATGCTTTAGATTATGGCGCAGAAAATCAGAATTGGGAAATCTCACAAGCAGACAATAATTTTATTTACGTAGCCAATAACAAAGGGTTATTAGAATACAATGGATCTTCGTGGCAATTATATGTTACTCCCAATGAGACAATAATGAGATCTGTAAAAGCTTATGAAAATAAGGTTTATACTGGTTTTTATATGGGATTTGGTTTTTGGGAAAAAAATGATTTTGGTGTTTTAGAATTTACTTCAATAGTAAAAGATAAAAACATTCAAATGATTGAAGATGAGCAAATTTGGAGCATTGTTGAAATAGATGGTTGGATGCTTTTTAAATCGTTACAGAGGATTTATATGTATAATTTAACTTCGAAATCTATAAAAATTATACATACCGAAAATGAAATTAATAGCTTGTCTAAGGTAGATGATGTTATCTATTTTCATGAAGATAAAAAAGGATTATATAAAATTGAAAAAGGTGTACCAAAATTGGTTTCTAATCATCCAATAGTAAAGAATAATTTTATAGTAGATGTTTTTAAGAAAGATAATAAACTTCTTTTTTTAACTCAAGAGAAAGGTTTTTTTTATTTAAAAGATGGCAAGGTAGAGCAATGGGAAACTTCTTCAGATAATTTATTAATAGGAAAAACCGTGTATAGTTTTAAACTTCTAAAAGACAAAAGTTTTGCTATTGGTACAATTTCAAACGGACTTATTAATTTAAAAAATAATGGTGAGTTAAATTATCAGATCAACCAAGGTTCTGGTTTAAGTAATAACACCGTTCTTTCTGTTTTCGAAGACAGAGAAAATAATATTTGGCTTGGTTTAGATAATGGTATCGATTGTATCAATAATACTTCACCTTTTAAAATTTACAATAAAAAGAGCGATTTTTTAGGAACCATATACGCTTCAATAGTTTATGATAACAATATTTATTTAGGTACAAACCAAGGTCTTTTTCATAGAGAAGTTAATTCCAATGAATCATTTAAATTTATAGAAGATACACAAGGGCAAGTATGGAGTTTAAAGGAAATTGATAACACTCTTTTTTGTGCTCATGATTCTGGTACCTTTATAATAAAAAATAATAAAGCTAAAAATATCTCTAATAGTCAGGGTACTTGGGATATGATTAAAACAGCCAATAATACTATTATTCAAGGTTGTTATGATGGTTTATATGTTCTTAAAAAAGAGAATTCTGTTTGGACTTTAAGGCAAAAAATTAAAGGATTTAACAATTCAAGTAAATATATTGTTCAGGTAGATGAAAATAGAATTTTTGTTAACCACGCTTATAAAGGTCTTTATAAGTTAACATTAGATAAAGATTTTAAAGAGGTTGTTAATCTAGAGGTAGAAAAAACCTTGTCAAAAGGAATACGTTCGAGTATTGTTAAGTATCAAGATAAGATTTTGTATGCAAATAAAAACGGCGTTTATAGATATTTAGATAATGTCAATTCCTTTGTTATAGATAGTCTTTATAGTAAATTATTCTCTAAAGATTCTTATATCGCAGGAGAATTAGTGCAGAACACATCTAATAATAAGTTATGGGTTTTTTCTAAAGACCATATAAAATATTTGTCTCCCGGTAAATTAAGTAATAAACCAGAAATTAATAAGATATCAATATCAGAAACTATATCTAAAGCTGCACCTGGTTACGAGAATATTATACAAATAAATAATGAAGTATATTTAATAGGAACTTCAGACGGTTATATTCAAGTAGACTTAAAGATGTTAGAAGATACTTTAGGTTTTAATGTGCATATAAATAAAATTAATTCTTTTGTTACAGACGAAAGCAGTAAGCTATTAAACTTGTCTAAAGAAGTTGTGTTAAACTCTAAAAATAATAACATAGAATTTTTTTACAGCGTACCAAATTACAATAAAATGCTTTCAACCAAATATCAATACCATTTAGAAGGTTTTAATAAAGGTTGGAGTATTCCTTCAGAATCTAATTCTATTTTATTCAAAAACCTTTCTTATGGTAGTTATACTCTAAAAGTAAAAGGAATAATTGGAGATAGACTAAGTAATAATGAAGCAAGTTTTAGTTTTAAAATTGAAAGACCTTGGTATTTATCTAATACATCGCTAACTTTTTATGCTTTCTTGTTTTTACTTGCGTTTTATCTTGTACATATTTTGTCTAAAAGACATTATAAAATACAAAGAGAAGAGTTGTTAGATAAGGCTAAAAAAGAATCTGAGTTAAAAGAATTAGAGAGTTCACAACAAATTATTAAATTAAATAATGATAAGTTAAGAAGTGATATTGATAGTAAGAACAGAGAACTTGCTACTTCTACAATGAATAGTATTAAAAAGAATGATTTTTTGAATACTATAAAGACTGAGTTGATTAATGGTGGGGAGAAAAATATATCTAAAGTTGTACAGATTATTGATAAAAACCTAAACAATACAGATGACTGGAAAATGTTTCAAGAAGCATTTAACAATGCTGATAAAAACTTTCTTAAGAAGGTTAAAGATAAGCACCCAAGTTTAACACCTAATGATTTAAGACTTTGTGCGTACTTAAGGCTAAATCTATCTTCTAAAGAAATTGCTCCTCTACTTAATATTTCTCCAAGAAGTGTAGAAGTAAAAAGATACAGATTAAGAAAAAAGATGGAATTACCCCATGACTCTAACTTAACAAACTACATCTTAGAAATTTAAAACCCAAACAAGTCTTTTTTTCACCCAAACATTACCTATACAATATCAATATATAATCTATTTAGGGTAATTTCATACATGTTTATAGAGCCTTGTGTTTATTAGAGATATCGTGTTTTTTCGACCTTATTTTTACAATGTATGCTTTTTGTAGTGGTTAATTTTATGGTTTAACTATAATTTAACTATAATTTTATTGTCAAATACTAAATACCTTAATTCATGAGAAAAAAAATCACATTGTTACTCCTTGTACTTATAGGTTTTTGTGCTAATGCACAAACTATAGATATAAAAGGTGTTGTTAAAGATGCTAAAACAGGCGATGCATTGCCTGGAGTTAGTATAATAATTAAAGGAACAACTGTTGGTACAGAAACTGATTTTGACGGACTTTATAGTCTTTCTAAAGTAGAAAAAGGAGCAACCCTTGTATTTAATTATTTAGGATATGGACAAAAGAATGTACTAGTAAATCAACAAACTGTAAATGTATCTTTAGATGAATCTGCAGAATCTTTAGATGAGATTATTGTTGTTGGTTATGGTAAACAAAAGAGAAAGGACGTTACTGGTGCTGTATCTATTGTTGGTGAAGAAACTTTAGATATTTTAAAACCTATAGATGCAACAACTGCACTACAAGGAACAACTTCTGGAGTTGCAGTAAACCTTTCTTCGGGAGCACCCGGAGCTAAAGTAAATATTTTAATTAGAGGTGTTAGTTCTAATACAAACAACCAACCTTTAACTATTGTAGATGGTTATGAAGGAGATTTGAATAGTATTAACCCTAATGATATAGAATCTATTACCGTTTTAAAAGATGCTCAGGCTGCTATTTATGGTATAAAAGGTGCAAACGGAGTTGTTTTAGTAACTACCAAAATTGGGAAGAAAAATAAAAAAGCAACTGTAAAATATGATACATATGCAGCTTTTCAACAAACAACAAAAAAACTAGATTATTTAAATGCTACAGAATATGCTTTGGTATTAAATGAAGCATATGCTGCAAGTGGGCAGTCTTTACCTTTTAACAATATTAACCAATTAGGTAAAGGTACAAACTGGCAAGATGAACTTTTTAATGATGCATTATTAATTAATCATAACATTAGTTTGTCTGGTGGTGGAGAAAACTTTAGGTATTTTATAAGTGCATCTCGTACAGAGCAAGATGGTATTATAGCTAAAGAAAAATCTAATTTTATTAGAAATAATATTAAATTAAATTTAGGCGTAGATATAAGCGACAAGCTTAATTTCTCTGTAATTGCAAACTATTTTACAAGTGCATCGCAGGGATTCGATGGCTCTTTATTATTTAATGGTTTAAATTATGCGCCAACTTTTGGTACAGATGAGAATGACACAAATAATTTTTTAGGAATAGAAGTTGTAAATCCTTTGTCTTTACTACAAAATACATTTGGTGAAAACAACGGAAATGGAATTGAAGGAAACTTTAAGCTAGAATATAAGCCTATTGAAGGTTTAAATGTTGTTTCTCGTGTTGGTTATAAAATTTTTAACGAAAAACAACGTACGTTTACTCCAATTCAAGAATATGGAGCAAGTAAAGTTTATAACAAAACACAAAGTTCTGTTTATCAATTTAAAGCAACTTCAACAAGAGTACTTTGGGAAACATTTGCTACTTATCAAAAAACATTTGCAGAAAATCATAATACTACTTTAACCTTAGGTACTAGTGTACAAAACGATTTATTTGATGGTATATATGCTACAGGTTTTGATGTACCTAACAATTCATATGAATTTGCAGATATTAGTTTAACAAACTCTCAAAACGAACAAAGAAGTATTAATACTGGTAGTAGTGATATTAGATTAACTTCTTTATTTGGTAGGTTACAATATGATTATAAAGGAAAATATTTATTTTCTGGTTTAATAAGAAGAGATGGTGCTTCTGTATTTGCCGAAGATAAAAGAGTAGACAATTTTTGGTCTGTAACATCTGGTTGGAAACTGTCAGATGAAAATTTCTTAAAAGATAATAAAACTATTAGCTTTTTAAAGTTAAGAGCAAGTTATGGTACTTTGGGTAATTTAGTTGGAGATAATTTATATAGGTCTCTATTAAGTGGTGAAGGAGAATATGTTTTCGATGGAAGTTTGGTAGATGGTACAGCTCAAGGAGGTTTACCGAACCCACAAGCAACATGGGAAACTGCAGAAAAATTAGACATTGGTTTAGATATTAATTTATTTAACGATAAGGTATCTATAGTTGCAGATTATTTTGAAGAAACAAGAAAAGATTTATTAATTCAAAATTTCCCAGTTTCAGGTTTATTAGGTTCAGGTGCTCCCGGAGGATCAAACCCAACTGTAAATGCAGGTACTTCTAAAAACACAGGTGCTGAATTAGCAATTAATTACAAAGCTTTTTCTACGGAAGATTTTACGTTAAACTTTGGTTATAATGTAACATATGTTAAAAATAGAGTTACAGATGTCTTAGATAATGCTTTTGTAGAAGGAGGAACTTTTGCTATTGGTAATCTTGCTCCATCAAGAATGGAAGTAGGTCAGCCAATTGGTTATTTCTACGGATTACAAACAGATGGTATTTTTCAAAATCAGGCAGAAGTAGCAGCACATGCTTCTCAAGCAGGATTAGGTTCTAGTACAACATCTCCTGGAGATATTAGATATAAAGATGTAAATGGTGATGGTGTTGTAAATTTTGATGATAGAACTAATATTGGTAATCCTCAAGCAGATTTTTACATGGGTTTCAATATTTCAGCAAAATATAAAAATTGGGATTTTACAACTTATTTATATGCAGAGTTAGGAAAAGAAATGGTTAGAAACTTCGAACGTTTTTTACCTAACGTAAACAAACCAGCATATTATTTAGATAGATGGACGGGTGCTGGAACAAGCAATTCTGTACCAAGGTTAACAAACGATGCTACAAACAACAAATTGTTTTCAGATTTCTTTGTAGAAGATGCTTCATTCTTACGTATGCAAAACATACAAGTTGGTTATAATTTTTCTCCAGAAGTATTAGAAAAAGTAGGTTTAGCTAAAGTAAGACTTTACACATCTGTTAATAATTTATTTACGTTAACAGATTATACCGGTTTCGATCCATCAATTAACGGAGGAGCAATAGGAGCAGGTATAGATTCAGGAAACTATCCGTCTGCAAGACAGTTTTTATTAGGTTTAAATGTTACATTTTAAAAAATAAAAGATGAGAAATTACAAACAAAAAATAAAATTAGGATTCATCTTTATGACAAGCTTATTTATTTTAAGCGCATGTTCAGATGAATATCTAGACAATTCTAAAATTTATGCAGAAGATTCTGAATCTTTTTTCAATTCAGAAGCAGATTATTACAATGCTTTAGTAGCAGCGTATGATCCTTTACAATCTACATTTATAAACGTATTAATGGGAGAAATAGCTTCTAACAATACACTTTGTGGTGGTGAAAGTGCTACAGATGTTCCTGGTTACCAACAAGTAGATGACATGACGCATACACCGGTTAATGATCAACTTCAAAACCTTTGGAGTTGGATGTTTGGTGGTGTTAATAGAGCCGCTTATATAATAGAATTTCAAGATAAAACAGATTTTACAGGTAAAGAAGTAATTATTGGAGAAGCTCGTTTCTTAAGAGCTTATTATAATTTCGAATTGGTAAAATGGTTTGGAGATATTCCAATGAAAGCAGAAGGACGTTTTATTTTAGGTGATGAAAAAACAATTCCAAGATCACCCAAAGCAGATGTATATGCTTTAATTGAAGCAGATTTAAAATATGCTGTGGCAAATTTAACTTATACAGCGCCACAAATTGGTAGAGCTACAAAAGGTTCTGCAGAAGCATTATTAGGTAAAGTTTATTTATTTCAAGAAAAATTTACAGAAGCAGCAACAGTTTTAGAAAGTATTATTAATAACGGAGGTTATGTTTTAGAATCTGATTATAACAACATTTTTGAACTTTCAGGAGAAAATGGTACAGGTGCAGTCTTCGAAGTACAATATACAGACACACAAGGAGCTGGTTTTGGATGTTTACAGTGTAGTGAAGGTAATGTTGCTGTAGGTTTTCAAGGTGTTAGAGGATACCAAGGAGATTTATTTACATCTGGTTTTAGTTTTAATATTCCAACCCAAGAAGTTGTAGATGAGTTTGAAGCAGGAGATAACCGTAAAGAGGTAGCTATTTTAGATATTGATGCTTGGTCTGCTTCTACAGGTGCAGCTTTTACAACAGGTTATGAGCATACAGGTTATTACAACAGAAAGTATTTACCAAGAGTTAGAAGTACAGATGCTGCAGGAGATTTAAATTTAACAAATCCTAATAATTACAGAGCAATTCGTTTTGCAGATGTTTTATTAATGGCAGCAGAAGCTTTTAATAGAAAAACTACAGCAGATGATGCTAAGGCAAAAACGTATTTAAATAGAGTTAGAGAAAGAGCGTTTGGTAATTCAGATAATAATATAACTACAACAGGTACTAATTTAACGGCGGCAATTTATAAAGAGCGTAGAGTTGAATTAGTTGGAGAAGGTCATCAATTTTTTGACTTGGTAAGAACAGGAAGAGGATCTCAAATTACTGGTTTTTCAACAAGTAAAAATGAAGTATTCCCTATTCCTTTAGAAGAAATACAGTTTTCACAAGGAAACTGGTCACAAAATCAAGGTTATTAATATAGATAAGTATGAAGAAACTTAAAACAATATATAGAGCATTAATAATACTTCTTGTTGTTACTGCTTGTACAGAAGATAGAAGTCTAGATTTTTTAGACTCAATTAAAGCACCAACTAATGTTGCGGCGGTATATAATATAACGCAAGATAATAGTGGTTTGGTAACAATAACACCAACTGCAGAAGGAGCATCATCATTCGATATTCATTTTGCAGACACAACTGTAGATCCAGAAAATGTTGAAGCAGGTAAAAATGTACAACATACTTATGTAGAAGGAATTTATGACGTAAAAATTGTAGCGTATAATGCTAATGGAGATACTACAGAAGCAATACAACAGTTAATGGTGTCTTTTCAAGCACCTAAAAACCTAGTAGTTACTTTAGAAAATGACATTGCAGTCTCTAAACAAGTAAATATTACAGCTAACGCGGATTTTGCAACTTCTTTCGAATTCTATTCGGGTGAAGCAGGAATTGCACAGCCAGTAGCAACAGCTAATATTGGTGATGCACTTTCATATCAATATACTACTGCAGGAATATATTCTGTAAAAGTAATTGCAAAAGGTGGTGCTATAGAGACAACAGAATATACAATGGAGTTTGAAGTAACAGAAATATTAGCACCTATAGTTTCTGCAGGTACACCACCAGCTAGAAATGAAGCAGATGTAATTTCTATTTTTAGTGATGCTTATACAGATGTTGCAAGTACAGATTTAAACCCTAATTGGGGGCAACAGACAGTGTATACAGCATTCGATTTAAATGGAGATGCTATGATTCAATATAGTAACTTAAATTATCAAGGAATTCAAATAGGAGCAACCCAAGATATTTCTACAATGGAATTTCTTCATTTAGATGTTTGGACAGCAGATGCAACCGATATAGAAACTTATTTAATTAGCGTCGCAACAGGAGAAAAACTAATAAAAACGTCTCTAACAAAAGATGCTTGGACAAGTATTAATATACCATTATCAGAATTTACAGCACAAGGTTTATCAATTAATGATATTCACCAATTTAAATTTGTTGGAGCAGGTTCAGTATTTATAGATAATTTATATTTCTACAAAGCGCCATCAAGTGGTGTATCTGTTTCTAGTGTTCAAGATTTTGAAGGAACACCGCCAGCTTTTACTGCTTTTGGTAACATTGCAGGAGTAGAAGTTGTTTCTAACCCAGATGCAACAGGAGTTAATACAACAGCCAATGTTGCTCAATTAACCAAAACAGCAGGTTCAGAGGTTTGGGCAGGTGCATTTTTCGAAACGTCTCCACTAGATTTAGTTAACTATAATAAAATTAGTGTTAAAACATGGTCTCCTAAATTAGGTGCACAAGTTAAGTTGAAGTTAGAAAATGCAGATGCAAGCATTGTTCATGAAGTAGATTTAAATACTACAGTAGCAAATTCTTGGGAAGAATTAGTTTACGATTTTAGCGATGCACCAACTGCAGATTATGTAAAAGTTGTACTCTTTTTTGATTTTGGAAATGCAGGTGACGATTCAGTTTATTATTATGATGAAGTAAATTTAGTAAATAATTCAGGCGCTTCTAATTCAGCTTTAGGGTTTCAAGATTTTGAAGGAACAGCGCCAGAGTTTACCGCTTTCGGAAACATTGCAGGTGTAGAAGTTATTTCTAACCCAGATGCAACAGGAGCTAATACAACAGCTAATGTTGCTCAGTTAACAAAGACTGCTGGTTCAGAAGTTTGGGCAGGTGCATTTTTTGAGGTTGCAACTTTAGATTTAAATAATTACAGTAAAATAAGTGTTAAGACTTGGTCTCCAATTAACGGAGCTCAAATAAAAATGAAACTAGAAAATGCAGATGCTAGTATTGTGCATGAGGTAGATTTAAATTCTACTGTAGCAAATTCTTGGGAAGAGTTAGTTTACGACTTTAGTGATGCACCAGCTGCAGATTATGTAAAAGTGGTACTCTTCTTCGATTTTGGTAACGCAGGTGATGGTGCTGTTTATTATTATGATGAATTAGCCTTAACTAATTAATAAATAAAGATTTATATTATGAAAAAATTTAAAAATATTTATATAATTCTATTTTCTATGATGACGGTTTTTTACGGTTGTCAAGAAAATGATCATGAATTCGGAGACATAATTATACCAACAAATATTGTTATAGCAGCAGAAATTGTAGGTGTAGATGCTAGTAATCCTAACGGAGACGGTAGTGGTTCTGTAAATTTTACTGTAAATGCAGACAATGCTTCTTCTTATGTATTTTATTTTGATGGAGTTGCAGAGTCATCACCATCTGGTATTTTATCTAAAAGATTTTCTAAAGTAGGTGTAAATACATATACTGTTGCTGTTAAAGCAAATGGTACTGGTGGTGTTTCATCAGTAAAAACAATAGAAGTAGAAGTTTTTAGTTCTTTTTCTGATGTTGCTGCAGAAAACCTTTTAAGTGGTGCTAATGTAGGTGATAGTAAAAAATGGTATTGGCAAGCAGATAAAGATGTACACGTAGGTTTAGGACCAGTTACAGATGATTATGGTAATGGAGAGTTTGCTTATGAAGCATGGTGGAATGGTATAAAAGCTTGGGATGCAGAAAAGGGATGTATGTATGACAATGAATTTGTTTTTACTAGAACAGCAAATGGTTTAACTTTTGAGCAAACCGTAGGACCTGCTTTTTTACCAGCAACGTATTCAGATATTTTAGGTGTTGGCGGAGATCAATGTCATGATGAAACTGTAGCAACAAAAATGTTCGGATTAAAAACAGTTTCTTTTGGTCCTTCAACTTCTAAAGCAGCTACAGAAGGTTCTTATAACAATGTGCCATATAGAGGTACTACTTTCGAAATCTCTGATGGAGGTTTTATGGGGTGGTTAGTAGGTTCTGGTACTTATGATATTATTTCTGTTACGAATGATGAGTTAATTGTAAGAGTAATTCAGGCAGGAGATGGTTTTGCTTGGTATCATAAATTTACTTCTACAAAGCCTGTACAAGGTTCTAACTATACGTATAATAATTTAGTTTGGGAAGATGATTTTAATACAGATGGTGCACCAAATGCAGCAAACTGGACTTATGATTTAGGTGCAGGTGGTTGGGGTAATGGAGAATTACAAACCTATACAAACACTGCAGAAAATGCAAAAGTAGAAGGTGGTTCTTTAATTATTACTGCTAAAGCAGATGGTAGTGGAGGTTATACTTCTGCAAGGTTAAAATCTCAAGGCTTGTATAAGTTTACATATGGTAGAGTAGAAGTAAAAGCAAAGTTACCTGCATCACAAGGTTCTTGGCCAGCAATTTGGATGTTGGGATCTAATTTTCCTACTGTAGGATGGCCAACATGTGGTGAAATAGATATTATGGAACAAAAAGGAGGTGATAAAAATATAACATTGGCTACCTGCCATTGGTTAGATGCTGCAAGTTCTACTAAAGCAGATTTTGGACAAACAACGGCAATTTCAAATGTTTCAGAATTTCATTTATATACTTTAGAATGGACAGATGAATCTATAAAAATTTACTTAGATGATGTTCCTTTTTATGAATTAGCAAATGATGGAACTTTACCATTTAATGCAGATTTTTTTCTAATTCTTAACGTAGCAATGGGTGGTACTCTTGGAGGAACTATTGATGCTGCTTTTACAGAAGATACAATGGAAATTGATTACGTAAAAGTATATCAATAATAATTTTAATAAGGTTGGTTGTATCACTGGCCTTATTTTTTCCTTTTTATTTATCAAAACATAATTCGGTTTTACAATCTAAATTTATAATAATGAAAATCATTCTCTTAAAATTTATACTTCTTCTATTTTTTTTTACTTCTTGTACACAAAAAAATGAAGTAGCCGTTTTAAGTAATGAGCAAGGAATGAAGTTAGTTGTAAACGGAGAAGATTTTATAATTAATGGGATGAATTGGGATTATTTTCCGATAGGAACTAATTTTTCTTACAGTTTGTGGCAACAATCAGACGCATTTATTAAAGAAGCTTTAAATAAAGAAATGACGCTGCTAAAAGGCATGGGAGTTAATACAATACGTGTTTACACAAGTATTCAACCTAAATGGATTACTTATATCTATGAAAAGTATGGTATTTACACCATGCTAAATCATCCTTTTGGTAGATATGGCGTTTCCGTAAACGGAAATTGGATACCTGTAACAGATTACAGAAATGTAGAAACTCAAAAATCTTTATTAATAGAAGTTTCTAAAATGGCAGAAGAGTTTAAAAACACACCAGGTTTGTTATTATTTCTTTTAGGTAACGAAAATAATTATGGTCTTTTTTGGGCAGGTGCAGAGACAGAAGATTTTCCGGAAGGAGAAGGTCAAAATAAAAAAGTAGGAGAATTAAGAGGAAGAGCCATGTATAAATTAATGAATGATGCAGCTCTTAAAATAAAATCGATTACTACTTCAAATCCTGTTGCCATTTGTAACGGAGATTTATTATTTATAGATATTATAGCAGAAGAATGTAAAGACGTAGATATTTATGGTACAAATATGTATCGTGGTAAATCTTTTCGGGATGCTTTTGATGTGGTAAAAAAGAAATTAAACATGCCAATTTTATTTACAGAATTTGGCGCAGATGCTTTTGACGCAATTCATAACAAAGAAGCTCAAGAAATGCAAGCTTTTTATATGATTGAAAATTGGAAAGAGATTTATGAAAATGTTGCTGGTTTAGGAAAAGCAGAAAACTCAATAGGAGGTTTTACTTTTCAATTTAGTGATGGTTGGTGGAAATACGGACAAACAATCAATTTAGATAAACACGATAATAATGCTTCTTGGGCAACGAAAGCTTATGATTTTGATTATAAAGAAGGTAGTGATAATATGAACGAAGAGTGGTTTGGAATTTGCGCAAAAGGTGCTACTAACCAAGACGGATTTTATACGTTAAAACCAAGGGCCGCTTATTATGCTTTAAAAGAAGCGCATAAAATCAATCCGTATTCGAAAGGAGTTACTATAGACTTAATATCGAAACATTTTAGGGGAATTAAATTACAAGAAGTCCTTTTAAAAGCAACATTAGATTAAAGAACTAAATAAATACACAGGATTTTAAAATATTCTGAAGAAATAAAATATTAATTACAACCTCTTTTAAAATAGTTGCAGAGGTTTTTAGAATACCAACTTTAATGACAAACAAGACCATCTTTTTAGGAAAAAATAAAGCAGATTTTCAATCGCAAGCAGTAAAAGGAGAAATGATGAATTTCGAAAACGAAGTTTATTATAAAATTGCCAATAGTAATGAAATGAGACCTTTCTTTATGAGTATTGTTTCAGATTCTAACCATTGGATGTTTATTTCTAGTAATGGAGGTTTAACTGCTGGTAGAAAAAATAGTGAGTATTCATTATTTCCTTATTACACAGATGATAAAATTACAGAATCTGCAGATGTAACAGGTAGTAAATCTATTTTTCAAGTTTTAAAAAACGGAAACATTTATTTATGGGAACCTTTCTCTCAAAGACAAATTGGACTATATAAAACAAGACAAAATTTATATAAAAATAGCTTTGGTAATAAAGTTGTTTTCGAAGAAATTAATGAAGATTTAGGTATTACTTTTAGATATCAATGGAGTTCTTCAGATAAATTCGGATTTGTAAAAAAATCAACATTACTTAATAATTCATCAGAAGAAATACAAGTTACCTTTTTAGACGGTTTACAAAATATTATTCCTTCGGATGTAGAAACAGATCTACAAAATTCTCGAAGTAATTTAGTAGACGCTTACAAAAAAAGTGAATTACAAGCAGAAGCTGGTTTAGGTATTTATGCTTTAAGTGCTATTATTGTAGATAAAGCAGAACCAAGTGAAGCTTTAAAAGCAAACATTGTTTGGTCTTTAGGTATTGAAAACCCTACGTATTTATTATCATCATTACAATTAGATAATTTTAGAAGAGGTAAAGATGTACAACAAGAAGTAGATGTAAAAGCAGAAAAAGGTGCTTATTTTATTAGTGCAGATTTAAATTTAGCAGCAAACGAAACCAAAGAATGGAGTTTTGTAGCGAATGTAAATCAAACAATTGGAGATATTGAACGTATTTCTAAAGCAATTATTTCTGATAAAAATTTAGAAGAAAGTATTAAAGAAGATATTGAATTAGGTACTAAAAACTTAATTGCTTTAACAGGTGCTGCAGATGGTTTACAAGTAACAAACGATCCTTTAGTGAACACAAGACACTTTGCAAATACACTTTTCAACTTAATGAGAGGTGGTACTTTTGATGATGATTATAAAATTGAAAAAGAAGATTTTATAAAATACATTGCAAAGGCAAATAAAAAAGTAATCAAGAAAAAAGAAGAATTGTTAAATGACTTACCAGAGGAATTTACTTTAAATACAATTCTTGAGATAGCAGATAAAGATGAAGATAAAAACTTTAAAAGACTTTGTTTTGAATATTTACCATTAAAATTTAGTAGAAGACATGGAGATCCGAGCAGACCGTGGAACAAGTTTTCTATCAATACAAAAAATGAAATTGATGGTTCTAAAATTTTAGATTATGAAGGGAATTGGCGTGATATTTTTCAGAACTGGGAAACATTAGCACATTCATATCCAGAGTTTATAGAAAGCATGATTCATAAGTTTTTGAACGCAACAACTTTTGATGGTTACAATCCTTATAGAGTAACAAAAGATGGTTTCGATTGGGAAATTATTGAAGAAAATGATCCTTGGTCTTACATTGGTTATTGGGGAGATCATCAAATAATTTACTTATTAAAATTCTTAGAATTTATAGAAAACCATTATCCTAATCAATTAGAAAAACGTTTTTCTGAAGAAATTTTCGTGTATGCAAATGTACCTTATAAAATAAAAGATTATAAAAGTATACTTCAAAATTCTAAAGATACTATAGATTTCGATCATGAATTAGATGCTAAAATTCATCAGAAAAGAGAAGAGTTAGGGGCAGATGGCGCTTTATTAAGAGATAAAAATTTCTTTATTTGTAAAGTAAACCTAATAGAAAAATTATTAGCAACCGTTTTAGCAAAAGTTTCAAACTTTATTCCTGAAGGAGGAATTTGGATGAATACGCAACGTCCGGAATGGAATGACGCGAACAATGCTTTAGTTGGTAATGGCGTTTCTATGGTAACATTAAATTACTTAAATCGATTTATAAATTTCTTTGAAAAAATAGTTGCAAAATCAACAACAGAAGAAGTAGAAATTTCAACAGAATTGGCTACGTTTTTTAATAAAGTTGTAGTAACTTTTAATCAAAATAAAAACATTCTTTCAGGTAGTGTTTCAGATACCCAAAGAAAAACAGTTTTAGATGGTTTAGGTGAAGCTGCAAGTACCTATAGAACTGAAATTTATGATAAGGGTTTTTCTAGTGATAAAACTAAGATTACTAAAATAGAATTATTAGAATTCTTCACAATTACAAAACAATATTTAGAGCATACTATTAAGGCAAACAAGCGTTCAGATAATTTATACCATGCGTATAATTTAATGACGATAAAAAGTGATACAGAAGTTGTTGTCTCTTATTTACCAGAAATGTTAGAAGGGCAAGTAGCTGTTTTAAGTGCTGGTTATTTATCATCAAAAGAAGCGTTGGCAGTTTTAGACGGAATGAAGGCAAGTGCTTTGTTTAGAGAAGATCAATACAGTTATATTTTATATCCAAATAAAAATTTACCACGTTTTGATGAGAAAAATGTGATTACTAAAACGGCTGTAAATAACTCTAAATTATTAACCCAATTGGTTAGTGATGGTAATACACAAATTATTACTCAAGATATTTCAGGAAAGTTTCATTTTAATGCAAACTTTAACAATGCAAATAGTTTAAAAGATGCTTTTGAAGAATTACCAGAAACATATTCAAATTTAGTAGAAAACGAAGCAGGTTTGTTGTTAGGAACTTTTGAAGAAGTCTTTAATCATAAGGCATTTACAGGTCGTTCTGGAACTTTCTTTGGGTATGAAGGTTTAGGTTCTATTTATTGGCATATGGTTTCTAAATTGTTATTAGCAGTACAAGAAAACTGTTTGTTGGCTGTAAAAAATAATGAAGATGAGGTTGTAATTGGTCAATTATTAGATCATTATTATGAAATTCAAGCAGGTATTGGTGTACATAAATCACCCCAATTATATGGTGCATTTCCAACAGATCCATATTCTCATACACCAGGAGGTAAAGGAGCACAACAACCAGGAATGACTGGTCAAGTAAAAGAAGATGTGTTGAGTAGAATTGGTGAGTTAGGTGTTTTTGTAAAAGACGGAAAAATCAATTTTAACCCAAGATTATTAAGAGAAAGTGAGTTTATTAAATCTCCAAAAACTTTTAATTATACAACGATTAGCAAAGAGGCAAAATCAATTAATTTAAAAGAAGGTTCTCTTTGTTTTACGTATTGTCAAGTACCAATTGTATATAAAAATACAGATAAAGAAAGTATAAAAATATTTTTTACTGATAACCGTATTGAAGAAGTACAAAATTTAATTCTAGATAAAAATATTTCGAAAATAATTTTTGAAAGAACAGGAGAAATAGAAAAGATAGAGGTTTCTGTTAAAAAATAAAGTATAATAAATTAGTACAAAAAACACCAAAAGATGAATTCAGTTTTTAAAATATTCTTTGCAATTATTGTATTGTCTTTTGGTGTTGGTTGTACTTCAAAAACACCAAAAACATCTGAAAAAGTAATACTAAAAGAATCGAAAACAGCAGCACAGATTTTAGGAAATTCTAAATACTTAGCAATTTCTTATGGTGGTTATAGAGAAAAATCAAGAGAAGAAAATCAGCCAACAATTGCGCAACTTAAAGAAGATTTAAAATTGATGCACGCCATAGGAATTAGAATTCTAAGAACTTATAATGTGCAACCAAATTTACCACATGCAGCAAATGTTTTAGAAGCAATAAGTCAGCTAAAAAAAGAAGATGCTAATTTCGAAATGTATGTAATGTTGGGTGCTTGGATAGATTGTTTAAATGCTTGGACAGACAAAGAACCAGATCATAATTTAGAAAGTGAGGCAAACGAAGGAGAAATTGCAAGAGCTGTGGCCTTAGCTACTAAATATCCAGAAATTGTTAAAGTAATTGCAGTTGGTAATGAAGCTATGGTAAAATGGGCTGCAAGTTATTTTGTGCAACCAGAAGTTATTTTAAAATGGGTAAACCATCTTCAAGATTTAAAAAAAAATGGAAAATTATCTAAAGATTTATGGATAACAAGTTCAGACGATTTTTCTTGTTGGGGTGGAGGCGATTCAATTTATCACACAAAAGATTTAGAAAAATTAATTAAGGCAGTAGATTATATTTCTACTCATACGTATCCATATCACAATTCTCATCATAATTCAGAATTTTGGAAAGTACCAGAAAATGAACAAAACTTATCTGATATAGAAAAAGTTGATGCAGCAATGTTAAGATCTAAAGAATTTGCAATTAATCAGTATAACAACGTGAAAAAATATATGAAAAGTTTGGGAGTTAACAAGCCTGTTCATATTGGAGAAACAGGTTGGGCAACTATTTCTAATGGTTATTATGGTAAAAATGGTTCTAGGGCAACAGATGAATATAAACAAGGTTTGTACTATAAAAGTGTAAGAGAATGGACAAACGATAATAGCATTTCTTGTTTTTATTTTGAAGCTTTTGATGAACAATGGAAAGATGCTAATAATGCTGATGGATCAGAAAATCATTTTGGTTTGATAAACTTAAAAGGAGAAGCTAAATATGCTCTTTGGAATTTAGTAGATGAAGGTATTTTTAAAGGATTAACCAGAAATGGGAATCCGATAACAAAAACATACAAAGGAAATAAAGAAGCTTTAATAAAAGACGTTTTAACTCCTAATACAGATTATAAAAAATAAACATAATGAAGACAATCTATTTTTCTGCAATACTTTTTTTATCACTTATAATTAGTTGTAATAAAATTGATAATAAGTTACTTGTAGATGTCTATGAAACCTCTGAAAGCGGAAATAAATTAACGAATATTACAGCATTTTCTTCGGATAAAAATGCAGCAACCATAAAATTAAATCCAAGCAAAACATTTCAAACGATTACTGGTTTTGGAGGTGCTTTTACAGAATCGTCTGCTTATTTATTAAACAAGTTAAGTAAGAAAAATAGAGATACTATTTTACAAGCTTATTTTGCAGAAGATGGGGCAAATTATTCACTAACAAGAACACATATGAATTCTTGTGATTTTTCTCTAAGTCAGTATTCATATTCTCCCGTAGAAGAAGATATGCTTTTAGAGCATTTTACAATTAAAGAAGATATGGATGATTTAATACCAATGATAAAAGATGCAATGAAAGTATCTAAAGATGGTTTTAAAATATTTGCTTCTCCTTGGACAGCAGCACCTTGGATGAAAGATAATAAGAAATGGGTTGGTGGTAAATTATTACCAAAATATTATGATACTTGGGCATTATTCTTTTCTAAATATGTAGACGCTTATAAAACAGAAGGAATTGATATTTGGGGTTTTACAGTAGAAAATGAACCTCATGGAAATGGAAATAATTGGGAAAGCATGCATTATTCTCCTGAAGAAATGACGGAGTTTGTAGAACATCATTTAGGTCCAAAATTAGAAGCAGATGGAAAAGGAGATCTTAAAATTTTAGGATATGATCAAAACAGAGCAGGTATAAAAGAATGGGTAGATGTTATGTTTAAAGATGAAGCTTCATCAAAATATTACGATGGAACTGCTATTCATTGGTACGAAAGTACAAACAAGATTTTTCCAGAAGCGTTACAGTATGCACATAATAAAGCACCAAATAAGTACTTAATAGAAACAGAAGGTTGTATAGATTCTCAAGTACCAGAATGGAAAAATGATGCTTGGTATTGGCAAAAAGAAGCAACTGATTGGGGTTGGGATTGGGCACCAGAAAAAGACAAACATTTACACCCCAAATATGCACCTGTAAATAGATATGCAAGAGATATTATAGGTTGCCTTAATAACTGGGTAGATGGTTGGGTAGACTGGAACATGGTTTTAGATAAACAAGGTGGACCAAATTGGTTTAAAAACTGGTGTGTTGCACCTGTTATTGTAGATCCAGCAACAGATGAAGTTTATTTTACGCCACTTTATTATACCATGGCACATTTTAGTAAATATATAAGACCAGAAGCGCAAATTATTGATTTAGAAAATTCTGATAAAGACTTACAAGTAACGGCTGCAAAAAATACAGATGGTTCAATAGCAGTGGTCGTTTTTAATGAAGGAAAAACAAAAAAGAGTTTCAAGTTATCTCTAGGAGAAAAAGAAACACTTATAAACATAGATGCACAAGCATTACAAACAATTATAGTGTCAACTAGTAAAAACTAAAAAGATGTCTAAGATAAGTTCTTCTTCTAAAGTACCAATGGGTAAAAAAATTGCATTTGGTTTGGGTATGTTAGCCAACCAAATGTTTCCCGCTGCTTTAGGTATTTTTATGGTGGTTTTAGTAAAAGACTTAGGTTTTCCTACTTGGATGTGGAGTATTTTATACTTTTTACCTCGTATTTTCGATTCTATAACAGATCCTATAATGGGTTTTATTTCAGATAATACGCGTTCTAAATGGGGTAGAAGACGTCATTATGTTTTTATTGGGGCAATTATAATGGGTATTTCATTCGCTTTTATGTGGCAACTTCACAGAGAAGATAGTTTGAATTATAATTTTGTGTATTATTTAATTTGGTCTTTAGTATTCTATTTAGGTTTAACCATTTTTAGTGTTCCTTATGTAGCAATGGGGTATGAAATGAGTGACGATTTTCATGAACGTACTAGTATAATGGCTGTTTCTCAATGGATTGGGCAATGGGCTTGGGTTTTAGCACCTTGGTTATGGGTTATTATGTATGATCAAAGTTGGTTTGAATCTGGTGATGTTGCTACAAGAACATTGGCAATTTGGGTGGCAATAGTATGTGCTCTATTAGCAATGGTACCTGCAATATTTTTAAAAGACAAATCTACTTTAGATGATGATAGTTTAGTGCCTTTAACTATTAAAAACATTGGAGGTAGTCTAAGAGAAATTCTAAAAGGTTTTAGAGAAGCATTTAAGATTAAACAATTTAAAAAATTGTGTATCGCTACATTCTTTATTTTTAATGCATTTAATACAGTTGCTGCTTTTTCCTTTTTTATAATTGTGTATTATTTATTTAATGGAGATGCTGGTGCAGCTTGGATTTGGCCAACATTATTTGGTAGTGTTGGGGCTTTAATAACTACATTTTTAGTAATTCCTGTGGTTGCTAAAATGTCTAAATCTATGGGTAAAAAGAATGCTTTTTTAATATCTCAAGGAATATCAATTATAGGTTATATTTTGTTGTGGTTTCTTTTTGTACCAGGAAAACCATATCTATTTTTATTCGCGTTACCATTTTTCTCTTTTGGTATTGGTGGGTTATTTACAATAATGATGTCTATGACTGCAGATATTTGTGATTTAGATGAATTAAATTTCGGACAAAGAAGAGAAGGTATTTTTGGCGCAATTTATTGGTGGATGGTAAAGTTTGGTTTTGCTATTGCAGGAGGTTTAAGTGGATTGATAATGCTTTTAGTTAATTTTACACCAGATGCAGCTACCCAACCAGAAGGTGCCGTTACTGGCTTAAGAATTTTCTTCTCATTGTTTCCTATAATTGGTACTGCAATAGCAATGTATGTAATGAAAGATTATGATCTTACTGAAGAAAGAGCAATTGAGATTAGTGCAGAATTAGAGAAGAGAAAAATAGCGAAGAAAACGAAAAAGAAACACTACAAATTTGATTGATTTAGAAATTTATAATCACTAAATTATATTTTCTAAAAGAGATATTTACAGAACTAATAAACCTCGAAATTCTTGTAAATAGATACATTGTTTAATTTATAAAAAAGTTAGTATAGATAATTATACTAACTTTTTTTTGTGTTAAAAACTATACTCTAAGTTACTTGTAATAAGTGTTCTAAAAGATACCCATACATTTCCCATACAAAGTGATTTTCTAATGATTATTGGTAGAAAGAATACTATTTAATTTTCTTTTACAGGTAAGGGATAGACGAATATAAGGTTGTTTTTTTTTCTTTGTATGTTTTTTGTTGCGGTTGTAAAAGTTAAAATAGAATACAATAAGGTTAATATTGTTGTATACTAATTTTAAAACAGAACTATTATGAAAAAAATTACTTTACTAGTTGCCTTATTGATTACATCAATAGGTTTTTCACAACAACAAGAATATCATTTAGATTTTGAAGAAGGAACTCCATCTGGAGAAGCTGCAAATTGGTTTACTTTCGATAATGAACCAGCTGCTGCAGAAATTGTAGACAACCCAGATTTAGATGGTGTAAATGCTACTGCTTCTAAAGTAATGAAAGTTGTGGTTGGACCCGGAAATGCTTTTTACGCAGGTGTTAATAATAAGTGGGAAGACTCAAAATTTGGAACATGGAAATTAGACAAATCAGTTGCAAGTAATTTAACTTTAAGTATAGATGTAAATAAAAATTATGTTGGTACTGTTGGTATTAAAATGGGAAATAATAGTGCAGGAACTGCTTTTCAAATAACAGATCAAAATGTTGGTAATACAGTGGTTGATGAATGGCAAACTTTAACTTGGGATCTTTCTGCTATTGAAGACGGACTTTTATCTGATTTAAGTCAAGTTGTTGTTTTTGTAGATTGGACTCAAGGTGCCGCAGATAGAGCAGAAGGAAGTACAATTTTTATAGACAATATTAAATTTAATGCAGAGAAATTAACAGAAGCACCAGCAACACCTATTGCGGGTACAGCTATTTTGCCATTAGATTTTGAAAGTGCAACAACTTGGACAGATTTTGATGGAGGAGTTGTAACTACAGAAACAAACCCATATAATAATGCAGACAACACTTCTGCTAATGTTGGTAAAATGGTTAAGAATGCTGGCCAACCTTGGGGAGGGAGTTCTTTAATTTTAAGTTCTGCAATGGATTTTGCAAATAATGATACGTTTACAATGAAAGTTTATGCTCCTAAAGTAGGTGCAAAAGTTTTATTAAAAGTAGAGAATTCTGCAGATGCAAATACTAACTTCGAAAAAGAAGTAACTATGACTACGGCAAATGCATGGGAAACAATCACTTTTGATTATTCAACAATTGCTAGTGCAAATACTTATGATAAAGTTGTACTAATTTTCGATTTAGGTACCGTTGGAGACGGAAGTGCCAATTTTACTTTCTATATGGATGATATTACTTTATCTTCTTCTGGTGTTGTAGTGCCAACCGTTGCTTTACCATTAGATTTTGAAACAGCAACAACTTGGAGAGAATTTGGAGGAGGAGTGGTATCAACAGAAACAAATCCTTTTAATAATGCAGATAATAGTTCTGCAAATGTTGGTAAAATGGTTAAGAATGCAGGTGAAACTTATGGAGGTAGTGTTATAACTTTAAGTTCTGCAATGGATTTTGTAAATAATGATACTTTTTCAATGAAAGTGTATGCTCCAAAAGCAAATACAAAAGTTTTATTAAAAGTAGAAAATTCTGCAAATCCAGCAACTAACTTCGAAAAAGAAGTAACTATGAGTACAGTAAATGCATGGGAAACAATCACTTTCGATTATTCTACAATTCCTGCAGGAACCTATGATAGCGTTGTTTTAATTTTTGATTTAGGTACAATGGGAGATGGAAGTGCTAATTATACTTTTTATATGGATGATATTACTTTAACTAATTCTGCAACTGCAAGTGTTTCAGATAATGACTTGTTAAACATTTCTATGTATCCTAATCCTACTTTAGATATATTAAATATTTCTGCTAAAACAACTATTAAAAATGCAGCCATTTATAATATTATAGGTAAAAAAGTGATGAGTTTAGATATTAATAAGAGTAATGAATCTATAGATGTCTCTAATTTAGATGCTGGTGTTTATTTAATTAAGTACAGTGTTAATAACTCTGTAGGAACAGCAAAGTTTATTAAAGAATAATTTAATTTTTACTTAACAAAAAAAGGATGCTATTTAGCATCCTTTTTTTTGTTTCAAATATTTTATACTCTTGCTAAATTTATTTCTTTAATATTCTTAAGGGAGCATTTAAGTTATCTATTTTTATAAAATAAACACCTTTTTCTAAACCATCAATAGAAAAAGTACTTGCTTTATTAAATGAACCTTTAAACTCTTTAATTTGCTTTCCTTGTATATCGAATATAATTAAATGTTTACTGTCTGCATTTAATCTAAATAGGTTTTTTGTAGGATTAGGATACGCAAGAAGTTGCTTTTTAGAAAGTATTTCTTCTGTAGCTAAAGTTGCTTGTTTATTTGCTAAAATCTTAAATTCACCTGGCGCCAAAGTAATTGTACTATTTACATTAGAAACATTTATGGTTGCATTATTTTCTAATAAACTATACCAAGTTCCAGCAGTTTGAAAAGTAGGGTTTATATTTTGGGCTGTTACACCAAAGTTTCCTATTATGGTTATATATTGTATTTCAGATGAATTTGTTTTTGTTAATTGAATTTTCTTTAAACCATTAGAATTATTAGTGTCTAATGTAAAATCTGTAGATTCAAAAATATCATACTTTAATTTTAATTGAATTAATTTTGAATAAGTATTATAAACATCCTTTCTGTTTTGTTCTTCAAAATAGTTCCATAAAATAGGTTTATTACCAACTCTACCATTTTGATCTATAGAAATATCATAGCCTAACTCACCAAATTGCCAAATCATTTTTGGTCCTGGTATTGTAAAGTAAAAAGCACTAGCTAGTTCTATTCTGTCTAAAGCTGTTGGTAAATTTTTAATATTATAAGAACCATTAGAATTACCAAATTGTAGGTTTTTAAACATTAAGCGTTCTTCATCATGACTTTCCATATAACTTACATTTGCTGGTACAGACCAACCTCTGTTTTTATAAGAAACCCAAGATAAATCAGATTTTCCACTAGCGTTAAAACCCAGTGTTGCTTCATTATAATTACCGTTATGATTTCCCCAAACCATAATACCTTTTCCTTCACTTAGTCTATAATTTACCCATTCTGTTTCTTCGGTATTTGTACCTAAATGTTCAAAAATAACATAGAAATTAGGGTCTTTTTCCCATTGATAATCTGCGTATTCTTTTAAAACATCAACTCTATCTTGTTGAAAAGCATTTGTACAACTATCATTTCCTTCAGAACAATTTTGAGTGAATCCTTTAGTTAAATCCCATCTAAAACCATCAATTTTATATTCATCAATCCAATATTGCGTAGTTCTTTTTACATAATCTTTTACAGCTTGTTTGCTGTGGTTAAAATCATTAAAAACACTATAAGAATGTTTTGCTGTTGCATTAAAAAACGGACTATCTGCAGCTGCTTGTCCGCCGAAACCACCATTGTCTGTATTATACATTCTGTAATATGGGTTTTGGCCAGAAGCATGGTTATACACAATGTCTAAAATAATAGCAATTCCTCTTCTATGGCATTCGTCTATTAATTGTTTAAAAGTATTCTTGTTGCCATAATACTTATCTAAAGCCATATGAAAAGAGGTATTATATCCCCAAGATTCATTACCATCAAACTCACTAACAGGCATTAATTCTATGGCATTTATACCTAAATTTTGTAAATAATCTAAACGTGCTTTTACAGCATCAAAACTATGTAGCGTATCAAAATCTCTAATTAATAATTCATAAATTACTAAATCTGTTTTTTTAGGTTTCACAAAATTTGTTGTTTGCCAAACAAAATTTGTTTCACCTGTTTTTAATAAAGTAACCGCATTTGTTGTTTTTCCTGAAGGATAATTTGGTAAATTAGGATATGTTGTATTATTAATAAAACTGTCGTTATTTTCTGATAAAATAGTTGTAGAATAAGGATCTGCAACACGTAGTTCACCATCAACTAAATATTGATACGTATGGTTTTGTAGAGGTGTTAGATTGGTTAATTCAATCCAAAAACGATTTTTAGAACTGTCTTTTTTAAGTAAATAATTATTATCGATTTTCCAATCGTTAAAATCTCCAAGAACATGAATAAAATTTTTCATTGGAGCATAAAAAACCAATGTAGCTTTTGTATTATCTGAAGGATTAAAATTAATACCATCTTTTAAACCCGCGGGAAGTGCCGCTTCTGTAGTAGTAGGTTTTACAATAGCAGAAAATTCATTTGTTATTGTTGTACCGTTATTTGTTGTCTCTAAAATAAAATCTGTATTTTCTAAAACAGTAGGAGAGAAGTTGTAGTTTGTAATATTAGATTTTTGATCTATTGATGTTCCGTTTGCCTTTAAATTGAAACTAGATGATAATCCTGCAGTTGCAGAAATAGTTAGCATATCTCCTGTGTTTAAAATTGTAGTTTCTTTTGAAGGAGAGTTTAAGGTTACTTGAAATTTACCAACTTCTAATAAATTGTCTTGTGTTTTTTTATCACCGTCTCCGTTTTTTGCTTTTACTAACATACCAATTCTACCGATATCTGTTCTGTTGTAAAATGTAGACGGAGTAAGCGTTATTGAAAAAGTGGTACTATTCACTTTTGTCATTTTTTGAGCTTCGCTAGAATTAGTCCAACTTCCGTTATTAGGCGAATCTATTTCATTTTCATCATTTAAGTCATAAGACCAAGACCATAAATAGACATCGGTTACACCCCAAGTAGTTGTGTTTATATTATTTATAGTTATGGTAATTTCATCTGTAGCATCAAAAGAAGCAGGTGAAACAGCGTAATTTACATTCTGCTGTTGTGCATTAATTATTAATGCAAAAAATAAAAGAATTATTAACGTAATTTTTTTCATGATATTAATTTTTTAAAAAAAATAAAGGCTATCCATATTAAGAATAGCCTTTATAAAAAATATAATTTTATTGAACAGTTACAGTTCCTTTGGTATAATCTACAGTTACTTTGTAAGTACCATCTCCAGGAGATTTTATGTTATTTTCGTTATCTCTAACTAACATTCCTGCATAAGTTCCACTTTCTCCCCAATCATTATTCCAAGAACCTTGTACAGGTAATAACTTAAATTCATCTGTAGCTGTTAAAGCTAAAGACATTTCAAATATACCTTCAGATAACTTTGTAAATGCTGGTGCTGTTGTATTGTCCCAACCATTAGGCGAACCTACCAAATACAAATTAGAAGGAACTTCTAATAAAGTAAAAGTTAATGTATTAAAATCTACAGTTACCATGTAAGTTCCTGCTGTTGCAACTTTAATGTTATTTTCATCATCTTGAATAATGCTTCCTAGAGAAGTTTTGCTTTCTCCCCAATCTCCATCCCAAGAACCAGACGTTGGTAATAATTTAAATTCATCATTTTCAGAAAAAACTTGCATTTTAGTAAAAACACCATTACCAGAAGTATTAAATTCTTGTGTTGGGTCTGCATTGTTCCAGCCATTATGAGCACCAACCATAAATAAAGTATTAATGCTAGACAGTTTAAAACTTAAAGTATTAAAATCTACAGTAACTAAATAAGAACCAGCGGTAGTAATTTTAATATTGTTTTCACCTTCTTGTACTATTTTACCAACGTTATTTGGGTCTTCACCATAATCACCGTCCCATGCACCAGATGTAGGTAATAATTTAAATTCATCTCCAGCAGAAAATGTTTGAACCTTAGAGAACACACCATTTCCATCATTAAAAAATTGTTGTGTTGGGTCTGCATTGTTCCAACCATTATGTGCACCAACCATAAATAAGTTGTCTGGTATAGCAGCTTTAAAAGCTGTTAAAGAAAGTGTAACTATTTCAGATGTTCTTTCTAAATCTCCACCAGCTGTTTTGGCTACTGCTTTTAATCTAAAATCAACATCTGTGGCAATTGCAGCTTTTACACCACTAGCAATTACTAAATCATTTAAATTATCATGAGAGATTTCAAAAAGATTAGTTGTTGAAGTTCCTACTAAAGTAGCATTAGCAAAACTGTTTCCTGCTAAATCCATTTCTACATTATAAACGATTTCAATAGTACTGTTTTCTGTAATTTCTAAATCTTCCCAAGTTAATGTTAAAGCTGTTTCATCTAGGTTTGTATCTGATAAAATTGTGCTAAACCCATTTACAGGACTTGTTATAGTAGGAGGATTAACTACAAATTTAGAAACTTGAAACAAAATATTGTTTGATACTACTGTTCCTATATTTAATCTTAAATAAACACTTGTGTCTTCAAAAGACTTCGTGTTTGCATCGCTTAACACTTCATTAAATTGCGCAACAGACATTGTAAAGTTCTTTTGTTCTGTAGCTCCTAATACAACAGGAGTATTAAAATCTGCATCTAAAGACATCTCTACATTATAAGTAGCACCAGAATTAATCTCATCTACCCATGTAATTGTAAACGCAGGATTATCTGGTAAAGCAAAATTTAAAAATACATTACTAATTCCTGGTTCAATTAATTTAAATACAGAATCTGGACTGGTTATTGTTAAGCTTTCTTCAGTTTCACAAGCACCAAGTAAAAGTGTTAGTGATAAGAATAAGAAGCTAAACCTTTTTAAATAAGTTTTCATATTTTATCTATTATAAGTTAAATTGATATTATAAGTTTAATGGTATAAAGATATAACGACCGGTTAAGTCATTAAACCAAACATCATAATCATCTTCTACAATTACAGGAATTTCACCACCACCATCTGTTGCTAAGCCAGAAAAAGAAGTTGAAGAACCCCATTTTGCACTTGCATCAGTTACAAACTCTATATTACCAGGAGTTAATCTTATGCTTTTAGCGTACCAAAGATGACCATCAAAATCTAAAGGAGTCATTGCAACATTAAGTGTACTGGTACCTTGTATTTCTAATGAAGTAGGACTTGTTTTTCCTGCAGCATCATATGATACAAGTGTGTAATCTTTAGAAGCAAAGTTTATTTTAAAAGTATAATAACCTGTACTTGTAACTCCAAATCTACCAGGATCGCTAGATTGTGTACCTGGGTTTCCTGCAACTTTACCACTTTCACTTGGGTCATCACTACCTTCTGGGTTTATTTCTCCCCATTGTGGTTGCCATAAACCTATGTTTTCTAAAATTTTAAACCTACCGTCATCATAACCAGAATTATCATTTTTTATTAAACCTGTGTAATAGAAAGTATTACTATCTGTGTGATCTCTAAATAAAGGAGGATTATTGTTGTTATTATTCCAACCTGGAGCAAGACCATTACCAACTAAAAAATAATCTTCAAATACGTAATTAAAGTAAGGGTATACATTAAGTTTAATTACGTTAGAAGTAGCTGTTTCAGTATTTTGTGTTCCTAAAGAAGCAACAATTCTTATATAAACGTCTGACCAATTAAAAGGATTAACACCTGTACTTCCTGCAGCTGAATTTACTTCACTAATAGATAATGTAACCGAAGTTTGCCCTGTTATAGTAGAAGCTGTTATAGGTGTAATAAAAGTATCTTCTTTAGAAAATTGAATTGCGTAATTAACAGCAGCTTGAATACCGTAATTTGCTTCATCCCAATTTAATGTTAAAGCTGGGTTAGAAGTGTTTACTGCATCTAATTCTAATTGAGTGAAATTTAATTCAGCCAATATAGGTGCTGTTGGTTTTGATATCGTAAATGTATCAGTAGTGTCATCGCAAGATTGGAAGAATAAAAGAATTAGTCCAATGATACTAACTGCTGAAAACCTTTTCATATTTTTTATCATTTGTATTTTGTTTTTTAAATTAATACCCAGCATTTTGAGTTAAATTAGGGTTAGAAGCTAAACTAGCAGAAGGCATTGGGTAAATTTTCATATGTGAAGGCAATGAAATACCATTACTACCATTTCCTTTCCAAGCCCAATTATAATTACCACCTGTAAATAGGCCGTAACGAATTAAATCTTGTCTTCTGTGAGCTTCCCAATGTAATTCTCTTGCTCTTTCATCAATAATAAAATCTAAAGTAATTTCTGTAGAAGTTAAATTGTTTTGAGGATTGTTAGCTCTAGTTCTTAAGCTGTTTATATATGTTTCCATATCTGCATTAGAACCACCAGAACCACCTCTTAAATGAGCTTCTGCATACATTAAGTATACATCTCCTAATCTAAATAAAGGGAAATCTGTATCAACAAAAGTTTCATTAGAACCAAATGTACCTGTTGAGGTTGCATTAGAGTATTTTTCTAAAACATAGCCTTGGTCTTTATCTGAAATATCTGTAATATTAATATCTCTAGTTCCAGAAATAATAGTATTTCTAGAATCTCCAGAATAAATACCTCCATTAAATAACTCTGCAAATTGTTTTCTTACTCTTATTGCGCCTCCCCAACCAGCAGCACCAACTCCTAAAGCAGCACCGTTAGCTTCTAAACTACCTATTTGTCCGTTAATCATAATAGTTGTTGGACCATAGTTTTGTGTAATTAAACCATCAGAAATTAAAGGAAATATAATCTCATTATTTGCAGAATTAGTATTGTTATCTGCCATAAATAAGTGACTATAATTAGTGGCTAATGAATAACCTCCTCCAATAATTTTTTTACAATTATCTATAGCTTCAGTATATTTAGGCTCTCCTATATAAACTTCTGCATTTAAATACATTTTTGCTAAAATCATCCAAGAGACCGCTTTGTCTGCTCTACCATGTTGGTTCGTTTTTGGAGCCATTAAATCTGCTTCAATTGCTAACAATTCACTTTCTATGAATGTAAATAATTCTGCTCTTTCTACTTGTGGCGGATTAAAACCTGCAGTTGGGTCTGTTTCTAAAACCATAGGAGCTTTTCCATATAAATCCATAATATGATAGTATGATAAAGCCCTTAACAATCTTGCTTCTGCTCTAAATGTTACTATTTCTGCTCTAGTAGCAGTAGTTACATTTCTAGAATCTAATTTTTCAGTAGTAGTTTCACGTAAAAAATTATTTGTAAATGCAACAGAAACCATTGCTCTACTAAACATACCTAAAATTAAAGGGTTTTGAGCCGTCCAAATATTACGTTGTATTTCTCTTGTTCCTGGATCATTTTCATAAGACCAAATCATTTGATCTGCAGAAAGTGTTTGTAAGTATAATAATGTTCTACCATATTGGCTTGTACCTGCATCTAAACCTTGAATATTTGAACTTCCTGGGCCATCTACACCTGTTAACGATAAATTTGCATAAGCTCCTGCTAAAACATCTAAATAAGCACTTTCATTTTTAAAAAGAGCATCACTTAAAACAGTTTGATCGTCTTCTGGTACAATGTTTAAGTCTTCTGTACAAGAAGTAATTACTGATGTTAATAAAATAACAACCAATAGATTTTTTATTGTTTTTATATATTTTTTCATCTTGTTTTTATTAGAATTTAATATTAGCACCAACTAAGAAGTTCCTAGATCTTGGATAAATTAAATTATCAATACCGTTAAATACTTCAGGATCTAAACCAGAATAGTTTGTTAAAGTAAAAACGTTTTGCACACCAGCCCATATTCTTATATTACTATAAGAAAATTTCTTTATAGGATTGTTAAATACATAACCTAAAGTTATATTATCCATTCTTAAATAAGAAGCATCTTCTATATAAATATCAGAATTAATAACATCTGAAGTTCTTAAGAAATTTGTGTTTAAAACAGAATTTGGTATGTTTCCTAATACAGCATTGTCTTGTAATAATTCATATTGCGCTCTAGAAGAGTTTACATTATTATATACATAATTACCAAGACTTGCCCTTAAGTTAAAAGCTAAATCAAAATTCTTATAATTAAAGCTAGATTGAAAACCTAAAGTAACGTCTGCATTTGGGTTTTCTTTTAAATACCTATCATCATCATTAATAATATTGTCTCCATTTAAATCTGCATAACCACCTTCAATTGGTTCGCCTGCAGTATTGTATAATTGTTTATATACATGAAAAGAGTTAGGCGCAAAACCTTCTCTTAATAATTGAATAGTATTTCCTGTACCACCAGAAGTGCCACCAGTTCTTACGTCTTGATTGTTTGCAAGTTCTGTGATTTCTCTATCTAAATAAGTCGCATTAAATGTAAAATTCCAATTAAAATCTTCACTTTTAAGAATGTCTCCGTTTAAAGTAAATTCTAAACCATCTATTTGTAATTGACCAATATTCTGAATAGCACTGTTTCCAAAATTTGTTCCATCTGCTAAGGCAGCATTAAATAACAAATCATCAGATATTTTTCTAAAAGCACTTATAGATCCATTAAACCTATTATCAAATAAACCATAGTCTACACCAAATTCGATAGTTGTTGTTTGTTCCCATTTTAAATCTGGGTTTACTACAGAAGGTATTGTAGATTGTACCGCGTTGTTACCAAACAAATATCTAGAATTTTCATTACCAAAACGATATCTATCTAAATAAAGGTCGTTAACTCCTGGTAAATTTTGTTGACCAGTTAAACCATAACTAGCTCTTAATTTTAGGTTAGAAACAACTTTAGATTCTTTTAAGAAATCTTCATCACTAACATTCCAAGCAATTGCTGCACCACCAAAGTTACCCCATCTGTTATTTTCGCTAAAACGAGAAGTACCATCTCTTCTAAAGTTAAGAGTTAACAAATATTTTTTAAGGTATGAGAATTTTGCTCTACCAAAGAAACCAATATTTACAACATCTGGGTCTGCAAAAGTAGTTGCAAAAGAATCTGGATCTCTTGTGTTTCCTGAATTTGCTCCAAAGTTTTCAAAACGTTGGTAAGAATAACCAGCTGTTATATCTAATTTAAGATCATCTAATTCTTTTACATAGTTTAAATAACTATCAAATAACTCATTAGATCTTTCTTGAGTTCCATTAGATTTAGAACCAGCAAATTGCTGTGTTAAGTCTGCATTACCTATTTGAAATCTATTTAAACTATTTGTAGATCCTTTAGTTTTGTCAAAACCAACATTTACAACACCTCTTAGTTCTGGTAAAAAGTGAAATTTATAATCGAAATTTAAGTTTCCGTATTGTCTAAAGTTAAAACCAGTGTTGTTTGCTAATAATAAAGAGGCTACTGGGTTTTGTGTTCCGTTTGAAACTACGTTTCCGTTTCTGTGCTGAAAGTATCCTGCAAAAGGAGAACTATCGTCATATACAGGTTGTGTAGGATCGTAACGTAAAGCTGCACCAACTTGTCCAGAATCACCAAAACGACTTTCTTCAAAAGCTCTATTATAGTTTAAGTTAATTTTTAAATGATCTTTAAACAAAGAAGGATTCATAGAAAGTGAAATTGTTTTTCTATCGAATTGAGATGTAAGTACCGCTCCTTCTTGATTTGCAAACCCTAAAGATAGTCTTGTAGGTATTGCACCAAATATTTCTCCTTTTGCTGTTAAGTTATATAAAGAAGAAACAGTAGAACGTAAAATTTCATCCTGCCAGTTAGTGTTATTACTTCCTAATAAACCTACATCGCTAGGTCTTCTTTGGGTAATTAAATTTCTAAACTCGTCTGCAGAAAAAACATTTACTCTGTCTATTACTTCCCCAAAAGTATACTGCATATCTAAATCTAAAGTATACTCTTTTCTACCTTTTTTAGTAGTAATAATAATAACACCGTTAGAAGCTCTAGAACCGTAAATAGCGGTTGCAGATGCATCTTTTAAAACAGAAAAAGATTCAATATCACTAGGGTTAATACTTGCAAGTACACCTCTAGAACCACTAACACCGTTTTCTTCTATAGGTAAACCATCTATAATAATTAAAGGATTATTAGAAGCACCAATAGAAGAACCACCACGAATTGTAATTTGAGAACCAGAACCAGGAGCTCCACTAGTAGTTACATTAACACCAGAAACTCTACCGCTTAATAAATTTTCTGGGGTTACAATGTTACCTTTTGTAAAGTCTTTAGCAGTAATAGATTCAACAGATCCTGTAGCATCTTTAACGGTAGTTGTACCATAACCAACAACAATAATTTCATCTAGTTGCTCAGATGATTCATCTAGCTCTACGATTAAGTTAAAGTTTGTATTAATAGTAATTTCTTTATCGGCGTAACCAAGATATCTAAAAACAAGAATAGCTCCTGTTTCTATTTTTTTTAATTCAAAGTTTCCGTTAAAGTCGGTTTCTGCACCAATAGTAGTACCTTTTACTACTACACTAACACCAGGTAAAGCTATACCTGTTGTTTTTTCTTTTACGATACCTTTTACAGTTTGTTGAGCAAACATTGTAAATGATGTACTTAAAAGAATACCAATCAACAATAATTTAAAGTTTTTCATGTATAATTTGTTAAATAATAACTATAATTTGAATTTGTTATTAACAATAAATTTACATTCCACAGGGTAAATATAGAAGTAAGATTTACAATAACAATATTCTAAAAGTTACGAAATCGGTTTCGTGTTGACAACTTTACTTAAAATATCATTAATATTCTAAAAAAGACCTTAAAAAATTGCATTTTTGTATAATATGAAGCAAAAAATTACTATAAAGACAATTGCTAAAGAATTAGGTGTTTCTACTTCTACTGTTTCTAAAGCATTAAAAGACAGCCATGAAATTAGTAAGGAGACTAAAGAGCGTATACAAGCATATGCAGATTTTTATAATTACAAGCCTAATAATTTAGCGCTTCAATTAAGAAATCAGAAGACAAAGTTAATAGGTGTTCTTTTGCCTAAAATTGTACATCATTTCTTTTCTACTATAATTAAAGGTATAGAAGAAGGAGCAAGTGAAAAAGGATACAGAATAATGGTTTGTTTTTCTGATGAATCTCACACCAAAGAAGTAGAAAACTTAAAGGTTTTATCTAATGGAAGTGTAGATGGTTTAATTGTTTCTATAGCAAATGAAACGTTAGCTAATAAAGATTTTAAGCACTTTAAAGAGTTGGTGTCAGAAGAAATACCTTTAGTCTTATTAGATAGAGTTGTAGATGAAATTCATTGTGATAAAGTAGTTGTAGATGATTTTGGCGCAGGATATAAAGCAACAAAACATCTTTTAAATACAGGTTGTAAAAGGGTTGCAATAATTACTACACCAGAATATGTTAACGTTGGTACACTTCGAAGAAAAGGATATGAAAAGGCCCTTTTAGAAAGAAATATAGCAATCGATAAAGATTTAATTATAGAGATTGATGAAAAAGAGAATATTAAAGAACAAATAAGACCAGTTTTTGATTATAATATTGATGCTATTTTTGCTGTAAATGAAATTTATGCAGCAAAATCGATAAGAGTTGCTAAAGAAAAAAGTATTAGAATTCCAGAAGAATTGTCTGTAACAGGTTTTACAGATGGTCTAATTTCAGAGTATTCTACACCGTCTATTACAACGATGGCACAACATGGTTTAACTATGGGAAGACAGGCTGTAGAAGCTTTAATTGATAGAATTGAGAATGAAGCAGAAAACTATGAACCTAAAACGATAGTAGTTTCTAGCGACTTAAAATTACGAGAATCTACGAAACCGTCGTCGTAGATTTATTAAGTTTTAATTATCAATATGGTAATTAAAGACTATTTTTGTTACATTATTACGATTTATCAATAAATTACATTCCACACATGATAATAATTGATAAGTCTAACATACTTATCGTAATATTAATTTAATAGTATAACGGTAATGAATAAAAAGAAATTAAGTTTCTTGCAAATCTGGAACATGAGTTTTGGGTTTCTTGGAATTCAATTTGGAATGGCCTTAACAGGTGGTTTCATGTCTCGAATTTTTCAAACACTTGGTGCAGAGATAGATGATATTCCTATTCTCTGGGTCGCGGCTCCTTTAACTGGTCTTATTGTACAGCCAATTATTGGTTACATGAGCGATAGAACTTGGAGCCCTAAATGGGGAAGAAGAAGACCTTACTTTCTAGTAGGTGCAATTCTAAGTTCATTGGCGTTAATTATTATGCCACATTCACCTACTTTATGGATTGCAGCTGGTTTTCTATGGATTTTAGATGCGTCTATTAATATTTCTATGGAGCCTTTTAGGGCTTTGGTTGCAGACAAATTACCAAGTTCTCAAAGATCTTATGGTTTTGTTATGCAAACTTTAATAATAGGAGTTGGTACTTGGGTTGCAAGTAGTTTACCTTGGATGGTTTCTCAATTTGGTGTAAGCGATTCTGCGGCATCTGGTATAGTACCAATGTCTGTAAAAGTTGCTTTTACAATTGGTGCCATTATCTTCTTATTAAGTATTCTTTATACTGTTTTTACTACAAAAGAATATCCACCAGAAGACATGGTTGCTTTCGAGAAAGAGAAATCAGAAAAAAACAGATTTGTTAAAGATATTTTAGAAAATATTGGAAACATGCCAACAATTATGAAAAAGCTAGGTGTTGTCCAGTTTTTTAGTTGGTTCGCATTTTTTACAATGTGGTCTATGGCAAACCCTGCTTTAACAGCGCATGTTTTTAAAACTCCTGCACCAATAGAAAAAGAATTTGTAATGACAGATGTTTCTCAAAAGGCAACTTTTGATATTCAGAATACGGCATTCCAAAAATCTTCTAACGAAGTTGGTTCTTACATGGGTATTTATGGTTTATCTTCTATGGTATTTGCTTTAATTCTAGTTTTATACACAAGAAAAAGACGTATTAATAGAAAGTATATTCATATGACATCTTTAATCTTAGGCGGTTTAGGTTTTATATCGATGTATTTTATTCCTTCACCAGAATATTTAGCAATTTCATTTATACTTATAGGTTTTGCTTGGGGAAGTGTCTTATCGATGCCATACGCAATGTTATCTAGCGAAGTAAATCCGAAGAAAATGGGCGTTTTTATGGGGATTTTTAACATGTTTATTGTTATACCTCAAATAATTGCTGCCATTGGTGGTATCAATTTTATTTCTGGTCTTTTAGGAGAGCAAACCATAAATGCGATGATAGTGGCTGGATTAAGTTTAATTATTGCAGGCTTCTGTAATTTCTTAATCACAGAAAAAAGTGCAATTACATATCAAGAGAACAATTAAAATGAATAAGAAAGGATTTATATTTGATTTGGATGGTGTTATAGTAGACACTGCCAAATATCACTATTTAGCTTGGAAAAAGTTAGCAAACCAATTAGGTTTCGAATTTACCAAAGAACAAAATGAATTATTTAAAGGCGTTAGTAGAAAACGTTGTTTAGAAATTTTATTAGAAATAGGAAATAGAGAAGCAACACAAGAAGAGTTTGATACTTGGATGGTTGAAAAAAATATAGACTATTTAGCCTATATAGAAAATATGGATGCATCAGAAATACTACCAGATGTTCCTAGAGTCTTAGCATTTTTGAAACAAAATAACATTCCTATAGCTTTAGGTTCTGCAAGTAAAAATGCAAGACCAATTTTAGAGAAAGTTAATTTAATACATTATTTCGATGCAATTGTAGATGGTAATAATGTAACAAAAGCAAAACCAGACCCAGAGGTTTTTCTTCTAGCTGCAGAACAGTTAGGTGTAGATGCTAACAATTGTATTGTTTTTGAAGATGCTGTTGCTGGTGTAGAAGCAGCAAATGCAGCAAAAATGATAAGTATTGGTATTGGAGATAAAAAGGTGTTATCTAAAGCACAATTTATTTTTACAGATTTTACAGAAATCAGCACCAACTTTATTACAGACTTATTAAATAGATAAAAAATAAAAGAGAAGATAGAAATAAGATAAAAAGGAAGTTTTACAACTTCTTTGTTCTTGTTCTGCGATTCTTTTATCTAAAAAAAAACAGAATGAATCAAGATTATATAAAACCAAATGAATGGTCGATCCTAGAAGAAGGTTTTGATGCTCAAATGGTAAAATCATCCGAAAGTTTATTTAGTATTGGTAATGGTGTCATGGGACAACGTGCCAATTTTGAAGAAAATTATACAGGAGAAACTTTTCAAGGAAGTTATATTGCAGGAGTATATTACCCAGATAAAACACGTGTTGGGTGGTGGAAGAACGGATACCCAGAGTATTTTGCTAAAGTTTTAAATGCGCCTAATTGGATAGGAATTAATGTTTTAATTAACGATGAGAAATTAGATTTACATACTTGTAAAGAAGTATCTAATTTTCGAAGAGAATTAAACATGAAAGAAGGTTGGTTGTCTAGAAGTTTTAATGCTGTTTTACAAAACGGAATACAGATAAAAGTAGATACAAAACGTTTTTTAAGTTTAGAATTAGATGAGGTAGGTGCTATTGATTACAATGTAACTCCTTTAAATACTCATGCAAAAATTACTTATATACCTTATTTAGATGCAGGTATTACAAATGAAGATACCAATTGGGATGATCAATTTTGGGATGTATTAGAAATTTCACAAAACAACCAACAATCTTACATTGAGGCAAGAACCATGAAAACGCACTTTTATACGTGTACTTTTATGGAATCTCGACTATTTATAGATAAAGATGAGGTAATTACAGGTTGTAATAATGAAAAAACAACAAGTTTTACTTCTTGCAATTATCAACAAGAAATTAAACAAAACCAAACCTATACAATTCATAAATTTGGTGGTTATGTAGTAGATAGAAATCATGATAAAAATGAGTTAGTTGCTGCAGCAAAAGAAGCTTTAGACAAAGCCGTTAGTTTTGGTTTTGATGCTTTGTTAGATATGCAAAAACAATCTTGGGCACAAATATGGAAAATGTCTGACATTACTATAGAAGGTGATGTAAAGGCGCAACAAGGAATTCGTTTTAATATTTTTCAACTAAACCAAACCTATTTAGGTACAGATGCCTCTTTAAATATTGGGCCAAAAGGTTTTACAGGAGAAAAATACGGTGGAAGCACGTATTGGGACACAGAAGCTTATTGTATTCCTTTTTATATGGCTACAAAAGACCAATCTGTTGCAAGAACTTTGTTAGAATATAGATACAATCATTTAGATAAAGCTATTGAAAATGCAGAAAAACTTGGTTTTAAAAACGGAGCAGCATTATACCCAATGGTTACTATGAATGGTGAAGAATGCCATAATGAATGGGAAATTACATTTGAAGAAATTCATAGAAATGGTGCTATTGCTTTCGCTATTTTTAATTACTATAGGTTTACTGAAGACTATTCTTACATTCCAGAAAAAGGGTTAGAAGTTTTAATAGGAATTGCACGTTTTTGGCAACAAAGAGCAACATTTTCATCAGATAAAAATAAATTTATGATTTTGGGTGTAACCGGCCCTAATGAATATGAAAATAACATTAACAATAACTGGTACACAAATTACATTGCAAAATGGTGTATTAATTATGCGTTAGAGAATATTGATGTAGTAAAAAACGATTATGTTTCAGATTATATAAGAATTAAAGACAAAGTTAATTTTACAGATGAAGAATTATCTCTATGGAAAAATGTAGCAGATAATATGTATTTTCCTCATTCAGAAAAACATAATATCTACCTACAACAAGATGGTTTCCTAGATAAAGAATTAATTACTGTTGCAGATTTAGATCAAAAGCAAAGACCAATCAATCAGAAATGGAGTTGGGATAGAATTTTACGTTCACCGTACATAAAACAAGCAGATATTTTACAAGGTTTTTATATGTTCGAAAATGATTTTTCTACGGAAGAATTAGAGCGTCATTTCGATTTTTATGAACCTTTTACGGTTCATGAAAGTTCTCTTTCTCCTTGTGTACATAGTATACAAGCAGCAAAATTAGATAGAATGGACCAAGCATATACATTCTATTTACAAACCTCTCGTTTAGACTTAGATGATTATAACCATGAAGTAGAAGAAGGTTTACATATTACTTCTATGGCAGGAACTTGGATGAGTATTGTTGAAGGTTTTGGAGGAATGCGAGTCTTAAATAATACACTTTCTTTTTCACCAAAAATTCCTAAAGGATGGAAAACGTATTCATTTAAAGTAAACTTTAGAAATAGAGTTATTACAGTTAATGTTTCTCAAAACGGAACTCATTTTGAGTTAGAAGGAAAAGAAGAAATAGATATTTTAGTAAATGGAGATGTAGTTACAGTATCTCCTAATAATTTATTAACTGTTTAAAATAAGATTTATGAAACTTATCAGAAGCATTTTTTATTCAGTATCAATTTTTGTTTTTATTGCCTGTAGCAATACAGAAATTAAAGAAAATGTTTCTGAAGTTTCTATTTCTAATACTTCAATAGAAAGAGTAGAACCGCCAAATTGGTGGATCGATTTTAAAGATACTTCTTTACAATTACTTATAAAGGAAGAAAATATAGGATTCTCTGAAGCATCTATTTCTTATGCAGGAGTTTCTATAAAAAAAGCAAACAAAGCCAATAGTAAAAACTATTTGTTCTTAGATTTAAATATAGATAAATCTACAAAAGCAGGTAAATTCGATATTATTTTTACATTTAAAGATGGCCTAAAAAAAACACATACGTACGAACTAAAATCAAGAGAAAAACTGGCAGAAGATTACATTGGTTTTAATAGTACAGATGCTATTTATTTAATTACACCAGATCGTTTTGCAAACGCAGATACAACAAATGATATTGGTTCTAGAATTACTACAGAGAATGAAACAGGTGAAGTTGTTCACTTTTTAAAAGAAAATACCATTAATAGGGCAGATGATTATGCGAGACATGGTGGCGACATTAAAGGAATTACAAATCATTTAGAGTATATAGATGAAATGGGCTTTACTGCAATTTGGTCTTCGCCATTATTAACAAACGACATGCCTAAAGGTTCATACCATGGTTATGCGATTACAGATTTGTACGAAATAGATCCTCGTTTTGGAACCTTGGCCGATTATAGAGAATTGGCAGATGTATCTAGAAAAAAAGGATTAAAGTTGATTATGGATCAGGTGGCAAATCATTGTGGTAGTGAGCATTGGTGGATGAAAGATTTGCCTTTTAGAGATTGGGTAAATCATCAAGAGAATTTCGAAAATAAAGGAGATTTAATAACATCAAACCATAGAAGAACTTCTAACCAAGATATATACGCTTCTAAAGTTGATAAACAAGGAATGACAGATGGTTGGTTTGTGTCTACTATGCCAGATTTAAATCAGAAAAATCCTTTTATGGCAAAATACATTATTCAGAATAGTATTTGGTGGGTAGAAACAATAGGATTAAGCGGAATTAGACAAGACACGTATCCGTATCCAGACAAACAATTTATGAGTAATTGGGCAGGTTCAATTATGAAAGAATATCCTAATTTTTCTATTGTAGGAGAAGAATGGAGTTACAATCCGTTATTAATTGGCTATTGGCAAAAAGGTGCCAATAATAAAGATGGTTACGAGTCTAATTTAAAATCTACGATGGATTTTGCGATGCAACAAAAGGTTGTAGATGCATTAAATGAAAAAGAAACTTGGGACACAGGTTTGGTAAAAGTATACGAAGGTTTAGCAAACGATTTTCATTATGCTTCACCAAAAGATATTATGATTTTTCCAGACAACCATGACATGAGTCGAATTTTTACGCAATTAAAAGGAGATGTCGAAAACACTAAAATGGCACTTTCTTTATACTTAACGTTACCTAGAATACCACAAATTTATTACGGGACAGAAATTTTAATGAATGATTTTAAAAAACCTGGAGATCATGGTTTAATTCGTACAGATTTTTCTGGTGGTTTTAAAGGAGATAAAACAAATGCATTTACAAGTGAAGGTTTAAGTAAAGAACAAAAAGATATGCAATCTTTTTTGAAGAAATTTTTAAATTATCGCAAACACTCTAAAGCAATTCACCAAGGTAAAACAGTTCATTTTTCACCTTTTAAAGGAACTTATTTTCTATTTAGAATTTTAGAAGATGAAATTGTAGTAAATATTATAAATAAAAATAATGTACCAATTTCAATTAATTTAGAACGATACTTAGAAATTGGTTTACAAGGGAAAACGCTAAAAAACATTATTACAGAAGAATCTATTATTTGGGAAAATGAAATCGAATTAAAAAAGAAAGGAAATATTACCTTTACTACAAAACTTAATTAATATTTATTTTATGAAAAATTTCCTTAAAATTTGTTGTTTGTTTATTTGCATTTCTGCGTGTAAAACCAATGCTCAAGTAGAAAATAAAAAAATAGTTACTATTAAAACAGTTAAATTAGAAAAAGCAATTTTAGCTGGTGGAGCGTTGTTTAGAATAGACTCTTTTCCTACAAACAATATTGTACCAAGACCAGTAGATGTTTGGTTGCCAGAAAATTATTCGGCAGAAAAAAAATATGCAGTTTTATACATGCATGATGGTCAGAATTTATTTGATGCAACTACAACGTGGAACAAACAAGAATGGATGATTGATGAAGTGGCTTCAAAATTAATGAACGAAGGTATAACTAGAGATTTTATAGTTGTTGGAATTCATAATATACCTAAGATTCGTTGGCAAGATTTATTTCCAGAAAAAGCAATGAACTTTTTATCTGAAGAAGATAGAAATAAATTATACGAAGAAGCAAAGAAAAGTAATTTTAGTATTAACTTAAAAGGAGACGAGTATTTAAAATTTATGGTTGAAGAGTTAAAACCATATATAGATAATACGTATTCTGTATATACAGATAAAGAAAATACTTTTGTTGCAGGCTCTTCTATGGGTGGTTTAATGTCTATGTATGCAGTTGCAGAGTACCCAACAATTTTTGCAGGAGGAGCTTGTTTTTCTACACATTGGGTTGGCGGAACACCAAAAGAAGGAAACCCTTTACCAGAAGCAATTTTTAACTATTTAGATACGAATTTACCAATTGCAAAATCACACAAAATGTATTTTGATTATGGGAACAAAACATTAGATTTTTTCTATCCTCAATATGCACCAAAGGTAGATTCTATCTTTAAAAAAGGAGGATATAATGCATCAAATTTTAAAAATTTATTTTTTGAAGGAACAGATCATTCAGAATTGTCTTGGCAAAAAAGATTAGATTTTCCGCTCACATTTTTATTAAAAAAATAACGTTATTCTAAACTTGGTTTAGAATCTCATAAAACTATTTATGAAAACACTAAAACTACTTTTTCTTTTTTTATTTATAACATTTTCATTTAGTGCACAAAATTCAAATAGAGTTTTTAAAAAAGCGCAATTTTTAAAAGAAAATCAATTTAAAATTGAAGTTTCAGACGGAATTTATCAAATTAATTTTTATAATTCATATATAATTGAAACAACATTTATTCCTAAAGGAGAAGAAGTAGGCTTAGAGAAATCTAACGCAGTAGTTTTAATTCCAGAAAAAATACACATTACAACAAAAGAAACAAGCGACGAGGTAAATTATTCCTCAAGAGGTATTTCAATAAAAATTAAAAAAACACCTTTTCAAATTTCTTATTTTTATAAAGGAGAAGAAATTACTTCAGAAAAGGAAGGCTATTTTAAATCTAAACATATTCCTTTAGATCTAGTTAAAGGAAATATTATAGCGAAAGAAACAGAGAAAATAACATTTAACCTAACCCAAGAAGAGGTTTTGTACGGAGCAGGAGCAAGGGCTTTAGGAATGAATAGAAGAGGAAATCGTTTAGCTTTATATAATAGAGCGCAATACGGTTACGAGACACATGCAGAATTGATGAATTTTACACTACCAATTGTAATTTCTTCAAAAAAATATATGCTTCATTTCGACAACGCACCAATAGGTTACCTAGATTTAGATAGTAAAAGAGAGAATTCTTTAACATACGAAACTATATCTGGTAGAAAAACGTACCAAGTTATTGTTGGAGATTCTTGGTTAGATTTAGTAAATAATTATACTCATTTAACAGGAAAACAACCTTTGCCACCAAGATGGACTTTAGGTAATTTTTCGAGTAGATTTGGGTACCATTCTCAGAGAGAAACAGAAGCTACAATTGCTAAGTTTAAAGAAGAAGAAATACCTGTAGATGCTATTATTTTAGATTTGTATTGGTTTGGTAAAACGGTACAAGGAACAATGGGTAATTTAGAAATAGACAAAGATTCTTTCCCAGATATGAAAGGGATGATTGCTCGTTTAAAGAACAAAGGAGTAAAAACAGTTTTAATTACAGAACCTTTTATTTTATCGAATTCTAAAAAATGGAAAGAAGCAACAGAAAAAGAAGTTTTAGCCACAGATTCTATTGGTAACCCAGCAAAATATGACTTCTATTTTGGGAATACAGGTATTGTAGATATTTATAAAACTAAAGGAAAAGATTGGTTTTGGACTATTTATAAAGGCTTAATTAATCTTGGCGCAAAAGGTCTTTGGGGAGATTTAGGAGAACCAGAAGTTTTGCCTTCATGGGTAAATTTTAAAGATAAAAAAGCAGATGAAATTCATAATATTTATGGGCATGATTGGGCACGTTTAATTTTTGAAGGATATAAAGAGGAATTCCCTAATGAAAGACCTTTTATTTTAATGCGTGCAGGAGCAGCAGGTTCACAAAGATTTGGTATGATACCTTGGTCTGGAGACGTTAATAGAACTTGGGGAGGTTTGCAGTCTCAACCAGAAATTGCCTTACAAATGGGGATGCAAGGTTTGGGGTATATGCACTCTGATTTAGGTGGGTTTGCAGGAGCCAATTTAGATGATAATTTATATACAAGATGGTTACAGTACGGTGTTTTTCAGCCAATATTTAGACCTCATGCACAAGAAGACGTACCAAGTGAGCCTATTTACAGGAGTGATAAAGCAAAAAAACAAGCAAAAAAATCGATAGAATTACGTTATAAATTATTGCCCTATAATTATAATTTAGCATTTGAAAATAATCAAAAAGGAACACCATTAATGCGTCCTATTTTCTTTGAAGAAGATGATGATAAATTAATGAGTAATGCAAAAACCTATTTATGGGGAAGAGATTTTCTTATAACTCCAATTCTTAGAGATTCTGTAAAAACAAAAGAAATTTATTTTCCAAAAACAGCTAATTGGTTTAACTTTTATTCTGAAGAAAAGGTTGAGGGCGGACAGACAAAAACGATACAAGTACAAGAAAACTCAATACCTACTTACGTAAGAGGTGGTTCTTTTATTCCAATGACAAAATTGGTGCAAACAACAGATAATTATAATGGTAATCATTTAGAGATTCATTATTATTTTGATGCTTCTGCAAAGAAAAGTAGCAGGAAAATGTACAATGATAATGGTTTACTTTCGAATGCTTTTGAAAAAAACAAATACGAAGTATTAGAATTTGAAGCAGAAATTACAAAACGTTTCTTAAATATTAGTTTTGATGCTGAATTAGGGAAGCAGTGGAAAGCAGAAAAAAAAGAGATTGTTTTGGTACTTCATAATATAAACTGGACTCCTAAAAAGATAAAAGTAGATGGTAAAAGAAGCAAACCTTTGCTAGAAAATAATATGCTTACAATTCCTGTAAACTGGAACACTAAAGAAGATATGAAAATAAAAATAGGATTAAAATAAGATTTAATATGAGAAAAGGATACAACATTTTACCTGTTTTTATTTTAGTAATATTAATTGGTTGTTCATTAGAAAAAACATCAAAAAAGAAAATTTTAAAGCCAAATAAAAAGATAGTTGTTTATCAGGTTTTTACACGTTTGTTTGGTAATGTAAATACAACAAATAAACCTTGGGGAACTATTGAAGAAAATGGAGTTGGTAAGTTTAATGATTTTACAGACAAAGCACTAACTGAGATAAAAGATTTAGGAATTACACATATTTGGTATACTGGTGTTCCTCATCATGATGTTATTAGGGATTATACAGAATTTGGTATTTCAAATGACGACCCAGATGTTGTAAAAGGTAGAGCAGGATCGCCTTATGCAGTTAAAGATTATTATAATGTAAATCCAGATTTGGCAGTAAATGTTGCAAATCGTTTGCAAGAATTTGAAGCTTTAATAGATCGTTCTCATAAAAACGGATTAAAAGTAATTATTGATATTGTACCGAATCATGTTGCTAGAAACTATCAAAGTTTATCAAACCCAAAAGGGACAAAAGATTTTGGTGCAGATGATAATAAGAATGTTGTTTATGATGTAAATAATAATTTTTATTACACACCAAATGAAGCTTTTAAAGTACCAGATTTTTTAAATGATTATTTGCCTTTAGGAGGAGAGAATAATGTTTTATCTGATGGTGATTTTGATGAAAATCCTTCTAAATGGACAGGAAATGGTTCTCGATCACCTAAACCGAATTTTTACGATTGGTACGAAACTGTAAAAGTAAATTATGGTGTTTCACCTGATGGGAAAAAAGATTTTGAAGAACTACCAGTAGGTTTTGAAAATGAAGATTATAAAAAACATTTTGCTTTTTGGCAGGATAAAGTAGTACCCAATTCGTGGATTAAATTTAGAGATATTGCTTTGTATTGGACAGCAAAAGGTGTTGATGGTTTTAGATATGACATGGCAGAAATGGTACCTGTAGAGTTTTGGAGTTTTATGAACTCTGCTATAAAAATGGAAAATCGAGAAGCTTTTCTATTGGCAGAAGTGTACAATCCTAAAATGTATAGAGATTATATTAGAAAAGGAAAAATGGATTATTTGTATGACAAAGTTGCTCTGTATGATACCATAAAACATGTTATGCAGGGTCATGGATTAACAGATAATATTCCTCCAATTCAAGAAGATTTAAAAGATATTGAACACCATATGTTGCACTTTCTAGAAAATCATGACGAGCAAAGAATTGCAAGTAAAGAATTTGCGGGAAATGCAAAAAAAGGAATGCCAGCAATGGTAGTTTCTACAACAATTTCTACAGCACCAACAATGGTTTATTTTGGACAAGAATTTGGTGAAGATGGTTCTGAAAATGCAGGTTTTGGAACACCTTCTAGAACTTCAATTTTCGATTATGTTGGTGTGCCTTCTTTACAACGTTGGGTAAACAACAAACAATTTGATGGAGGAGAATCTACTAAAGAAGAAACAGCACTAAGAGACTTTTATAAACGTTTATTAAACTTCACAATTAAAAGTGATGCGTTAATGGGAGAATACAAGGATATTCATAGTTATAATAGAGAACATACAGAAGGTTACAATGCTAAAGTTTTATCTTTTGTTCGCTTTTCTGAAGGAGAAAAACTAATAGTTATTTCTAATTTTAATGAAAAAGAAACATATAAATTTCAATTAAAAATTCCTTCAGAAATTATTAAAAAATGGAATCTAAAAGATGGATCATATCAACTTAAAGACCAATTATATAATTCAAAATCTTTTAATTTAGACATTAACAATTTAGAGGGAGTTGTAAATATAGAAATACATCCATTAGCATCTTTTATTCTTCAACTTCAATAAAAAATTATTATGAAAAATATACTTTTCCTATTTGTTATAGCTACTATTTTTGGCTGTAAAGAAAAAACATCAGAAATAAAACAAGAAAAAAACCAAACACCTAAAGAGTTTGTCTGGGAAGGTTCTAATATTTATTTCTTACTAACAGACCGTTTTAATAATGGCGATACTTCTAACGATATTAATTTTAATAGAACTAAAGAGGCTGGTAAATTACGTGGTTTCGATGGTGGAGATATCAAAGGAATTACTCAAAAAATTAAAGAAGGTTATTTTACCAAATTAGGAATTAATGCTATTTGGATGACACCAGTTGTAGAGCAAATACATGGAGGAACGGATGAAGGTACAGGTTGGTCTTATGGTTATCATGGTTACTGGGCAAAAGATTGGACTAAGATAGACCCTAATTACGGTACAAAAGCAGATTTAAAAGAATTGGTTGCAGTTGCACACAAAAACGGAATTCGTGTACTTTTAGATGCAGTTATTAATCATACAGGTCCTGTTACAGAAAAAGATACTGTTTGGCCAAATGATTGGGTTAGAACAGGTCCTAAATGTGAACATTCTAATTATGAAAATACAATTTCTTGTACTTTGGTAGAAAACTTACCAGATATTAGAACAGAAAGTAATGAAAGTGTGGCGTTACCACCACAACTAGTTAAAAAGTGGAAAGCAGAAGGGCGTTATGAACAAGAAATTAAAGAGTTAGATGTGTTTTTTGCAAGAACAGGTTACCCAAGAGCACCACGTTTTTATATTATGAAATGGCTAACAGATTATATTGCAGAGTTTGGTATTGATGGTTATAGAGTAGACACAGTAAAGCATACAGAAGAATTTGTTTGGCAAGAATTTAAAGTTGAATGTGATATTGCATTTGCAGATTATAAAAGAAACAACCCAAACAAGGTATTAGATGATAACGATTTTTATTTGGTAGGTGAAGTTTATAATTACGGAATCTCGTCTGGAAAGGCGTTTGATTTTGGAGATAAAAAAGTAAACTATTTTGACAAAGCGTTTAATAGTTTAATAAATTTTGAAATTAAATGGGATGCCAAACAAATGGAAGAAAAAGCTGTTTTTTATAAATACGATTCTCTACTACATACAAATCTAAAAAATTACAGTGTTTTAAATTATATGACTTCACATGATGATGGGCAACCTTTTGATAAGGATAGAAAAGTACCTTTTAAAACTGCAACAATGTTGATGCTAACACCAGGAACTTCTCAAGTTTACTATGGAGACGAATCTGCAAGAGATTTAACAATAGAAGGTACTGTTGGTGACGCTACTTTACGTTCTTTTATGAATTGGGATGTTATTAAGAATGATGAAAATACAAAGGAAATTTTACTTCATTGGCAGAAAATGGGCCAGTTTAGAGCAAATCATATGTCTGTGGGAGCAGGAAAACATCAGTTAATATCAGAAGAGAACGGATTAATTTTTTCAAGAGTTAGAAAAGAAGATAAAGTTATTGTTGGTATGAATTTACCAAAGGGGAATAAAATACTTAATGTTTCTTCTATATTTAATAACGGTCAATATTTACATGATTTTTATTCAAAACAATTGGTAGAGGTTAAAAACGGACAAGTAACAGTAAATTCAAACTTTGATATTGTACTGTTAGAAATTAATATATAATAAGTTTTAAAAATAACAAATTACTATTCGATACTTAATTTTTTCTTTAGTAATTAAGGTTGAGTAGTAATAGGTTTATAATATTGGTTTTTATTTCTTTTGATGATATCATTTTATCTTTTTAGATGTCTATATGATGCTTCTTGGTATAAAATTGAAGTAAAATGATTTTATGAAAAATTACTAGAGTTTGTAAAAAAAGGAAATAAAAAAGATGGTTTAAAACTTACAAACATTAAAAATAAAATTGAGTAAAATTTGCAAATATCAACTTCAATACAACATATAACAATCCTTTTATTTAAAGAGATTACAGAGGGAAGAGTTGAATAGTCGTGTAGTGTTTTGTCTTCTTTTGTTTGATTTAGCACTTTTTTGATACTAAAGTTTCAATATAGGAAACCAATCTACGACAAAAAAAATCTCTTCTCGAATGCAGTTTTTGATAAAAAAAATCTAATATTTTATCCAAAAGTCAAACAAAATGCTACTAAAGGAAGCTATAGGAAAATAAATCTATTTCCCAATACAAAAATTCCCAAAAATATGTCCAAGAATATCTTTATCTACATCATACTCACCAGTAATATTACCAAGATGACGCAGACACTCTCTAATATCGATAGAGAATAAATCTGTAGTAATTTCTAAATCAATTCCTTGCTGAACAGAAGTAATAGCCATTAACGCATTACTTAAGGCCTCAAAATGACGAGAATTAGTAACAATAGTTTCATTATTGCTTAAAGCACCAATATTAACCAAAGAAGTTAACTCAGATTTTAGTTCTTCTATTCCTGTTTTATTTTTTGCTGATACTAAAATTAAATTCTCAATTTCAGATTGTAAAACAGCCGAATTATGACAAGATAAAGTATCCATTTTATTGCCAATAACCAATAAGCGTTTGTTAGGAAAGCGTTTTTTTATTGTTTCAATCTCTTCAAGAAAATCTTCTCTAGAGTGCGAATAGGTATTAGAATCTATTAAGAAAATTATTAATTGCGCATTATCTGCTTTTTCGTATGCTTTTTTTATACCTATACTCTCTATTACATCTTCTGTTTCTCTAATACCTGCAGTATCTATAAATCGAAAAGCAACACCATCAATAATTATTTCATCTTCTATAGCATCTCTTGTAGTACCAGCAATATCAGAAACAATTGCTTTTTCTTCATTTAAAAGAGCATTTAATAAAGTAGATTTTCCTACGTTAGGTTCACCTATAATAGCAACCGGAATTCCGTTTTTCATAGCATTTCCAAAAGAAAAAGAATCTATTAAACGCTTTAATACAAATGTAATTTTTGCAACTAGTTCCTTAAATTTTGTTCTGTCTGCAAATTCAACATCTTCACCAGAAAAATCTAATTCTAATTCTATTAAAGCAGCAAAATCTAGTAATTGCACACGTAAATCTTTCAATTCATTGGTAATTCCACCACGCATTTGCTGAATAGCCATTTGATGACTCGCTGCAGAATTAGAAGCAATTACATCTGCCACAGCTTCCGCTTGCGATAAATCCATCTTTCCGTTTAAGAATGCGCGCATAGTAAATTCTCCATTATCTGCCATTCTACAGCCTTTTTGTAGAAATAACTGAATAATTTCTTGTTGAATAAAACTAGAACCATGACAAGAAATTTCAACTACATTTTCACCTGTGTAAGAATTAGGATTCTTAAAAACCGATACTAAAACTTCATCTATAAGAATATTGTTTTCTACAATATGTCCTAAATGAATAGTATGTGTTTTCTGGTTATTTAAAGTTTTATTTTTTCTGATTGATTTAAAATTGGCATCAACCACAGAAATAGCATTTTCGCCAGAAAGTCTAATTACAGAAATTGCACCAACACCAGCAGGAGTTGCTAAAGCAATAATAGTATCGTTTTGAATCATACAGCAAAAATACATAAAGATTTTTATAGAAAAATAAAAAGCCCAACACAAAATGTGCTGAACTTTTTAAGTACTTTATAAATATTAACTTTATGTATTATGAAGCTTCTTTATTAGCAACTTCATTAATGTTCAATTTATTATTTGGTACAAATTCTAACGTTCTCATAGGGAAAGGAATACTAATGTTTTCTTTGTCAAAAGCTTTCTTAATTTCTATAATTGCGTTACTTTTTGCTTTTAATTTTTCTAAAAGATTATCAGAATCTATCCAAAATCTACATAAAAAATTAATAGAACTATCGCCAAACTCTGTGAAATAGAATTCTGCTTCTTTACCAATAGCCTCTTGGTTAAAGTTATTGCTAATTGTTTCTTTTGTTAGTTTTTCTACCTTTTCTAAATCTGCGCCATATTCTACACCACATTCTATAGCAACCCTCATTTTAGTAGTTAGTGAGTAGTTCTTAAACGGACTCTCTAAAATGGTTTTGTTAGGTATTACCACCATATTGTTGTCTGCCTCTTTTATTACGAAATAATTTAAATTTATATCCATAACTTCACCAGAGTAGCCATTTGTTTCTATCCAATTACCAATATTTAAATTCTTTCTAAAAGATAAAACCACACCAGAAATTGTATTCGATAGAGTACCTTGTAAAGCCAAACCAATAACAATACCAGAAACCCCAGCAGCAGATACAATTGCTTTTAAAGTATCATCAAATTTTAAGACCGTCATTGCTAAATATAAACCAACCAAAATAGTAATTGCAGAAGCAAATCTAGAGACTAAATCTCTAACAGATTTTTGCTTTATTTTTTTACCTATAGTCTTATTTACTATAGAATTCATTGCTCTAGAAGCAAAGTACGCAATAACCAATACTATTAGTGCAATAGCAATATTTGGTATGTTTTTTATTAAAATTTCTTTCCAGGTCTCTAATTTACTAACTACTTTATTCATGTTTATTATTTTAATTTATAATTTTTATTATTTCTTTAAAAGCTAAAAATTATTTAACAAAACTCGTATCCAATGCGTCTTTTGTATTTGTAGACCAAGCATTCAACATCCAAGTAGATTTTTCTAACTCTCTAATGTAAGCTCCAATTAAGTCTATTGTACCTTCATCATTTGCTTTGTCGGCCCTATCAATTACTTTGCTAAGTTGTTCAATTAAAATTCTGTGATCATCTACAATAGTAGACACCATTTCAACATCGCTTAATAATGGGCTAGATTCTTTTATTCTAGAAATTTCTATATAATCAGATAACTTACTAATTGGGTGATATTTTAAAGTAATAATTCTCTCTGCTACATCATCAATTTTCACTTTAGTGTCATTGTACATTTCTTCGAACCTGTTATGTAAGTCAAAGAAATTTTTACCTAAAACATTCCAATGAAAATTTCTTAATTTCTGATAATATACATGGTAGTCTGCCAAAAGAACATTTAATTCTGTTACAACTGGTAGTATTTTGTCTTTGTCTATATTTAAGTAATTCATAATGTTATGTGTTTTTATGTTCACTACAAAACTACAAGCATTGTAAAAGTTGTCTTTGCTCAAATAGAGTTCATCTTAACTCAAATACTTCTTTAACAATACATTAATAATTATATTTTTGTAACATAACAAGTAAAGCAGCGTCTAACAGGTACACAACTAAAACTTTAGATATAAAAATGAAAGAAGACAAACAGTTATTGGTAATTACCCATTTAAGTCAATTATTAGATTTTGTAACAGGAATTGGCGGCTTTATAGTGCCGTTAGTTTTATGGTTAACAAAAAAGGATGATATTTTTGGAATGGACGCACATGGTAAAGCGATTCTAAATTTTAGAATTTCTATGTTTATTTACCTTTTACTATGTATTCCTTTAGTTTTTTTATTCGGTTTAGGAATTTTAGGTTTTATAACAATCGGAATTTTCTATTTAATATTTCCAATTATTAATGCCATAAAAGTTAGTAATAACGAAGCACCTAAATACCCATTTAGCATTCAGTTTTTAAAATAAGTGAAGAGGAAGAAGATTATTTGAAGATTAAAAATCGTTCTTTTAAGGGCGGTTTTTTTTTGTTTGGGCGTTACCCTTTGGGTCAGGCTTTACGCACTCGCTTTTTGTTCATTCTTCACAAAAGAGCTCAAACAAATGCTTCAATCCTTAACGCGGGCTTATTAATTAAGTTTTAAAATTAAAGAAAGCTTATATATTTTTAATAACATCTTCGTATTCATAATAGAAAAGTTCAAATTTAGGCATTGTTTCTACAAAGAATTCGAAACAATCTCGCCAAGTATTTTTATTATGAACACTAAATTTACCTTCAAATGGCACATAGATTCTATGAATTTTCTTTCCGCTTTCTAACTCATATTCATTATTAAAGATAACTTCTGGTATTTCTGCTTCTAGTAGAACCTTTAAAGAAAGCATTTGATCATAGTAGAGTAGGTTTACTAACTCATCCGGATTTTCAATATCTAAGCAAACCATGGCTTTTTTTCTGTCGCCAACAAATTTAAAAGAGAATCCTTTTATTTCTGTGTTATATAACAACCATTTTCTTGGAAACGATTTTCCAAAACTAGTCCAAAATTCTTTGCGTATTTGTGCTGCTTCTGCTTTAGAGAACATTTAATTTTAATATTTTTTAATTAAGCTAGCAAGTATGTCTAGCCCTGATTGTAACGGCATCCTTTTTGTTTTTTACAAAAAGATATAGTGAAAAGCAGGAAATAGCTTCTTATTATTCTAGAAGAATGTTTCTTCTTTTTAGTAAATTAACTAAGATTTTACCCGTGAATCTTAGCTACATTTCCGCGTTCACGCATCATTTCTGCTTCAAAAGCTAATAAGGCGTTCCATTTTTCGTCTACAATTTCTCTGTCTTGGTATTTTCTTGCAAAACTTAAGAAGGTGGTGTAGTGGTTTGCTTCAGAAACCATTAGGTTTTGGTAGAATTTAGACAATTCTTCGTCTTCCATGTTTTCAGAAAAGACTTTAAAGCGTTCGCAGCTTCTAGCTTCAATTAATGCGGCAATTAATAGACGTTGCACTAAGGCATTTGTTCTGTCTTTTGTTTTATTAAAAAACTTCTGAAGCCTAATAGCATAGTCGTTCTTTTGTTCTCTTCCTAAAACCATTCCTCGTTTTACCATTAATAAATGCACCATTTTAAAATGTTGCATTTCTTCAATGGCAATATTACTCATTTCTTTAACTAGTTCTGTTTCTTCGGAATAATTTATAATAATAGATACAGCGTTAGAAGCTGCTTTTTGCTCTAAAAAAGCATGATCTGTTAATATTTGTTCTAAATTTACTTTGGCAATATCTGCCCAAGAAGTTTCTGTTTCAAACTGTAATCCTAACATTTTTCTATAATTTTTTGCAAACTAGCGCCAAAATAGGCGAGGGCTTTAATTTCTTTAACGCTTGCTAATCTCTCGTTACTTAAAACTAAAAGACCAACATTTGTAGCTTCTATGTGATATTGTTTATTGCTTTCGAAAAACAAAATTAGTTCATCTGTAAAAAAGGCTCTAATTTTTTCTTCATTTTTTCCAGATAAATAAAATCGCTTGCTAAAATCTGGATGATTGTCTATATTAATATCCTTATAACCAGCAAAGTGTAGAATATATTCAAAAACACCTTCTTTATCTAGTGTAAATTTAGGAATCTTCTTTTTTGTATGAATATGCAACATGGTTGCTTTTATAACTTGTTTTGCTATCATTTCCCCTTCAGAAAACCGAACATCGAAGATTGTACAATCATTGTTGTTTAAGACATTAGATACTTTGTCTATTTTACGCGTTTTAAAATATCCAAAACAGGGTAATTCTTCCATTTCTAAATCGGAAAAAGCATCATAGCAATAATGCATTTCTTCGCTAATTTTCTGAATAGATTTTTGTCTTTTTGTTAAAACCCCTTCTTTAGGAATTATTTGTTTTGGTAGAATTTTTCTTAGTGCAAAAGGGTGATCACTACCAGACTTAGAATCATCTAAACCAATCACTTCAAAATGACCTCCTTTTCTCTCGAATGTTTCAGAATAGTTGTTCATGTTTTCCATTACAGAATGGTCTACAAAATCACACAAAGAGAAATCTACAATGGCTTCTTCGGTTTCTGGTATTTGGTCTAATTTAGATTTTAGTTTTGTGTAATTTAAAAAGCTAGAAAAGTTCTTTACACTCACATAATATTTCTCATCTTCGGTAAACATTAACACATTTGGCTTCAAAACATTTTTAAGAAACAAAAAGATGTTTTTATTAATAATTATATGAATTATGAATGTGACAATGATTCCGGATAATATTCCTGTAATCAGACTTGTAGATATTGTTACTAAAAGTGTTACTAGAAATATTATTAACTGTTCTGAGCCAATACTAAAAACCTTTTTTATGTTGTCTGGAGACGCTAATTTGTAACCTGTAAACACTAAAATTGCAGCCAAAGCAGCAAGTGGAATTTTACGTAACTCGGTTGCGAAAAGTAGAATAAAAGCGACTAAAAATAGTGCGTGAAAAAAGTTTGCAGATCTATTACTACCTTTATTATTTACGTTTACAGAGCTTCTTGCAATTACTGTAACGACATTTAAGCCGCCTAAAAAACCACTAATTACAGTTGCTAAACCTAGGGCTCTTATGTCTTTATTTACGTTAGATCTTCTCTTTAAAGGATCTAATTTATCTACTGCTTTTATGCTTAATAAACTCTCTATACTTGCAATTAAAGTAATAGAAATAACGGCACTTATAAACTCAGATTGATATATTTTACCAAAATCTGGAAAGGCAAAACTTGCTAAAATATCTGTAGGTAAGTCTATTAATAAGCTTTTGTCTATTGGATATGCTGTTGTAGAAAATAAATCGAAATAATAGTAAAGACCAACACTTAAAACCACAATCCACATAGGTGCGGGAATTAATTGAAAGTATCTATTTCTAATTTTACTATAAAAAATCATTATTAATAAGCTAATAACACCTATTAAACCTGCGTAAAAAGAGCTTGTACCAGCAGAATTAACAAAGTTTATAATTCCTTCTGGAACTTGAATAAGTAGTTCTATAATGCTTCCTTTGGCGTTTAAATTACCAAACATTACGTGAATCTGTTTTGCGAAAATTCCAATTCCTATTGCAGCTAACATTCCTTGTATAGCAGATGATGGAAAGAAATCTCCTAAAGCACCCATTCTTAGAAAACCTAAGATAATAAGTAAAACACCAGAAATTACAATTGCAGCAAGTGTAAATAAGTAGCCTTGGTAAACATCGCCATTACCTAAAATAGTAATTGCAGATAGAATTACAACCACTAAGCCGTTTCCAGGGCCTGTTATTGTTACGTTAGAGCCACCAATTAAAGAAACTACAGTACCACCAACAATAGCAGCAATAATACCCGAAATAGGTGGTGCGCCAGAAGCTAATGCCAATCCTAAGCCTAATGGAAGTGCGATTAAAGAAACAACAAAACCAGAAAAAAGGTTCTGTGGAATTTCACTTAAAAACGTTTTAAAAGTATTTTTTTTATTCATTTTTATTTTACAATTAAAACATCAGTTGGTATTTCAGATAAAATATACTCTATGTCGTGTGGAAAAATTCGATCTAAAATTCCCACCTTCGTTGGTGCATTCATCACTAACAAATCTGCTCTTTTTACTTTTGCATAATGGCCAATAGAGTATCCTCTTGTTCCAAAAATACTTTGTGTTTTTATAGAAATATCGTCACAACAAATATCTTTTAAAATAGTATTTACACGTTGGTCTTCTCTATTTTTTAAGCGCTCTTTTACAATAGTTGCTTTTCTTAAACTCTTGTCATCGTTAATTTTTACGTGTAATTCACTCTGGCTAATTTCTTCTACAATTGTCATTTTTTTACACAACAAATGTTTAGCAAATAGTACAGAAGTTTTAATGGTTTCTTCTGTTTTTTCATCCTTTAATCCGTTAACAACTATATGGTTACATGGGTTTCTTTCAATGGATGGTTTAATTAGTAGTAAGATAGAGCAAGAAGCCTTTCTTGTTATCTTTCTAGCAATAGAACCTACATAGTATTTTAGTAAATTCTCTTTTTGTAAGGCACCTAGAATTAGTAAATCTACGTTTTCTACAGTTGCAGTTTTTAAGATAACATCTACAGGTTCTCCTTCTTGCCAAATCGTTTTTAACGACTTTTTTAAAGCATCTGCTTCGGAAAGAATTTGATTTAAATCGGCTTCTTTTTTAGCTGTTTTTTCACCTACATGAACACCAATTAATTCGGCGTTAAACATGTTTGCAATTCTTATAGCTTCAAATAAATTGGGCTTTAAGTTTGGTGAAAAAGCAACACCAATTAATATTTTATGTATTTTCTGCAAGAAGTATGTTTAAAATTTAACTTAGTTGCACAATATAGCAAACTTTATAGTAAAGAAAAAAACTATAAAATATATTTTTAGGCTGATGAAACATTCTTAAATTTACCCCTTATAATATAAAGACAAACAATGTTAGAATTAGCAGGAATTATCATTTTAGGAATATTGGCACAATGGGTTGCTTGGAAATTTAAAATTCCAGCAATTTTACCTTTAATTTTAATTGGTTTATTGGTTGGACCAATAGCAGCAGCTTATTTAAGTGAAGATGGTTCTAAGTGGATAGAACCAATATGGAATGGAACAAAAGGTTTGTTTCCTGGAGATGCATTGTACTATTTTGTCTCTTTAGCAATTAGTATTATCCTTTTCGAAGGTGGTTTAACGCTAAAAAGAAGTGAGATTAAGAATGTTGGACCCGTAATTACTAAGCTAATTACTTTAGGTTCTGCAATTACTTTTTTTGGAGCAGGAATTGTAACACATTATATTTTTAACCTAGGTTGGGAAATTTCTTTCCTCTTTGCAGGTTTAATAATTGTAACAGGACCAACTGTAATTACACCAATTTTAAGAAATATACCACTTAAAAAAGACATTTCTACCGTTTTAAAATGGGAAGGAATTTTAATAGATCCAATAGGAGCCTTGGTTGCTGTATTGGTTTTTGAGTTTATTAGTGTTGGTGGTGGTAGTGGTTTTACAAAGACAGCTTTGTTAGAATTTGGTAAAATTCTGTTGTTTGGTACTAGTTTTGGTTTCACTTTTGCGCATGCGCTAGCGTATGTAATTAATAAAAAACTAGTTCCTCATTATTTATTAAACGTAGTTTCTTTATCAACAGTTTTATCTGTTTTTGTATTATCAGAAATGTTTGCACATGAATCTGGTCTTCTAGCAGTAGTAGTTATGGGTATGGTTTTAGGTAATGGAAAACTGAATAACTTAAAAGAGTTACTTTATTTTAAAGAATCTTTAAGTGTATTGCTAATATCGATGTTATTTATTTTGCTATCTGCTAATATTAATATCGAAGACTTAATGTTGTTGTATACCTGGAAAACGGCTGCTTTATTTGCAATTGTAGTTTTTATAATTAGACCTTTAGCTGTTTTTTCTAGTACGTTTAATTCAAAATTAAAGTTAAATGAAAAACTATTTATAAGTTGGGTAGGACCAAGAGGAATTGTTGCTGCTGGTATTGCTTCTTTATTTGGTAGTAAGCTTTTAAAACAAGGCGTAGAAGGTGCAGAATACATTACTCCGTTAGTGTTTATGATTGTTTTAGGAACTGTTCTATTAAATGCAACTACTGCTAGAATGTTTGCTAAAATGGTGGGAGTTTTCTTAAAAAGTTCTGATGCAATTTTGTTTGTAGGAGCTTCTAATCCTGCAAGATTAATAGCAAACTATTTAAAAGAAAAAGGAAAGAGAGTTATTTTAATAGATTCTAATAAAAACTTTATTGAACAAGCTTCTAATGAAGGTTTAGAGGCTTTAAAAGTAGATATTTATGGAGATGATTTAACAGATAATATAGAATTAAATGATGTTGGGTATTTAATTGCTTTAACAGGAAGTGATACCGTAAATAAATACGCTTTAAATAGCTTTTCTAAAGCTTTTGGAGAACATGGTTCATATAGATTAGCTTCTTCTAAAGAGATCTTAAAAGCTACGGAATTAGAGAAAAAGAACTTCTTTACGCCAAAAGACGATTATATTAACTTATTGGATGCTTACAGAGAAAATCCTTCTATTATTGAAGTTAAAATAGAAACTGAAGCAGAGTATATTACTATTTTAGGTTTGCTTTCTAAAAACGACAAAACTGTTCCTTTGTTTATAGAGAATAGTGATGGAATTTATCTAATTCCAGAATTTGAGAAAATAGACGAGCCTAAAGAAAACTTAACATTGTCTTATTTAGGAAAAAAATTAGAAGATCAACAAGAATAATTTTTATTTTTTACTCTCTATTTCTATTAGTTAAAAATGTTTTGTTTGGTTATTTTTCTTTGGAAGAATAACTAGAACATTTTTTACATATCTAATTCGAAAGTTTGACGTAATTTTTCTAATAACGGATTTTTCTCTTTCAGCTTATTATACTTTTCTTGCGGCGTGTAAGCAAACTTCTTTTCTATTGTTTCATTAAGATTAACAGTAATAGAAATACCGTAATTGTTTAATTGCTCTCTTAAAAAGTTTAATAATTTAGACCTTCCTTTTTTAAATTGATCTTCCATTAACCTGTTAGGAACTGTAAATGAAATTTTAAAATCATTTCCTAATTTAGGAATGTCTGTACCAATAATAGAAGCAATACTTCTTTCACCTTTCTGAATTAAAATACCTACATAATCTCGCCAAAGTCTTTGTAGTTTTTCTTCGGTAAAAGCATCTCTTGGATGGTTGTCAAAATTTTCTTGAACAACTTTTTTATTAACCTTTGTTTGTTGGTTAAAACCTTTTAAAGAATATTTACTAGGTTGTTTATTTAAACGTCCCATGTTTTTTAAAACAGGCGTTTTTGTTGCTGGTTTTGTTTCAGGAGCAACAGGTGTTTTTAAAGTTGGCGTTATAGTAGCTGTAACTTCTGTTTTTTTTATTTCAGGTGTTTTTACTTCTAATGTTTTCTTTTTTGCAGGCGAAAGTGCTTGAAAAAAAGTAGCCGGAATTATGTAGTTAGCTGGTTTTTTTTTTTCTCCATCAAAAGTGATAGAGGCAATCTGCATTAAACTTAATTCCACCAGCAATCGCTGGTTTTTAGAGGCTCTATAATTTAAATCGCAATTGTTTGCTTTTTCTATAGATTGCATTAAAAAAGGAATGCTTGCTTTGGTTGCTTGTGTTAAGTATTTCTTTTTAGCATTGTCTCCAACTTCTAGTAAATCTAAAGTTACTTTGTCTTTCGCAACTAATAAATCTCTAAAATGACTTGCTAAACCGTTTATAAAATGATGTCCTTCAAAACCTTTTCCTAAAACAATATTAAAAGCATTTAAAACATCTGGTATTTTATTGTCTAATAACAAATCTGTCATTCCAAAATACGTATCGTAATCTAAAACGTTTAAGTTTTCTGTAACAGCTTCTCTTGTTAAGTTTTTACCAGAAAAACTTACAACTCTATCGAAAATAGATAAAGCATCTCGCATTGCGCCATCTGCTTTCTGCGCAATAATATGCAATGCATCATCATCTGCAGTTATATTTTCTTTCTCGCTAATAGTTTTAAGGTAGTTTTTAGCATCTAAAACACCAATTCGCTTAAAATCGAAAATCTGACAACGAGATAATATCGTAGGAATAATTTTATGTTTCTCTGTAGTAGCTAAAATAAAAATAGCATGTGCAGGTGGTTCTTCTAGCGTTTTTAGAAACGCATTAAATGCTGCCTGAGACAACATATGAACCTCATCTATAATATAAACCTTGTATTTACCAGTTTGTGGTGGTATTCTAACCTGGTCTGTTAAACTTCTAATATCATCAACAGAATTGTTAGAAGCAGCATCTAATTCAAAAATATTAAAAGCAAAATCTTCTTCTTCTGCATTTTCTGCGTCTTGTTGATTAATTTTCTTAGCCAAAATTCTAGCACAAGAAGTTTTACCAACTCCACGAGGACCTGTAAATAATAAAGCTTGCGCTAAATGATTATTTTTTATAGCATTTTCTAACGTATTTGTAATGGCTTGTTGCCCAACAACATCCTCAAAGTTTTTGGGACGGTATTTACGTGCTGATACTATAAAATGCTCCATTAATTAAAATTGAATTAAACTGTCTTTTAAAACTAAAAAGTTAATTTTAGTAAAGCAGACAAATATTTTCTGATTAAATTATTTAACAAAAATAACCATCTAATGCGTTTTACACAAACAGGTTTCTTAACAAAATGCTAAAGTTGTAAACAACTGTAAAATCTTCCGTAATTTTACGACTTAATAATTAGTTCAGAAAATTATCAATTTTGAATTAAAAGTTCGGAAAATTGTACTAAAAGTTATAAATTTATTTTTGGTACAATTTTTTATTTTAAACATTAATAAATACATTATGAAAATTATAAAATCTATTTTAACTTTAAGTTTATCTGTCTTGCTAATCTCTTGCTTTGGTTTTTCTAATAAAGAAGAAAACCAGCAAATACCAGAAAAAACACTATTTACACTACAAGAAAATACCCAAGTTGCTTATTTTGCTAGCGGATGTTTTTGGTGTGTAGAAGCTATTTTCGAAAGTGTAACAGGAGTTGAAGAAGCTGTTTCTGGTTATGCAGGTGGTAACACTTTAAACCCAACTTATGAGAAGATTGGAACAGGAAAAACAGGACACGCAGAGACTGTTGCTGTTTATTACAATCCTAAAAAAGTGAGTTTCGAAACTTTAGTTACTGTATTTTTTGGTTCTCATAACCCAACTACAAAAAACGGACAACACCCCGATTATGGAACACAATACAGATCTATTGCGTTTTATAAGACTGAAAAAGAAAAGCAAATAATAGAGAATGCAATTAAGCAATTAAATGCAGAAGTCTACAAACGTAAAATTGCAACAGAAGTAACAAAATTTACTAAGTTTTACAAAGCTGAAGACTATCATCAAGATTTTGAGCGTAGAAACCCAAACCAAAGTTATGTAAAAGCGGTTTCTGTACCAAGATTAAATAAATTTAAAAAGAAGTTTCCGCAATTATTAAAAACAAATAGTGCTCATTAATAATCAGTTTTTAAAAAAAACTTTTTTTTTAATGTTTGTAAGCAAATCTATATAATTAGATAAATAATTATTGTTTATCTAATTGTTTGTTTTTATGATAATTAAACAAGAATCTTCTGTCTAAAAAAAGTATTCATATTAGTAATTGTTATACTTTTGCACGAATTTTAGTTGAAGATTATTTTAATTAGATAATAAAGCAATATAATATGAATGCAATATTCACAGATGCTAGTTTTCAAAACATCGTTAATGTAGCAAATCGTTACGGTATAAGTGTAAACGCAGTAACAGATTTAACACAAACACTAATTAGAACTAATGGTTCTATGGCACAGTTTAACATCCCAGAATTAGGTGGTGGTGGTCAATGGATGCAAGGTGGTATGACAATGGTTGGTGATATGTTTAATAATCAATTAAAGGCTACTGTAAATGGTCTTTGTATCGAATTATCTAATTTAATAAACCAAGGAGGTATACAATATAAACCTTTACCTAAAGTAGAAAATCAAAATGGTTTTCTTTCTGGTTCTGCTGGTAATTGGTGGGGAGATTTAGGTTTTCCTAACTCTTCAGGTAGTCAGAATAATACAAATTATGCTATTTTTTCTAATATTGGTCGTTTGGCAATCCGAGAAAATGGTTTGGTAACTGTTTTTAATACGTTAGATCATCAAATAGGAGGAACAGGACAACAACAAGGTGGTAATTATTCGGTTTCTTTTACGAGCCAATATGGTAATGTAGATTTAAATACTTTACCAATTGTATCTGGTGGCGAAAATAAACCTAAACCTAAACAAGCGCCAATACAGAATAATAATAATAATAACATTTTACAGAACGAACCTTTACAAGCTATTGTAGCACCTGTTCAATTAGATAACAATAATTTTGAAGAGGATATTTTTACTAAAATAGAAAAAATGGCAGCTTTAAAAGATAAAGGAATTCTTACTGTAGAAGAATTTGAAAACAAAAAAATAGATCTATTAAATAGATTGTAGTATTTCAGTTATTAAAAACTGAAAAGAAATAAAAGAATTTATTTTTGAACTTATAAAAAAGCAACTCATGGAGTTGCTTTTTTTGTTCTTAACTTTATTAAAGATCATCATTTATTTCAATCCAATAACCATCTGGATCTTGAAAGTAGACTTGTTTAATACCATCATTTCTAACATAATTTTTATTTGGGGTATCAAGCCAATCAGAATAATTTACTTTTAATTTTTTTAGAGACACTACAAAAGAATCTAAATTATTGGTTGTCAATGCAAAATGTACAGCTTTATTTGTTTTTACTTCAAAATTTGGACGAGGAATAAGATGAATTTGTTTGCCATCACCAAAAGAAAACCATTTTGTTTTAGAACCAAAAGCAGTATTCTTAATTTCTTTAAGTTGAAGTACTTTTCTATAGAAGTCAGCAGATTTATCTACATTCTTTACAGATAGTGCTATGTGATTTAATAAAAATACGTGCATTTGTTAAGTTGTATTATTTTTTAAATATAATAATTTCATTGTTAAATAAAATATATTCAACAAATGTAACCTCCTATTTTAAACAATAAAAACCGAGCAAAAGCTCGGTTTTTATATAATTTATAAAAGAAAAAAGATTACTTAGTTTCTTTTTTAGGTGTAGCTTTATCTGCAACAATTCTTGTTGGCATGTTTGCAACTTCCCAAGCCGTATGAAATACCAAACGAGTTCTGTTTTCTAACAACTCATAGTTAATTTTGTCTGGTGTATCAGAAGGTTTGTGGTAATCTGCGTGTGTACCGTTAAAGTAAAAAATAATTGGCACATTGTTTTTTGCAAAGTTATAATGGTCAGATCTGTAATAGAATCTATTAGGATCTTTTTCATCATTATATTTATAATCTAAATTAATGTTCATGTATTTCTTGTTAACAGCTTCAGAAATATTGTGTAACTCTGTACTTAACTTATCTGAACCAATTAAATATACATAATTTGGATCTGCTTTATGTCTGTCATCAACTCTACCAACCATGTCAATATTTAAATCACACACAGTGTTTGCTAAAGGAAATAAAGGGTCTACGTCTGCATAATATTTAGAACCTAATAAACCTTTTTCTTCACCAGTTACGTGTAAAAATAAAATAGAACGTTTAGGTCCTTTTCCTGCTTTTACAGCCATTTTAAAAGCTTGTGCAATTTCTAAAAGAGCAACAGTACCAGAACCATCATCATCTGCACCGTTATAAATTTCACCATTTTTAATACCTTCATGATCTAAATGTGCAGAAATTATTACAATTTCATCTGGCTTTTCAGTTCCTTTAATAAAAGCAACTACGTTTTCAGAATCATTAAAGTTTCCACCACGAGCATTTTTATTAATCCATTCTGCAGGAACTTCCTGAAAATAATCATCACCACCTAAAGGAGAAACAATTCCTTCTGATACATAAAAGTTTTTTAAATATTCTGCAGCTTTTTTCTGACCAGCTTCACCTGTATTTCTACCTTCAAATTCATCTGAAGCATAGATAAATAAGTGCTTACCTAAATCTTTAGCAGTAATTGATGCTGCGTATTTTGCAGCTTGATCTACGTTTGCATCATCATTAGACGCCGTTTTACTAGAACCACAAGCCATAAAAGCGACTGCACTAGCAACATAAAGTATTTTTTTCATCGATGTAAAAAGTGTTTGTTTGTTGTAATTAGTATTCAAAAGTAACAAAATGTTACAGAGTCATCAAAATTAAGTTTTGTTAATTACAAATTGTTGTAAGGATTTGTTAAATTTTAACAAGTTATTGGGAAATAAATTTTCGAATGCGTCTTTAGATATTAATTCTGCAGTAGAACCAAACTGAAGGTTGTTTTCTGTGAGTAAAATAATTTCACTAGAAAGTTGCAAAGCCAAATTTATCTCATGAGAAGATATAATAATGGTTTTTTGCGTTTGTGCTACTAATTTTTTAAGTAAAGAGAAGATATTAATCGTTTGATGCATATCTAAATGTGCTGTTGGTTCATCTAAAATAATAACAGCAGTATCTTGTGCCAAAGCTCTTGCTATTAAAACACGCTGCAATTGGCCGTCGCTTAACTCGTAAAAACGATTGTCTTTTAAATGTGATATTTCTGTTTGTTCAATTGCCCAATTTACTTTTTCTATATCTGTTGCAGACAAGGTATCAATCCAATTTGTGTATGGTTGTCTACCTAAGGCAATTAGTTCGAAAACTGTTAATTGACTTTCTGGTAAACGCTCTGTTAAAACCAAGCTTAATTTTTTAGAAAGTTCGTTTTCAGTATAAATTTTTAAATCTTTTCCTTCAAAATAGATAGCACCAGAAATAGGTTTTTGTACTTTAGAAAGTGTTCTTAAAAGTGTAGATTTTCCAATTCCGTTTTTACCTAAAACACTAATTAGTTTCCCTTTTTCTATGGATAAATTTATGTTAGATAAAACAATATTGTCTTGTTTTTTCTGCTGATAACCTATGGTTAGATTTTCGGTTTTAAGGATGATATGTTTCTTTTTCTGTTCGATTTTGTTTTTCTTTTAAATGCTATTTTTAAATAAATAATTTCTTTTTTCTAATTAACAACCAAATAACAATTGGCGCACCAAATAAAGAGGTAATAGCGTTTATAGGTAATGTGAATTCGCTGTTTGGTAATTGCGCTATTCCGTCGCAAATTAGCATAATAATAGCACCTAATAGAACCACAGCAGGAATTAGTGTTTTATGATTAGAAGTAACAAAAATCATTCTAGCAATATGCGGAACCGCTAACCCAATAAAAGCAATAGGACCTGCAAATGCTGTAATAACTCCTGTTAAAATACTAGTAATTAATAAAATGGTATTTCTGCTTTTCTTTACATTTATACCTAAACTTTTTGCGTAATTTTCACCTAAAAGGAAACTGTTTAAAGGTTTTATAATAGCTAATGTAGCTAACATTCCTATACTATAAATTACAATGAATATTAAAAGTTCGTTCCAAGAAAGGTTGCCTAAGCTACCAAAGCTCCAAAAGATAAATTGCTGAATTTGTGCTGCTTCACTAAAATAAGATAAAACACTAATAATTGCAGAAGTTAAACTACCAAACATTAACCCAATAATTAAAATAGACATGGTGTTTTTAACTCTATTGGCGGCAATAATTACAGCAGATAATACTAAAAAAGCTCCCAAACTAGAGGCAATTGGTAAAGACCAACTAGATATAGCATTTGCAAAGAAAAAGCCTCCAAAAAGAGATGAACCTAATATTAATAAGGCAACACCTAAACTTGCGCCAGAAGAAATACCCAAAACAAACGGGCCAGCTAACGGATTTCTAAATAAGGTTTGCATTAATAAACCCGCAACAGATAAACCAGAACCAACTAGAACAGCAGTAATGGCTTTGGGTAATCTAAAATTTAAAACAATTGTGTGCCAACTTTCTTTTGTGGCAGCGTTACCTATTAAAGTATTTAAAATGTCTTTAAACGGAATAGAAACAGAGCCTAAACTAATGTTTAGCACAAACAAGATTACTAGAATTACCAGTAATAATATAAAGTGTTTTCTGTAAGATTTTTTTTCCATTTAAGAATGCTTCGTAGATGTAATAAGATTAACTTATGATTTGTAGTTAGATAAAAATGTTATTAATTTTTGAATAGCTAAACCTCTATGTGATATCTTGTTTTTCTCGTCTGCACTCATTTCTGCAAAAGACTGGTCGTATCCTTCTGGTTTAAAAATAGGATCGTAGCCAAAACCAGTTTCACCTTGTTTTTCTTTTAAAATTTCACCTTTACAAATACCTTCAAAAACATACTGTTTACCATCTATATTTAGGCAAACGGCAGTTCTAAACTGTGCTTTTCTATTTTCTTTGCCCTTTAATTCTGTTAGTAATTTTCGCATATTATTTTCAGCATTAAAAGGCTCACCAGCATAACGAGCAGAATAAACTCCTGGTTCACCATTTAAACTTTCTACTTCTAAGCCTGTATCATCTGCAAAACAATTGTAATTAAAGTTTTTGGTAATATAATTTGCTTTTAATTTAGAATTACCTTCTAAAGTAAGTTCTGTTTCATCAACTTCATCAAAACAATTTATGTCTTTTAAACTTAATATTTCTATCGAGTTTGTTAACATTTCTTGTACTTCTTTAAGTTTATTAAGATTATTGGTAGCGAAGACTAATTTCATCATTGTTAAACAGATTTCTTACAAAAGTAAACAAACAAAAGTGTTAGAAAAAGAATTGTTTATATTAGTGTAATATTATATGTTATTATGAGGTTTTATAAACTCTTTTTGTTGATGTTAATTCTTGGATGCTCAGAAAATGAGGTAGAAAAAACAACTAAAAATTTAGAGAAAGGTGAGTTTTTAGATGATTGGACTTATGATGTTTTTACAGATGAAGGTACAAATACAACCTATAGAATGTGGATTCCGGAAAACGTTATTCCAAAAGCTATTTTAGTTATTACACCAGGTAATAATAGTAGTGGTTTGTCTAAAGTTAATTTACCAGATTGGAGAGCTTTTGCTAAAAATGAAGAAATTGCACTGGTTGGTGCTTATGTAACATCTAGCATTGAGAAAAATAACAATCATTTACTATTAGCAATTAATAAGATAGGTGAAAAACATAATTTAGACTTTTTATCTGATTTGCCATTTTTATTAAGAGGACATTCTTCTGGTGGTAGATTTAGTTATGAGTTTTCTGCTGCTTACCCAGAAAAGACCATTGCTTATGCAAATATAAAAGGACCTGTAAATAGTTATAGTTCTAAAATGCCTGCAGGTTTATTAATTATGGGAGATTTAGATTCTGGTTTTATAAACACATCTTTATTAAAAGCTTTTAAAGAATTAAGAAAGTCTAATAATATCGTTTGTTTAGCAAGAGAAAGGTTAGGAGAACATGGTGTTGGTTTTGCAGATAATTTGGTAAGAACTTTTTTCTCTACAGCTTTAAAAAAACGATTAAATACTTCTACTGAGTTATTAAATATTAATATAACCGATATTTATCTGGGTAATAACATAGAAAAAACTGCTTTTAAATACAAAGACTATAACTTCAATTTAGAAGAAGCAAGTTGCTTATTAGATGAAGATTTTAAAAATGCTTGGTTAAGTTTTGTAAGAAAATAAGTATTAAAAACCTGCTAATATTTGTTTTAAAAGAGTTTTACTAGAATTAGTTATTATTTCCCCCAAAATAAGAACTACTAAGTTTTGGTTATCTTTTTTGCTAAAACATCTATTAACAGGAATTATTTTGAATATTAAAAAAGGATATAATTTTAAAAAAAAATACACTATTTTAATAGACACATCAAATTTAGATAAAAAATAATATTTACATATGATAATAATGATAAAATATTAGTTTTTTAACAAATCAATAAGAGTTTTAATAAAACAGTAAAATAAAGTTTAAAGAATATTCTATTTTATTACATTTGAAATATGAAATATTTAATCTTATTTTGTTAGTATCATTCTTGTTCCTGTTAACTGGTATTATTGGTTTTGTTACCTTATTTATTTTAATTAGGTATTATAAGTCGAACCCTTTTTGCAATTTATTTTTAGTATTTATAATTACAATACTTTCTTTTCGACATGTAATACATGGTAGTTATTATTTAGGCTTGCAAAGTACTGTAAAAGCAGATAGCGGCATTTATTCTATCTTATATTTGGTTCTTGCACCTTCTTTTTATCTGTATTATAAGTATTTAATTTGTCCTAATATAAAACATAGTTTTAAAGATTTTAAGCACCTTCTTTTTATTGTTTTTTTGTTTTTAATTAATTCTATGGAATCTCTAAATAATAGCTTTATTTTTTATTTTGGTTCTTTTACAAACTTGTTTTTTGTAAGTGTTTTTATTCTATTCTATTTAGCAATAATTTTTATGTTATTAAGAAAAGAAATTTGGTTTAAAAAGGATTTAAAATTAAACAATAAACATTTTGTTTTAGTAAAAAACTGGACATTTTACTTATATATAGTAAACGTTTTAAATAGTACTTTACTTTTAACTTCTTTGTATACAGAGCTAACAAATGGTATTAATCCTTCTGGTAAAACCTTAGGAGTTTTTATAATGTTTTTTTGGTTATTTGTCTTCTTTAAAATTTTAAGTTCTCCAGAAATATTATTTGGTTTGCCTATTCTTAATAGTACTTTACTAAAATTTAATGAGGTTTCATTAGAAGAAAAAGAAGTAGTTTTAGAGTTAGAAAAAGAAGCAAATACTTCTTGGTTATTAACTGCGGAGACCGTGAAAAACAATCAAGATTTAAAATTACAAGAAAATATTAGATTTAATATTATTAGTTATATTAAAGAGGTCGATAAATTAGGTATTGAAGGTTTCGTTTTTAGAAACCCTAAATTTTCTCAAAGTGATATTGCAGCAGTTTTAGGTGTGCCAACTAGCCATATTGTTTATCTATTTAAATACCATTCTAAAATTTCTTTTTCAGAATACAGAATGCAGAGTAGAATACAAGATGCAATTAGATTAACAGAACAGGGTTTTTTAAATACCGAAACATTAGAGTCTTTAGCATACAAAACTGGGTTTGCATCTTACAATCCTTTCTTTATTTCTTTCAAGAAAATAACAAGTTACTCACCACAAGATTATATTAAAACAACTAAATATAATAAAGGTTTCACATAAATTGCAAAAAACACAAAATCTCTAAAACTATTGTTATCATTGCTTTGTCGTGTAAATGTCGGGTTAAAATCAAAACATATGTCTCTTAAAAATAAATTTCTAAACTAACATTGTATGATAAATAAAAATATACATATAATGAAACAGCCAGAATTAGGTAAACGTATTTATCAATTACGAAAAGGAAAAGGATTAACACAAGAAGAGTTGGTAGAACAGTGTAATATTAATGTGAGAACAATTCAACGAATTGAGGCTGGAGAAGTAAACCCTAGAAGTTATACGGTAAAACTTATTTTAGAGGTTTTAGGAGAAGATTTACATATAATAGAAGAATACCCAACTAAAGAAGATATAACGATTAGTTGGACTAAAAAAGAACTACAAATTTTAAATTATAGTTGGGTTTTTGGTCTTTTTTACTCCATTCTTACTTTAGTTGGTGTTTTAATGGAAATTTATTTTGCAACGAGTAATGTTAGTAATTTAGGTGTTTTAGCTTTTAGAATTCCTTTTGCAATTGCATTTTTTATTTTAATAATTCCGTTTTTAAGAGGCTACAAAGTTATTGCAGAGAAATTTAATAATACGTTATTAATGAATGCAGTATATATTTATTTCGGAGTAGGTGTAATTATGACAATTATAATGTTTTTTACCAGTACTTCTGGTTTAATTTCTCCATTAGAAATTGGGTTAACTGTAATTTCTATGGTAATTTTTGGTATTGGAGAATTAATTATGGGTTTAGGTATTTTAAAATTGAAAGAAAACGTAAGTTCCTTAGCAAAAGTTACAGGATTTTTAAAAATTATAAATGGTATTTTACTTGTTACAGTAATATTATCTCCTATTGCGTTGTTTTTTATGATTGCAGTACTAATTCTAGAAATAATTTTATTACACAATATGTCTACAAAATTCAATGCATCAATTATTCATGATGGTAAGGTTCATTCTTAAGAATAGTAAAACCTCTGTATAATTGTTCTACAATAAAAAGACGAATCATTTGGTGGGAAAATGTCATTTTAGATAAAGATATTTTACCACTAGATTTTTTATAAACAGCATCAGAAAAACCATAAGGTCCACCAATTACTAATACCAATTGCTTAATACCAGAATTCATTTTTTTCTGAAGATATTGCGAAAATTCAATAGAAGTAAAGTGCTTTCCTTTGTCATCTAGCAAAACTAATTGATCTGTATTTTGTAATTTCGATAAAATTAATTCTCCTTCTTTTTCTTTTTGCTGAACTTCGCTTAAATTCTTAACATTTTTAATATCAGGTATTACTTCTAACTCAAATTTAACGTAATGTTTTAGTCGGTTTTGATACTCTTCAATTAATTGAATTAAGTTTTTATTATCCGTTTTACCAATAGCAAGTAATTTAATTTTCATAATTTTTTGTCTGGTCGAGCGCAGTCGAAACCTTATAAAACCTCTCGACTGCGCTCGAGGAGACAATTATTGTCGGCACAAATTTATTAGTTTTAAAACATAAATTCAACATAAGTAACAAAAAGTTGAAAATCATTGTTATTTTTACATCAGAATACAGAAATTATGATATCAAAAGAACAATTTGAAAAAGAATTAGAACTTATAATAACCAATGCAATTCGCGAAGATATTGGCGATGGAGATCATACATCTCTTTCTTGTATTCCTTCGAATGCACAAGGAAAAGCAAAACTATTGGTAAAAGATGATGGTATTATTGCTGGTGTAGAATTTGCGAAACAAGTTTTTTCATATGTAGACAAAGATTTACAAGTAGAAACATTTATAAATGATGGCGATAAAGTAAAATATGGCGATATTGTTTTTCATGTTTCAGGAAAATCGCAATCTATATTAATGGCAGAACGTTTGGTTTTAAATGCGATGCAAAGAATGAGTGCAATTGCAACAAAAACAGCCTTTTTTGCAGATTTGTTAAAAGGAACAAAAACAAAAGTTTTAGATACAAGAAAAACGACACCAGGAATTAGAGCTTTAGAAAAATGGGCTGTAAAAATTGGAGGAGGAGAAAACCACAGGTTTGCTTTGTATGATATGGTTATGATTAAAGACAATCATATAGATTTTGCTGGCGGAATAACGGCTGCAATAACCAAAACAAAGAAATACTTAGCAGATAAAAAATTAGATATTAAAATTATTGTAGAAGCTAGAAGTTTAGAAGAAATTAAAGAAATTTTGTCTAATGAAGGTGTTTACAGAATTTTAATAGACAACTTTAATTATGAAGATACTAGAAAAGCAGTTGCTTTAATTGGCGATACGTGTTTAACAGAATCTTCTGGTGGTATTAATGAAGATACTATTAGAAAATATGCAGATTGTGGTGTAGATTTTATTTCTTCAGGAGCGTTAACACATTCGGTTTATAATTTAGATTTAAGTTTAAAAGCAATTGATTAATTCCATATTAAAATGAAAAAATATATAACAATAGCTGCTTCCTTATTATTGGTAATTTCTTGTAATACGAAAGAAGCAAAAAAAGAAAATACAATGGATATCTCGAAAAATCCTTTATTAATAAAAAGTACCTTAGAATATGGTACGCCAGATTTCTCTAAAATAAAAGCAGCTCATTTTTTGCCTGCAATTTTAGAAGGTATGAAATTGCAAAATGAAGCAATTGCAAAAATTACAGAAAATAAAGAAACACCAACTTTCGAAAACACCATTTTAGCTTTAGAAGAAAGTAGTAAGAAGTTAGATGACGTTAATTCGGTTTTTTCTGGTCTTGCAGGTGCACATACCAATGATACTATTAAAGAAAATCAAAAAGAATTAGCACCTAAGTTTTCTAAACATTCAGATGATATTTTATTAAACACAAAGTTATTCGGAAAAATTAAAACTGTTTATAATAATTTATCTGAAGCTAATTTAGATGCAGAATCGAATCATTTAGTAAAAGAATATTTTAAGAATTTTTCTAAAGCAGGTGCAAATTTATCCGAAGAAAAAAAAGAAAAATTAAAAGAAATTAATTCTGAAATAGCGAGTTTATCAAATGATTTTGGAAAGAAATTATTAGACGCTAGTAAAAAAGGAGGAATTGTAGTTGCTGACAAAGAACAACTAAAAGGTTTTTCTGATGAAAAAATAACATCTCTAGAAAAAGATGGGAAGTTTGAAATTCAATTAATAAATACAACACAACAACCAGCTTTACAGACTTTAGAAAATAGAGAAACAAGAAAGCAATTGTTTGAAAAATCGATTCACAGATCTGATACGGGAATCTATAATACAAGCGACTTAGTTTTAAAAATGGCTTTGTTAAGAGCAGAAAAAGCACAGATTTTAGGTTTCGATACTTATGCAAGTTGGAGTTTACAAGGTACAATGGCTGCAACACCAGACAAGGTTTTTAATATGTTTAAAAACTTAATTCCGGGTTCTTTAGATAAAGCAGGTTCAGAGATAAAAGAAATTCAGAAAGAAATTAATAAAGAAGGAAAAGACTTTAAATTAGCTGCATATGATTGGAATCATTATGCAGAAAAGGTACGTAAATCTAAGTACAATTTAAACGAAGAGGATGTAAAACCTTATTTTGAAATGACCAACGTTTTAGAAAAAGGTGTTTTTTATGCAGCTACAAAATTATATGGTATTACGTTTAAAAAACGTACAGATATACCAACATATCACCCAGATGTTGTGGTGTATGAGCTGTTTGAAGAAGACGGAAGTAAATTAGGTTTATTCTTTGGAGATTATTATGCTAGAGATAGCAAACGTGGTGGTGCGTGGATGAGTAGTTTTGTAAAACAATCTAAATTACGTAACCAAAAACCAGTAATTTATAATGTTTGTAACTCACCAAAACCGGCTGCAGGAGAACCAGCATTAATTAGTTTTGATGAAGTAGAAACGATGTTTCATGAATTTGGACATGCATTGCATGGTTTCTTTGGAAACCAGAAATATGCTTCAATTTCTGGTACAAGTACAGCAAGAGATTTCGTAGAATTTCCTTCTCAATTTAACGAGAACTGGTCTACACACCCAGAAATATTAAATAATTATGCAATTCATTACAAGACAGGAGAAGTAATTCCTGCAGAGTTATTAAAGAAAATTAAAGACGCAGGTACTTTTAACCAAGGTTATTCTATGATAGAAAACTTATGCTCTTCTAGTTTAGATATGAAATGGCACACAATTTCTGCAAATGAAAAAATAGAAGATGTTGCTAAGTTTGAAGCAGAAGCTCTAAAAAGTATGAAATTAAATGTATCTGAAGTTCCGCCAAGATACCGTTCTACTTATTTTGCACATATTTTTAGCGGTGGTTATGCTGCTGGTTATTATTCTTATTTATGGACAGAAATGTTAAGTCATGATGCGTACGGTTGGTTTAAAGATAATGGTTTGTTAACTAGAGAAAACGGACAAAAATTTCGTGAGCAAGTTTTATCTAAAGGAAACACAATGGATTATGCCGAAATGTATAAAGCCTTTGCTGGTAGAAACCCAGAAGCAATGCCAATGTTAAAAGCAAGAGGATTAAAATAGCAGTTTAAATGAATTATTTTTTTAAATTTTTAGTATTAAGTTGTCTTCTTTTTTCAGCTTGTAAAAGCAACGAAATAAAAGACGTTACAGGTGTTTATAAAGGTGAATTTCCTTGTGGAAATTGTACTGGAATAGATAACAAAATGACATTAAATGCTGATGGAACTTTTCTATTAGAAACTGTTTATAATGGAAAAGGAGATGATCGTGTTTTTAAAGAAACAGGAAAGTATATAGTAGAAGGAGGAAAACTACTGTTAGAATTAAAAAAGTTGCCTTTTAAATATAAAATAGGCGAAGACTTTATAGAGTTGTTAGATATTGATGGGAATAAAATTGAAAGTAAGTTAAATTATAAATTAACGAAGCAAAAAGTAATTTTATAAATGATAGATGCTTATTTCGATAGCGAAGAATACTCTAAAATAGATTTCAGTAAAACGAAAATTAAGAAAGGAGAATATGACAATTGTACATTTGTAAATTGTAACTTCGAGAGTATTCATGCGTCGAATATTCAGTTTGTAGACTGTAATTTTAGCAATACAATAGTAAAAGATACCGCTTTTAAAGATGTAAACTTTATTAAATGTAAAATGATAGGAGTAAAGTTTAATGAAGTAAATCCGTTTTTATTACAGGTTTCCTTTACCGAATGTCAATTAAATTTATCTTCTTTTTATCAGTTAAAAATACCAAACACCAAATTTACGAGTTGTAATTTAGAAGAAGTAGATTTTACAGAAACTATTGCAACCAGCTGTGTTTTTAATATGTCAGATTTAAAAGGAGCTATTTTTTATGATTGTCATTTAGAAAAATCAGACTTTAGAAACGCTCTTAATTTTAATATTAACCCAGATAAAAATTGCTTAAAAGGAGCAAGGTTTCGTAAAGAGAATCTTGCAGGTTTACTCTTAGATTATAAGATTGTAATAGCCTAATAAAGAATTAAAAAAACAAAGTAAAAATTAGATTTAACTTTGCATTTCGTATAATGACAAAAGAAATAGAAGACAAACTAGCAAAAGTACCAATTGTAAATATTTTGGTTAAAATTGGGAAGAAAATTAAAATTCCTGGTTTAGAAGGTATGTCTTTATATGACGTGTTAGAAATGTATTTTATTGGTATTATAGAAGGCGCATTAACAACAAGAGCTGGCGGAATTGCATATAGTTTTTTTATGGCAATTTTTCCTTTTTTACTTTTTGTATTAACCTTAATTCCTTTTTTACCAATAGAAGGTGCACAAGAAGGTTTATTATCTATTATTTCTGATGTTTTACCACCAAAAACCTTTGATGCTGTAGATTCTGTTTTGGTAGATATTATTAAGAATCAATATGGCGGTTTATTATCTTTTGGTTTTATAGGTTCTATTTTTTTAATGACAAATGGTGTAAATGCTATTTTTGGTGGCTTTGAATATTCATATCATGTAAAAGAAGTAAGAAATGTTTTTAGATCTTATTTTATAGCCATGTTGGTGTCTATTGTAATTGTACTTTTTTTATTGGTTACTGTAATGTTAATTATTTTTTTCGAGTTAATTTTAAAAGATATGGTTTCTTTAGGTTGGTTAGAAAGTAATTTAATTTGGTTGCAATTAGGGCGAGGTTTTATCTTTTTATTGATGATATTTCTTACCGTTTCTATGTTATATCATTATGGTGTTAAAGAAGGAAAACATTCAGGTTTCTTTTCTCCAGGAGCAGTTTTTACAACACTTTTATCTATTCTTACATTTTATTTATTTGGTTACTACGTAAACGAATTTGCAAAATATAACGAGTTATATGGCTCTATTGGTACGCTTTTAATATTAATGTTATTTATTTGGCTTAATGCAATTATACTCTTATTAGGTTTCGAATTAAATGCATCTATTTACTCTTTAAGAAGACGAAATAAAAGCTTTAGAACTCCTAAAAAATTATAACTTTTTCACGATATTTGCGCATGTAAAGCGTTTTAATATTTCACTCGATTGAAATTTTATTTACACAACGTTTGTCATTTCATTTGAAGTATAATTTGCAATTTTATCTTCTATGTAATGATTTTTTTAATAGTATGATTCTTGTTTTTACAAGAGTAAAAGAAAATACCAAGTAAAAAAAAATAATTTCAATACAAAAAATTAATAATGAAACCAAGCATCCCAAAAGGAACCAGAGATTTTTCGCCAACAGAAGTTGCCAATCGTACATATATTATGAATGCGATTAAAACAGCTTTTGAAACTTTCGGATTTCAACCAATTGAAACTCCGAGTTTCGAAAACTCGTCAACTTTAATGGGTAAATATGGTGAAGAAGGAGATCGATTAATTTTTAAAATTTTAAATTCTGGAGATTATTTAAAGAAAGCAGATGAAAAATTACTGTCTCAAAAAGATAGCTTAAAAGTAACTTCTCAAATATCTGAAAAAGCATTACGTTACGATTTAACGGTGCCATTTGCACGTTACGTTGTGCAGCATCAAAATGAAATTACATTTCCATTTAAAAGATACCAAGTACAACCTGTTTGGAGAGCAGATAGACCGCAAAAAGGACGTTTTAGAGAGTTTTTTCAATGCGATGCAGATGTTGTTGGAAGTAAGTCTTTATGGCAAGAAGTAGAGTTTGTGCAGTTATACGATACTGTTTTTACTAAACTTGGTTTAGCAGGAACAACGATTAAAATAAACAATAGAAAAATACTTTCTGGTATTGCAGAAGTTATTGGTGCCCAAGATAAATTAATAGATTTTACTGTAGCTTTAGATAAGTTAGATAAAATAGGTAAAGAAGGTGTAGTAAAAGAAATGTTATCTAAAGGAATTACTGAAGAAGCAATTGAAAAAGTACAACCTTTGTTCGATTTTACAGGTTCTAATTTAGAGAAACTAGCTTCTTTAGAAGCTATGTTGCAAACTTCCGAAGAAGGAAAAAGTGGAGTAGTAGAGTTGCGTTTTGTAATTGATTCTATTAATGAATTAGGTTTAGAAACAGCAACTTTAGAAGTAGATGTAACTTTAGCAAGAGGATTAAATTATTACACAGGCGCAATTTTTGAAGTAGCTGCGCCAGAAGGTGTAAAAATGGGTTCTATTGGTGGTGGTGGAAGATATGATGATTTAACAGGAATCTTTGGTTTAAAAGATGTTTCTGGGGTTGGAGTTTCTTTTGGTTTGGATAGAATTTATTTAGTTTTAGAGGAATTAGGCTTGTTTAAAGCAGTAGACTTACCAAAACCAAAGGTTATTTTCTTAAATTTTGATGCCGCTACAGATGTTGCAAAAATGAAAGCTGTAAAAAGTTTAAGAGAAAATAATATTAAATCAGAATTTTATCCAGATTTAGGAGAAAGTAATAAGGCTCAAAAACGACAATGGAAGTATGTTTCTACCAGAGAAATAGAATTTGTAGTTTCTGGTATTGAAAATGATGCTTTTATATTAAAAAATATGATTTCTGGTGAACAGAACAATTGTTCTTTATCAGAATTAGTAAATTTACTAAAGGCATAAGAAATTATAGTTAGATAGTTTTAATTTATTAATAAACTAAAATAATACGTCGCAAACACGTAAATTTGCACTTTAATAAAGAATGAAATGTTTGAATTAGACAGCAAAATGAATGACGATAGAATTGACGAATTAGGTGAGAATCATGTAGGTACTTCTGCGGAAAACCCAATAAGACCAGATGCATTTGATATTTCTGATGAAGATAAAATAGCAAAAATCCAAGAAAGTGTTAAAGATATTTTAACAACTTTAGGAATGGATTTAACAGATGATAGTTTACAAGGAACTCCTAAAAGAGTAGCAAAAGCTTTTGTAAACGAAATGTTTATGGGATTAAATCCTAAAAATATGCCTAAAGCATCTACGTTTGACAATAATTATAATTATGGTGAAATGTTAGTAGAAAAGAACATTGTTGTTTATTCTACTTGCGAGCACCATTTATTGCCAATTATTGGTAGAGCTCACGTGGCTTATATTTCTGATGGAAAAGTAATTGGACTTTCTAAAATGAATAGAATTGTTGAGTATTTTTCTAAAAGACCACAAGTGCAAGAGCGTTTAACAATGCAAATTGTACAAGCTATGCAAGAGGCTTTAGGAACGCAAGATGTTGCTTGTGTTATAGATGCAAAACATTTATGTGTAAATTCTAGAGGAATAAAAGACATCGAAAGTTCTACAGTTACTGCAGAGTTTGGTGGTAAGTTTAAAAATAAAGAAACTAAAAGAGAATTTTTAGATTATCTTAAAATGGATACTCAGTTCTAGTAATTTAGAATTTTAAAATATAAAAAACCGTTTAGAAGTTAGTCTCTAAACGGTTTTTTTTGTTATTCATTTATTCAAATTAAAAAGTAAGAAAACTTTATTTATAAAATAAAGTAGGGTTTTTTCTTAGTATTGCGTTTTATAATTGTAACATATTATTGGATATAAAAAAGTATTCAAATAATTGTTATTAAAAGGACAGCACACTAGAAAACTGTTTAGTGGTTGTTTATAATTTATAAATATTTTAAGATAAAAATTATGACAAAAAAAATCTATTATTTCCTTTTTTTAACATCAATAACTTTTTTAATGATGTCATGTGATGCTAACGAACCTATTGAAGTTGAAGTAAAATCTGAAGAGATTTCTATTCTAGCGAATGAAGTTTCAGATAATTTAACAATTAATTCCGCAGAAAAAATCGAAGGTACAATACCTGTTGCTAGCGAAAAGATACCTTTTACAGTTGTAAATCCAGAAAAATTCGCTTTTTTAAATGAAGGTTTTAATGTTGAATTAAATTTTGAACCTAATAAAGTTGCTGGTGCTTATTTTCAAATTAAGGCTAATGATGGCACTCTTGCAAATAGTTTTTATAAAATAGATTTATCTAATGTAAGTTTAGATAAAAACGAAAGTCTAAAATTAGACATCGATTTTAAATCAACAATGTCTGTTGGTACTTTTTGCTATGTTATTACTTTGTATGACCCAAATGGAGGAGTTAGTGATTCTGTAGATATTTGTGTTACTATAAAAAATTGGGGAGGAAATGATAGTTTATTAGGTGTTTGGGATTATACTAAAACAGAAAACCTAACTGCAGGAACTTCTGGTTTTTTTGATGTTGTTGGAGATAATGAATGTACTCCACAGAGAATAAAGATTCATACAGATGAATTGAAAGATTATGAGACCTGTGATATTATAGAAAGTAGTGTTGTAGAGTTTAAAGCAGATGGAACTTACGAATGGAAAGTTTCTGGGAAAAAAGATTATTTTAGTTTATTGAAGTCTTTAAATGAGGGAGTACCAAGTTTTGATGCTAAATCTAGCTCATATAGTTATGTTTTAAAAGGAAACTGGTCTTATATAGAATCTGAAAGTAGGTTGGTTATGTATGAATACAATACAGAAAAAGAAGATTTAGGTAAGGTAGTTATCAATAATATTGTAGTTGGAGAAGCATTATATTTTGCAAACGGAACTACAGAAGTTTCTACAGATAATTTTACGCTAACACAAGATCTTAGTAATTTATCTGATGTTTTTAAGGTATTAGATGGTGTTAAATTGAAGCAGTACTTTACTAAAAGATAATTTCTTCTATTTATATTTAAGTTGTCTAGAAAGACAAAAAAAAACTCAAGATTTATTAAAATCTCTTATTAATGCATAATCCGTTTAGAAATTTTCTAAACGGATTTTTTGTTTTAATGTTTAGTAGTTCATTTATCTTTTATTTTGAAAATTAATTTAGTAATTAATTCCATTTTTAAAATAAACTCATCTTTTTTTGCGACACTTCTAAAATTTTCACGTTCTTATAATGTAAACAAAAATTAACCAATCTTTTTTGAATACCAAACAACTCATACAAGCATGTAAACTGAATAATTATTCAGCCCAAATAGAAATATATCATAATTATAAAAATATGATGTTTGGTGCTGCAATAAGAATTTTAAATAATAGGGAAGAAGCAGAAGATGTTGTGCAAGACTGTTTTATTAAAAGTTTTCAAAAAATCCATCAGTTAAATGATGATGCAAGTTTAGGAGCTTGGTTAAAAAGAATTGTTGTAAACAAATCTTTGGATGTTTTAAGAGAACAAAAAAATATTGTTTGGATTGATGAAACTCTCATTTTAGAAACTGAAATAGAAATTGGAAATGATGAAATTGAAAACGATATTTCAATAGAATTTATTAAAGAAAGTATTCAACAATTAAAAGAAAAATACAGCATTATCTTGGTTTTGTATTTGATTGAAGATTATAATCACAGAGAAATAGCAGAGATGCTAAATATTAAAGAAAGTACAGTAAGAAACCAATATAAAAGAGGAAAAGACCAACTGTTAAAAATGATTCAAAAAAAGCAAATCGTATGAAGTTAAAAGAATTTATACAGAAAAATAAATCGGAATTTGAAACTGAAAAGATGTCTACAAAAGCAGATGTTTCTTTTGAAAAATTATTGAATAAAGAATTGCATCAACCAAAAAATAAAAAGGTTTTATATTTAAAATACATTTCCATTGCTGCTTGTTTTGCTGTTGTATTTTCTGTGGGATTTTGGTTTGTAAATCATCAAAAATCATCATCAATTCAAAAAGAATTATTGGCAAATTTACAGGATTCTTCTGCAGGAAAACGTTTAGAAGGTGTGTATGCATTTAATGATGAATATAAAAAAGAAGATTCCAGAATTATCAATAGATTGATTGAGATTATTCATAAAGATGAAAATGCAAATGTAAAAATTGCAACTATAGACGGACTTTTACAATTTCCATCAAATGAAAAAATAAGAAAAAATCTAATAAGGGCTTTGGAAAATGAAGACAAACCCTTGGTACAAATTAAATTGATTAAAGCTTTAACCATTTTAAGAGAAAACCGTGCACAAAAACCTCTTGAAAAAATAATTAATGATGAACAAACCTTTCCTATCGTTAAAAATAATGCAACGTTAGCAATGGTTGAAATTAAAAAATAACACCATGAAACACATAAAATTAATAGGATTTCTTACAATTGTATTTTTCATTTTAAACGTAAATGCACAAGAAAAAAAAATAAAATTCAACAAAGGAACTTTAAAAATATGTTCGTCTAAAAGTTTTATCATAGAAGGTTATGATGGAGATGAAGTAATTATTGAAAGCTTACATCGTAAAAATGAGATAAATTTTAAAGCTTTAAGTAAAAAATCTTCAAAATCAAATAAACCTGGTGGTGCCGTATTTTCTTTCAAAGGAATTAGTGGTGATTTTTCTAAGAAAAAGAAAAATGCTTGGGAGGTAACTCCTGGTCCTATTAGTGTGAAATTTACAGAAAGTGACTCTGTTAATGCTGTTAAAAAAAAGACTAAAAAAATTAGTTATTCTGTAAGTGGCGCATATACAGAAGATGATAATGCAGAAATTAAACCTAAAACTGTTTTTTTTAAAATAGATGATCCTACTCGTAAAGATGGTTTAAAAAGGCTTGGTAAGAAAGACGAAAATAGTGAGTTAGCAATATATTTTACTATCGAAAAAAAAGGTGATGAATTAATTTTTAAGGATAAAGTAGATGGTAATTTTATTATGACAAGTTATAGAGAACAATATAAAATTAAAATACCTAATTCTTTGCATTTAAATTGGACAACTAGTTGCACTGTATCAAAAAAAAATAGTAATCATTTCTTTTTTAATTCTGAAAAATCAAGTTTATCTAATTTTGATGGTGAAGTAGAGATTTCGTCTTCATTAAGTAATATTAATTTAAAAGATGTTACTGGTCCTGTTTCTATCAATTCCATTGGCGGAAATGTTACGATTGAGTTTGATAAAAAAATGCCAAAAGAGCTGTATTCAATTTACTCAAATAATGGTTTTATTGACATTACATTACCAACTGAGTCTAGTTTAAACTTAGATGCAAATGCTTCTGATATTTTTACAGATATAAACTTTAAGATTTTAGAAGAAAAAGAATTTGATAATCTTCAACGAATGAAATTAAAATTAAATTCAGGTAAAGTTTTAATGAAATTAAACGCTGGCCTAGGTAATATATATTTAAGAAAAATGTAGAGTTTTGTAAAAATTAAAAAAGCCGTTTAGATTTTTCTAAACGGCTTTTTTGTGTATAATAATCAGGTGTATTAGTTGTTAACCAAAACCCATTCACCTTTTTCAAGTAAAGGAATCGCTTGTTTAAATTTTACTTCTTTTTCTTCACCACTCATTACATTTTTAATTGTAACACGTTCGTTTCTACCAACTTTAGGTTGTTCTCTTACAACTGTTTCAACCGGTTCAGACTGTTGTGGTTTAGAATTAGATATAGCTTGTTCACTTGAGTTTTGAACGTCTGCTTTACTTGTGTTTAAACGTTCTTTTCTTTGATCTCTAGCTTCAGAAATTTGATTAGGATCTTGTGTTGGTAATTCTCCTTTAAATAAGAAAGACAAGACTTCTTTATTAATTTCGTCTACTGTTTTCTTAAACAATTCAAAAGCCTCGAATTTATAGATTAATAAAGGATCTTTTTGTTCGTAAGAAGCATTTTGCACAGAATGTTTTAATTCATCCATTTTACGTAAATGCTCTTTCCAGTTTTCATCTATAATTGCTAGTGTAATGTTTTTCTCAAAATCTGTTACAAGACTTTTACCTTCACTTTCATAAGCTTCTTTTAAGTTTGTAACAACTTGTAAAGATTTAATTCCGTCTGTAAAAGGAACTACAATGCGCTCATATCTATCTCCTTCATTTTCAAAAACGTCTTTAATTACCGGAAATGCTAAAACTGCATTTCTTTCAATTTTATTCTTGTAATGTTCAGAAACAATATCAAATAATTTATCTGCAATTTCTTTTTCACTTAGCTTATTAAATTCTTCTTCTGTAATAGGAGAAGTCATCGAAGAAAACTTGATTAATTCGAATTCGAAATTTTGAAAATCTTTTGCAGCTTTATTACTACTAATAATAGATTCACAAGTTTCATAAATCATATTTGCAATATCTACTTGCAAACGTTTACCATCTAAAGCGTTACGTCTTCTTTTGTAAACAAACTCACGTTGAGCGTTCATAATATCATCATATTCTAATAAACGCTTACGAATACCAAAATTGTTCTCTTCTACTTTCTTTTGTGCTCTTTCAATAGATTTAGAAATCATAGAGTGCTGAATTACTTCACCATCTTTTAACCCCATTCTATCCATCATTTTTGCAATTCTATCGGAACCAAAAAGACGCATTAAGTTATCATCTAAAGCAACATAAAATTGAGTTGACCCAACATCACCTTGTCTACCTGCACGACCTCTTAACTGTCTATCTACACGTCTAGAATCATGTCTTTCTGTACCAATAATTGCCAAACCACCAACTTCTTTAACTTCTTTGGTAAGTTTAATATCTGTACCACGACCTGCCATGTTTGTTGCAATTGTTACAACACCAGGTTTACCTGCTTCTGCAACAACATCTGCTTCACGCTTGTGTAATTTTGCATTTAAAATATTATGAGGAATTTTACGCATTTGTAACATTCTACCTAATAATTCTGATATTTCTACTGAAGTTGTACCTACTAAAACAGGGCGCTTTTGTTCAACTAAAACAACAATGTCTTCTATAACGGCATTGTATTTCTCACGTGCTGTTTTATAAACTAAGTCTTCTTTATCATCTCTTTGAATTGGTCTATTTGTTGGTATTTCTACAACATCTAATTTATAGATTTCCCATAATTCACCAGCTTCTGTAATCGCTGTTCCTGTCATACCAGAAAGTTTGCGATACATTCTAAAGTAATTTTGAAGTGTTACCGTTGCAAAAGTTTGTGTAGCATCTTCAATTTTACAATTTTCTTTTGCCTCAATTGCTTGGTGTAATCCATCAGAATAACGACGACCGTCCATAATACGACCCGTCTGTTCATCAACAATCATTACTTTGTTTTCCATTACAACATATTCAACATCTTTTTCAAAAACAGTGTATGCTTTTAAAAGTTGATTCATTGTATGAATACGTTCACTCTTAATACTAAAATCTTTATATAAATCCTCTTTAAGAACTGCTTTTTCTTCTGCAGAAATTTTAGAGCTATCAATCTCACCAACTTTTACACCAACATCTGGTAAAACGAAGAAATTATCATTTTCAGTCTTTTCAGACAGATGTGCAATTCCTTTATCTGTTAAATCTATTTGATTATTTTTTTCTTCAATAACAAACCATAGAGTTTCATCTACTTCTGGCATTAACTTGTTATTGTCTGCCATATAATAGTTTTCTGTCTTTTGAAGAATTTGTTTTGTTCCTTCTAAAGATAAAAACTTAATTAAAGCTTTGTTTTTTGGTAAACCTCTGTAAACTCTTAATAATTGAAAACCACCTTCTTTCGTGTCTCCAGCAGCAATTAATTTTTTAGCCTCTGCTAAAACACCAATTAAATATTTACTTTGTATACCAACAATATCGTTTACTAGTGGTTTTAATTCATTAAACTCATGTCTGTCTCCTTGAGGAACAGGACCCGAGATAATTAACGGTGTTCTAGCATCATCAATTAAAACAGAATCTACTTCATCTATAATCGCATAATTTGGTGGTCTTTGTACTAAATCGTCTTTAGAACTAGCCATATTATCACGTAAATAATCGAAACCGAATTCGTTATTTGTACCATAAGTAATATCTGCATTGTATGCTTTTCTACGAGCATCTGAGTTTGGTTGGTGATAATCGATACAATCTGTAGAGAAACCATGAAACTCAAAAATTGGTCCCATCCACGCTTTATCACGTTTTGCTAAATAGTCATTTACAGTTACCAAGTGAACTCCGTTTCCTGTTAATGCATTTAAATATACTGGTAGTGTAGAAACTAAGGTTTTTCCTTCACCAGTCATCATTTCTGCAACCTTACCTTGGTGTAGAACAGAACCACCAATTAATTGAACATCATAGTGTACCATGTCCCAAGTAACAGGCTTTCCTGCAGCATCCCAAGAGTTAGCCCAAAGTGCTTTGTCGTCTTGTAATGTAATGTGGTCTCTTTCACCAGATAATTCTCTGTCAAAAGAAGTTGCAGTTACTTCAATTTCTTTATTTTCTACAAAACGTTTTGCTGTTTCTTTTACAACAGCAAAAGCTTCTGGCATAATTTGTAGCAATACTTCTTCAGAAACTTTATATGCTTCATCCTTTAAAACATCTATTTCTGCATAAATATCTTCTTGCCTGTCAATATCTGCTTTTATAGCTTCTTCTTCTAAAGAGAATATTTTGTCATCAAATTGTTTTGTGGCTGTCTTTATCCTTTCTTTAAACTCAATAGTTTTTGCCCTTAATTCGTCATTAGTAAGTTTAGAAAATGTTGCTTCAAACTTTCTTACATCATCTACTACGGGTTGTAAAATCTTTAAATCTTTCTGTTGTTTATCACCTACAAAAAGTTTTATTACTGAATTTAAAATACTCATTATATCTAAGTTTATGTTAGCTAAAAATAATAGCTATATTATTTGTTTGTATATCAGGTTTTTATGAAAAATAAAATATAGGTTTCTATTCGTTAAAATAAAAACAAAAAAAAAGCCTCTTTAGAGACTTTTTATATTTAATTGTTATGTTTAGTATTCATCCTCGTTCCAAAGATAATCATCTTCAGTTGGGTAATCTGGCCAAATCTCTACAATTGAGTCATACGAATCACCTTCATCTTCTATATCTTGTAGGTTTTCTACTACTTCTAAAGGAGCTCCGGTTCTAATAGCGTAATCTATTAACTCATCTTTGGTTGCTGGCCAAGGCGCATCTGCTAAATATGATGCTAATTCTAATGTCCAATACATTTCTTATTGTTTAATTTTGTGCAAAAATAATTTTTTTGCTGAATTATGCAAGTCTTTTTTAAGAAATTTATTGTGAAGTTGCCTTTTAATTTTATTTTTTATTTAAAATCAACGATTTAAGTAAGTAAATAAAGTTTAAAACTTCTTCATCTCGATAAAAAAAGAACTTATTAATTTTTCTTAGGAATCCATTGAAATTCCTCTATTTGTAAGTCTTTAGACAATTTTCGTGCCAACACAAAAAGGTAGTCAGAAAGTCTGTTTAAATACTTTAAGATGTCATTATTTATAGCTTCATGGTCATTTAACTCTACAGATAAGCGTTCTGCTCGTCTGCAAACACATCTTGCTACGTGACAGAATGACACTGCCTGATGGCCGCCTGGAAGAATAAAATGAGTCATCTGAGGAAGCTCTGCATCCATTTTATCTATTTCATTTTCTAGGAAAACAATAGAGCCTTCATCTATTTTAGGAATATTTAGTCGCTCTTTACCAGATTTTAGAGTTTCCTTTTCTGGCGGAGTTGCTAACATTGCACCTAGCGTAAATAATTCATTTTGAATTTTTAAAAGTGATTCTTTAATATAATTTGATACTTCTTGGTCTTTAATTAAACCAATGTAAGAGTTTAATTCGTCTACTGTACCATAACTATCTATACGTAAATTGTATTTTTTTACTCTTGTGCCGCCAAATAGAGCAGTAGTTCCTTCATCTCCGGTTTTTGTATATATTTTCATTTTGGTTGTAGTTTTAAAGTATCAAAGTTACAAAGTTTATTTTCTAATAAATAGTTAAACTCTAATCTTAAAATGTTCTTTTGCTTGTTCTTTTCTAAAGAAAACAATACCGAAGTAAAAAAGATCTATTGTTACAGTAACTTTTGTGTGGTTTTTTATAGTTTCCCAAGAATCTTGCATTTCTTTGTTCCAATAAATATCATCAAAAATGAAAAAAGAATTATTATGTACTTTTTTTATGCATTCTTCAAAATAATTTAAAGTTGCTTTTTTTGTATGATTTCCGTCAAAATAAATACAATCGAATTCTTCGTTTTGTGTTACAGTTGAAAGTGTTTTTGAAAAATCGCCAGTTATTATTTTTGTTGTAGTAAAATTATTTTTGTCAAATAACTCTTGTGCGACTTTGCTAGTTTCTGGGCAGCCTTCTAAAGTTAGTATTTTAGCACTGTTGTTTCCTGTTTTAATAGCAGAAGTTCCTAAACCTAGAGAAGTGCCAATTTCTAGAATTTTTTTTGGTTTAAAATAAGCTATAATTTTAATTAATAAAGTAGCTTTTTTATTAGATATCCCTGCAACCTTAACAATTTTAGATACTTTACGGTTATTGCTTTTAAAAATTTTAGAACCTGCACCAAAATCTGTGACTTTTATCTCTTTTTTGTTGTCTAATAGTTGTTGTTTAATATTTAGGAAGTTTTTCCATAAATTTTTGTCTGTTTTTTTATAAAAACATTTTGTAATAAGTAAGTAAACAAAAGGAGAATGTACCCCATGTTGATTGCTTGCTTTTGATAAAAATTGAAGATATTTTCTTTGTTGATATAACATTTTATATAAATGAAAAACGAAAATAAAATAAAATTATAGCTTTACACTTATAAAAAGTATATTTGTGGTTATTGTCTTTAAAAATAAAAATGAAAAAATACATAGTTTTACTCATATTAATAGGTTCTTTAAGCTCTTGTGTCTCTAATAAAGAACTAACATATCTTCAAGGAAAGCCTACTTCTAGTTCAGAAATTAAAAGAATTAATAACATTCCTTATAAATTACAAATCGATGATATTTTAAATATTACGATTACTTCTAAAAATAAAGAAATTGTAGAAGTTTTTCAAAAAGGAAATTTAAATAATTCTACTGCAGGAAGTAGTGGTGGAGGGCAAGGTAGTAACCAAGGTTATTTTTCTGATTATAGTATTGATAATTATGGTAACATTAGGGTACCTACTTTAGGTGAAATGAATGTTTTAGGTTATACAGAGGTTGAAGTTAGAAAAAAAATAGAAAGTAAACTAAGAGAAGAATATATTAAAAGTGATGAGAGTTTATTTATTTCTGTAAAATTATCTGGAATTAGATATACTATTATTGGCGAAATTAACCAACCAGGAACTAATATTATATATCAAAATAGAGTTTCTATTATAGACGCTGTTGCTAATTCTGGTGATATGACAGATGTAGGTAATAGGCAATCTGTAGAAATAGTAAGACGTACAGTAAATGGAACAGAAAAATTTGTGGTTGATTTAACTAATATAGATGTTTTAAACTCTGAAGTTTTTTATATAAAACCTAATGATATTATAAATATAAAACCATTAAAAGAGAAATCCTGGGGAACAGGAAAAACAGGTTTACAAAGTTTATCTACTATTGTTTCTCTATTTACATTAATTACGTCTACTATAATCTTAGCTAGAAATTTATAAAAGTTATGAATAATCAAACAAAAGGTGTACAAGGTTCTGGTGCTGGTAATATAGATGTTAAAGATTATATTTATAAGGTTTTAGCTTACTGGAAACTTTTTTTAGTAACTATTATAATAGGACTTATTGTAGCTAAGTTTATGAATGGCTACATGAAGAAAGTGTTTAGTTTAAATACTACAATTTCTGTTAAAGAAGAGAATAATCCGTTATTTTCTACAGGAACTAATATTGCTTTTAATTGGGGAGGCTCAAGTGACGAGTTAGAAACTGTTAAGGTAATTTTGAATTCTAGGTCTCATAACGAAATTGTTGTAAAAAGACTAAATTTTTATATTAATTACCTTCAAGAAGGTAGGTTTAGAATAGAAGATAAATATGGTTACACACCATTTATAGTAAAATTAAATACTACTAAACCTCAATTATATAATAAACTAATTACTATTGAAATTACAAGAGAAGATACTTTTAAGTTATCTTATGATTATAACGAATTAGGTAGTAATTCTGTAATTAATTACGATTTAAATACAATTACCAATTTACCTTCAAATGATTTAAGTTTTTCTAAAGACTATAAAGTTGGAGAAACGATAGATACCCCTTTTTTAAATTTTAAAATAAAGCAGGTAAGTCCTTTTAAAGTAGGAGAAAAATATTTTATTCGATTTGCTAATTTTGATGGAACAGTTGGCGCTAATAAAGGTATTAGCGTAAGTAGTATAACAAATGCAGCCTCTATGCTAAGACTTTCTATGCAAGGTGGTAATAAAAAAAGGTTAGTAGACTATTTAAACGCTACAGTAAAAGTTTTAGATTCTGTTAAAAAAATACAGAAAATAGAATATGCTGTAAAAACACAAGCATACATAGATACTTTGTTTATTGCAGAAGAGCAAAAGCTTAGAAGCTTAGAGCAAGGTTTAGGAAATTATAGAGAGAGTAATAATATTTTTGATTTATCTTCTCAAGGATCAGAAATTTTTGGAGAAACAATTGCTCTTGAAAAGGAGAAGATTGAATTGCAAAGTTATGCCGATTATCTAAAAAACTTAAAAAGTTATATTAGAACTAATAATAGTTATAATAGAGATAATTTAGTTCCTGCAACTCTTCAAATTCAAGATCCTAAAGTTGCAGAATTAATTAATAACTTAGTTGTAAAATCTAGTGCTAGAGAAAGTTTAAGAGGTTTAGTGAAAGATAATCACCCTCAAATTAAAAATTTATCTAGAGAGATAGAAATTATTAAAAATAATTTACAAGAAAATATACTGTCACTTCAAAGGGTTAATAATAGTAGACTTCAAAAGTTAAATAAAAGTTTATCGCTCTACAATTCGAAAAAGAAAAAATTACCAAAAAAAGAACAAGGGTTAATTTCTTTTCAAAGAGATTATGAATTGTCTGAAGCAAATTATAGTTATTTAAAACAAAAAAGATATGAAGCAGGTACAGCAATTGCTGCCAATGTTTCTGACGTTAAAATAATTGATACCGCGAAAGATTTAGGACAAGGACCAAATTACCCTTTACCTAGTTTTAATTATTTAGTAGCAATAATGTTGGGTGCTATACTTCCTCTTTTCTACATTATAATTAAAGAACTTTTAGATAATAAAGTACATACTGCAGAAGAAATACAAAATAATTATGCAATACCTGTTTTAGGTGTTGTTGGTAAAAATACAGGAAAAAATAATTTAGCAGTTTTTGAAAGACCAAAATCTTCTGTAGCAGAATCTTTTAGAGCTTTAAGATCTAATATTCAATTCTTATTTAAAAACGCAAGTAGTGATGATTCTAAAACATTAATTTTAACTTCTTCTGTAAGTGGAGAAGGTAAAACAATGGTTTCTATTAACATGGCAACTGTTTTTGCTTTAAGTGGAAAGAAAACGGTTTTATTAGGTTTAGATTTAAGAAAACCGAAAATTTACGATGATTTTGATTTACCAAATGATATTGGAATTGTAAATTATTTAATAAAGCAGAAAACATTAAAAGAGGTAATTACACCAACCAAAATACCAAATTTAGATTTAATTCTATCAGGACCAATACCACCCAATCCATCTGAATTGTTATTAGGCAATTCTGCAGAAGAAATGATAAAGCAGTTAAAAAAGGACTATGATTATGTAATTATAGATACGCCACCAGTTGGTTTAGTTTCAGATGCTTTAGAATTGTTTAAATATGCAGATGCAGTTGTTTATGTAGTTCGTCAAAATTATACAGAAAAAGGTATGATGAGAATGATTGACGATAAATACAAAAACAAAGAAGTAACGAATATAAGTTATGTCTTAAATGATTTCTCTGTTAAGAGTAAATACGGTTATGGTTATGGTTACGGCTATGGTTATGGTTACGGAAAATATGGTTATGGTTATCATGAGAACGAAGAGTCTGAAACTTTTTTCTCTAAATTATTTGGTTTTTTAAAGCCTAAAAAATAAAATTATTTATATGATTTCAAAAACAGAATATGCTCCTTATTTCGAGCAATACATACAATTAGTTTCAGTTGAAGAAAAATCTATTACAGAAAATTTAGATAGTTCTCAAAAAGAATTTGAAAGTATATTAAAAGACGTGCCTAAAGAAAAACATAGTTTTTCTTATGCAGAAGGTAAATGGACTTTAAAAGAAGTAATTCAGCATATTATAGATACAGAAAGAGTTTTTTGTTATAGAGCTTTAAGTTTTGCTAGAAATGATAAAACATCTTTACCAGGAATGGATCAAGATTTTTATGTAGAAAATGACAATGCAAATCAAAGAGATTATAATGATTTAATAGAAGAAATGTCTGCTTTAAGAAAATCTACAATACAATTATATAAAAGTTTTTCTGATGAAGCTTTGTTAAGAATTGGTATTGCATCAAATAATGAAATGTCTGTTAGAGCCTTAGGTTATTTATCATCAGGACATCAAAAACATCATTTAAATATTATAAGAGAACGTTATTTATAGACTGACTGTTCTTTCTAATGTAAAAGTTTATATAATAAAAAATCCGAAGTTTTAACTTCGGATTTTTTTTATGATTTAATATTCAGTTTTATCTTCTTTTTCAGACCATTTCTGAAAAGGTTCTAAGGCAATTTCCCTTCCTATTTGCTCAAAAGGAATACTTCTTTCTTCATAAGGAAGCGGAATTTCTTTGTAAATAAATTCATCGTCAAAACCAATATTTGCAGCATCTTGTTGATTGCTTCCGTAGTAAACCTTATCTGGTCTAGCCCAATAAATTGCACCTAAACACATAGGACAAGGCTCGCAAGAAGTATACACAATACAACCGTCTAATTGAAAAGAACCAATGTTTTTACAAGCATCTCTAATTGCTGTAACTTCTGCATGTGCTGTTGGGTCATTTGTAGAAGTAACTTTGTTATTTCCACGACCAATTATTTTACCGTCTTTTACAACAATACACCCAAATGGCCCACCTTCATTATTACTCATTCCTTTTAAAGCAGCTTTTACTGCTTCACTCATAAATTCTTCGTGATTTGTCATCTTCATTATCTATTATTATGATTATTTATTTTAGCTAAAAAAAAGCTGTAAAGTTAATTACAGCTTTTTAAATATTGTAATTTTTAATCTATTTTAAACCTCCAGTCATTTCTTCTGGTTTTACCCATTCGTCATACTGTTCTGGTGTAACGTATCCTAAACGAACAGCTTCAACTTTTAGAGTTGTACCATTTGCATGTGCTGTGTTTGCAATTTCTGCAGCTTTATAATATCCTATTTTAGTATTTAAAGCAGTAACTAGCATTAAAGAGTTATTAACTAATTCTGTAATTCTAGAATGATTTGGTTCTATACCTGCAGCACAATGCTCTTCAAAAGAAGAACAAGCATCTCCTATTAATTGAGCAGATTGCAAAACGTTTGCAGCCATCATAGGTTTAAAAACATTTAACTCGTAATGCCCTTGTGTTCCACCAACGGTTACAGCAACATCGTTACCCATAACTTGTGCACAAACCATTGTCATAGCTTCTGCTTGAGTTGGGTTTACTTTACCTGGCATAATAGAACTTCCTGGTTCATTTGCAGGAATAATAATTTCTCCAATTCCAGATCTTGGTCCAGAAGACATCATTCTAATATCATTTGCAATTTTATTTAAAGAAACTGCAACTTGTTTTAAAGCACCATGCGTTTCTACTAAAGCATCGTGTGCTGCTAAAGCTTCAAACTTATTTTCTGCAGTAATAAAAGGTAAACCTGTAAATTCTGCAATATATTTAGCAACTAAAACATCATAACCAGCTGGAGTATTTAAACCTGTACCTACTGCCGTTCCTCCTAAAGCTAACTGACTTAAATGTGCCAATGTATTTTCTAATGCTTTTAAACCAAAGTCTAATTGAGCTACATAACCAGAAAATTCTTGACCTAAAGTAAGTGGAGTAGCATCCATTAAATGTGTTCTACCAATTTTTACTACATCTTTAAATGCAATAGCTTTGTCATTTAAAGTGTTTCTTAATTTTATAATTCCAGGAATTGTGTTTTCTTTTATCTTTTTATAGATAGCAATATGCATTCCTGTAGGAAATGTATCGTTAGATGATTGAGATTTGTTAACATCATCGTTTGGTTGAATTGTCTTTTCACCTTCACCAATTACCTTACCAGCAATTTCGTGAGCTCTATTTGCTACAACTTCATTCACATTCATATTAGATTGTGTACCAGAACCTGTTTGCCATATAACTAAAGGAAATTGATCATCTAATTTTCCAGCAAGAATTTCTTCACAAACTTGTGCAATTAAATCTCTTTTTTCTGTTGCTAAAACACCTAATTCTGCATTTGTAAAAGCTGCTGCTTTTTTTAAATACGCAAAACCATATACAATTTCTAGTGGCATAGAAGCTGCAGCACCAATTTTAAAGTTGTTGCGAGAACGTTCTGTTTGCGCTCCCCAATATTTATCTGCAGGAACTTCAATATTCCCCATTGTGTCTTTTTCAATTCTATATTTCATAATAAAAGATTGTAATTTTAAGATGCACAAATTTACAAAAAACTATGTAGAATCGTTATTAACTATGAATATAAAATAGTCTCGAAAAACTTTGCATTTAGATAGTAAAATTTGAAAATATATCTTATTTTTGCAACTATAATTAATTAAAGATATTAAAATGTTAGATTTTTCTCAATTTTCAGGATTGGTTTTATTCATGTTTATTTTTACAGCTGGTTTCTGGTTGTTAATATTCTTATTAACATTTGTAGTTCCTTATTGGATTGGTGGAACTATTTGGGAAAATATGAAATTAAAAAAAGAAGCTAAGAAAGCTGCTGAAGGGAAGTAGTAATTCTCTATAAAATATATAACAAAAAACTCGTTCAAGTAATTGAACGAGTTTTTGTGCTTTAAAATCTGTTTTAAAAATAATTTATACTCTAAGTTAAAAGCAATTCTTAGTTTTTCTGTTTGAAAAAAAAAGCGAGTATTTAAACCCGCTTTAATTATTGTATACCTTAGATTACTTTAAAAATCGCCATCTCCATTGTCTTCTCTTTCTCCAGAACTTCTTTTCTCTTGATTTTTCTTTTGATTAAACCTGTAAGAAAAAGTTAAAGATACTTGTCTCATTCTTCTCTGAAAAGTCTGGTCTGTAATATTTGTTGGGTTTTCTCTACTAGGAGCGTAGCTTGTAAATTGATATTTTCTTGAGTTAAAAAGATCACTAACATTAAAAACTAAAGTTCCTTTGTCTTTTAAAATATCTTTACTAAAGGCTAAGTTTAAAGAAAGAATACCTTCTACATCACTTTGTGCATCACTTTTTGGACCTCTATAAAAAAGTCTTGTTTGAGATTGAATATTCCAAGGAAGTGTAACCTTTGCATCGAAACGGGTAAACCAAGAATTATTATTTGTATCGAAATTTTGTGTTATTGGTGTAACCACATTTGTGGTTGGGTCTGTAATATTGTAGGTGTATTCTCCTGCTGTTTCAAATTGATAAAAATTAAAACTACCAGAAAACTTTACTTTTCTACTTGCATTATAATTAGCAGTAAATTCAAAACCAGCTCTATCTTCAGATGATAAATTAATAGGTTGTCTTACTAAAACATTGGTTTCTTTGCCATTAACAAGTCTAACTTCTTGGCTATTAACTCTTGCAATGTTGTTGGTAGAGTGTTGGTAATAAATAGATGAGTTTAATGTTAACTTTCCCCATCTATTAAGATATCCTAAATCGAAAGAGTTTGTATATGTTGGGTCTAAATTTACGTTTCCTTTAGAAATAATAGTTTCACTTGCTCTGTTTTCAAACGGATTTAAATATCTAGAACTTGGTCTTCTTAATCTTCTACTATATCCTAAAGTAAAACTTTGATCTTCTGTTAATTCATAACCAAAATTTACTGTAGGAAATAAATCTGTATAGTTCTTGTTATAGTTTTCGTTTGTGTTTAATAGTCTAATATCTATAGAAGTAATTTCTGCTCTAAGACCTACTAAGTATGAAAACTTGTTAATTTTATTTCCAAATTGTGTGTAAAAAGCATTTACATTCTGAGTAAATTCTAAATTGTTAGAAGGATTATACCTATCATCTAAATTAGGTGCAATTACATTATAGCTTGATGTTAAATCTTGAAAACTACCACGATAACCAGCTTCAAATTGTGCGCTTTTTCCAATAGGTAAAACATAATCTACTTGCAATAAGTTGTCTAAAGAAAGTTCTTTTGTAGTATTTGTTTCTGGGTTTACATCTGTAATAATTGCAGATTCGTTTTCTTTATTTGCACTATGTTGAAGGTCTAATGTAAGTTTATGACCGTTTTCATTAAAGTTATTTACATAATTTAAAGAAAACTGTAATGTTTGGTCAACTTCACTTTCATCTTGTATACGTTTAGAATTATACAAGTTATTATCTAAAGCATCAAAAGAGCTAATACTATTTGTAGAAATATCTTGGCCATCAGAATCTCTAACAAAGATAGTTCCTGTAATAGAGCTTTTCTTATTTAAGAAATACTCTAAACCAATGTTGGCGTTAAAACCGCTATTGTTTCTATTATTATCTCTGTTTTCTATTCTTGTACTATCTATACTACCGTTAGATAAATAAGTAATATTAGAATTATATAATCCTGGGCCACCTCTGTCGCTATAACCAAAATTAGAAAATAGATTTATTTTTTCTGAACGTAAGTTTAAGTTTAAACCACCTTGAAAGTTTTTAGGATCTCCTGCAGTTACATTAACAGAACCGTTAAAACCAGTAGCTTTTCCTTTTCTTAAAATAATGTTTAGAATACCTGCGGTACCTTCAGAATCATATCTAGCAGAAGGAGATGTAATTACTTCTATTCTTTCTATTGCGTCTGATGGTAATTGCTTTAATGCATCTGCGCCAGATAAACCAACTAGTGCAGAAGGTTTACCATCAATTAAAATTCTAACATTCTCACTTCCTCTTAAACTAACAACTCCTTCTGGGTCTACATCTACAGAAGGTACATTGTCTAAAACATCTGATGCAGAACCACCTTTTAACGTCATGTCTTTACCAACATTGTAAATCTTTTTATCTAAACGGATGTCTACTGTAGATTTCTCTGCAACAATTACAATTTCATTTAAACTATTTGTGTCTTCGGCTAATTTAACTGTACCTAAATTTTTATTAGAAGAAATAGTTTCTGCAGGATATTTTATAGATTTAAAAGAAATAAACTCGATACTAATTTGATATGTTGCTTTTGGTAATGAAATTAAAAATAGACCATTAAGATCTGTAATACCCCCAGAAACCTTTTCTGTTTCTGTATTTTTTATAATAATTGTAGCGTATTCTAAAGGTTGGTTGCTATTGGCGTCTATAACCTTACCAGAGATTTTAATATTGTTTGTACTGTTTGGTTTTTGCGAAAACAAGGTTGTTATTGTAAATAAACAACAAATAAGGAATGTAATTTTTTTTGTCAAAACTGAGTTGGTTTTTAGCTTTAGACCACAAAGTTCTTTTTTAGTTTAATTACAGATAGTTAAAAAAAAGTTAAAGAAAGACTAAAAAAAAGAACACTAAATAATAGTTGAAATGTTTTCTGGTGGTCTTCCTATAACTGCTTTATTATTGTTGATAACGATTGGACGTTCTATTAACTTCGGATTTTCTAGCATTGCTTTAATAATATCATCGTCAGACAATTCTTTTCCTTTATAATTTTCTTTCCAAACTTTTTCTGTTTTTCTAATTAATTGAATAGGAGTGATGCCTAATAATTTGATGATTTCTTTCAGTTCTTTTTCTGATGGTATTTCTTCTAAATACTTAACTATTTTAAATTCTTTTTTAGAGTTTTCTAAAATTTCTAATCCTTGTCTAGATTTAGAACAACGTGGGTTGTGGTATATTTTTATCATGCTTTATGTTTTTAATTTTACTATTTGTTTGCAAACAAGTTTAGCCCTGATTGTAATGGCATCCTTTTTGTTTTTCACAAAAAGATATAATGGAAAGCAGGAAATAGCTACTAATTATGCTGTTTTAATAAGTGTTAAAATTAATCGCTTTTTTGCCCGTTTAACATTAAATAAGATTTTAAAAACGGGTCTATATCTCCGTTCATTACATTGTCTACATTACCCGTTTCGTGAGCTGTTCTAACGTCTTTTACTAGTTTATAAGGATGCATTACGTAATTTCTTATCTGGCTTCCCCATTCTGTTTTTAACTTACCAGATTCAATTTCGTCTCTTGTTGCTTGTTGCTTCTGCAATTCAATTTCATATAATTGCGATTTTAGCATTTTCATTGCAGTTGCTCTATTATCGTGCTGAGAACGCGAGTTAGAACAAGAAATCTGAATTCCGGTTGGTTTGTGTGTTAACTGAACTTTCGTTTCAACTTTATTTACATTTTGCCCACCAGCACCACTAGAACGCGCGGTTACAATTTCTATATCTGCAGGGTTTATTTCTATTTCTATAGAATCATCTGCAACAGGAAAAACGTATACAGAGCCAAAGGTTGTGTGTCTTTTGCCGTTAGAATCGAATGGCGAAATACGTACCAACCTGTGTACGCCATTTTCTCCTTTTAGCCAACCAAAGGCATAATCGCCTTCTATTTCTATGGTTATTGTTTTAATACCAGCAACATCACCCGCTTGGTAATTAAGCGTTTTTAGTTTAAAACCATGCTTTTCTGCCCACATAGTGTACATTCTAGAGAGCATTTCTACCCAATCGCAACTTTCTGTACCTCCAGCGCCTGCGTTAATTTGTACGGTTGCAGATAAAGAATCTCCTTCTTCAGAAAGCATATTTCTAAACTCTAAATCTTCTAAAAAAGTACTTGCATTTTCAAATTGCTCTATAACTTCTGCTTCTTCAACTTCACCTTCTTTATAAAAGTCATATAAAATATTTACGTCTTCGTTTAAAGTGATTGTTTTATTATAATCTTCTACCCATTTTTTCTTAAAACGCAGTTCTTTCATGAAAATTTCTGCAGATTTTGGGTCGTTCCAAAAATTAGGATCTACCGTTTTCTCTTCTTCATTGGCAATTTCAATCAGTTTTTTATCAATCTCTAAATAAGATTTTAACTTATCTATTCTTGTAGCAATATCTTTAAGTTGGTCTTGTGTAATCATAAGTTGAACAAAAATAAATGAAATTTTAAGATTTCTCGTTTTAAAAACTGATAGTTATTGTATAGATTTATAGAAAATTTACTAAACATGAAGAAAACACTACTTATTCTACTTTTTATTACAATATCTGTTGATGGATTTTCACAGTTTTTTACTGAGAAAGTAGGAACTAAATTACAAAAAGGAATTACTAAGTATGACGGTTATATTCCGTTTTATTATGATATTACTTCAGATAAAATATTTATTCAAATAGATAATTTAAATACAGAGTTTCTTTATGCTCGCTCACTTTCTGAAGGAATAGGTTCTAATGATATTGGTTTAGATAGAGGGCAATTAGGCGGTGGCGTAGTTGTTTACTTTAAAAAAGCTGGGAATAAATTATTATTGATTCAGCCAAACCAAGATTATAGAGCAATAACAGATAATAAAGAAGAAAAACAATCTGTTAAAGAAGCGTTTGCAAAATCTGTATTACATGGTTTTATTATTAAAGAACAAAAAAATGGTAGTTTTTTAGTAGATGCTACTTCGTTTTTTATGAGAGATGCACATGGTGTTGCTAAAACTTTGGCTAGAAATAATCAAGGAAATTATAGTTTAGATAAAAGTAAGTCTGCTTTTAATTTAGAAAGAACAAAAGCATTTCCTAAAAATGTAGAATTCGATGTTTTATTAACTTTTAAAGGTTCTCCTAAAGGATATAACATAAGAAGTGTAACACCAGATGCTAGTTTGGTTACTGTAAATCAGCATCATTCTTTTGTAGAGTTACCAGATAATAAGTACAAACCAAGAAAATTCGATCCACGTTCTGGTGGTTATGCTATGTCTTATTTAGATTATGCGACCCCAGTTAATGAATCTATAACAAAACGATTTATTTACAGACATCGTTTAGAAAAGAAAAATCCAAATGCTTTAATTTCTGAAGCAAAAGAGCCAATTATTTATTATTTAGATAGAGGAACGCCAGAACCGGTTCGTTCTGCTTTATTAGAAGGAGGAAGTTGGTGGAACCAAGCTTTTGAAGCTATTGGTTATAAAGATGCATTTCAGATGAAAATGTTGCCAGAAGGAGCAGATCCTTTAGATATTCGTTACAATATGGTACAATGGGTACACAGATCTACGCGTGGTTGGAGTTATGGAGGAAGTATTTCTGACCCAAGAACTGGTGAGATTTTAAAAGGTCATGTAAGTTTAGGAAGTTTAAGAATTCGTCAAGATTTTTTAATAGCACAAGCTTTGCAAGCACCTTATAAAAACAATTCTGTAGAAGATGATTTTGCTTTACAAATGGCAATTGCAAGAATTAGACAACTATCTGCTCATGAAATAGGACATACTTTAGGTTTTGCACATAACTTTGCTGCCAGTACTAATGGTAGAGCTTCTGTGATGGATTATCCGCATCCTAAATTTACTTTAAAAGGTGATAAAATTGATTTTTCTAATGCTTATGATACTAAGATAGGAGCTTGGGACAAAGTAATTGTGGCTTATTTTTATCAGAACTTTAATGAAGATGAAGATAATAATCTAAATAAAATTTTAGAAGATGCAACTTCAAACGGATTAAAGTATTTATCTGACCAAGATGCAAGGTCTCAAGGAAGTGCAAGTGCTTCTGCACATTTATGGGATAATGGAGGTAATATTTATGACGAGTTGTATAACGTTCTTAAAATTAGAAAAAAGGCTATTACTAATTTTTCTACAGATAATATTAAAACAAATCAACCGTATTCTGTTTTAGAAGATGTTTTTGTACCGTTGTATTTTTTCCATAGGTTTCAAACAGAAGCAACTGTAAAATTAATTGGAGGTTTAGATTATTCTTATGCCGTTAAAGGCGATAACCAAACTATTGTAAAAAGAGTTTCTGGTACAACAGAAAGAATAGCTTTACAAGCAATTTTAAAAACAATTGCTGTAGATGAAATTGCAATTCCTAGAGAAAAGTTAGCATTATTTCCACCAAGAGCAATTGGTTTTGGTAGAACTAGAGAATCTTTTAAAAGTGATTTAGGAGCAGAGTTTGATGCTTTTGGTGCTGTTGAAACCGCCTCTGAAATGACATTGAATTTGTTATTGAATCCGCAAAGAACATCAAGATTAATAGCACATAAAAGTTTAAATAAAAACCAATTAGGTTTGGTCGAATTAATTGATGAATTGGTTTCTAAAACCATTAAAAAAACGCATAAAGATTCTTATTATCAAGAATTACAAAACGTAATAAATACAGCTGTTTTAGAGCAATTATTTTATTTGGCTGCTTATAAAAATCAGTATAAACAAGTAAACGCAATTGTATTCTTTAAATTAGAAGAAATCAAATCAATTTTAAAGAATAAAAATGCTGTAGGAATTCAGAAGATTTACGATAATTCTATGATTAAAATGATTGATAGTTTTGTGAAAAATCCTATTTCATTTAAAAAATCGAAAGCACCAAAAATTCCAGATGGTTCTCCAATAGGAAGTGGTTATTAATTATTTCTTGAATAAACCTTTAAAAATGTTAATTAAATAAGGAAAAGAGCTTTCATAATCTTCTTTTTGTTTGTCTAAATTCCCAGAATAATCGTGTTCTGTATGATTTACTTTTTTGAAGAAATAAACAAATAACACAATTATAAAAATTATTAGAAATAAGCCTAAAAGTGTTTCCATAATTAAAAATATAAAATAAATGATAATAGACCTAATTTCAGATACGGTAACAAAACCAACACCAGAAATGTTGAATGCAATGATGACAGCAAAGGTTGGTGATGATGTTTTTAAAATGGATCCTACAACAAATGAACTTCAAGAAAAAGCTGCAAAATTATTTGGAATGGAAGATGCATTATTTTTTCCTTCTGGAACCATGGCAAATCAAACTGCCATTAAATTACATACGCAACCTGGAGATAAATTAATTTGCGATAAATATGCACACGTTTATAATTATGAAGGCGGAGGAGCAGCATTTAACTCTGGTGTTACTTGTAAGTTAATTGATGGAAATAGAGGCATGTTTACTGCACAACAGCTAGAAGAAGCCATCCTAGAAGGTTTTGGTATTCATACACCATTTGCTAGTTTAGTTTGTATAGAAAATACCACAAATAAAGGAGGAGGAGCGTGTTGGGATTTTTCTGAATTAGAAAAATTGCAGAAAATATCGAAAGAAAATAATTTAGCATTTCATTTAGATGGCGCTCGTTTATTTAATGCCTTAGTAGCAAAAAATGAATCTGCAAAGCAATATGGCGAGTTGTTTGATACTATTTCTATTTGTTTGTCTAAAGGTTTAGGCGCACCAATTGGATCTATTTTACTTGGTTCTAAAGAGCATATTGCAAAAGCACTAAGAATTAGAAAGCTGCTTGGTGGTGCAATGAGACAGGTTGGGTTTTTAGCTGCTGCAGGTATTTATGCATTAAACAATCATATAGATAGATTAGCAGAAGATCATAAAAAAGCCAAAGAAATAGGAGCCGTTTTAGAGGCCGTAACTTATGTTACAAAAGTAGAAACCATAGAAACAAATATTGTTATTTTCTATGTTGATGCAAAAATAGGTGCAGATAATTTTATTGAAAAAATGAAACAAAAAAACATTCTATTAACTCCAATGGGACAAGGAAGAATTAGAATAGTTACACATTTAGATTATACAGATGAAATGCATAAAATTCTTTTAAAAGAGTTAAACCTTTTTTAGAAATAGAAACGTACAACAGGTGAAATTGGCGAACCAAAAACACTTTTTTTAGAGTCATATAAAACATCATAACGAACACCAACCGCAAATCTACCTTGGTTGTATGCAACTCCTAGATGTAAAGCAGGAAAGTTGGTGTTTATTGTACCAAATTGATCTTTTTGGTTCGCAAAATTATAATCAAATTCACCAGAAAGCTGAATACCTAATTTTGTTTGATACAAAGAAATGATACTTGCGCCATAAACACTGGTAGAGAAATCGTTAATTTCTGAATACAAGTAACTTAAACCTGTTCCTAAAGAAAAACCATTATCGAAGTTGTAAATAGCACTTGGTGAAATACCAATAGTAGTTTGACTTCCAAAACCTAAAGTAAAACCACCTCCATATTGTACATGGCTCCAAAAATCTGATTTCTGAGAAAATGAAACCAATGAAAAACTTAGAAAAATAAATAGTATAACTTTTTTCATAAAAATGTGTATTTAATTTACGTTGTCTAATTTAGCCAATTCTTTGTAGTTCTTTTTTAATTTTCTTAATAAAAAACCATACAGTAATCTGTAAAATAACCAAAAGACAACAAGTATTACCGTAATTAATAGAAGTATAAGTAAACAGAATAATAAAATTTGTTTTACACTTAAGTCTTCGAAGTTTACATTTATTTCAGCAAACATTATAATTATAGAAATTATTGCTGTGTAGGCCAAGTTAAATATAACGTAACTACGAACTGTTTTTCTTGTCTTAATAATTTTTTTCATTAAAACTCTAGTAGAGTCAGACGTTGATATTTTTTTATAATTTAAATAGAACTTCACTAAAAAGTATAAAATTATAACATAAAATATAGTTTGTGAAACGTAAATAAAATTTTCTAATCCTAATTTTTTATACTCCTGCAATGCTTCTTTAGCATCAATAAAAAGGTATAAAGAATTTAAAACTACAAATTCTAAAATACCAATAATAAATATCCATTTTACAATAGATATCGATCTCGATTGCGCTAATTTATATATTTCTACAGCAGAAAATTTATCTTCCTCTTCCGGTTGATTTTTCCAAGCTTTTTTATAGTTGTCTAATAAATCCATATTTATGGGTTTAAGATATTTTTTAATTTCTCTTTGGCTCTATTCATTTTTACTCTTGCATTTACACTAGTTATACCTAGTGTTTCCGATATTTCTTTATAAGGTTTGTCTTCCAGATATAAGAAAATGAGCGCTTTTTCTATGTCATTTAACAGATGTATTGCTTTGTAAAGTGATTTTAATTGCAATTCTTCTGTATCGTCATAATCTGTAGCTTTAATTTTAAATTGAACATCACTAAAATCTTGTGTTTTTACTCTTCTTGTCGATTTTCTATATAGTGATATTGCGGTATTTAAAGCCACTCTATACATCCATGTACTAAACTTAGAATCTCCCCTAAACTTTGGGTAGTTTTTCCAAACTTGTATGGTTATTTCTTGAAACAAATCGTTATGAGCATCTTTATTTGTAGTGTAAATTCTACAAATTTTATGTGCAATATTTTGGTTTGTTTCAAAGTCTAATAAAAATTTAGCTTCTAAATCTTTTTGCACTTTGTAAATAGGTTAGTTACTTATTAGTACGGTAAATGTATAAAATGTTACAATTATTATAAAAAATAATTTTTTGATGTTAAAATAATTATATTTGTTGAATAATAAATTATAAACATTGAACAATATTAAGCAAGATTTCACGATTAAAGACCTTGAAAATATTTCAGGAATTAAAGCCCATACAATTCGTATATGGGAAAAAAGGTATAATTTATTAGAACCACAAAGAACAGAAACAAATATTAGATATTACTCAAATCAAAATTTACAAAAATTATTAAATGTAGTTTTATTAAGTAAAAACAATTTTAAGATTTCTAAAATTGCAAAAATGTCTGATGAAGATATTATACTGCAATCTAGAGAGGTTGCTTTTGCTACTGGTATAAAAGATGATGCAATTAATGCTCTTAAATTATCGATGTTACAGTTTAATAAAACGTTATTTAATGAGACTTATAATAAATTGATAGAAATAAAAACTTTTAAAGAAGTTTTTAAAGAGGTCTTAATTCCTTTTCTAAACCACATTGGTTTACTTTGGCAAACAGATACTTTACTACCTGCTCATGAGCATTTTATATCTAATTTAATAGCGCAGAAAATACATATAAATACAGCAGATTTAGAACGTAAAAATAAAGACTTTAACAAAACGTATGTTTTATTTTTACCAGAAAATGAAATTCATGAACTTGGGTTATTGTATTTAAATTATGAACTTGTTTTAAAAGGAAATAAAACAATTTATTTAGGTCAAAACTTACCTTTAGACAATTTAAATTATTTTTTTGAGAACAAGAGTGAACTTACCTTTGTAACCTCTTTAACGGTGCAGCCTTATGATGATAAAATAGAAAGTTACTTTAATGAGATAGAAAGCATCTTAGAAAAATCTAAACATCAATTTATAGCTATTGGTAAAAAGACTTCTTTGATAAAAAATAATGATTATAAATTTAATATTTCTTTTTTTGACACTATAACAGATGTGTTAAAAGTGATATAAAATTTTTTATCATAAAGATTTTGTTTAGTTTTTTTATATATTTGTTAAACAATTAAAAAATTAATGAAAAAAGACATTCATATTATTGGTTCTGGTTTTTCTGCTTTGGCAGCATCTTGTTATTTAGCAAAACAAGGTTATAATGTTCATGTATTAGAAAAAAATGATACGTTAGGTGGAAGAGCAAGACAATATAAAAAAGAAGGATTTACGTTTGATCTTGGTCCGTCTTGGTATTGGATGCCAGATGTATTCGAACGTTTTTTTGCCGATTTTGGAAAAAAACCTTCAGATTATTACACATTAGATAAGCTAAGTCCTGGTTATGAAGTTTATTTTGGTGAAAATTCGTCATTAAAAATTTCTGAGAACTTAGAAGACATTTATAAAATGTTCGAAGCAGAAGAAAAAGGAAGTGCTAAACATTTGAAAACGTTTTTAGATTCTGCAAAATCTAATTACGAAACAGCAATTCTAGATTTAGTTTATAAGCCTGGTATTTCTCCTTTAGAATTAGTTACAACAACTACTATTGCAAGGGTTACCCAATTTTTCTCTACCATAAGAAATCAAGTTAGAAAAAATATTAAAAGCAGTAAATTAATTAAAATTTTAGAGTTTCCTGTTTTATTTTTAGGAGCTAAACCAAGTAATACACCTGCTTTTTATAATTTTATGAATTATGCAGATTTTGGTTTAGGAACTTGGCATCCAAGAGGAGGAATGTATAAAGTTATCGAAGGTATGGTTTCTTTAGCGACACATTTGGGTGTAAAATTTGAAGTAAATGCGAACGTAGAAAAAATTATTACAGACAACAATAATAACGTTTCTGGTTTATTAGTGAATGGAAAAGAAATTAAAACAAATTTAGTTTTAAGTGGCGCAGACTATCATCATACAGAGACTTTACTAAATGAAAACCTAAGGCAATATTCAGAGAAATTTTGGAACAAGAAGACTTTTGCACCATCATCTCTATTATTTTATGTTGGTTTTGATAAGAAAATAGAAAATGTAAGTCATCATACTTTATTTTTTGATACAGATTTCGATTTGCATGCAGAAGAAATTTACGATAAACCTAAATGGCCTACAGATCCTTTATTTTATGCAAATTTTACTTCTATGACAGATAAAACTTCTGCACCAGAAGGTAAAGAGGCTGGTTTCTTTTTAATTCCTTTAGCACCAGGAATTGAAGATACAGAAGCATTAAGAGAAGCATATTTTCATAAAATTTTAGATAGATTCGAGAAATTAACAAACCAAGAGGTTAAAAAACACGTATTATTTAGTAGATCATTTTGTGTAAATGATTTTAAAGAAGAATATAACTCTTATAAAGGTAATGCATACGGAATGGCAAATACTCTTTTACAAACGGCTTTTTTAAGACCAAAAATTAAAAGTACTAAAGTAAATAATTTGTATTTTACGGGCCAATTAACAGTTCCTGGTCCAGGAGTTCCACCAGCATTAATTTCTGGTAAAATAGCATCAGAGTTAATTATTAAAAATCAAAAATAATATGAAAGAACTATTTGATAGTGTTTCTAATGATTGTAGTAAGTTGGTTACTAAAAAATATAGCACTTCGTTCTCTATGGCAGTAAAAATGTTATCGCCAACAATTAGAACAGATATTTATAATATTTATGGTTTTGTTCGTTTTGCAGATGAAATTGTAGATACTTTTCATGATTATAATAAAGAACAATTAATGGAACATTTTGAAAGAGATTATTATCTTTCAAAAGAGCAAGGTATTAGTTTAAATCCTATTTTAAACTCTTTTCAGCAAACGGTAAATAAGTATCAAATACCAGATGAAATGGTACAAGCTTTCTTAAAAAGTATGAAAGCAGATTTACACAAAACAGAATACCAAACCAAAGAAGAATATGATGCTTACATTTATGGTTCTGCAGATGTTGTTGGTTTAATGTGTTTAAAAGTTTTTGTAAATGGAGATAATGAAAAGTATGAAGAGTTAAAAGATGCTGCTATGCGTTTAGGATCTGCTTTTCAAAAAGTAAATTTTTTACGTGATTTAAAAGATGATTTTGAAGTTTTAAATCGTTCTTATTTTCCTAATATAGATTTAGGAAAATTAGATGCTGCTTCTAAGCAAATTATTATCGATGAAATTGAAGCAGATTTTGATTATGCTTATATACACGGTATTTTAAAATTACCTGTTGAAGCAAAATTTGGAGTTTATACAGCATTTAGATATTATAGAAGATTGCTTAAAAAACTTAAAATGGTTCCTTCAGAACAAATTATGGATTCTAGAGTTAGAATCTCTAATCCTATGAAGATAAATTTATTAGCAAGAAGTTACGTGAAGTATAAATTAAATATTATTTAATGATTTTACCATTTATAACATTAGCAGTTTTTTTATTAATGGAATGTGTTACTTGGTTAACACACAAGTATGTAATGCACGGTTTTGGCTGGTTTTTACATGAAGACCACCACAAACCAAAATATAGTGGCTTCGAAAAAAACGATGCTTTCTTTGTTGTTTTTGCAATACCAAGCATTGCCTTGTTTTATTTTGGTACATATACAGAGCACACATATTTATTTTTTATAGGTCTAGGTATTTTGTTTTATGGTATTGCTTATTTCTTAGTTCATGATATTTTAATTCACCAAAGATTTAAGTGGTTTAAAAATACGAATAATAATTATTTAAGAGGTTTAAGAAAAGCACACAAGATTCATCATAAAAATATGGGGAAAGAGGAAAGTGAATGTTTTGGAATGTTGTTTGTTCCTTTAAAATATTTTAAACAACCTAAATTGAAATAATCAATTTAAGATTCAATAAAAAAAAAGCAGCTATTTTCTAAATAGCTGTTTTTTTATGATTTTTTTTTCTACAATATTTATAAAAGTATTTTTAGTTTTTCACAAAGTATTCGCATAATAACGATGTTAGTGTTATTATTTAATCTTTCTTTTAAAGAACTTTTACTCTTTATAATTTATCGATAATATTTAGCTATTAAAGGTAATAATACAATATTTAATATTGACTATAACTGTGCCTTTAAGTCTATGGAATCAACATTAATTTTGCTTTATTTTATATAATTGTAAGGTCATATTTTTTTATCGTCTATACAATCAATAAATTTGTTCTAACTTAAAAAATAGAGATAAAATAAATGAAAATATTAAAAATTATAGCATTAATTGCTATTACATTAACCTTTACAAATTGCGATCATTTATTTGAGTTTAGCGTTTATGAAGCAAATGTAAAACCAGGACAAAAAAATACTACTGCAAAAAATTTAAAATTATTAGAAGATATTAAAGCTGAATCTCAAGATTTTAAATTCGCCTTTATTACAGATGTTCATTACTTTTATGATGATCTTAAAGCAGTAATAGACGATATTAATAAAAGAGACGATGTTTTATTTGTAATTTTTGGAGGCGATATTGCAGATCAAGCATTATTAAAAGAGTATGATATTTTTCATGAGATTATGACAAAACTGAAGAAACCATACTTTACCGTTATTGGAAACCATGATTATAACTCGAACGGAGCTTTTATCTACAAACAAATGTTTGGTGATTATAATTACTCTTTCGAATTTAATAATAACAAGTTTGTTCTTTTTGATAATATATATTTAGAAAGTGATGAAGAACCAGATTTTGATTGGCTATCATCTGAGTTAAGTGATAACAGTAAATTTAATCAAGTATTTTCTTTTGCTCATATTCCTCCTATAAGTGATGATATTACACCAGAAATGCAAGAAACATATAAATCTACAATGATTGATAATAATGTTTCGCTTTCGGTACATGGTCATACTCACACTTATTCTTATGAACAAGGTGATGTTAGTTATTTAACAATACCTGCTCTTAAAGATACTGCTTATGGTATAATAAGTGTACAGAACAATGCTTTTAATGTTGAACTTATTGAATTGTAAATAGAAATGAAGATTAAATATATTTTAATAGTACCCATAATAGTATTGTTTTTTATAAACACTCATGCACAAGAATCTAGTGTAGTGAAAACTAAATCTTGGTACGTTCCAGATTACGTAAAAGCTCAATTTGCAGGTAACATAGGTCTTCTTTCTGTTGGTGCTGGTTATCATGTTTTTAATGATGTATTATATACAGAGTTATTATACGGTTTTGTACCAAAATCAATTTCTAAAGCAGAGAATATTCACTTAATTACTATAAAAAACACATTTCCTATTTATAGAAAAAAAATAGGAAAGAACTTAACAATAACACCAATAGCAGGTTTTGCAGCAACTTTAGATATTGGTACAACTACTTTTACAACGCTTCCAAGTAAATTTCCTGACGGGTATTATGTTCCTACTGCTTTTCATGCGACTCTTTTTGGTGGAGTTATGGTGCATAAAGATTTTATTAAAGCTAAAATTTTTAAAGGAGCAGATTTTTATATAGAATTTGGTACTGTAGAGTCTTATTTATGGTATGCAATTACATCTAAAGAAGTTAGTTTAAATAATATTTTTAGTGCAGATATTGGTGTGAATTTTTATTTTTAATAAAGAGTAAAGTTTCATTAAATAAAAAGCCTTGTTTACAAATAGTAAACAAGGCCTTTTATTTTAATATTCTTAGTAGAACAGTTCTTAGTTTTTTGGATATTTCTCTTTAATTTTATCTAAAGATAAATTATGAATACTACCCACATGAGAATGTTGTTTTCCTAAATCTGGTTTATAAGTTCCTGCTTGTACTTGACCACCAATTTGTTGATATGCTTCTCTAAAAGACATTCCTTCCACTACTAAATTGTTAATGCTATCTACTGTAAATAAGTATTGATATTTTTCATCATTCAAATCGATATCTTTTACAATTACTTGCTGAATAGAGTAGTTAAAGATGTCTAAAATATCTTTAACATCTTCAAAAGCTGCAATAATATTTTCTTTTAATAATTGATAATCTCTGTGATAACCTGTTGGTAAGTTATTTGTAATCATTACCATTTCTGTATGTAAAGCCTGAATTTTATTACATTTTCCACGGATTAATTCAAAAACATCAGGATTTTTCTTGTGCGGCATAATGCTACTTCCTGTTGTTAATTCATCTGGAAAAGAAATAAAATTAAAATTCTGACTCATATACAAACAAACATCCATTGCAAAACGAGACATGGTGTTACACAATCCGCCTAAAGCAGATGCTATAGAACGCTCACTTTTTCCTCTACTTAATTGTGCAGCAACCACATTGTATTTTAACGTAGCAAAATCTAATTCTTTGGTTGTTAATTCTCTGTCTATCGGAAAAGAAGAACCATAACCAGCAGCAGAACCTAAAGGATTTTGATCTACAATTTTAGCAACTGCATTTAACATATATACATCATCAATTAATAATTCTGCGTATGCAGAAAACCATAACCCGAATGAAGATGGCATTGCAACCTGTAAATGTGTATAACCGGGTAATAAACTTTCTTTGTGTGTTTCTGCTAAGCCTAAAAGTGTATCAAATAAGGTCTTCGTTTTATCATTTATAATGGCTAAGTTCTCTTTATAATATAATTGAAGAGCTACTAAAACTTGATCATTTCTAGAACGAGCTGTGTGAATTTTCTTACCAACCTCACCTAATTTATTTGTTAATTCCCATTCAATTTTAGAATGAACATCTTCAAAAGAAGCTTCTATAACAAATGTACCGTTTTCAATATCTTCAGCTAATTCTTGCAAGCCTCTTTTTAAATCTTTTAGTTCATCAGCAGTAATAATACCAATAGATTCTAGCATTATTGCGTGTGCTAAAGAAGCCTGAATATCATATTTTGCAATATGTATATCAATTTCTCTATCATTACCAACGGTAAATTTTTCTATTTGTTGATCTATTGAAAATCCTTTATCCCAAAGTTTCATATTTTTAAATTTTATTTTTAAAATCTAGAATTAAAACCAAATTAGTCAGTCTTAATAATTTTCTCTTCTTGCGCCTTAATTCTTGTTTCTATTTATATTCTCTATTTAATTACTCTATTCAGCAACTCAACATAAATTTGTATTCCTTCTTCAATTTCAGCTAAGTAAATAAATTCATTAGCAGAATGTGAACGTGTACTATCTCCAGGGCCTAATTTTAAAGATTGACAAGTTAATACAGATTGATCAGATAATGTAGGAGAACCATACGTTTCTCTTCCCATAGCAATACCTGCTTTTACCAAATCGTGCTCTGTTGATATTGATGACGAATTTAAGCGTAAACTTCTTGGTGTTATGGAGGTACAAGGAGATTCTTTTTGTAAAATGTCTGCAATTTCTTGATTAGAATATGCATCATTTACACGAACATCCACTACCAAATCTACATGTGCAGGTACAACATTATGTTGAGAACCAGCAGAAATTTGAGTAACCGTCATTTTTACATCACCTAAAGCAATAGAAGGTTTATCAAATTTAAAATCTTTAAACCATTGTAAAACTTCAATAGTGTTGTAAATGGAATTGTTATTATTTGGGTGTGCAGCATGACTTGGAGTTCCTGCTACTACGGCATCAAAAACTACTAAACCTTTTTCTGCAACCGCTAAATTCATTAAAGTTGGTTCACCAACAATAGCCACATCAATATGAGGTATAATTGCTAACATACTATTTAATCCATCCGGACCCGAATTTTCTTCTTCTGCAGAAGCTACAATAACGATGTTGTATTTTAAGTTTTCTTGTGCGTAGAAATTAGTAAAAGTTGCTATTAAAGAAACTAAACAACCACCAGCATCATTAGAACCTAAACCGTATAATTTACCGTCTTCTACAAATGCTTTTAAAGGATCGTTTGTGTATGCCGAATTAGGATACACAGTATCATGATGAGAGTTTAGCAATAAGGTAGGTTTGCTTTCATCAAAATATTTGTTAGTTGCCCAAATATTATTTTTAGTTCTTTTAAAAGGTATTTTATTTTCTATAAACCATCCTTCAATAAGTTTGGCTGTGTTTTCTTCTTCTGTAGAAAATGATTGAGTTTCAATCAAATTTTTTAAAAGAGAAATTGCGTTTTCTGTTAATTTTTCGATCATCATTTTTATAATGTAATGGTTGTAAAATTATCGTTTTCTTTTGTCAACATAGACGTGTTTCCAATATGCACTTTTGATACTCCATTGTTTAAAGCGTCAAAGCAATTGTCTATTTTAGGAATCATTCCGTCAGTAATAATTTTAGCAGCTAATAATTCTTTATATGTTTTAGAATTGATAAGTTTTACTACAGATTCTTTATCGTTAAAATCTTTTAAAACACCATTCAATTCAAAACAGTAATAAATGGATGTTTCGTATATTTCACTCATTCCAACAGCAATGGTACTTGCAATTGTATCTGCATTTGTGTTTAATAATTGTCCGTTTCCATCGTGCGTAATAGCACAAAAAACGGGTGTAAAAGCTGCTTTAATTAATTTATCAATAGAATTAGAAGCTACTTGTTTTACATCACCAACAAAACCAAAATCGACGTCTTTTACCGGTCTTTTTTCTGATTTTATACTGTTGATATCTGCACCTGTTAAACCAATGGCATCAACATGTAAAGCTTGTAATTTAGCGACTACATTTTTGTTGACTAATCCTCCGTAAACCATGGTGATTACTTCTAGAGTTTCAGCATCCGTAATACGTCTACCATTAACCATTTTAGATGCTATGCCTAATTTAGAAGCAATATGTGTAGCACGTTTTCCGCCTCCATGAACTAAAATTTTATTTCCCTCTAAATTAGAAAATAATTTTAGAAAAGCATTTAAAGAAGTTTCATCTTCTATAATGTTTCCCCCAATTTTTATGATTGATAGTTTTTCCATTTTTATATTGAATTTGTCATTGCGAGGTACTAAGTAATCTCTCTATTATTAAACAGATTGCTTTGTAACTTGTAATTACTTTATAAATTTTCTAAAATCTTCTTTAAAACTAATTGCGCTGCATACGTTCTGTTATTTGCTTGTTCAATTACTAAAGAAGCATCGCTATCTAAAACGGCATCTTCAACGACAACGTTTCTTCTAACGGGTAAACAGTGCATGAATTTAGCATTAGCTAATTTTTCTTTTGTAATCATCCAATTAGGATCAGTATTTAGTACTTGTCCGTAATCTTCATAAGAGCTCCAGTTTTTTGTGTACACAAAATCGGCATCTTTAAACGCTTCATTTTGGTTATGAGAAATAGTAGTATCTTTTGTAATTGCTGGGTTTAAGTTATATCCTTCCGGATTAGCAATAACAAATTCAACATCCATTTTTTGCATTGCCTGTACAAAACTATTTGCAACGGCATGTGGTAAAGCTTTTACGTGTGGTGCCCAACTTAGTACAATTTTCGGTCTCTTTTTAGTGGAGTTTTCAGCAATAGTAATTGCATCTGTTAGTCCTTGTAATGGATGGCCTGTAGCACTTTCCATACTTACAACAGGTACAGAAGCAAATTTTACAAATGATTTTAACACTTGCTCAGATTCGTCTTTTTCTTTGTCTGTTAAAGAAGGAAAAGCTCTTACAGCAATAACGTCACAATATTGAGAAACAACAGCAGCAGCTTCTTTTATATGCTCTGCAGTATTGCCATTCATAATCGTTCCATCGCCAAATTCAATTCCCCAAGCATCTCCAGAAACATTCATTACAATAGGATCCATGCCTAAGTTTAAAGCAGCTTTTTGTGTACTTAAACGGGTACGTAAACTAGAGTTAAAGAATAATAATCCTAAGGTTTTGTTTTTTCCTAATTTTTTATTTTTTAAAGGATTTTCTTTAATTTCTTTAGCCTCTTTAATCCAAGAATTAATATTGTCAATGTCGCTAATGGAGGTGTAATTTTTCATTCTCTATTTTTTTACAAGGGGTTGAAACCCCTTGTTATTTATTATTTTATTTTTGTAAACGCAACCTTATTTTCAAAAGCATTGGTAATAAAATTATCTTCTAAACCGTTTACAATCCATGTTTCTATGTTTGCTTTTTTTGCAAGTTCTGCAGCTTCAATTTTAGAAGCCATTCCGCCACTTCCGTGAGATGACTTAGAACTTACAACTTCTTTTTTTAAGCCCTCAAAGTCATCAACCTCTAAAATAGTTTCTGGCGTATTATTTTTAAAAGATTCTTTGGTATAAATACCGTATGTATTTGTTGCAATTATTAATAAATCTACATCTAACAAAACCGCTGTTAGAGCCGCTAATTTATCATTGTCTCCAAATTGAATTTCATCTGTTGCAACGGTATCATTCTCATTAATAATAGGAATGTAGTTATTGTTAACCAACACATTTATAGTATTTACAATATTGGTTTTACTTTGTTGTTTTTCAAAATCTGAGTAGGAGAGAAGACATTGAGAGCTTAATAAACCATATTCTCTAAAAATTTCTTGATAAATTCTTATTAAATGTGGTTGCCCAATAGAAGCCAAAGCCTGTTTTACAAAAACTTCCTCGTGTTTACTTTCTAATTTTACAAACTGTTTAGCTACGGCAATTGCACCAGAACTTACAATAATAAACTTGCAGGTATCTTTTAACTTTGCAATCTGATTTGCTAAGTCTTCAATTTTTCCTCTAGAAATATTATCGGTTTCTTTTGTAAGTGTGTTAGAACCTATTTTTAGTAAAATGCGTTTCTTTTTTTGCATTGTTTTTAATTACGATTTTTACTTCTTAATTTCTCTATTTATATTTTATAGTAGTTAATCGTTACAGTTTTTTACTGCTAACTGACACTGTAAAATTGTTAACTTCTTACTTGTCCATTTCCATGAACATACCATTTGTTGGTTACCAAATGTTGTAAACCAATTGGCCCGCGTTGGTGTAATTTATCTGTACTAATTGCTAATTCGCCACCTAAACCTAGTTGCCCACCATCTGTAAAACGAGTAGAGGCATTATGATAAACAACAGCTGTATCTACGTTTTCCATAAATACTTTAGCAGTATTAATTTCTTTTGTAATAATTACAGATGAATGTCCGCCAGCATATGTATTAATCATTGTAATTGCATCTGCATTTGAAGCAATTTCTCCAATCACAATTTTATAATCTAAAAACTCTTCATACCAAACTTCGTTAGATGAAATTTGTTCTAACTGATGGTTTTTAGCCACAGTTTCATCTCCTAAAACCTTAATTTTAGCTTCTTTCAATTTTGAAATTAATTTATTTATGAAAATTTCTTTATTCGAAAGGTTTGCATCAATTAAAACTTTATCAACCGCATTACACGCAGATATTTTAGATTTTCCGTTAAGAATTACATCAATAGCAATCTCTAAATCGGCTTCTTTTTCTACATACACAAAGTTGTTTCCTCGTCCGCTAATAATAACTGGGCAAGTAGCGTGTTTTTTTACAAAAGCAATTAAACGCTCGCCACCACGAGGTACAATTAAATCTACTTTCTGTGTTGGTTTTTCTAAAAAAGCCTGTGTTTCTGTTCTGTTAAATTGTAAATATTCTACCCAATCTGTAGCTGCATTGTGCTCTTTTAAAGCCTCGTGCCATAATGCTACAATTTTTAAGTTCGAATTTAAAGACTCTTTTCCGCCTTTTAATAATATTTTATTTCCAGATTTAAACGCAATTCCTGCAGCTTCTACAGTAACATCTGGTCTCGATTCATAAATGATTAGAATTGTACCAAAAGAAGCCGTTTTATTATATACTTGCATTCCGTTATCATGCTTAAAACTAAAACGTTCTACACCAACAGGATCTTCTTGAGAAGCTAAATGCTTCGCAGCAGCAATCATTTCATCAACTTTTTTATCATCTGCTTTTAAGCGATCAAACATAGAAATGTCATCACCTTTATAAGCGTCTAAGTCTTTTTTGTTAATATTAATAATTGCTTGTCTTTCTTTATTAAGAAGTCTTGCCATTGTTAGTAAAACAGCATTTCTAGTTTCTATAGATAATAAGGTCTTCATGTTCTTTTAGTATTCAATTTTCAGTTTCGGTCTTCAGAAATTCTAATTAACTTAGCCAAAAATAGTTGCGTTTAATTTTCTATGCTCTATATTTCTATTCCCCTAAAGCATCAACTAATGCTTCAAAAAACTGATCTATATGATCTTTTCTAACAGTTAAAGGAGGTAAAATTCTTAATAGACTTTTATTCATTGCACCACCCGTAAAAATATGATAGTCGTAAATTAATTTCTTACGTAAATCTCCAACTTCAAAATCGAATTCTAACCCAAGCATTAATCCTCTTCCTTTAATATTTTTTATCTGCGGAATTGTCTCTGCAATTTTTATAAAATATGCAGACATTTCATTAACATTCTCTATTAGATTTTCTTCTTCAATTACTTTTAAAACAGACAAACCTGCAACACAAGCCAAATGATTTCCACCAAAAGTGGTTCCTAACATTCCAAATTTAGCTTCAATATCTGGGTGAATTAAAATTCCTCCAATAGGAAAACCATTTCCCATTCCTTTGGCAATTGAAATAATATCTGGCGTTACATTATAATGTTGAAACGCAAAGAATTTACCAGATCTCCCATAACCAGACTGAACTTCATCAGCAATTAAAAAAGTGTTATTTGCTTTACAAAGTATATCAACTTGTTCAAAAAATGCTGCAGTTGCTTGGTCTAAACCACCAACACCTTGTATAAATTCTACAATAACAGCACAAACATCTCCTTTTTCTAATTCTGTTTTTACAGCATCTATATCATTTAAATCTAAAATAGTAACTTTTTGTTGCGCATTAATTGGTGCAATAATATTCTTATTATCTGTTGCGGCAACTGCGGCAGAAGTTCTACCATGAAAACCATTTTTAAAAGCAATAACTCTAGACTTATTCGTTTTAAAAGAAGCTAGTTTTAACGCGTTTTCATTTGCTTCTGCACCAGAATTACATAAAAACAATTGGTAATCTTTACAACCAGACATTGTTTCTAATTTATTTGCCAATTCTACTTGTAAAGGATTCTGAATAGCATTCGAATAAAAACCTAGTTTTTCAACCTGTTTTGTTATCGCCTTTACATACTTAGGATGTGCATGTCCAATAGAAATTACAGCATGACCACCATATAAATCTAAATATTCTGTTTTATTTTCGTCATAAACATAAACTCCTTTAGCTTTTACAGGTGTAACATCGTACAATGGATAAACGTTAAATAATGGCATGTTGTTAGTTTTTTATTTGGTTTATTTTATCAAATGATTTGTTTATTCCTTTAATTAAAGAAGAACTTAAACCTTGGTGTTCCATTTCGTTTAAGCCTTCAATAGTACAACCTCCAGGAGTTGTAACTCTATCTATTTCTGCTTCTGGGTGATTGCCAGATTCTTTTAATAAAGTAGCAGCACCAAAACAAGTTTGCATTGCTAATTTATGCGCTTCATCTGCTTCGAAACCTAACTGAATAGCACCTTGGGTTGTTGCACGTATTAAACGCATCCAAAAAGCAATACCACTTGCACAAATAACCGTTGCAGCCTGTAATTGTTCTTCTGGTATTTCCATAGATTCTCCTAAGCTATTAAAAATAGTTTTGGCTAAAGCAACTTTTTCTTTCCCCTTTGTATTGGGTGAAATACACGTCATAGATTGCCCAACAGCAGCAGCAGTATTTGGCATCGAGCGGATAATGTATTTATCTGCACCAACAATAGCTTCTATTTTAGCAATAGAAAAGCCAGTAATTACAGTTATTAAAACATGATTTTCTTTTAAAAGATGCTTTATATCTTTTAAAATATTTTCTAAATGCCTTGGCTGAACAGCGAATATTAAAATGTTAGAATTTTTAATAGCTTCTTCATTGTTCGATGTTAAAATTACTTCTTCATGAATATTAAAATCTGTAATCGATTTTGTATTTCGTTTTGTTAAATACAAAGAACTTACCACCTTGTTTTTTAATAAACCTTTGGCTATAGATTGTCCTAAACTTCCTGCTCCAATAATTGCTGCTTTCATACTATTTTTTTTTTTGGCGTTACCTAAAGGTCGCTCTATACACTATATCTTTTTTTTTCGTACCTCTAAAAAAAGGATGCCGTTTCTATCGCTAACGCGAGCTAGTAAATAATAAACAACTTACTTCTTATATTAATAGGTAATCGTTTGTTTAATAAACATTTAAATATTTTTATTTCAATTAAAAGTAAGTTGCTTTTAATTTTAAACCTAGTGTTTCTTCAAAGCCATACATTAAATTTAAATTCTGAATTGCTGCTCCAGAAGCTCCTTTTAAAAGATTATCAATAGTACTTGTAATTAATAATTTGTTACCGTGTTTTTCTAAACCAATTAAACACTTGTTTGTATTTACTACTTGCTTCATGTGCACATCATTTTCAGAAACAAACGTAAAAGCTGCATCTTTATAATAGGCTTTATACATTTTTATAGCTTCTTCAATAGCGCCATCAAACTTAGTGTAGGTTGTTGCAAAAATCCCTCTAGAGAAATTACCTCTGTTTGGCATAAAATTAATTTCAGAATTAAAATCACTTTGTAACTGATTCACAGTTTGATTAATCTCCCCTAAATGCTGATGATTAAATGCTTTGTAATGAGAGAAATTATTATCTCTATAGGTAAAATGAGTTGTTGCAGACAAAGAAGTTCCTGCACCTGTTGCGCCAGTTACCGCATTAATATGAATATCGTTTTTTAACAAACCATTTGCCGCCAAAGGCAAAATTGCCAATTGTAAAGCAGTTGCAAAACAACCAGGATTTGCAATATATTTTGCCGTTTTAATACTTTCTTTATCTAATTCTGGTAAACCGTACACAAAGTCTTTTCCTTCGAAATTTTTATCAGCAAGTAATCTAAAATCGTTACTTAAATCTATAATTTTTGTTTTGTCAGAAAAAGTAGTTTTTTCTAAAAATGAAGTAGAATTTCCATGACCTAAGCATAAAAACAACACATCAACATCTGTATTAATTTCACTTGTAAAATCGATTTCTGTATCACCAATTAAATCTTGATGCACTTTATACAATTTGTTACCAGCATTAGAGGTACTGTACACAAAATTGATATTTGTTTCTGAATGATTCAATAATAATCTTATTAATTCACCAGCGGTATAACCTGCACCACCTATAATTCCTACTTGTAACATAATTATGAGTTGTTTACTTGTCTATATATTTTATTCTGATTTCCTAAGATTTTAATAAAACCTTTAGCATCATCTGCAGTCCACGCTTTATTTTCTTCACCATAGGTGCTAAATGCGCTAGACATTAAATCATGGTCAGAAATAATTCCGTCTAAAGAAAAATGATAAGGTTTTAAAGAGACTACCACATTACCAGAAACCATTTTCTGTGAACTTTGTAAAAAAGCTTCCGTATCTCTCATTACAGGATCTAAATACTGGCCTTCGTGCAAGTGCATTCCGTAGAAACTAGACAAATATTCTTTGTGTTGTAATTGCCATTTTGTTAAGGTATGTTTCTCTAACAAATGGTGCGCTTTTACGGTAATTAAAGCTGCAGCAGCTTCAAAACCAACTCTACCTTTTGTACCAACAATGGTATCACCAACATGAATATCTCTACCAATAGCAAACTTAGAAGCAATATTATTTAGGTTTTCAATATTTACTTCAGGTAAGTTTTCTTGCCCGTTTAAAGCAACAAATTCACCATTTTTAAAAGTCAATGTTACTTTCTCTTCGCCTTTTTTTTCTAATTGAGAAGGATATGCTTCACTTGGTAAAGGCAATTCAGATTTTAAAGTTTCTACACCACCAACGCTTGTTCCCCAAAGCCCTTTGTTTACAGAATATTTAGATTTTTCCCAAGGCATATCAATTCCTTCAGCTTTTAAATAATCTATTTCTTCTTGTCTTGTTAATTTTCCATCTCTAATTGGTGTAATAATTTTAATACCAGGAGCCAATGTCTGAAAAATCATATCAAAACGAACTTGGTCATTTCCTGCACCTGTACTTCCGTGTGCAATATATTCTGCACCAATACTTTTTGCATATTCTACAATTTCAATTGCTTGAATAATTCTTTCTGCACTAACAGAAAGCGGGTACGTACTGTTTTTTAATACATTACCAAAGATTAAATACTTTACTACTTTATTGTAAAAAGTAGCAACAGCATCGATGTTTTTATAAGTAGAAACGCCCATTTTATAGGCGTTGCTTTCTATGTGTTTAATTTCTTCTGTTGTAAATCCGCCAGTGTTAACACTTACGGCGTGTACATCATATTCTTTTGATAAACTTACTGCACAATACGAAGTATCTAAACCACCACTATAAGCAATTACTAATTTTTTCATTATTTATCTTTTTTTAGAAACAAGTTCTGTTTAATATTTTTTAATTTTTGAAAAACGTTCTCCTTAACTTCTTTAGACGCTTCTTTATTATTGTTTTTTGGATCAAATAACATTCCTGTACACAAGCACATTTTTCTTTCTGTTCTTGTTAAAATATCAAAATTTCTACACGTTTTACAACCATCCCAAAAACTTTGGTCGTCTGTAAGTTCCGAGAAGGTTACAGGTTTATAACCTAAGTCGCTATTTAATTTCATAACAGCTAAACCCGTAGTAATACTAAAAACTTTAGCATCTGGAAACTTGGTTCTAGAGTGATTAAAAATTACAAGTTTAATTTTTTTAGCAAGCCCAATATTTCTATAATCAGGATGAACAATTAAACCAGAATTGGCAACAAATTTTCCATGTCCCCATTGTTCTATATAACAAAATCCAGCAAATTTACCGTCATCTAATGCTATTACAGCATTACCGTTTTCCATTTTAGTGGCAACGTATTCTGGTTTTCTTTTTGCGATACCTGTTCCTCTTACTTGAGCAGCATCTTCTATTGTTTGGCAAATAATATCTGCGTAAATAGTATGTGATTTGTTAGCAATTACAATTTCCATTGTATTGATATTTTAAAGTTGAATGTATTTAATTTTTTGCTTTGAAATGCAGAATTGGACTCACCTAATTCCATAATAGTTAAACACCCAAAGGGCGTGGTGAGAAAAAGCGGCGTACAGAGTTTGTATTATCTTTTAAAATAATATGTTTTTGTAGGCTTTTAAGTTTTTTTGATTGGTACATGATAAAAAATAAAAATTATAGTTTCAGTTTATTGCTAGATCTAGCATTAGCGTATAGCATTGCGAAAGCGCAACCTGGGAACCATATTATTTGTTTTATTTTTTGTAGTAAACATGATGTAAATGTATATTATTTTTTCAATCGATGATAAAAAAAGAAAGTTATTTTAAAACTTTTATCAATTTTGTAATAAATCAATTTATTATTTATGGAATCTGTAGTAAACGCTTTTTTTAATCTATCGATTTTATAGATTGTGTTTCTTAAAACTTTAGTAATGTTATGATATTAAAGTAAATACTTCTTTTAAACGTTGCTTTTTACAGTTCGTCCTAAAAAAAATACAGTTGGGTATTGTTTAATTTAAAAAACCTTGGTTGTGTTGCATCTTTGAACCATCATTAACCATTAAAACAAAATATTATGAAATTATTATTATCAATTATAGTAGTAGCAATGTTATCAATTACTAATTCGTTAACTGCTCAAAACAATAAAATTACTGTAACTGTTGTAAACGCAACTTCAGATGCAGGAAAAATAGGATATGCTTTATATACGAAAGACAATTTTATGGGAATACCTGTTGCAGGTACAAACGGTAAAATTGTAAATGGAAAAAGTACCATTGTTTTTGAAAACATACCTGCAGGAGAATATGCAGTTATTTGTTATCATGATAAAAATAACAACGATAAAATGGATTTTGCTAAAAACAGAATGCCATTAGAAGATTACGGAGCCTCTAATAACGTGATGGCTTTTGCGCCACCTACTTTTGAAAATGCTAAATTTGTAGTGAAGGATAAAGAAGTATCTTTAGAAATAAAATTTTAGTAAATTTATTTTCATATAAATTATCAATAATGACAACATTAAACTCAAGTATTTTCAAAAAAATAAAAAGCGATTTTGTAGTTAGTTTAAAACTTACAATTATTTTAGGAATCGTTTTTATATTTATATATCAAAGATTTTCTTTGAAAGGCATGAGTTTAATTTTTTTAATGTCTGCGATGTATTCTTTTGTATTAGGACTTGGAAATGGAATTGTTAACGAGTATTTAAATACTAAATGGGATTGGGTTAAACAAACCAACCAGAGAGTTTGGGCAGGAATTATAGGAACAGTTATCTATACAGTTATTGCGGTTTTAATAATTCATTATGTACAGTATATCTTAATTTTTGAATATAAACTAGAGAACTTTTTTAGTGAAACTTTAATCTGGGTACATTTATTTGCCATTATATTTTCATTAGGTGTGGCTGCTTTCTTTCATGCAAAAGGCTTTATGGTCAATTGGAAATCTGCAATGACACAAGAAACTACAAAACAAGAAATTGTAGCTAAAACAGAAACAGCAAAATTTGAATCTTTAAAGAATCAATTAGATCCTCATTTTTTATTTAATAGTTTAAATGTTTTAACGAGTTTAATTGGTGAAAATCCACATCAAGCTGAAAGGTTTACAACAAAACTATCTAAAGTTTATAGATACGTTTTAGAGCAAAGAAATAAAGATTTAGTACCTATTGAAGAAGAGCTAAAATTTGCAAAAACCTATATGGAATTGTTAGGAATGCGTTTTGAAGATGCCGTACAATTTAATATTCCGGATGCTATTAGTACTAACGAATTAAAAATAGTACCGTTATCTCTTCAACTTTTATTAGAAAATGCAGTAAAACACAATGTGGTTTCTACTTCTAAACCATTAACAATTAATATCTATGAAGAAGATAATTATTTAATTATAGAAAATAACATCAATCCTAAAGAAGCAATAGGAAAAAGCACCAAAGTTGGTTTGCAAAATATTGCCGATAGATATGGATTAATTACAGATAAAGGAGTGAAAATAGAAAACAATAACAAAATATTTAAAGTGAGTTTACCTCTCTTATATAAAATGAACAACATTATGTACACAGACGATTTAGAAAATAGCAAATATGTAAAAGCTGTAGAAAGAGTAGAAAAATTGAAAGAGTTTTATCAGAATTTAGCATCTTACTGTTTAGTTATCCCTTTTTTAATATTTATAAATTTAAAATTCTCACCAGGTTTTCACTGGTTTTGGTTTCCAATATTTGGTTGGGGAATGGGGTTAACTTTTCATTTTTTAGAAGTAAATAATTACAGTATTTTCTTAGGAAGTAATTGGGAAGACAAAAAGATTAAAGATCTGATGGATAAGGAGAATAAGAAGAACAACTACAGGTAATGGAAATAAATAGAACACAACAACAACGATTTATTTTAGCGAAAAACCGAGTAGAAAAAATTAGTAAATTTTATAAACACTTGGCTACTTATATTGTAGTTAATACATTTCTATCTGCTATTTTTATTTTTGGAGATGTAAATGAAGGCGACACTTTTAAGGAAGCTTTATTTAATTATAATAATTTTAGAATTTGGTTTTTCTGGGGAATAGGAATCGCTTTTCAAGCATTTAATACTTTTGGATTTAATATACTTATGAGCGAAGACTGGGAAGACAAAAAGATTCAAAAATATATGGATCAAGAAAATAAAAGGAGATAGAAATGGAATTAGATTTTATAGAACAACAGCGTTATTTAAAAACTAAGAAAAGAGTAAAAAGAATAAAAGGGTTTTATACACATCTATCTATTTATTGTTTAGTAATACCTATAATTATTTTTGTTAATTTAAAATATGAACCACACTTTCATTGGTTTTGGTTTTCTGCTTTGGGTTGGGGTACTGGTCTTTTTTTTCACGGGTTATCTGTTTTTGGATTTAATTTAGTAGGTTTTGGAAAGGATTGGGAAGAAAAGAAAATTAAAGAGTTAATGAAAAAATAAATATTATGGAAAATAACTTTACACAAGAACAAAATTATATTCGGGCAAAAAAAAGAGTAAAAGCTATAAAAGGTTTTTATGTACATTTAATTGTTTACATCTTGGTAAATATCTTTTTAAGTGGAATTATTATTTTTGGTTTGTCTAATAGTGGCGATAGTTTTGAAGAGATTATTTCTAATTTTGGAGTTTATTCTACATGGTTTTTTTGGGGAATAGGAATGTTTTTTCATTGGTTAGGTGTTTTTGGTTTTAAATCTTTAGGTTTAGGAAATGATTGGGAAGAAAAGAAAATTAAAGAATTGATGGAGCAAGAAGACCTTAAAAAAAGAAAATTTTAAAACCATGGAAAACTTAGGCAACAAGAAATTAATTAGGGCAAAACATAGAGTAGATGAAATTAAGAAATTTTATAAACACATTGTTGCTTACATCTTGGTAAATTTATTTTTAGCATTTGTATGGAATTTTTCTTTTAAACTTTTTGGAAACTTTATAGTTAGTAATCAGTTTGATGGAGACAGTTTTACACACATACCAATTTGGTTAATTTGGGGAGTGTTTTTAGCACTTCATGGTATTAAAACGTTTGGTTTTCCTAATTTATTTGGTAAAGATTGGGAGCAAAAAAAGATTGATGAATTTATGAATGAGTAACCCTTTTTTTTTCAAACAAAAAGAATTGTATTTCAAACAAAAAGAAGAAACGAATAAAAACAAAATTAAAAATGAATGTATTAATTATTGAAGACGAAAAGCCAGCAGCAAGAAGATTAAACAGAATGTTGGCTACTTTAAATATCGAAGTACAACAAATGTTGCATTCTGTAGAAGAGTCTTTAAACTGGTTACAGAATAATGAACATCCAGATTTAATATTTTTAGACATTCAATTATCAGACGGATTATCTTTTGAGATTTTTGAAGAAATTGAAGTAAAATCTGCCATTATTTTTACAACTGCTTATGATGAATATGCATTAAAAGCTTTTAAATTAAATAGTATAGATTATTTGTTAAAGCCTTTAGATGAAGATGAACTTAAAGTTGCGGTAGATAAGTTTAAAGAACATCAACCAAAACAAACAGACGTTCAGGTAAATCTAGATGATATTAGAAAATTATTAATAAATCCTGTTGATAGAAAATTCAAAAAAAGGTTATCAATTAAAGTTGGTCAGCATATAAAAATTATTTCTATAAATGATATTGAGTGCTTTTTTAGTGAAAATAAATCAACCTATATTCATACTTTAGAAAAGCGAAACCATTTGTTAGATAACTCATTAGAAACTTGGGAAGAACAATTAAATCCAGAACATTTTTTTAGAGTGAATCGTACTTTTATTATTCATATTAATTCAATAAAAGATATAATTTCTTATACCAATTCGCGTTTAAAATTGATTTTAAATTCTTACTCAGAAACTGAAATTATTGTAAGTAGAGAAAGAGTAAAAGATTTTAAAAATTGGATTGAGTAAAAATTAAATTTTAAAAAGATGACTTTATTAGAAGCGCAAAAAGATATGCGAAAATCTTATTTTGGTGGTGGTCCAGGAGCATTAGTGTCTGGGTTTGTGTGGTTATCAGCAGGAATTACTGCTTTAATTAGTACAGAAAAACTAAGTGTAATTATCTTCTTTTTTGGTGGAATGCTAATTCATCCTTTAGGAATTGTTTTATCGAAAGCTTTAAAAAGATCTGGTAAGCATAAGAAAGAAAATCCGTTATCTCACCTTGCTCTAGAAAGCACTATCTTATTATTTATTGGGTTGTTTATAGCATATTCTATACTTCAAGTTCATGCAAATTGGTTTTTCTCAATCATGATTTTAATTATAGGTGCACGCTATTTAATTTTTAGTTCTTTATACGGAATGAAGATTTACTGGGTTTTTGGAGCGGTATTAATTTTAGCTGGTATTTTAGGAATATCATTTCATAATGAATTTTATTTAATCGGAATCTTAGGTGGAACTATCGAAATTGTCTTCTCAATTATTATTTTGTTTTTAGAAAGTAAATCAATTAATAGTATAGTAATTAAGTCTTAACTCCAACGGAAATAATTTTATTAGCCAACATCTTTACAGAAATTTTTAAAATATATGTGAATATATTTTTTTGTTACTAATCAAGTGATTAGTTTTGTGTTCTAATTAAGTTTTATGCCTAGAGAAAAACAATATAATGAAGCAGAAGTAATAGAACGTGCCATGGTTTTATTCTGGAAGAATGGCTATAAAAATACATCTTTACGTATGTTGTCTAAAGAAATGGGCATTAATCAATTTTCTATAAATGCTAGTTTTGGTAATAAGAATAACCTTTTTTTAGAAAGTTTAAAATTATATAGAAATAAACTACAACAAGTATTAAAAAAGTTTGAAGATTCTTCTATTGGTAAAGAGAGTATAAAGAATTTCTTTTATGCATTTGCTGCATTTTCAAATGAAGATAATAATAAAAGAGGTTGTTTAATGGTTAATACTATGTCAGAATTTGGCTTAGAGATAGATAAACAAGCTGGAGCACTTATTTCTAATTATAGTGAAAAATTAAGAGTTCTATTTAAAAAGAACCTAGAATTTAATACTACAACAGATAGCGTTACTATTAATAAGCAAGTAAATTTTCTAGTCTTAGCTATTGGTGGGTTAGGTTTGGCAAGTAAAATACAAGACAATACTGTTATTGAAGATTATATAGAAATGACATTTAAAAATCTGTAACATTTTTTTACCCCATAACTAATCATGTGATTAGTTAAGTTTGAAGACATTAAAATTATAATAATTATGAAAAACAATATGCTGAAATTGGAAATATTCAATAAAGATGAAACGAACAAAAAACAGCGACCATTTATAGTTGACAAAGCTGAATATCCTTTTAAAAGTAATTGGTTTGAAAAAGAAGGAATTTCTATGCATTATATTGATGAAGGCGAAGGAGTACCTATTGTTTTAACTCACGGAAACCCAGACTGGTCTTTTTTAAATAGAAATATAATTAAAGAACTATCTAAAGAAGCTAGAGTAATAGCCTACGATTTACCTGGTTTTGGTTTTTCTGATACTCCTAAAAACTTTGGCTTTACACCTCAAGAGCATGTAGAATGGATTAGTGCACTTCTTTTTGATCATTTAAAGTTAGACAAGTTTATGATCGTTGTTCAAGATTGGGGCGGACCAACAGGGTTATCTGTAGCAACAAGTAACCCAGACAAAGTTATAGGTGTTGTAATTAGCAATACTTGGGCTTGGAAAGCAGAAGGTAAGTTAGAAGGTTTTTCTATGCAAATGAGCTCTAAAGAAATGGAGAACAAAATTTTAGAAGAGAACTTTTTTGTAACAGGAATAATGCGTGGTTCAATCAACAAAAAATCTAGCAGTAATAAAGCAATTATGGATGCTTATGAAATGCCTTTTCCTACAAAAGAATCTAGAATAGGAACTGCAGTATTTCCCCAACAAATTACAATTGCAACAGATTGGTTAGTAGATCTAGAGAGTAAACTACATACATTAAAAGACAAGCAAGTAGAGTTTATTTTCGGTTTAAAAGATGTTGCAGTCGCTTCGCAAGATATTCAAGACAAATGGCGTTCTATTTTTCCTAATGCACCAGTACAATTACTTTCTGATGCAGGTCATTTTACACAAGAAGATAGTCCAAAAAGTTTTGTTTTTTCGTTAAGAAGAATACTAAAAAATATGAATGTAAAAAAATAGATTCTATGGCTAGTTCTACTAATTATTTGAATTTTATTCTGGACCAATTGTTCAATTGGAAAAAGGTTTACACGAAACGAATGTTTGGCTGTATAGGTTTGTATGCAGATGGTTTAATGTTTGGTATAATTGCTAAAGAAACGATATTTTTTAAAGTAGATAAAAGCAATATTAATAATTGTTTAGAAGCAGATTCAAAACCTTTAACCCTTTTTAAAAGAAATAATATTGTAGCTTCTTTTTATGAGGTTCCTATCGAAATTATCGAAAATACAAATCAATTTGTTCTTTGGACAGAAGCATCATTAAATATTCAATAAAATAAAATAAATAATAAAAATGAAAAACATATTTAAAAAATTCGTTCTAATTACAAGTATATTAAACTTCCCGATTGGTATAGGAATGATAATACAAGCTATTACAACCAAAACAGGAGAAGCACTAATAACAAATTCTATAGCAGGTGCTTTTATTATATTTGCTGGAGCATCACTTATTTGGGCAGTACAAGAGGTAAATACTAGGTCGTCTATTATCCTTTGGAATGGTTTAGTTCGTTTATTTAATGTGTTTCTAGTAACTTATGCTACAACTGTTGGCGAAGTTCCGCAAGCAATGATTATAACTACAGGAATGGATTTATTATTAGCAATAGTCTTTATCTTTGGTAGTATTAAAATTACGGGTATACCATTTTCGAAATTAGTTATCGGGAAAATAAAATAACTTAAATAGTTGTCTTATTTATTAGATTTGTTTTTAAACTAGTTGCCTTATGAAATACAATTTGCCAACAATGCACATGAAAGCCAATCACCAAAATGAGTCGACTAATAAAAAGAATCAAACAAATCAACTTTTAGATACAGAGTCCAATCCCCAAGAAAATGAAGAATTGACTGAAGAGAAACCAGCTAAACGAAAAAGAAGAAAAGCCACTGAAGAACAATTAAACAATCCGTTTCATGGAGTGAAACTAGTTCAGGTTTTAGAACGTTTAGTAGCTTACTATGGTTGGGAGTATTTAGGAGAACGTGTAAATATTCGTTGTTTCAAGAATAACCCTACAATGAAATCGAGTCTCGGGTTTTTAAGAAGAACAACTTGGGCTCGAGAACATGTTGAGGATGTTTATTTAGAGATGCTAGAAGAGAAAAAGAACAAAATTGATTAATGAAAAAGTAAACGATTTTTTGATGTTTTTGTTTAAAAGATATAATTTCTTATACCATTTTACTCTTAAAATTGATTTTAAGCTCTTATTCTGAAAATGAAATTATTGTAAGTAGGGAACGTGTAAAAGATTTAAGAGTTTGACTGAGTAAAATTAGTTTCAAAGTAATAAAGTTTCATAATTCTAACGATTGTCATTTCGACTTTATGGAGAAATCTCATAGAGAAACAACATTTGGCCTACAATTCACTTACACAATATAACAATTCACTATATTTCTTTTTTTATTAATGATGATAAACTTCATTTTTGATAAAAATTAGAAATTATGAAGAAATTATTTAAGTCATTTTACATATCGTTTGCGTTATACCTATTAATAATCTTATTTTTTTTGTTAATTCAAGTTGCTTTTAAAGGTTATAAAGATGTGGATCTATTAAAGTCTTATTTACCAACTTTATTTATTTTCTATATACCGATGTATTTCTCTTTTTTATATTTTAAAAAAGAAAAATATAAATTTAAAATCTTCAAATCATCAGTAATTTCTTTTGTTATTACTTATGTTTCGGCTTATTTATTTTATAAATATATTGATCCCAATAATTATAAAACCTTCTTTAGTACAAACTGGCTTTTTTTGGCAATTTTAAGCCTATTTACTAATTTATTTATAAGCGTAATTTTGATTTTAATTGATAAAAACAAAAATATCATAGTATCAAAATTTGAATTATACCATTCAAATAAAATATTATTAGTTATACCTTTTATTGGAGTAATAATTTACACGATAATTATTTTTATAAGCTTACCAAGTTTTTTTAATTCATTTACTGTTTGGAGTCGTTTTTTGCCTTTCGGAATTATATTATCATTTATTTCATTTTATTTTTTCAAATATATTTACACTAATTTTTCTACTACAAAAAGAATAATTTTAATAATTAGTTATTATATAATTATTACTTTATTTTTTATTTTTGTTAGTAATATATCAATATTTGTTTCTGTTTACAGATTTATGAGTTCTGAAAAAAATTATCAGAATACCCTACATTCAATTGTATTGTTTGGTCCATTTTTTATGTATGTGATTACTTTAGTGCATCTATATTATTTAAAGCTAGTTTCAAAACAAGAAAAAGAACAATTAACTCAAGAATCTTTAGAATCTCAATTAAATTACCAACAATTAAAAAATCAATTAAGTCCACATTTTTTGTTTAATAACATTAATGTTTTAACTAGTTTAATTGAAGAAAACCCTAAAAAGGCAGTTGCCTATTCTGAAAATTTATCACATATTTATCGCTATTTCTTGGAGCAAGAAAAGCAAGATGTTGTTTTGGTAAAAGATGAAATTAACTTTGCAAAAAGTTATTTAGAATTGTTAAAAGACAGATTTGAAATTGGTTTAAATTTTACAATTAATATTGATGAGATCGGTGGAGAAAAATACATTGTTTCTACTATTTTACAACAAGTTTTAGAGAATGTGGTAAAGCATAACACGATTAATGAAACCAATATTGTTAATGTGAAAATTACATCCGAAGAAAATTATTTAATTATTGAGAATAATAAGAATCAGAAATTAAAAACAGTTTCAGAATCTAAAAAAGGGATTGAAAATATTAAAAAAAGAATCGCTTTTTTTACAGATAAAAAAGTAATCATTGAAGACTCCGAAACTCGTTTTATAATTAAATTACCAATTCTAGAAACTGTTTAATGAAAGCAATTATTATAGAAGACGAATTACCATCCGCAAGAAGATTAGAACGTTTATTGCAAGATTTTGAAATAGAAATATTAGAAAAACTGAATTCTGTAAAAGCTTCTGTTTTATGGTTTCAGAAAAACAAACAACCAGATCTTATTTTTTTAGATGTGCAGCTTTCTGATGGTTTGTGTTTTGAAATATTTAATCAAGTAAAAATTACTTCAAAAATAATATTTACAACAGCTTTTAGTAATTATAGTATTAAAGCGTTCGATTATAATAGTGTTTCTTATTTGCTTAAACCTATCAATAAAGAAAAATTGAAAGAAGCTATTTTAAAAGCTAAAAAAGTGCAACAAAAAGAAATAGATTTCGAGCAGTTTAGAAAATTAGTCAGTAATTATAAGAGCTACAATTATAAAAAATCTTTTACAATAAGAGTAGGCAAGAAGATAAAAATAATCAATTCAGATAATATTGCGTGCTTTTATAGTTTTGAAAACGCTACATTTTTAAATACTTCTAATGGTAATTATATTATAAATAATTCTTTAACTAGTTTAGAAAGTGATTTAGATTCTAAAAAGTTTTTTAGAGTAAATAGAACTTTTATTGTCCGTAAAGATTTCATTAAAGAAATTATTGCTCATTCTAATTCACGCTTAAAATTGATTTTAATTTCTTATTCTGAAACAGAAATTATTGTAAGTAGAGAGCGAGTAAAAGATTTTAAGAGTTGGATTAATTGATTTTAAATCTGATTCATCTTTATTCACTTCAATAATAAACCTAACTTCGCAACTTCAAAAAAAAAAATACAATTGCTATAATAAATGGCAATTGCAAAAAGACACTACATGAATATTTTCAAAGAAATAGAAGCAGAAATTTTAGCTGCTTCAAACATCGTTATTACAGCACATAAATCTGCAGACGGAGACTCAATTGGTTCTTCTTTAGGTTTGCTTCACTTTATAGAAAAATTAGGTAAAAAAGCAGTTGTTTGTCACCCAGATAAAGCACCAGATTTTTTATATTGGTTAGACACTTCTGCTATTCTTTTAATGGAAGAAAACCCAGATGAGGTAACTGCAGAAATGCAAAAGGCAGACTTAATTTTCTGTTTAGATTACAATACAACTAATAGAGTAGGACCAGAAATGCAAGCATTGTTAGAAGCAGCAACTTGTAAGAAGATAATGATAGATCATCATTTGAACCCAGAAGAATTTCCTACAATAACGGTTTCAGAAACAACAGCATCATCAACATCACAACTAATTGTAGATTTAATAGAAGAATCTGGAAATTTAGAATTGTTAGATGAAAAAATAGGAACGCCTTTGTATTTAGGAATCTTAACAGATACAGGTAGTTTTAGATTTAATTCTGTAAAACCAAGAACGCACGAGGTTTTAGCTAAGATATTAGCAGCAGGCGTAGAACATCATTTAATTCATGAGAAATTAAGCGATAATAATACAGAAACTCGTTTGCGTTTGCAAGGTTATGCAATGAGCGAGAAGTTAGAAATTTTATACGATTATAATGTTGCTATCATTTCTTTATCTAAAGAAGAATTAGCAAAATATCATTACAAAAAAGGAGATACAGATAGTTTAGCAAACTTAGTCTTGTCTATTAAAGGAATGAAAGCTGCTATTGTGTTTACAGAAAGAGATGGAATTATGAAAATTTCTTTCCGTTCTAAAGGAGCAGAAAACCCAGTAAATGTTTTAGCAAAAGAACACTTTAACGGTGGTGGACATGCAAATGCTTCTGGTGGAATGAGCGATTTAACTGTTGAGGAAACAGTTGATAAATTAAAAGGATTAATTCCAGAATATTTTCAAAAATAAGAACAATTAAAATATTAAAAAATAGGAAGAGGTTTTAGCTTTAATATAAAGTTAGAACCTTTTTTTGTGCTTTCTTTTAATTTTAGGAAAAACTATTTCAAACAAATTCTTCAAATAATTTCCTAACAATTAAAGTTTGATTATTTTTATCAAAATTTAGTTTTAATGAGTAGAAAGGAAGAGTTCTTTGAATACATAAATAACGGTTACAAAACCAAAGGCGATTTTATAGAATTAGGTGCTGCAATGTTGGGAGAAGAAACCATAACAGATGCTATTGTTAAGGTTCCTTTAAAGACATTAAATAGGCATGGTTTAATTGCTGGAGCAACCGGAACAGGAAAAACAAAAACACTTCAAGTTTTAGCAGAAAACTTATCAGAAAAAGGAGTTCCTGTTTTATTAATGGATATAAAAGGAGATCTTTCTGGCTTAGCACAACCAAGCCCTGGACACGCAAAAATAGACGAACGTCATGCAAAAATTGGGTTTCCGTTTACCGCTCAAAAGTTTCCAATAGAAGTTCTTACAATTTCTGAACAGGAAGGAACAAGAATGCGTGCTACGGTTTCAGAATTTGGACCCGTTTTGTTATCAAGAATTTTAGATTTAACAGAAACGCAGAGTGGTATTGTTTCTATTATTTTTAAATATTGCGACGATAATAAGTTTGCTCTTTTAGATATTAAAGATTTTAAAAAAGTATTACAATATGTAACCAACGAAGGTAAAGAAGAAATTCAAGCAGAATATGGGCGAATTTCATCTTCTTCTACCGGTGCAATTTTACGTAAAATTGTAGAAATAGAACAACAAGGTGGCGATTTATTCTTTGGTGAAAAATCTTTTGAAGTAGAAGACTTAACAAGAGTAGATGAAGACGGTAAAGGTATAATATCTGTTTTAAGATTAACAGATATACAAGACAAACCAAAGTTATTCTCAACATTTATGTTGCAATTATTAGCAGAGGTTTATGAAACGTTTCCAGAACAAGGAGATAGCGGAAGACCAGAGTTAATTATCTTTATAGATGAAGCACATTTGGTGTTTGAAGAAGCGTCTAAAGCCTTATTAAACCAAATAGAAAGTATTGTAAAATTAATTCGTTCTAAAGGTATTGGTCTTTATTTTGTTACACAAAACCCTAAAGATGTGCCAGAAGATATTTTAGCACAATTAGGTTTAAAAATTCAGCATGCATTAAGAGCTTTTACTGCAAAAGATAGAAAAGCAATTAAGTTGGCAGCAGAAAACTATCCTTCTTCAGAGTATTACGATACAAAAGAAGTTTTAACACAATTAGGAATTGGAGAAGCATTTGTTTCCGTTTTAAACGAAAAAGGAATTCCAACACCATTAGCCAGAACCATGTTGCGTGCGCCAATGAGTAGAATGGACGTGTTAACAGCTAAAGAATTAAAGCAAGTTATAAATAACTCTAGATTGTTTTACAAATACAATGAAAACCTAGATAGAGAAAGCGCTTACGAATTATTAAATGCTAAAATAGAAAAAGTAAACCTAGCAGAAGCAAAAGCTATAAAGACGGCAGCAGATGAAAAAGAGAGAGAAAAAGTAGCAAAAGAAAAAGAAAAGGAAAGGCAAAGAGATGAAAGAGCTTCTAGAAGTTCTTCTCGAAGACGAAGTACTGCACAAAACCCTATAGTTAAAGTACTTACAAGTGCTACTTTTATTAGAGCTGCTTTTGGCATATTAAAGAAGATTTTAAAGTAACAAAATTGAAAATTGAACGTTATAAAACGTATAAACTACCAAAAATGATTAAAAAAAATATAGTATCTATAGTAATAATTGCATGTGCATTCTTAATTATAAGTTGTGGCGATGGAGGTAAATTTAATATAGAAAAAGGTAAAGTTGGGCATTTAACACCAAAAACTACTATTCAAGAATTAGAAGATATTTTCGAAAATGATTCTATTGTAAAAAACTTAAGTGAAGGTGCATTAGGCGATAACTACTTTCAAGATGATGACGAGTATTTAGTATTCGAAAAAGGAGGAAAGCATTTATTAACTATTGTACCAAAAGAACAATTAGACTCAGTTTCTACAATTAAAAGTATAGAAATTCATGATGCAAGATTTAAAACAGTAACTTCTATAAATGTAAATTCTAGCTTTTCTGAAATTAATGCGAATAATAATATTAACAGAATAGAAACTACATTAACGTCTGCTACCTTATTTATAGACGATTTAAATACAACAATAGCAATTGCCAAAGAACAATTAGGTTTAAAAGATTTTACGAATCAGAAAGTTTCTTTAGAGCAAATTCCAGATTTAGCTAAGATGAAATCTTTTATTGTTTGGTTTAATTAAAATAAATTTTAGTGCAAATTTTGTGCGTTTTATTTTAAACACAAAACCGCGCTTTACATTATATCTTTTTTTCGTTCCTCTAAAAAGGATGCCATTTCAATCGCTTACGCAAAACCAATTATTATGATTAAAAAATATACAATTCAGAAAACTCCATTTGTTGTACCAACAACAGATGGTAAAGTTATAGAAGAACATTTCGGACAAGCTACAGATGGTAATTCTCAGATAAGTATTGCACACATGGTTGCACCTTCTGGTTGGAGCGAGCCTTTTCAAACACCCGCGTTTGAAGAATATACATACATTATAAAAGGAAAAAAACAATTTATAATAGAAGATGAAACTATTGTTTTAGAGGCAGGAGAATCTATTAAAATTGAAAAGAATACAAGAGTTCAATATTCAAATCCGTTTGAAGAATCTTGTGAATATTTAGCAGTTTGTTTACCTGCTTTTTCTATAGATTTAGTGAATAGAGAAGAGGCTTAATTCTTCTTTCGAGTTAAATAAAAAGGTAGATACAATAAAAGAAAATACGGAATCACAATTAATTCTACTACAAAAATGTATTTAGGCCATTCACCAAAAAGGTCTAATAATGTTGCTGCATCTGGTTTTCTATTAGTATAAAAATAGTTAGAACCTAAAAAATAATTAAGTGTAAACATTAAAAGCATGTATGCTTGCATTGCTAAAAACGATTTTGCTACACTTTTAAGGTTTGGTCTCATTTTATAAATAAAAGTAGCAAAAAGCATAAAAATAACTAAGCCTGCATGCACAAACCAATATCTAAAAAAAGGAAAGTTTAAAAAATTAGATTCATCTGGTGTAATTAAAGATTGCATTGTTCCTGCTAAAATCAAAAAAAAGAAAACTTCATAATAGATAAACTTTCTAGTACATGATAAAATAGGAATTATAATTGCTAAAAAACTACACAAGTGTAATGGTAAATCTTCTTGATAATTAAAATTACCTTTATATAACTTTATAAAGGTTCCTAAAATAACAGTTATCGATATTGAAAAGGCAAAGATATTTCCAATTTTTATTTGAGTTTTTTTCGTTTGTTGTTTTGTTATAGATATTAAAATAATTCCAACAAAGATAAAAAAGAGCACAGTTAATAAGTGTTCTGTAGAGAAAGGCGTAAAATTGCTGTTTTCTTTTAGAAAAAAATCCATCAATAAAAATTTATAAATTAAAGCAGTAATTAATATTTAAAACCCTTTTTAAATGAGTTAATTAAATAATTGATTTTTACAATATATAGATTATTTATTTAATAAATTGCAGAAAATCGATTCTATGAAAGATACAATTGCACCCAAAACGATTAGGCAAGTTTTTGTTTTACTTCTAATCTTATTTATTGGTATTCTCATTTTTAAAGAAATGATGCCTTATTTGTCTGGTGTTTTAGGAGCAATTACTATTTATGTACTTCTAAGAAAATGGATGGTTCTTTTAGTGAAAAAGAAATGGAAGCCAGATTTTGCAGCAATTTTTTTAATGTTAGTCTCATTTGTTTGCATTTTACTTCCTGTTACAGGTCTAATTATGATGTTAGGTAATAAGGTTGGTGATGCCGTTACAAACTCAGAGCAAGTAACCCAAGCTTTAAAAGATTTGTTTGGTAAAATTGAAAGTAGGTATGGTTTTGATTTGGCAGAAAGAATAAATGTTTCTGAAGTTTCTACATGGGTTACAGATAATTTAGAAGGTTTTGCAGGCGGAACCTTCAATATTTTTATTGCAATTGGTATTATGTATTTTCTATTGTTTTATATGTTAACAAACAGATCAGAATTAAAGAACTCTCTATACGAATACATTCCTATTAGCGATAAAAATTTAAAAATAATTGGAGAAGAATCTCAAGCAATGGTGCGCTCTAATGCAATTGGTATTCCTTTAGTGGCAATTGCACAAGGTATTATTGCCTTAATAGGTTTTTTAATTTTCGATATTAACGATCCTTTCTTTTGGTTTATAATAGTAACAGTAGGTTCTATGATTCCGTTTGTAGGAACTTTAATAGGAATATTACCTGTATTTATTTTAACACTTTCTACAGGGAATAATTTCGCTGCTTGGGGAATTCTAATTTACGGTTTGGTAGTAGTTGGTTCTACAGACAATATTATTCGTCTTTTTGTATTGAAGAAGTTAGATAATGTACACCCATTAATTACTTTAATAGGTGTTATTGTTGGTGTTCCTTTATTTGGGTTTATTGGTTTAATATTTGGGCCACTTTTAATAAGTTTATTTCTAGTAATTGTAAGAATATATAGAAAAGAATTCGGAGCCCATAAAGATGATAAGAAAGTACTTTAGTCGATCGTCTTCTTTACAGGACTTAATTTTTTATTTTTTTTCTTGTCGATATAATGACGTAGAACACCACCTTTTACACTGTTTACATCAAACTCTACAATAAAAGCTTCTGTATCTATTTCTTGTACAATTCGATACATTTTTTTTATATCTATTCTATTTACTATAGAATGAATAATATCAAAATCTTCTGCTTTACCGTTATGGCCAAAGCCAGAAGAACCTTTGTAAATAGTTAAACCAACACCAAGTTCTTCTAAAATAGCTTTCTTAATAAGACTATGTTGCCTCGAAACAATGGTTACACCAATAAAGTCTTCGAAACCTTCGATAACAGTATCTGTAACTTTTGCAGCAATAATATAAGTTAAAATAGAGTAGAGTGCAACCTCTACAGAAACTACAAAAGCAGTTATACTGAACAAAATAATATTAAAGAATAATACAATTTTACCAATACTAATTCCGAATTTATCATTTAAATAAATACCTAGAATTTCTGAACCATCTAATACAGAGCCATTTCTAATAGCAATTCCAATTCCAGAACCAACTAGCAAACCTCCAAAAATTGAAATTAATAACTTGTCGTTGGTTATTGTTTGAAAATTCTCTAAATGAATAAAAAAAGCAACACCTAAAATACTAATAATCGACTTTATAACAATTCTTTTAGAAACTGTAAAATACCCAAGAATTAAAAACGGAATACTAAAGATTAGTAACAAATAAGACATGTTTATGTCTACTTGTGTTCTTACTAAAAGAGCAATACCGGTTACACCGCCATCTAAAAACCCATTAGGTAATAGAAAGGCTTTTAAACCTAAACTAGTTAATACAATTCCAATAAATATTTGAAAATATTCGCTAAAATAGTTGGTTGTTTTTTTAGAATCCACAGTTTAGTTATTTCTTTTACAAGCTAATAATGTGTTTTTTAGTAGCATAGCAATTGTCATTGGTCCAACTCCACCAGGAACAGGTGTAATAAACTCAGATTTTGCAGCAACTTCATCAAAAGCAACATCACCAACTAATCTAAAGCCACTCTTCTTAGAAGAATCTGGTAAACGTGTAATACCAACATCTATAACGGTAACATTATCTTTTACCATATCTGCTTTTAAAAACTCTGGAATACCTATTGCAGCTACAATAATATCTGCTTGTAATGTAATTTCTTTTAAGTTTTTAGTTCTACTATGGCACATTGTAACAGTTGCATTACCAACTTTTCTTTTCTGTGAAAGTAAAATACTCATTGGGCTACCAACAATATGACTTCTTCCTAAAACAACAACATGTTTTCCAGAAGTTTCTACATTATACCTATCTAATAATTCTAAAATACCAAACGGAGTGGCAGAAATAAAAGTAGGTAAGTTTAAAGCCATTTTACCAACATTAGTTGGGTGAAATCCATCAACATCTTTGTTAGGATCTACAGCCATTAAAACTTTTTGCTCGTCTATATGTTTTGGTAACGGAAGTTGTACTATAAAACCATCAATATCATTATCAACATTTAAAATTGCAATTTCATTTAATAATTCTTCTTCAGTTGTATTTTCTTCTAGTCTAATTAAAGTAGATTCGAAGCCAACACGTTCACAAGCTTTTACTTTTGCATTTACATATGTAATACTTGCACCATCATTACCAACAATAATAGCAGCCAAATGAGGCGTTTCTAAACCCTTGTCTTTTAAATCTCTAACTTCTAAAGCAATTTCTTCTTTAATATCCGAAGCTGTTTTTTTTCCGTCTAATAAAATCATTCTTGTTTGTGTTGTTGTGTTGTTTGTTGTATATAAAAAGAGATAAACAATTTGTTTATCTCTTTTAAATTTTATTTCATTCCTTGCATCATTTGCATCATCTTTTTGCCACCACCACCTTGCATCATTTTCATCATTTTGCTCATCTGGTTAAATTGCTTCATTAATTGGTTTACTTCATTAACAGAAGTTCCAGATCCTTTTGCAATTCTCTTTTTTCTACTTGCATTAATACTTGTTGGTGTACTTCTTTCTTCTGGAGTCATAGAGTGAATTATTGCTTCTATTCCTTTAAAAGCATCATCGTCTATATCTACATCTTTCATTGCTTTACCAGCACCAGGAATCATACCCATAAGGTCTTTCATACTTCCCATTTTTTTAATTTGCTGAATTTGCGTTAAGAAATCATCAAAACCAAACTGGTTTTTAGCAATTTTCTTTTGTAGTTTTCTTGCTTCTTCTTCGTCATATTGGTCTTGTGCTCTTTCAACAAGAGAAATAACATCTCCCATTCCAAGAATTCTGTCTGCCATCCTATCTGGATGAAAAACATCTATTGCATCCATTTTTTCTCCAGTACCAATAAACTTAATTGGTTTGTTTACTACAGACTTAATAGATAATGCAGCTCCACCACGTGTATCTCCATCTAATTTTGTAAGAACAACACCATCAAAATTTAAGATGTCATTAAAGGCTTTTGCAGTGTTTACAGCATCTTGTCCAGTCATAGAATCTACCACAAATAATGTTTCTTGTGGTTGAATTGTTTTATGAATGTTAGAAATTTCTGTCATCATTTCTTCATCTACTGCCAAACGACCAGCAGTATCAATAATAACTACATTTTTACCATTTGCTTTTGCATGCTTAATTGCGTTTACAGAAATTTCTACAGGATTGTTGTTACCAACCTCTGCATATACTTCTACACCAATTTGTTCACCAACTACTTGTAATTGATTAATTGCTGCAGGTCTATAAACATCACAACCTACTAAAAGTACTTCTTTAGATTTTTTAGTTTTTAAGAAGTTTGCTAATTTTCCAGAAAAAGTAGTTTTACCAGAACCTTGTAAACCAGACATTAAAATTATAGTTGGAGAACCACCTAGATTAACACCAACAGTTTCACCACCCATTAATAATGTTAGTTCGTCTTTAACCAACTTAACCATTAATTGCCCTGGGTTTAATGTTGTTAAAACATCCTGACCAAGTGCTTGGGTTTGTACTTTCTTCGTAAAATCTTTGGCAATTTTAAAGTTAACATCGGCATCTAGTAACGCTCTTCTAACTTCTTTTAAAGTTTCTGCAACGTTAACTTCTGTAATTTTACCGTGTCCTTTTAAGGTATGTAAGGCTTTATCTAATTTATCGCTTAAATTATTAAACATAATTTGTGTCTTTTTTTGGAAACACAAATATAATAAATTAACAAGTATTTATATTAAGTTATTATCGCCTTTTTTAGATTAGTTTTTCTTTAGGAATAGCGTAACAAAGAAGTTTATAAGATGGATAAATATTGATAGGAAAAAGAGTACAATTGAGATGGCGATTATAACTTGAGAATTATCATTAATTAATGTTAATTCTTTAGGATATTGTTTCCCTATCCAATTCCAATTATGCTTTGTAATTAAAAGGAATAACGACAATAGTTGTAACAAAATATGAAATATTGTTAACCATTTTTTAGGTTGTTTTTCTGCCCAAATTATAGAAAAATAGTTAAAACCAATTAATGTAAAATAAATTGCAGAAAGGTAAAACCAAAAATTAATTGTAAAAACATAATAACTGTCTCCAATGTTAAAATCTATGCTTTCGGTACTGTTAATAATACCTAAAATGATAAAAGAAAGTGTTAATCCGAAGAAAAAAAGATGTGGTTTTGCAATTATTTTTGTCATAAATAGAATTACTTATTTTTATAAAACGTTATTATACTTGGTTTTTAATATTGAAGTATGATGTTCTGTGTGATGGGCAGTCCACATAATAATTTCTCTAATTGTCATTTTGCCCATTAAGGGATGTGGAATAACAAGAGTGTCTAAATTAAGATCGCTTATTTTTCTAATTTTATATTGTAATTTTTTATTCTGAATTTGAAGTTTATTTATTAGTATTTCTCTATCTTTTAAAATAGGTTTTTTAAGTTTTCGATTAAATAATTTAGCTCTTTCTTTATTTTCTTCTAATTTCTGGTGATAGTTTTTAACAACCGTTTCATAGTTTCTAATTTCTCTATTACAAAGGCCAAATTTATATTTCAGGAAAAATCTAGGGTAACTTAATGCATTGTTTAAAAGTTGTAAGCTAGCGGCTAAATGTTTTACTTGTTGGCCAATTGTCCATTTATCTTTTGGTCCTTTTTCCCAGTTTTCTTTTGGTTTATTTTCTAACCACTTAAATAAATCTAAATGCTTTTCTTCTAATAAATTTATAATTTCTGCTTTTGTCATTTAAAATGATATAAACTTGAATGTACAATAAAAATAACTTTAATTAACTGAAGCGTTACTTAATTGTCTCTGAATTTATAAATTTAAATGATTAAAAGAGTATTGTTATAAAAGTTTCTCTTATAACTATCTATATGCAGTATATAAAATGACGACACTTTCTTTTAGAATATCTGTAGGATCTATATTTAAAATTAAATCTGTTGGTAATAAATTTGTTACTGTACCTAGAGTGTAAGATATATTAAGAGTAAAACCGTTTGAATCGAAGGTATTTAGTGAAGCAATTATTTTCCCTAAATCGAGGCCATCTTGGTCTCCGTATCTTAAACCTATGCAATTTGAACTAGACGCATACCTAGAAATATCGTTTATAGAATTACCATGACCTCCAATGTATATTGTTTGTTGTGTTTTAGTTGTTCCAATTAATCTAGCAAAGCCATTCATAGTGCCATAACTATTATTTAAACCTCTTGCATTCTTTCCAGAACTATTATTATCATCAATATTTAAACTTTCTATATTTGTATTGGCAACAAAAGTTATTTGAGAAGGTTTAAAAGGCAATCCTGTAATAGATTTAGTATATGTAGTTGCTGTTGTTCCGTTTGGAGCATCTATTATAAAAAAACCAGAATAGACAGTTGCACTAGTTTCCCATTGCGAGCTCGAGCCATTATAAACTAATACTTGGCCATCTGTAGGCATGGTTTCTGAAACCGTTATATTTTGAATTTTTTCAACTTTATTTATTGCTAGTGTACCAGTAACATCACCTTCTAACTTTAATGCAGATAGATCTGTTTGTTTTGTTATTTCAGTATCGCTTTCTAAAGAAAGTTCTAAGTTTTTACCATCAGTATTTAAAGTGAATTCATCAATTTTTTGGTCATCTGTATCTATCGTAGAAGAATCTACCCATTTTGTCCCTGTAGATGTTGCTGTTAAAACTTGCCCTGTTGTGCCTACAGTATTATTTTCGTCTAATATTTGCCCATTTAATTCTAAGGTTTGGTTTATTGTAACTTTTGTACTTCCAATAGTAGTTTCATCAATATGAATGGCTTCAAAAGCACCTACAACAAAACCAAGTTCATCTGCTGCGGGTCTATACATACCTGTATTTGTGTCATTAGAAAATCTATAAGATGGTTCATTAACGGTTCCGTTTGAGTTTAATATTCCTTGAGACCTCATGGCTCCTGAAACTTCTAATTTATTAGTTGGAGAACCTGTTCCAACACCCAATCTATTATTATTGTTATCCCAAAATAATTGATTAACATTTTCTGTAGGACTGCCATTTGTGCTAGCGAAAAAGACAGAGCCAGTTGTTGCCGTATGTGTTAATACAACCCAACCACTAAGGTCATCAAAAACTTTAATTGTTTTAGGTGTTGTACTAGTATCAAACCAAACATCATTTTCTACTGGATTAATAGGTGTTATATTTGATGTTGTTACTTGATTATTTCTTACTGTAATTTTTGTCCCTTTATTATCTATTACTCTAACTTTTTGGGCGTAGATATTAAGTAGCATTGTTGTAAAGACAAAAAGGATTAATTGTTTTTTCATTTTATTGAGGTAGAGAGTTTAGAGTATTATAAAGCCTCTTTTAGTACATGTTTTTATATTGCTATTTAAAGAATAGGTTTTTTACAGCCAACTCTTTATATAGCAAAATCTTTATTTTTAGAATAAATTTTAACAGTTTACTATATTATATTTAGTAAATCCATTGTACTTCAATAATATCACCTGCATAAGTTGTCCAATCATTAGGCGATGCAGCACCAAAATCTAATGTAATTGTATCTGCAGCAGTTAAAGTATAGTCTACACCAGCTCTTAATTTAGCTCCGTTTCTATATACAGATATTTTGTTTATTGATGTTCCCATAGCTAAACCAGTAGCAGTTACAGCAGCATCGTCATCTGCAGCTATAGGAAATTCTGCACGACCTGTTGTAATTAAATCTGTAGCTAATAATTTTTGAACTTCACCAGAAGCTTCATCTCTAATTAAAACTGTCCATCCAGTTTCTACAGCGGCTGTACCTGCGCCAGATATGGTTGTTGTATTTGTTCCAATAGACTGTGTAGTTGCCGTAGTTGCCGCTGAACTTGTTGGTGCAACTAATTTTAAACCATCTAAAGAGAATACTTTACCAGTAGCATCTATATAAGTATTATCTGTTAATGCACCACCTAGTTGCCATGTAGATATAATACCTCCAGCCGGTGTTGTATCAGTAAGTAATGTTAGTCCATTTTTTACTTGTAAGAATTTTTTAGTCCCTTTATTATCTATTACTCTAATTGTACCATTAAGTGGTTTAGATTTACTAACATCTTCTGTTTTTGTAACATCTCCAGAGACTTGTTGAGCATTTATAGTAGTTCCTACCATTATCATAAGTCCTAAAGCACCTGTTTTTAAGTAATTTTTTTTCATTTTTTTCATCATTTGCAATTTTTGAAAATTAATAATTATTTAGTTATTGTTAATCTATTTACTTTATTCTCATTTTTTTCTAGTTAATATAATTGTACAATTCTAATCTTATCATTTTTATAACATCTGGCTTCTGACTCTAGCTTTATGGTAGTGTTGTTTATTGCCGTAAAACTTATACGAACACCATTTCTATAAACATCTATTTTATCTATACTTGTTATGTTTAAAGGTGTAGGGAACTCTAGTTGACCATCGATAGCAAAAATAATTAGTTGCTTTTGTTGAATGATAGCTGATAAAGATTGTTGCTTTAAGATACCAGTATCTTTATTAGCTACAATTATTTGATCATTATTACTTGTACTTTGCTGTAAGCCTTTTAAAGCTAATGTGTTTACTGTGTTCGTTGTAATTTCTGTTGGTTGAATTAAAACTCCGCCTAATTTAGTAGTATTACCATCTTTATATAGTCCGTTTATAGCTTTTGTAGTTATTGTAGCCCAATTAGAACCATTAAAAACCTGTAAGCATTCGCAGCTTTTATTCCACACTTGGTCTCCAATTATTGGTTTAGTAAATTCAGCGTCTCTCGAAGTAGTATTTGTAACAACTATAAGTCCTAATTCATTTGTAGGATCATAATCTTGATTAACAGGAACCCAATTTGCTCCATTCCATATCATTAATGTTGGGTTTTTATTAGAGCCAAAACTAGTAAGCCAAATTAAATCACCATAATTATATGGAGGTGTTAAATTACCTATGGTGTTAACAATATTGATGTTTCCTGTGCCGCTTGAAGGATGTGGTATGTATAATATTTTTTGAGTATCTAAAAATACAAAACCATCTGTATTTCCTGTAATCTTTAGTTCTACATTCAAAAATTTTAATTTTCCATCCCAAATAATATTACTAAAGGTGTAATTTGTAGGAATTCCTTCACCAACAATAACGGAAACCATTCCATTTTCATCAGTAGTAATAGTATGTTCTTCTGTATATTCTATGCCAACATCATTTGTTATTGTAAAACGTAAAATAACATCTTGTAAGCCTAACGGAACTTTATTTTCTGTAACATTAGTTCCAGGTATCTGAATTTCTTCAGTATTTAAAATTAATGCTTGATAATTAAAACCTGGCGTTTGCGCACAAAGAATTGTTGTGCCAAAGAGGAGGATTAGGAGCCATATTTTATTTAGATACAACATTATCTTGTAGTTTGAATATTAAAAAGGAGTCCGATAGAAAAAGCATTTGTGTGTAACGAGTACTTTTCTTCGATGTTACTATCTTCATTTTTATCTTTAAAACTGTCTGCTACGTTATAATTTATATAGGCAGATATTTTATTTGAAATAATATATTCTGCGCTTATACCTCTGTGATAACGTAGTAAAGTTCTGTCGAATGTGTTTTCTCTATAAAGGTCGTTAACAACATTTTTATAGCTGCTTGTACCTGCTATAAGCCAATCGTATGAAATGTGACCGTGAACCTGTAATTTGAAATCAAGTTCATTTATAATAGCAAAGTTTATACCTGTTTTTAACGCAACATAATTTAAATTATATGTTAATGGAATACTTATTTTACCACTATAAAAACCTGTATTAATTTTATATTTGTTGTAACTTAATGCAACATCGCATTTTAGTCTATTCTTACGTAAATTAAATCTAAAACCACCTTCAATAAAAATCTCTTGCGATTTTGTATAGTTTACGTCTAGTGTGTTTTCTCCTAAGTTATTTACATAATTCTTAAAATTAGCGCTTTCAAAACCAGTTTCTATAAAAATTTGTTGTGCATTTATTGTTGATATAATACCAGTAAAAAAGAACAGAAAGCTATATTTAATCTTATTCTTTAACATCCTAATTATTCTATTTTAAGTATTTTCTTAGTCACTATATTTTTACCACTTTTAATCTGTATTAGATAAGTTCCAATACTATATTCTTTTAAAGGAATTATAATTTTATCTGAAGGAGTATATGTGTTAGAAGAATGAATTTTACCAGTTACATCATAAATTTTAATGAGAATAGGATGTGTTGTTTTTTTTAGAAAATCTATTTTTATATGATTTATAAAAGGATTTGGAGAGATTACAAAATCGAAGTTTTCTTTAAAAGAATTGTTGGCAGAATTATCTATCTTAAAAAACAGATAATTGTTAAGAAAACCCTGTTGCAAAGTAATTGTATGTATTTCTTTTTTTCCTACAATACCAGATTGCCCAATACTTTGTTGCACACTAAACTTGTTTGTTTTAGTGTAAACAGTTGATGAACCTACAGAGGTTTGTGTAGATTTTAGTACAGAATATTTCTTACTTATTGTTTGCTGTGAAAAAGCAAAACATTGATTAAGAAATAAAAAAGCTATAGCAATTCTTTTCAATTCTTTTTCTTTAATAAGTACCACATTAATGCTCCTATTTTATACAAATAGAAGTATTAAAAAGCATTTTTTTTTCTCTAATGTACAAAGAAAATATAATTAAAGTGTTATTGTATTAAAATTATTTTTAATTCAAGGTGTTGAAAATGTGTTGATTGTATTTTTTTTTCTTATAAATAAACACTTATTGTTAAGAAAACCATAGAGACCGCTGCTAGGATTATTACTAAAGGCATTACGAATTTTAGCCATTTATTATACCCAACTTTTACAATTGCAAGAGAAGCTAAAATTAAACCAGTAGGATTTATAAAATTGAATAAACCGATACCGAATAAATAAGCATTAACAACAGACTCTCTACCAATGCCAATACCGTCTGCAAGAGGAGACAAAATTGGCATTGTTAAAACGGCCATTCCAGAAGATGAAGGAATAAAAAATGACAAGCCGCTATAGACAAATAACATAGAGTTTATAAAAAAACCTTTATTCATACCTTCTGTTAAATCGCTAGAATAGTACAATAGAGTATCGCTAATTAAACCATCTTCCATAAGTATAGTAACACCTCTAGCAATACCAATTATAAAAGCAACACTTAGCAAATCATTAGCACCTTTTATAAAAGTTTCTACAAAAACAGTTTCATTTATTTTACATATAAAACCTATTAAAAGTGCGCCAATAAAGAAAATACCTGTCATTTCTAAAAACCACCAATCTAAATTGCTAACACCATAAACCATTATGATAAAACATAAAATAAAAATGAATAAGACCATTTTTAAGCGAAATGTAAAGTTTATTTTTTCTGAAGAATTATTGAAAAGAAACATTTTCTCAATCATTTCTTTCTGACTAAAAATAATAGATTTTGAAGGGTCTTTTTTTACCCTTTGAGCATATCTAGTAATGTATGAAATGCAAATAGTTAAACCAATTATAAGCATGGTTATTCTTCCGTAAATACCGGTTGTCCAATTAATACCAGCAGAATTAGATGCTATTATAGTGCTAAACGGGTTTATTGTAGATGCCATTGTACCAATAGAACTTCCAATATAAATACAAGCCAATGCTACAATTGCGTCATATTCAGCTGCTAAAAAAATAGGAATTAAAATAGGGTAGAAGGCAATGGTTTCTTCAGCCAATCCAAAAGTTGTACCACCAGCAGCAATTAAAGAAGTTACAATAATTATAAGAGTATATTCTTTTCCTTTTAAAAGTTTAGAAAGTCTAGAAATACCAGCTTCAAAAGCACCCGTGTAATTAACAATAGCTACTAAGCCACCAATAAAAAGCACTAAAATTATAATATCTGCAACTTGTATTATTCCTTTTAAAGGAGCTAAAATAAATTCTTTAAAACCTTGAGGTTTTGCTTCTAACTCTTTATATGTTTTAGGAATGCTAATGGGCTTGTAAATAGCGCCAGAAGTAAAATTTTCTAAAGGAATTTTAATTTGTAAACCATCTAAGGTTTTTTGTGTTGCTTCTAAAGAAACAGCATTCCCATTACTGGTTTTTATAAAAGTATTTTCATCTTTATTGTATGCTAATCTATCAAATTGTCCTGATGGTATTAACCATGTTAAGATAGCAACAAAGGCAGCTATTAAAAGTAAAACTGTTTGTGCACTTGGAAATTTTATTTTATTCATCTTTAAATTTAAAAAATATAAAGATAATTTTTTTGCATTAGAAATATCTATCTAATCCTTAGGAATAAATTCTAATGCCACACCATTAATGCAATGACGTTTTCCTGTTGTTTTTCTAGGACCATCATCAAAAGAATGCCCTAAATGACCACCACAAGTGTTACATTTTAGTTCAGTTCTAGCATATCCAATTTTATAATCAACGTCTAATTCTACGTTTTCTTTAATAGCTCTATCAAAAGAAGGCCAACCTGTACCAGAGTCAAATTTATATTTAGATTCGTATAACGGTGTTTTACATGCTGCACATACAAAAGTACCATTTGTTTTACTATCATTAAACGGACTAGTAAATGCTCTTTCAGTACCAGATTCACGTAATACGTAATATTGTTTATCGGTTAGCTCTTTTTTCCATTGCGCATCTGTTTTATCAACTTTATATTTTTTATTTTCTTTTGAAGAATTTTGGGCTGTACTAGAGCAGCTCATTAAAAAAACGATTGCTAAAAGAGAGAATATCTTGTTCATTTGTATATTTTTATATTTAGACGAATATTATATGATTAACTTACACAAAGGTATTCATCATTTATCTAATTTTAATTCAAAGTATGCTAATTTTCTTGTCAGTTATTTTTAAAATGAATTGAGCACTTATATTATTTATAAAATTTATAAATTGCATACTTTAAATAAGAACTATAAAACAATAAATAAATATGAAAAAAATAGCCATTTTATTATTAACTGTATTACTTTTTTCTGAATGTAGTACAGTGCCAATTACTGGTAGAAGTAGAGTTAATTTTGTGAGCGATTCGCAAGTATTACCTGCAAGTTTTGCACAATACAAAGGTTTCTTAGAAGAAAATAAATTATCTACAAACAGACAAATGACTAACCAAATTAAAAGTGTAGGAAAGAATATAGCTGCAGCGGTAGATCGTTTTATGAGAGCAAACAATATGACATCAGAAGCAGAAGCTTACAGATGGGAATTTAACTTAGTAGATGATAATACTGTAAATGCTTGGTGTATGCCAGGAGGAAAAGTAGTTTTCTATACAGGTATTATGCCAATTTGTGCAAATGAAAATGGAGTAGCAGCAGTTATGGGGCATGAAGTTGCACACGCGTTTGCAAAACATGGTCAAGAAAGAATGTCTCAAGGGCAATTACAACAAATAGGTGGTTTAGCAGTTGCATTAGGAACTTCTGGTAAAGATGCTGAAACGCAACAAATGTGGAATACTGCTTTTGGAGTTGGTTCTGGTTTAGGGATGTTAAAATTTAGTAGAACACATGAACAAGAAGCAGATAGATTAGGTTTGGTTTTTATGATTATGGCAGGTTATGAAGGTACAGAGGCTGCAGAAGTTTGGGTAAGAATGAGTCAGAAATCTGGAGGAAGTTCTCAGCCAGAAATTTTAAGTACGCACCCTTCAAATGCATCTAGAATTCAAGATTTAAGAACCTATTTGCCAACAGCAAAAAAATATGCAGCACAATTTAATAATGTTGCTGGTTCTAAATAATAAGAAGTAGTTAAAACTTTTACTATATTGTATGCCGTTCAAGAATAATTGAGCGGCATTTTTATTTAAAAAAAAATCTATGTTAAAAATTGGAGATAAAAAATTAATAAACGCTTGGGCTTTTTATGACTGGGCAAACTCTGTATATTCATTAGTAATTAGTACAGCTGTTTTTCCTATTTATTATGCAGGTTTAACTACTTCGGAAGGTTTTGCAAATGCCGAGGGGAAAATTTCATTTTTAGGAACACTTTGGAATCCGACAACATTATATAACTACGCTCTTGCTTTTTCTTTTTTAGTTGTTGCATTTTTGTCTCCTATGCTTTCTGGTATTGCAGATTATTCTGGTAATAAAAAGAAATTTTTAAAAGGTTTTTGTCTATTAGGTTCATTATCTGTAATGTGTTTGTTTTTCTTTACAGGAAAAGATACACTTTGGGTAGGAATTGTTTTTTCTATTTTAGCAAGTATTGGTTTTTGGGGTAGTATTGTTTTTTACAATGCATATTTACCAGAAGTTGCAAAACCAAAACAACAAGATAATGCCAGTGCAAAGGGTTTTATGTTGGGGTATTCTGGTTCTATATTACTATTATTACTATGTTTAGTTTTAATAGAAACAGAGGTTTTTGGTTTTTATGACAAACAATTTGGTTCTCAATTATCATTTGTATTAGTAGGTTTGTGGTGGTTGGGGTTTGCACAAATTACGTATGCAAAACTTCCAAATTCAAAAAAAGTGAGTTTACCAAAAGATAATTATTTTACAAAAGGAATTAAAGAAATAAAAAAAGTAGGTAAAGAATTGTTTGCTTACAGAGAATTAAAAATATTCTTAATCTCATTTTTTTTATTAAGTATAGGTGTGCAAACAATTATATTAATGGCTGGTATTTTTGGAACAATTTTGGGTTTAGAAACATTAAACCTTATTGGTACCATTTTACTCGTTCAATTTGTAGGTATTTTAGGAGCTTTTTTGTTTTCTAGATTATCTAATAAAATAGGAAATATTAAGACGCTTAAAATTACTATTGTAATTTGGGGATTGGTTTGTTTTATTGGTTTTAACTTAACAAAAGAAACTCCAAATATAGAATTGTATTTTTATATTTTAGGTGGTTTAATTGGCTTGGTAATGGGAGCAATACAATCTTTAGCAAGGTCTACATATTCAAAGTTATTACCAAAAACAGAAGACACAGCTTCTTACTTTAGTTTCTTTGATGTAACAGAAAAAATAGCATTGGTTATCGGAATGGTAACTTTTGGCGTTTTAAACTCTATAATATCTATTCAATCGAGTGTATTGTCTTTAGCAGTCTTCTTTTTAGCTTCATTTATTACTATTAGTAGAATGAAACAAACAGAACATGTACGTTAATAAAATGCTTTTCTTATAAATATAAAAACAAATATCATTACAGAGTATCCTATAAAGAAAGGAATGATGAATGTTTTTAAACCAAGAACTAAGAAAACACTAATTATTAAAAGTTGAAAACCTAAACCAAAAGTAGAAATAAGTGTCATTAACCAATTAGGAAAAGGTTTTCCTTTTGGTGCATTTTTATCTAAAGCATATATTATTTCATCGTAAATACCATAAAGGGCTTTATAGATAAAAAATAAAATAGCTACGTTTTTTTGTTTTTCACCGGGTAAAGCAATTGGAGTTTTGTCTTCAAAAACTCTACTTGTAGTATCGCCTTCAAATCTATTTCTTAGAATTACGTAGTAATAATTGTACAGAGTACCTTGTAATTGAATTCCGAAGAAAGCTAATAGTGCATAAACTAAATGTATATCTGTTAAATGCCAGATAGTCATAAAAATAATGAAGTTTAAAATAATGTCTGAAATAGAATCTAAAAATCTACCCGTATAAGAAGGAGTTTCTTTTACTCTTGCCAATTCACCATCTGCAGCATCTAAAACAGATTTAAAAATTAAGAAAAATGCAGCTGCCCAATAATAACCTTCAATAATAAAATAGATACCAATTAAGCCAGAAATAACAAAGGCAATTGTAACATCTACAGGTGTAAATTTTGTTGATTTTAAGGAGTTTGCAATAATTCTTGCAATGGGTCTGCCATAATCTGACAAGTCTATAAATTGATGTTCTTTAGGTAATTTAGACATAAAAATGCTTTTAATGAGCATTTTTATCACTTATAGAAAGATATAAAACAGCACAATTTAATTTTTGTCAAAAGTAAAAAAAGCATTACAATAAAGTAACACTTTTTTTACAATTCTTTAAAGTACAAGTTTAGAAAGTAAAGTTTACTTCTAAAACCTTGTTTCTACTTTTTATTAAAAAACACCATTGTTTTTAAGGCGAGGTAAATGTTAATAGTTAAAGTTTAATTTATACATTCTGTAATTGATTGTTTAACGGAAGCAATACAATCTACAGCTTCTTTTTATAATTTTAAGTGGATTTTTTTTTTTTTAAAAAGTGCTGAGTTTTAAACTCAACACTTTTTAATAAATGATTAAAAATGATTATTGGATTGTTAAAGGAAAAGTTACTTCAACATCAGATTCTCCATCAGCATTTGTAATACTTCCCTCTACAACACCAGCACCACTTTTATTTGGTTCGTGTATCAAAGAAATTGTTACGTTTTCTGAACCTGTATCTGTAGTACTTAAAGTAAAATTAATACCTATTGGATTTCCATTTGCATCAGAATCTGTATAGCTTGTAGAAACAGTATTACCAGAAAAAGTATAAAAGAATTGGTGATCTATACCTTCTTCTAAAACCTCTACAGTAACATTTTCTGCAGGATCTTCTGTTTCATTTAAAACTTTTGTAACTCCAGTATAAGTTGTATTTATTGCTAAATTATTAGAAACTGTAATTACAGGTGCATTTGGTCCGTCTCCATCTAAATCTACACTATTTAAAGTAATTGCAGCTCCGCCATCTTGTGGAGTTAAGGTTACTGTTAAAGTTGTAATTACTTCTTCTTCGTTTACAGCAATTGGATCATCATCTGAACATGATGCTGCTAAAATAATGATTGATGCTAATACTAATATGTGTTTTATTGATTTCATAATGTTTGTTTTAATAATTAATTTTTAATTGTAGGCTATAATTTCTTCCTAAATCATCAGCGTAATATCGCAATCTATTTAAGTTATCTCTATATTTTGTATTTAAGAGATTTGTTACACTTGCAGATATTTGTAAATCTGTTTTTTTCGATAGATGAAAAACGGCATCTGTATTTAAATTTAATAAATGATAACTCTGCGGCGTGGTACTAATGTCTACAAGTACATCTATACCTTGTGTTGGTAAATAAGCTGTAAAGTTGTTGTCTGGATAGTTTGTTTGCTTCAAAACTAACTCACTTTCTAAACGAACTCCTAATTGATGCCAATTTTTATTTCTATACTCTAAAGAATTTTTAAAATTTGGAGCAGGAATATCTATTAAATCTCTCTTCGTTTTAGTTTCATAACCAAAAGTTAAAGAAGATTTATTTTGAAAAGAAAAAGCATCATTAAGTTGTTGTTGCAACGTTACGTCTATTCCGTATAAATTTGCATTTGTAGCTTTATAGGCCCAAACCGGAAAAGCACCTCGAATTGTTTGCTCTGTTCCCGAAGGTTCTATGTAAATAAAATTATGAATGTTGTTTAAAAAGACTTCTGCTAAAAATATTGTTTTGTCTGATTTAAATGAATATGAAGAAGAAATTCTGTTAGAAACCTCTTGTTTCATAGCTAAATCTCCCAATTCAATTCTTGCGGCAGAATGATGTAAACCGTCACTAAATAATTCTGATGCATTTGGCGCTCTATTAGAAAGACCATAGTTAAAAAGAACAGCGTTTTTATCATTAATTTGATAAGAAACTCCTGCAGAAACAGATACATTATGAAATGAAAATTTAGGATTAACCAACCATTGTGTTGGCTCTTCACTAATAATTAAATCATTATAAACGGCATCATAACCTCTTTCTATCCATCTACTTTTTAAATAGAACTTTTTAGCATTTATGTAATTAAAATCATATCTTAAACCAACATTTGCTGTTGTTTTATCATTTAAAACATAATTACCAATTGCAAAAATACCTGCGTCAATTTTATTATAATCTGGTATTAATCGTCTAACACCAGTTAATGGGTTAGCAAAATTATTTTGATAAACTCCTTTTACACCAACTTTATAAGTTTGCTCTAAGTTGTTGTTAAAATTAAAAGTAGCACTAATTGAATGTGTTGTTAAATCTAAATCAATTGCAGCTTTATCTTTATCATCGCCAACTCTTATATCATACTCAAAACGTTGGTTTTTTTGAAAATCGTATTGAACCTCTAGTTTACCTAAGTTTTTAAATCTCTTGTAGTAATCAACTTTAAAAATATGATGATTTATTTCTTGTCTTGGAGCATTAATAGCATAACTAAAATCCCTTACAATTAAAGGCTCTTTATTATTTATTGCGCTTACCAAATCATCTATATTACCAATATGTGATGCTCTTAAAATACCAATATTGTTATTTACAAAACTATAATTAACTGTAAATCCTTTTTCATACTTTTTCAATCCTGTTTGAAAAGAAAAAGCTTTTGAAGCCAAACCTGTGTTTGTTAAATTATAATCCGGACTTTTAAAATCTCCAAACCTTTTTATGGTAGTTTTAGCATTTAAAAACCAACCTTTTTTAGTTGTTTTTGTAATACTACTATGTAAATTACCACCACTACCATTGCTTTGTAAACCTAAAATTGTTTTACCATAGAGGCTGTCTTTTAAAGCATATTTAGAGGGTTCTAAAACAATAACACCACCAATAGCATCTCCACCAAATTCTAGAGAATTCGCACCTTTAATTACAGAAATTCTATTAGCATTATTTATATCTACAGTAGGTGCGTGTTCTATACCCCATTCTTGGTCTTGTAGCCTAACACCATTTGTAATTACAATAATTCTACTACTATGTAAGCCATTTATTATTGGTTTTACAATAGTGTTTCCTGTATTTATAGATGAAACTCCTGCCACGTTTTTTAAAGCATCACCCAAACTTTTACCACTGTATTGTTCGATAACCTTGTTATCTATTTTTGTAGTTTGGGTTGTTTTAGACGTAACTTTATATGGAGACTCTATAATTACTTCTTTTAAATCTTCTATATGATGTTCTAACGTAATTTCTTTAAATGTGTTTTTATCTAAAGAAATTGTAATTTTTTTAGTTTCACATGCAATATGATTTATTACAACAGTAATTTTACCTTCACACAAATTTTTAAATTCAAAATAGCCATCAAAATCTGTGGTGGCAAATTTTTTAGAATTCTCTATTTGTAAAGAAGCTCCAATAATTGTTGTATTGTCGTGAAAATCAGTGATTTTTCCTTTAAAGGATAACTGGCAATCTTGTGAAAATGCAGACGTAGTTATACATATTGCAAGTACACATTTACAAAATAATTTTATCATTTTTTATTTTCAAAATTTAAATTAAATAGAACTTAATTTAAATACATAGAGGAGGACCTCTTAAAGAAAACGATAGTTGATAATGATTTTTTAAGAAATTATACTGTAAACTACTATCTGTAGAGATAATAGGTTTTTTTTGAAAATTGAAATTATTTTCTACTAAGTAAGAATTACTTGTTTTAAGAATATGAAGTTTACAATCAACATTTTGCTCATGTAAATGTTTTTCTACTTTAGATGTACAAACAACATGTTCATGACCACTAAAGGCATGAGCAGATAAAGCAAATATTGGTAGTAAAAATAATACCAATAATAATATACTTATATGTTTATTTAATTGTTTAATATGCTAAGGTTTTTGTAAAAGAAGGCAATGTTACAAATATACTTTTGATTTTTGTTATTATATTTTGTTAAAACTATACCTTATAAATATTAAATTTTTTGATTACCGTTGCTTGTAAAATTAAAAAATTAAGAAAAAAATATTATTTAACTTTATAAATTGTGCCATCCGTAAGAAATTTACTGAATCCTATTTTGGCAGAAAACTGATAAGAATTATCTGTTATTTTAGTTATTTGTACATAAATAGCGTCTTTATCTAACTGTTTCTTAGGTGATTTCATTTTTAGAGAATAAAAGAAGTTGTTTTTCCATTTGATATACAATGTATCAACATGTTTAATTCTTCTTTCTTCAGATAAACTATCGTTTGAAACACTTATAATTTTATCATACTCTTCAATCTGTAAACTATCTATTCTAGTTATAATAGTTTTACTGTAGCCATCTCCTGCAGGAATTTCGAAAACACCTTGTTTAAATCTATCTGGATCTCCTTTTTCCGAAGAACACGAAGAAAGTATTAATAATGAGAATAAAGAATAAAGAAAATATTTATTATTCTGTAAATTAAAACTAAAAAAACCTTTATTCTTTACGCTCATTTTTGTAAGATTATATTCCTGTATAATTAGCAGGTGTAATTGCTTTTAATTCTTCTTTTATTTCTGTAGAAACCTCTAAAGTATCAATAAAATTCGCAATAGAATTTTGATTGATTTTCTCGTTAGTTCTTGTCAACCCTTTTAATGCTTCATAAGGGTTTGGGTATGCTTCTCTTCTTAAAATTGTCTGAATAGCTTCTGCTACAACAGCCCAATTGTTTTCTAAATCTTGTTCAAACTTTTCTTTGTTTAACAACAATTTATTCAATCCTTTTAAGGTTGAAGTAAATGCAATAATTGTATGTCCAAAAGGTACACCAACATTACGTAAAACAGTACTATCTGTTAAATCTCTTTGTAATCTAGAAATTGGTAATTTAGCAGAAAGATGCTCGAAAATTGCATTTGCAAGTCCTAAATTTCCTTCAGAATTTTCAAAATCTATAGGGTTTACTTTGTGTGGCATTGCAGAAGAACCAACTTCACCAGCTTTAATTTTTTGTTTAAAGTATTCCATAGAAACGTACGTCCAGAAATCTCTATCTAAATCTATAATTATATTGTTAATACGTTTTAAAGTATCAAACAAAGCAGCCATATGATCGTAATGTTCTATTTGCGTTGTTGGAAAAGAATGTTGTAAACCTAACTTTTCTTGTACAAAATTGCTTCCAAATTCTTTCCAATCTATTGTTGGGTATGCAACTTTATGAGCATTAAAATTACCTGTTGCTCCACCAAATTTAGCCGCACTTGGTATATCATTTAATAAATTGAATTGTTCTTTTAAACGAACCACAAAAACATCTATTTCTTTTCCTAAACGAGTAGGAGAAGCTGGCTGCCCATGTGTTCTTGCCAACATAGAAATGTCTTTCCAATCGATTACTAATTCTTGTAATCTTTCTAAAAGTTCGAAATATTGAGGAACATAAACGTCATTCATTGCTTCTTTAATAGAAAGCGGAATTGCAGTATTGTTTATATCTTGTGAAGTTAAACCAAAGTGAATAAATTCTTTATGTTTTTGTAAACCTAGAAGATCAAATTTTTCTTTGATAAAATATTCAACAGCTTTTACATCATGGTTTGTAATACTTTCGATGTCTTTAATTTTTTGAGCATCTTCAGCTGTAAAATCTATATAAATTTTACGCAAAGCATCAAATAAATTATTATCAAAATCTACTAATTGTGGTAAAGGAATTTCGCAAAGAGCAATAAAATACTCTATTTCTACTCTAACTCTGTATTTAATTAAAGCTTCTTCAGAAAAGTAATCTGCTAGTTTTTCAATCTTCCCTCTGTATCGTCCATCAATAGGAGAGATGGCATTTAGTTTTGTTAAGTTCATTTTTTGTTGTGTTGTAAGCAACAAAAATAAGGATTAAAAGACATTAATTAATGTGATTTTACATGTTTTTCTATCAAATTTATAATCTGTTTTCCACGTGCTTTTGTGCCTTTACTTTCATGAATAATTTTGGTTTCTATTAGGTGTTTTAATTCTGGGTGAATCCAATCTTTTTCTAAACCAAATAAATACAAAGTAGTCATTGTATAAGCTCTAACCGCTATTTTTTGAGGTGTTATTAACCAATCGAAACCAGTAGTTATAATGGTATTTATTTGTTGATTTGTTAAGTTTTTTTGAATATCATTTTCTTTTTTAGCATAATATGCAGTTGCTAAGTGTTCACAAATTTTTGCACAAGGTCTAATTGCGCTGTCGAATTTTACAGTAGAAATCTTTTCAGAAAACTCATCTAAATGAGGAATCATCCAATTTAAATGATGGTGTGTACAAATCCATTCTAAAACCCACGCAGCTTTTATTGATACTTTATTTTCAACATTAAAAGTAATAGAAATTAAATATTTAAATAATTTTTCGTTTTCTAAGACAATATTCGCAACCCTTTGGCGGTTTTCTCTTTTAGGATTCGCCATATTATCGAGTTGTTCTGTTAAGTAAAGCAGCTTTGTTTTTGGCACTATTAATGTATATTTGTTTAAAATTTTATTTAAATGTTAAAGATAAAAAGACTTGTTTTTATTTTTGCCTTTTTTGCTTGTTATTTTGCAAGTGAAAATACCAATGCGCAAAGAATTAATAAATTCGATAGTAATAAGCAACGAACGGGTGTTTGGAAAAAATATTATCCGAATAAAAGAATACGTTATGTTGGGCAATTTGAAGAAGGTAAAGAAGTAGGTGTTTTTAAATTCTATGATATTACAACTTCAGAAAAACCTGTTATTATTAAAACTTTTTTTCAAGATTCAGATTCTTTATTCGTTCAGTTTTTTACTTTAAAAGGTAAAATTAAAACAGAAGGTATTTTAAACAAAAGAAAAAGGGTTGGTCTTTGGAAATATTTTTATGCTAATGGAAAATTAATGTCAGAAGAAAATTATAGTAATGGTAAACTTCACGGACAGCAGTTGGTGTATTATCCAGACGGGCAAGTTACCGAGTTTGCCGAATATAAAAACGGATTATTAGATGGTATTTCTAACAAGTTTTCTAGTAAAGGTATTTTAATAGAAGAAATTTCTTACAAAAATGGCAAACCTAATGGTTTGGCAAAATATTTTGAATTGAATGGTGATCTTAAAGAAACGGGTATTTATAAAGACGGTAGAAGAGATGGGCGATGGGAATATTATTTAGACGGCGAAATAACTACCAATAAAGAGAAAGAAAAGAAAAGTACTTATACTCGTAAAAAAGAGAATTAAACTTAGTTTTTAACTTTAATAATAGCATAAGACAAATCAATCTATCTATCAATTTTTTCAATCTACAAAACCATTTGTAATTTGTATCTTTACATCCTTAAAATTAGATAATGAAAAGAGTTGTTGTTGGTCTTTCTGGTGGTGTAGATTCTAGTGTTACTGCACATTTATTAAAAGAACAAGGGTATGAAGTTATTGGGCTTTTTATGAAAAATTGGCACGATGATTCTGTAACTATTTCTAATGAATGTCCTTGGTTAGAAGATAGTAACGATGCAATGATTGTTGCAGAAAAATTAGGAATTCCTTTTCAAGTTGTAGATTTAAGCGAGCAATATAAAGAACGCATTGTAGATTATATGTTTGATGAATATTCTAAAGGAAGAACGCCAAACCCAGATGTACTTTGTAACAGAGAAATTAAGTTTGATGTTTTTATGGACATTGCACTAAAATTAGGTGCAGATTATGTTGCTACAGGGCATTATTGTAGAAAAGGCGAAGAAATTATTGATGGAAAACCTGTTTATAAACTTTTAGCAGGAAAAGATAATAATAAAGATCAGTCGTATTTTTTATGTCAACTTTCTCAAGAACAATTAACAAAAGCATTGTTTCCTATTGGCGAATTAACAAAGCCAGAAGTTAGAGCAATTGCAAAAGAAGCAGATTTAATTACTGCAGAGAAAAAAGATTCGCAAGGCTTATGTTTTATAGGTAAAGTAAGATTGCCAGAGTTTTTACAACAAAAATTACAACCTAAAAAAGGTAATATTGTTACTATTGCTTCAGATTTTTCTCAATATACAAAATCGGCTCCAAAGTTTAAAAACAAAGAAGCAGAACTAAAATATTATGCAACAAAGTTTTCTTATAACGAAGAAGATGGTAAAATAGTAGGAAAACATCAAGGAGCTCATTATTTTACAAAAGGGCAACGAAAAGGTTTAAATGTAGGTGGTACAAAAGAAGCTTTATATGTTATAGAAACAGATGTAAACACAAATACTATTTATACAGGTGAAGGTAAAAATCACCAAGGTTTATATAGAAATGTGTTGTTTGTTTCAAATGAAGAAGTTCATTGGATTCGCAAAGACTTAACTTTAAAAGTAGGTGAAACATTGCAAGTTGAAGCTAGAATTAGATATAGACAAGGTTTAGAAATAGCAACTTTACATAAAGTAGAAACTGGTTTGTTTGTAGAGTTTGTAAATAAACAGTCTGCTATACAAGAAGGGCAATTTGTAGCTTGGTATATAAACGAAGAACTTTTAGGTTCTGGGGTAATTTCTTAAATAATAAATTAATGAATAAATTTTTTTTAATAGTTTTCTGTTTATTCATATACATATCTGGCTTTTCACAGAAAGATTCTATTATAAATTATTTAGACAGAAATTATAAAAAGGTAGAAAGAGAACAAGCAACCTATATACAAACTGTAGTTAAAAAAGACTCTTTATGGTTGGCTACATTATTTCATGGAAATGGAAAAATGAAATTTCGTGGCTTTTTTAATGATGAAAAGCTAAAAACAAGAGTTGGTGTTTTTAAGAGATTTAATGAGAAAGGAAAATTAATTTCTGTTCAAAAATACAATTTCGAAGGGCAAAAAGACGGAGTTTATCTTTACTTTAATGATGAAGGTAATAATGTAACTTCTGGCCTTTATTTAAAAGGAGAAAGAGAAGGCGTTTGGAAATACACTGATGCTGAAAAGAATAAAAGAGCGAGAATTGTATTTAAAAAAGGTAAGGTTGTAGATTATAAATTGTGGAATAAAGCAGGAGATATTCTTAATGAAGAGCTAATTTTACATAGAAAACCACAGTTTAAAAATGGCGTAAAAAGATTTAATGCAAAGCTTAAAAGAGATTTGGTTAAGGGTTTAATAAAAAGCGGTCTTAAAACTAATTTTTTATTAAAATTTAATATTGATGAAAATGGTAAAGTTCAAGATATTGTTTTAAGTCATAAATTAAATCCAGTTTTTGAAGAAAAAATAATAAATTATTTTAAAAACTTAGATGGTTTAGAACCTGCAATTGTTGCAAACACTAAGGTTAAATACCCTATGGAAATTCCTTTTATTTTTAACTAACTATAATTACTTAAAAAACTTTTTTTAAGTATTATTAATTGGTATTTTTATGGTTCAAGATAAAACCATGAAAAAAATATTCCTAATTTTTTCTTTTTTACTTTCACTTTCTCTGTTTTCTCAGCAACAAGAAGATGCTTGGTTCTTTTTAAAAGACAAACCAGATACAGCTTCATATATTTCTAATCCTATTTTAATGCTTTCTCAAAGAGCTATTAATAGAAGAAATAATTTACAAATTACAATAAACGCAACAGATGTTCCTATTCATAAATCTTATTTAGATGCCATAAAGAATAGCACAGGAGTTACTGTTTTAGGAAAATCTAAATGGTTAAATGCAATTCATATTCAGGCAACAAAAACGATAATAGATGCCACTTTTACAAATTTTTCTTTTATAGAAAGAGTAGAGTTTGCTAATAAAAGCTTTAATAGTTCATCACAAAAAAGTATTAAAAAGATGGTTTCTAATCATCAAAATAAATTCAATAATTCTCAAACCGAATTTAATTATGGTAGTACAAGTGATCAAATAAAAATGCTGAAAGGAGATTATTTGCACGCACAAGACCTAACCGGTAAAGGACAGGTAATTGCAGTAATAGACGCAGGTTTTCCTAATGTAAATACTTTAGAAGCATTTAAAAGATTAAGAGATAATAATCAGATTCTTGGAGGTTATGATTTTGTAGAAAGAAGTAATAGTTTTTATACAGGAAATAATCATGGTACCAATGTTTTGTCTACAATTGGTGGATATTTAGAAAACGAATTTGTTGGTGCTGCGCCAGATGCTTCTTTTTATTTATTTAGAACAGAAAATGCCGCAGTAGAAGTTCCGTTAGAAGAAACTTTATGGGTAGAAGCAGCAGAAAGAGCAGATAGTTTGGGTGTAGATGTAATTAATACGTCTTTAGGCTATTCTACTTTCGATAATGCTAATTACAATTATTCTTATGCAGATATGAATGGAAAAACAACATTTATTTCTAGAGGAGCAGAAATTGCAGCTAATAAAGGAATTTTAGTAGTTAATTCTGCTGGGAATTCTGGAAACGATGCATGGAAATACATAACAGCTCCTGCAGATGCATCCTCTGTAATTACAGTTGGCGCAGTTGATAAAGATAGTAACATCGCTTCATTTAGTTCTTTCGGACCAAGTTTTGATGGACGTGTAAAACCAGAAATTTTAGCACAAGGTGTAAGTGCAAGTGTAATTAATCATACTACAGGAGCAATATCTAGTTCTAACGGAACGTCTTTTTCTTCGCCAATTATGGCAGGTTTAATTGCTTGTTTAAATGGTAATGAAGGTTTCTTGTTAAAATCTTTTAAAAGAGGCAAAACAGAAAAAGCAAAGAACTTTAATGACTTTTTAAAGGAAGCAGTATATAAGTCTGCAGATAGATATACAAACCCTACAGAACAACATGGTTTTGGTATTCCTAATTTTAAAGTAGCTTTAAATAGTTACATTGGTTCTACGGCTTCTTTAGAAGAAGAATATTTTGCAACTTTAAAAGTTTCTCCAAATCCTATTGTTACTAACTTTAGAATTGAAGGCTTAGAAGGAGAAGTAAAAGAATATAAAGTTAAAGTTTTTGATGTTTTAGGAAAAGAAGTTTTTAAACAAAAAGGAACAATTTTTAATAATTTCGATATTTCTTCTTTAGAGAAAGGAGTTTACTTTATTAGAATTTCTAAAAACAATCAATACAAAACAATTAAGATTATAAAAAATTAATGAAAAATAGAATTACAGAATTATTCAATATAAAATACCCAATTATACAAGGAGGAATGATTTGGGTTTCTGGTTATAAATTAGCTTCTGCAGTTTCAAATGCAGGTGGTTTAGGTTTAATAGGAGCAGGTTCTATGTATCCAGAAGTTTTAAGAGAACATATTCAGAAATGTAAAAAAGCAACAAATAAACCATTCGGTGTAAATGTACCAATGTTATATCCTGATATTGAGAAAATTATGGATATTATAATTGATGAAGGAGTGAAAATTGTTTTTACTTCTGCAGGAAACCCCAAAACTTGGACTACCTTTTTAAAAGAAAAAGGAATTACAGTGGTGCATGTTGTTAGCTCTGTTAAGTTTGCTTTAAAAGCAGAATTAGCAGGTGTAGACGCAGTAGTTTGCGAAGGTTTTGAAGCAGGAGGACATAATGGAAGGGAAGAAACTACTACTTTTACTTTAATACCAATGGTAAAAGAACAAGTTAAAATACCAGTTATTGCTGCAGGTGGTATTGGTTCTGGACGAGGAATGTTGGCTGCAATAGTTTTAGGAGCAGATGCAGTTCAAATAGGAAGTAGGTTTGCAGCTACAGAAGAATCTTCTGCACATCAGAATTTTAAAAATACAATTATAGGTGTTAAAGATGGCGACACACAAGTTACTTTAAAAGAGTTAGCACCTGTTCGTTTAGTAAAGAATAAGTTTTATAATGAAGTACAAGAGTTATATAAAACAAAACCTACAATAGAAGAATTAAAAGAATTATTAGGAAGAGCGAGAGCTAAAAAGGGAATGTTTGAAGGTGATTTAGAAGAAGGTGAGTTAGAAATTGGTCAAATTGCTGGTTTAATTCATAAAATAAAACCTGCAAAAGAAGTTTTAGAAGAAATAATTAAGGATTTTGAAAGTGTTAAATCCTCTATACATAGTCTTTAACAAAGGTTTTAAGTGATTTTAGGTGTTATTTTTGGATTTTATTTTTTTTGGCATTATCTTTGCAATTCAATAAACGTTGCTAGTAATTAAACAAGCAACACATTAATATTATTACAATGAATAAAGGTACCGTAAAATTTTTCAATGAATCTAAAGGATTCGGATTTATCACTGAAGAAGGAAACAACAAAGAACATTTTGTACATGTGTCAGGTTTAGTTGACGAGATTCGTGAGAACGATGAAGTTGAGTTTGACTTACAAGATGGAAGAAAAGGATTAAACGCAGTAAACGTAAGAGTTATATAATTATATATTATTACTAGTTAATTTTTTATCTAAAAGCCTATCAATTATTGATAGGCTTTTTTTATTGAAAAAAATAAAGTATTGTTATTATTGATGAAAGAGAAAAAATATTCATTATTTTATTACATACCTCAATTAATGGCATTATATTTGCAATTCAATAAACGTTGTTAGTAATTAAACAAGCAACATATTTAATATTATTATAATGAATAAAGGTACCGTAAAATTTTTCAATGAATCTAAAGGATTCGGATTTATTACTGAAGAAGGAAACAACAAAGAACATTTTGTACATGTGTCAGGATTAGTTGACGAGATTCGTGAGAACGATGAAGTTGAGTTTGACTTACAAGATGGTAAAAAAGGATTAAACGCAGTAAACGTAAGAGTTATATAATTATATATTATTACTAGTTAATTTTTTATCTAAAAGCCTATCAATAATTGATAGGCTTTTTTTATTTTTGTTTTTTAAATTTTTTTATGATAGACGCAAGACAAAGAAAGAATATAGAAATAGGTTTGTTTGTAGAAATAGTGCAAAAGAACCACCAAAGAACAGGTGAGTTAACACAAGGGCAAGTAAGTAAGATTCTAACTAAGTCTTCAAATCATCCATACGGAATTAAAGTTCAGTTAGAATCTGGTTTGGTGGGTAGAGTAAAAAATGTTATTGAGTAAACTAGTTTACAGGAACTTTAATTTTGTATAATTTTCTACTTTTATTGTTTAGGTTATTTTCTCTTAACCAAGGGTTATGAATTTTAAGTTCTTTATAATTCATACCATATTTCTTAGCAAATAGAGTTAGATTAGAAATAGCAGAATCTACTTTTATTGTTCTTGTAGCTTCTACAGTATATAAATCTTCTTGATCAAATACAAAACCATATTTTTTAGGATTCGAAATAATTTCTTTTAAAGCCAATATTCTAAAGACATATCTTTCTGTTTCGTCTGGTAACAAAGCATCGTAATAGTTATTAACTCCTTGTGCCTCTAATCTCTTAGAAACGCCATAATTACCCGCATTATAAGCAGCAGCAGCAAGCGTCCAAGAACCTAAGCGAGCTTTCGATTTTTTTAAATACTCTGCAGCAACTTTCGTTGCTTTTTCAATATTATAACGCTCATCTACGTTTTTATTAATTTCTAAACCATATTCTTTACCTGTTGTTCTCATAAAATGCCACATTCCTGCTGCACCAACAGAAGACGTTTCATCTGTAAAACCACTTTCTGCTAGGGCTAAAAATTTAAAATCGTCTGGTAAATTGTGTTTTTTTAATAAAGGTTCTAGAATAGGAAAATATTTATTTGCTCTTTTAATAAGTAATATTCCGTTAGATTGCCAGTATGTATTAACTAACAATTCTCTTTCCATTCTTTCTTTTACATCGTTAATTTCTAGAGGAACTCTTTCTCCAGCTAAATTAAGTCCGTTAGGAAGTTTTAATGCTTTTATTTTATAGGTTTTGTGTGTAAGTGTTTCTGGGTCTGTGTCAGACTTATGAATACCATTATAAAAAAGTAAGGTTACAATAGTTACACTTAATAAAGATAGAATACGTTGAGAAGATTTCATGTTTAGCAATTTTATAGTATAAATGTATGAAAAGAGGCTTGTATTAACAAGTTAAAACATCATCAATAATTTGAGATATTTTTTTAGCTTTTGTTAAAATCATTATATGTGTACCACCTTTTATTTCAATAGAGTTTTTAATATTCTTAATAGGAAAAACATTGTCTTTTGTACCATGAATATGAACAATATTTTCAACAGGTTTTAATTGTTTCCATTTTAAGACGTTATAGATAGACCATTTTAAATATTTTTTACTTCTAACAGAAAGATATTTTTTATAAAGGGCTGCTTTTTTCTTTAGAGATTTTCCTAAAAAGTATCTTGCATAATCTTCAAAATTTTCTACAACTTTGGTTGGAAAAAATTTATAAACCTTTGTGAATTTAGCAAATTTGAATTTCTTTGGCAGTTCATCTTGATTTTTAACGCTAGAAATAATAATAACTTTTCTAGGCTTTACAAATTTAGCGAGCTCTTGTACCATAATTCCGCCAAATGAAACCCCAACCAAAACAGGATTTTTTTCTTTTATTTCATCACTTAATCTACAAGCGTAATTATCGATATCCTCTTCTAAAGCAAGAGGTTTTATCCATTTTAAATAATGAAAAGTATATTTTTCTGAATCTAACTCTAAGTTTTCGAAAATTTTAGGACCAGCAGCTAAACCAGGCATAAAATAAATAGGAATTTTTGTCATTTCTTATAATATATTTAAGACAATGATAACATCAAAAGAGATGCCATTATTGTTTTACACAAGTTCTTTAACAAAATTTAAACGCACTACGCCATCTTCATCTATTTCTGTTAATTTTATTGTGTGTAAAGTATTTACTAATTCAGGATTCCAAGGGGTTTTTACTTTTACATAATTTTCTGTAAAACCATTAATATATCCTTCTTTATTCTCGCTTTCAAATAGAACTGTTAAAGTATTTCCTAATTGAGATTCATAAAAAGCACGTCTTTTTTTAGCAGACAAACCACGTAACATTTTGCTGCGTTTTGCTCTTACTTTTTTCGGAATAACGCCGTCCATTTCTACAGCTTCGGTATTTGGTCTTTCAGAATATGTAAAAACATGTAGATAAGAAATATCTAAGTCGTTTAAATAATTATAGGTTTCTAAAAAAAGTTCATCAGTTTCACCAGGAAAACCAACTATAACATCTACACCAATACAAGCGTTTGGCATTACTTCTTTAATTCTAGAAACTCTATTTGTATAGGTGTTTTTTAAATACCTACGTTTCATTTTCTTAAGCAATTCATCTGAACCAGATTGTAATGGAATATGAAAATGAGGTACAAAAGAGGTAGATTTCGACACAAAATCTATTGTTTCATCCTTTAATAAATTAGGTTCTATAGATGAAATTCGTAAACGATGAATGCCATCTACTTTATCTAATTTTTTTACAAGGTCTAAAAAAGTATGTTCATGTTTTTTATTACCAAATTCACCTTTACCATAATCTCCAATATTTACACCAGTTAAGACAATTTCTTTAATTCCTTTTGAAGAAATTTCTATAGCATTATCAATAACGTTTTGTAAAGTATCTGATCTAGAGATTCCTCTTGCCAAAGGAATTGTACAATATGTACATTTATAATCGCAACCGTCTTGCACTTTTAAAAAGGCACGAGTTCTGTCTCCAATGGAATAAGAACCCACGTAAAAATCTGCATCAGAAATTTCACAAGAATGTACTTCTCCAATATCATTTTTAGTTAAATCATTAATATAAGAGGTTACATTAAATTTTTCTGTTGCACCTAAAACCAAATCTACACCATCTACAGCAGCTAATTCTTCTGGTTTTAATTGTGCATAACAACCTACAGCAATTAAGTATGCTTCGTCATTTTGCTTTAAAGCATTTTTAACAATAGATTTAAAACGTTTATCTGCATTATCTGTAACAGAACAAGTGTTTATTACATAGACGTCTGCTTTTTCTTCAAACTCTACACGTTCAAAACCTTCACTAACAAAGTTTCTAGCAATGGTAGATGTTTCAGAGAAGTTTAGTTTACACCCTAAAGTATAAAAAGCAACCTTTTTTTCTGCATTCATTTTGGTATATTTAGCATTGGCGAAAGTACGATATTATTCATGATTTTTAAACAGAATAACTACTTATTAGAATTAAGATTTCACAAAATTTATAACAGTTTCATACTCTTATAAATATCTTTAAAGATTTAGAAAATGTTTCTTTTAATTAAAAAATACATAGTAAGAAATTTAACTATTTACCAATTAATTTTTGCTTGAATAGGGAAGTGGTCTGAATGCTTTTCAGAAAGGGTTAAAAACTGATTTATAATTGCATTTTCATCTGTTAAAATAAAGTCTATTCTTAACGGAAACCAATAATTAAAAGACCTACCAAAACCTTTACCAGCTTCTATAAAAGCATCTTTTTTCTGTTTAGATATTTCATGATACATCCAAGAATATGCGGTATTATTAAAATCTCCGCAAACAATTTTTTTTCCTTTCCATTTTTTTTCATGTTCTAAAAATAAAGCAGTTTGTTCTGCTTGCTTTTTAAAAGATGTAGAGACTCTATTTATTAGTTTTTCTGAATTTTCTTGTCCGAAATTTTCTTCGTTAGGTTTTATTCTTAAAGACTCGAAATGTGCATTGTAAATTCTAATTGTATCTTTTCCTTTAAGTATATCTGCAAAAATAATGTTATTACCAGTGCTGTTTAAATCTAAAGAACCAGAGTTTATAATTTTAAATCTCGAATAAATAGCCATTCCGTACTTTCCTCTTTTAGACTTAAACTTCACATATTTATAAGGAAAAGAAATTTTCACTTTTTTTGATTGATAGTATTCTTGAATTACGAGAACATCTAGATTTTTAGACGCTATAAAATCGAATCCATTTTTAGCGTCTGTACTGTCTTTTTTTGTAAAGAGATCAAATGCCTTAACATTATAACTCATTACTTTTAAATCTGAGTTTAAAGATGAATTATTACTAGACATTTTATAAAATGGAGTAGTAAAAAGCCAACCAACAATTAAGATAACAAAAGATAATAAAAACTGTTTTTTTAATTTGATTAACCAATATATAGCAAAGGCAAGATTTATAATTAATAAAATAGGAACAAAAAGACTAAGTATTGCAAATGCAGGAATCGTTTTTGGAGAAACAAAAGGCAACAGAAAAGACAACAATAGTACTGTTGCCATTAATGAATTTACTAAATAAAGTATTTTGTCTAAAAACGATAGGTTCTTCATTTACCTTTTTCCTTGTTTAAATAAAAATTCTTTTTCTGTTTTGGTTAATGTGTCATAACCAGATTTACTAATTTTATCTAATATAGCATCTATTTGTGCCTGATTAGGAGCTGTGTTTTTTACTGTACTCTGTTTTTTATTAGTAGTTCTGTGAACTGTTTTTAAAGGCTTTTCCTTTTTCTTAAAGAATGAAGAGAAAGAACCAAAAATATCGATGTTTTTATTACTTGCTTGTGATACATATAAAAAACCAAATAAACTTCCACCTAAATGAGAAAAACTTCCACCAGCATTTGTTCCTATAAGTCCAATAATATCAAAAGCTAACCAAACAACAGCCAAGTGCCAAAACTTAATAAAACCAATAAAACGAATCTTAATTTGATAATTAGGCATGTAGGTAGCAATACCAATAAATATTGCAGAAATTCCTGCAGACGCACCAACTAATGTTGTATTCATTCCTTCAAACAAAGGAAAATAATTTTGACTAACTACATATAATATTCCGCCAAATAAAGTGCCTAAAATATAAAATGTTAAGGCTTGTTTTTGTGTGAAATATTGAATAAAAAGATTTCCAATAAAATACAAAGTAATCATATTAAATAATAAGTGAATAAAATCTGCGTGTAAAAAACCGTAAGAAATTATAGACCAAGGTTTAGATAGTAAAGCGTTTAAATTATTATCTAAAGAAAACCACTCTATTAAAAAGTTCTGTTGGCCTTTGTATAAACCTTGAAATACTGTTACTAAAAGTGTACAAAGAAAAACACCAACATTTAAATAAATTAATTTATCTATTATAGTACCTGTTTTATATTTGTGTTTAAGTGTGTCTATTAAACTCATTATTTGGTTTTAAATTGATTTCTTTTCCAATAATAAGCAATAATAAATCCTATTAAGGCACCACCAATATGGGCAAAATGTGCAATACTACCCACAGAGTACTTAGTCATTCCAAAGAAAAGATCTCCTAAAATCATAATAGGAATAAAGTACTTTGCTGCGATTGGAATAGGTAAAAAGATCAAAGCTAATTTTGCATCTTTAAAATACAATCCAAATGCCACCAAAACGCCATAAACAGCACCAGAAGCTCCTAAAGCAGGAGTGTTATACAAACCATAAATTTTATCAAACTGAGTTTGTGTAATTGCATCTTTTAAATTAAAACCAGCAGTAGTTCCTTTTTCTAGAATAGAAATTACATCAGCATTATTTAAGCCTGCACCTATAAAAAGATCATAAATACCATTAAATTGATAATAGTTTACAAGCGTATAAATTAAACCAGCTCCAATTCCTGAAGAAAAATAAAAGAATAAGAATTTTTTTCTTCCCCACATTTGCTCTAAAGGTGTACCAAATGCCCATAAACCATACATGTTAAATAAGATGTGAGGTAAACTACCATGCATAAACATGTGCGTTACATATTGCCAAATTCCAAAATGTTCATTTTTAGGAAAATGCAATGCTAATATATTTGTAAAATCTAATTGTAACAACTGTGGTGCTACAAATAAAATTACATTTATTATAATTAGGTGTTTTATACCGTCTGTAAGTTTCCCCATAATTAACTATTAAATAGGTTGTCTATTTGGTTTAGTGTTAATGTTTTAAATGTTGCTTTTCCAAAAGGAGAAACTGTTGGTTCTTTACAAGAAAATAAATTGTTTACTAAGCTTTCTTGTTCTCTTTCAGATAATAATGTACCTGTTTTTATAGACAATGTTTTTGCAAATGACTTTGCCATAACATCAAAATGACTAAAACTTGCATCTGGTACTTCTAAATCTATGTCATTAAGTAATTCCTCTAAAATGATAGTTATTTTGCTTTCTGTAACAGAAACCGGAATTCCTTTTATAGTAACACTGTCTTTTGTAAATTCATCAAAAGAAAAACCTGCATTTTCTAATTCTGTCTTTATGGTATAGATCATTTCTATTTCTGCGGAAGAAAAAGAAATCTTTACAGGAAATAATAATTGCTGACTGTTTGCTTCTTTAACGGTAATACTTTCTAAAAATTGCTCGTAAAGTACTCTTTGATGTGCTAAAGATTGGTTTATTAAAACAACACCAGACTTAATCAAACTCATTACGTATTTACGTTGAATTTGAAATGTTTTTTGTGTTTTCTCTTCTTCTTGATGCTCAAATAAACTAGCATTTATCTGTTCGTTAGAACTTTCTACAGAAGTATATAATGATTCCCAACTTTCTGTTGGTTTTTCTCTTTTAAAGGTAAAATTACTTTCTTTTTGATATTGTTCTTCTTTAAAAGGATTAAAATCTGGGTCTACAGATATTTTAGGAACCGAAGCTGGTTTTGCATCTGCTTTAAAAGCATAAGGAGTATCTAAACCTGCATCTCTATTAAAATCTAAAACAGGTGCAACATTATATTGCCCTAAACTATGCTTTACTGTTGCACGCAACATTGCATACAAAGCCTTTTCATTATCGAACTTAATTTCTGTTTTTGTTGGATGAATGTTAATATCTATTGTATTTGCAGGAACTCTTAAATATAAGAAGTAAGAAGGATGTGCTCCTTGTTCTAACAAACCATCAAAAGCACTTACAACGGCATGGTTTAAATAAGAACTTTTTATAAATCGATCATTCACAAAAAAGAATTGTTCACCACGTTTTCTTTTAGAAAACTCTGGTTTTGCAACAAAACCTTCTATTGCAACAATATCTGTTTTTTCGTCAATAGGAACTAATTTTTCATTCATTTTAGTTCCAAAAACTGCTACAATACGCTGGCGAAGGTTACCACTTTTAAGATGGTAAACTTCGTTATTATTGTGATGTAGTAAAAATGAAATATCTGAATGTGCCAATGCAACACGTTGAAATTCATCTATTATATGGCGTGTTTCTACAGTGTCTGACTTTAAAAAGTTTCTTCTTGCAGGTATGTTGTAGAATAAGTTTTTTACAGCCAAACTAGTTCCTTTACCAGTAGAAATAAATTCTTGAGAGAAAATTTTACTTCCTTCAATTTTTATACAAGTACCAAGCTCTTCATCTGTTGGTTTTGTTTTTAATTCTACATGCGCAATTGCGGCAATAGAAGCCAAAGCTTCACCACGAAAACCCTTTGTATTTAAATTAAATAAATCTTCTGCTTTCTGTATTTTAGATGTTGCATGACGCTCGAAACTCATTCTTGCGTCTGTTGGGCTCATTCCTTTACCGTCATCAATTACTTGAATAAGCGTTTTACCAGCATCTTTTATTAATAATTTTATATTGGTAGCACCAGCATCAATTGCATTCTCTAATAACTCTTTAACTACAGAGGCAGGACGTTGTACTACCTCTCCTGCAGCAATTTGGTTTGCAACATGATCTGGTAAAAGTTGAATAATATCAGACATTAATTATTTTATGAATATAGATAGGTCAAAATCTATGATGTAAAGAAAAATAAAAACTAAAGCACCAATTATTATTAAAAGTGTTTTGTTGGTTTTTATATCAGGATTTTTTAAATCATCAATAGCATCGCCAAATTTACCTTTAATTCCTTTGTTTTTTCCTGCTGTAGTTCTAAATTGATCTAATTTGTGCTCAATTTTAAAAGGGTTTCCTTCTCCTTTATAATAACGAGGTTGATAGTCAAATTTTTTGTTTGTTCGTTTTAAAAATCCCATAATTTTAGAAATAATTGGTGAATAGATTTTAGAATAAATCAATTTTCATACCAATTGTATAAGCATTTCAAATTTAAAGAATTTAAAGGAAACCTACTAAAATTGATGTTAAAAGTATTCTTAAAAAAAAAATGAATGTTTAAACTTTAAAAACCGATGTTATCGTTTTTTCTGTCTATGTTTTTTAAAGCAGCCATTTTTACAGCAGCAACAGCACATTCTATTCCTTTATTACCCAAACTACCACCAGATCTATCTAAAGATTGTTGTTTAGTATTATCTGTTAAGACACAGAAAATTACAGGTACATCATATTTAATATTTAAATCTACAATACCTTGTGTAACACCTTCGCAAACAAAATCGAAATGTTTTGTTTCTCCTTGTATTACGTTTCCTATTGCAATAATAGCATCTACTTGCTGAGATTCTATCATTTTTTTACATCCATAAACCAATTCGAAACTACCAGGAACATCCCAAGAAATAATGTTTTCTTTAGATGTACCACAATCTATTAAAGTTTCAATTGCTCCTTTTTGAAGGTTTTTTGTAATTTCTGGATTCCATTCAGAAACAACAATCCCAAATCGAAAAGACTTCGCATTTGGGATAGTTGCTTTATCGTAATAAGATAAATTTGTTGTTGCCATGTTTTAGTTTTTAGTCATTAGTTTCTAGTAGTTAGGTTTTACTAATTCCTAAAACCTAATTTCTAAATACTAGTTTGCGTATTTAGCAGCATTTATAAATTTCTCAACATCTCTACCTTGGTCAGACGTTGGGTAGTTTTCTTTAATTTCAGTAAATAAAGAAGCTGCTTTATCAAATTTCTTCAACTCCATAGCCGTCATTCCTGCTTTGTACAAAAATAAAGGAGATGTATAGTCGTTTTGTTTTTTACTAGCTGCTTTTTGGTAGTATTCTAAAGCTTGTTCTGGTTGGTTAATATCTGCAAAAGCATCACCAACAGCACCTAAAGTAATAGGACCTAACATTTCATCATCAGAATTAAATTTTTCTAAATGATCTATTGCTTTGTCATATTGTTTCATTTCTAAGTAAGAAACACCAGCATAATAGTTTGCTAAATTTCCTGCATTAGTACCGCTGTAAGATTTTGCGATGTCTAAGAAACCGTATTTACCATCTGCGCCTTCTAAACCTAAAGTTAACAAAGAATCGATACCAGAACCAGCTGTAGAAGCTTGGTCGTAATATTTTCTTGGGAATGCTAATTCATTAGAAGCTTCAATTTCATTTGGTTCAGATATGTATTTATTATATCCAAAATAGACTAAAAAGATTACAACTATACCTACTAAAGCATAGAATAAAGGTTTACTGTTTTTTTCAATCCATTGTTCAGATCTAGAAGCAGTCTCGTCTAAAGTGTTTAAAACACCAGCTGTTTCGAATTCAGATTCGTCAAACTGTTGTTGTTCTTTTTTACCTTCTGCTTTATATTTCTTCTTGTAAGTTGCCATATTTCCTTAAAAATTAGTGGCGACAAAAATAGTTTTTTTAATTGGATTTTAAAAGGAGATAATTCGCAAAATTTTCAATAATTTGCAATTCCTTATAAAGACCCTTTTTAATTCATGTATTTACAGAAGCTTAATTTACTTAATTTTAAGAATTTAGAATCGCAAACGTTTGATTTTCAGCAGAAAATAAATTGTTTTGTAGGTAATAACGGTGTTGGTAAAACCAATGTTTTAGATGCGATCTATTATTTGTCTTTTGCAAAAAGTTATTTTAATTCTGTCGCAATTCAGAATATAAAACACGGTGAAGCTTTTTTTATGATAGAAGGAGACTATGTTATAAATGATAGAAATGAGAAAATTGTTTGCAGTTTAAAGAAAGGGCAAAAGAAAGTTTTAAAACGAAATGGCAAGAGTTATGAGAAATTTTCTGACCATATTGGGCAATTGCCATTGGTTATTATTTCTCCTGCAGATAGAGATTTAGTTACAGAAGGAAGTGATACCAGAAGAAAATTTATTGATGGTGTTATTTCTCAACAAAATAAAGGTTATTTAAAAGATTTATTAGCTTATAATAAAATTCTAAGCCAGAGAAATGCGTTGTTAAAATACTTTGCTGCAAATAGAACTTTCGATGCTTTAAATTTAAGTGTGTATGATGAACAATTATCAGATTATGGTACTAGAATTTATGAGGTTAGAAAGGCATTTTTAGAAGGATTTATTCCTATATTTAACGAAAAATATCAAATAATTTCTGATGATAATGAAAGTGTTAATCTATTGTATAAAAGTCAATTACATGATTTTTCTATAAAAGAATTATTGCAAAAATCTTTAGAAAAGGATAAGATGTTACAGTACACATCTTCAGGTATTCATAAAGATGATTTAAGTTTTGAAATAGGAGCGTATCCCATTAAAAAGTTTGGTTCTCAAGGACAGCAAAAATCATATTTAATTGCATTAAAATTTGCTCAGTTCGAGTTCATTAAACAACAAGCGGCTGTGGTTCCTATTTTATTATTAGATGATATTTTTGATAAACTTGATGAAAGTAGAGTTTCACAAATTATTAATTTGGTGAATAATGATGAATTTGGACAGATATTTATTACAGATACACATTCTGAAAGAACAGAAAACATAGTAAAACAAAGTAACAAACCATATCAAATTTTTAAACTTTAATTTAACCTATGTCTAAAAGAGAAAACGATTCTTTATCTATAGAAGATTTAATGCAGTTTTTTATCAAAGAAAATAATTTGACAAAAGGAATGCAGAAATTAAAGATTGAAGAAACTTGGAATAAGATGATGGGACCTGGTGTTGCTACACATACTACTTCTGTTAAATTACAAAACAAAACCTTAGTTATACAATTAACTTCTTCTGTTTTACGTGAAGAATTAAGTTACGGAAAAGAGAAAATTGTTAAAATGATGAATGAAGAAATTGGAGAGGAAGTAATTTCTAAATTAATGTTGGTTTAATTTTTTCTTTTTAGAAGCAAATTTAATTATTTCACTCCTTGTAATTTTAAATAAAAAAAACTCGTAACAATTAAGTTACGAGTTTTTATAAATATTTTTAGATTAAGAATTTCTAAAATCCTTAAAACTGCTCTCTTCCAGAAAAGTGAAAGTTTCCTTCGATTTGTGCATTTTCATCAGAATCAGAACCATGTACAGCATTTTCTCCCATAGAAGTTGCATATAATTTTCTAATAGTTCCTTCTGCAGCATCAGCAGGATTTGTAGCACCTATTAAAGTCCTAAAATCGTCTACAGCGTTATCTTTTTCTAATATTGCAGCTACAACTGGTCCACGTGTCATGAACTCAACTAATTCCCCAAAAAACGGACGCTCATTATGCACAGCATAAAAAGTTTCAGCATCTGCCTTTGTCATTTGTGTTTTCTTTAAAGCTACTATTCTAAATCCTGCAGCATTAATTTTGTCTAAAATTGCACCAGTATGTCCGTTTTCGACAGCATCTGGTTTAAGCATTGTAAATGTTCTATTTGTTGCCATTGTGTTTTTTAATTTTTTGCAAAAGTACACTTTTTTATATTAAAACCAATTTATGGGTATGTTTGTTGTAATTCTTGTAATAATATATTGTTTTTACCTCGCATTTCCATCTTAATCTTATGTGTGTCGAAATTAAATTTTAAAATACCAAAACTAATTTTAGACACTACATTCTGTACTCTGTGTTTATTTTTTTCTGAAGTAAAGCCATTGTAAGAATGTGTAAGTCCGCTAGAAGTAAAATCTATAAGTGGGTAAGAAAGGTTTGGTACTTGTGTTTTAGAAAATTCTGATATATGTCTATCTCCAGAAAGTAATAAAACTCCTTTTGCATTACTTTTTATAATGGTGTTTTTTAGTTTATCTACTTCGTGAGGAAAATTTCCCCAAGTTTCAAAACCATGTTCTGCAGATAAAACTTGAATACTACTTACTATAATATTAAAATCTGCTTTAGATGAATTTAACTCATTGGTTAACCATTTCCATTGTGTTTCGCCTAAAACAGTTCCTTTACCGTAAGTATTTGGTGTAAATCTTCTTTTATTTTTTGTAGATTTTGTTAAAGCAGTTCTAAAGTATCTAGTGTCTAAAACAATTACTTTAACACTTCCTTTTTGTGTTGTAAAAATTTCTGAATGATAAACTCCTTCTTGTTTTCTTCGAGGGCTATTTTTATCAACATTAAAAAAATCTAAAAACTCTTTTTGTGCTTCTACTTTTTTAGGAGATTCAACTCCACTATCATTTTTACCATAATCATGATCGTCCCAGGTAGCCAAAACAGGTATATTGTTTATTAGATCTGAATATCCTTTTTGATTTTTTAACGTCTTGTAATCATTTCTTAATTTATTCATGTCATGAGTATCAGAATAAATATTATCGCCACCCCAAACCCATAAATTTGGTTGGTTCTTTTTAATTTCTTTCCACAAAATATTTTTAACATTTTGCTTATTGCATGATCCAAAAGCAATTGTAAAATCATTACTATTACTTTCATCAATATTTTTAGGTGTTGCACATGAAACTAGCACAATAGATGCCATTAAGCAGGTGTTTTTTATTAAATTTTTCAAGACTAAATAGTTTAAGTTTTAGCAAATGTAAAGGAAAATTTATTTTGAACAATGTTATTAAATTGTATCTTCGCTGCTTATGATTTTAAAAGGATTTGAAGAATTAAAGAGCTATCTCGATACACCGAGAAACATTGTACTAATAGGGCATAGAAACCCTGATGGTGATGCAATGGGATCTACTTTAGGGTTGCGACATTACTTGTCTAAAAAAGGTCATAAAGCTACTGTTGTTGTGCCAAATGAGTATCCAGATTTTTTACACTGGTTACCTGGTTCAGACGCTACGTATCGTTTCGATTGGCAAAATAGTCAGGCTCAAAAGGCTATAAAAGCCTCAGAAATTATTTTTCTATTAGACTTTAATGCATTACATAGAGTTGGTTATGACATGCAAAAAACGTTAGAAAAATACCAAAACGATTTTGCTATGATAGATCATCATCAACAACCAGATGATGTAAAATATATGTATTCTGATGTAGAAATTTGTTCTACTTGCCAAATGGTGTATCAGTTTATAGAAATGAATAATGATTTAGATTTAATTGATGCTGACATTGCAACTTGTCTATACACAGGTATTATGACAGATACGGGGTCTTTTAGGTTTAGATCTACAACAAGCACAACGCATAGAATTATTGCTAATTTAATTGATAAAGGAGCAGAGAATAATAAGATTCATAACAATGTGTATGATTCAAATTCTTATGGAAGATTATTGTTGTTAGGACAAGCACTTAGTAACTTACAGATATTACCAGAATATAAAACAGCTTTTATAACATTAACAGAGGTAGAGAAAAAGAAGTTCGATTTTCAGAAAGGAGATACAGAAGGAGTTGTAAATTATGCACTTTCTTTAAAAGGAATTATTTTTGCAGCTATATTTATTGAAGATGTAGAACAAAAAATAATTAAAATATCTTTTAGATCTAAAGGCGAATTTTCTGTAAACCAATTCTCTAGAAATCATTTTAATGGTGGTGGTCATGACAATGCAGCAGGAGGTAAGTTTAATGGTTCTTTAGAAGATGCTGTGCATTCTTTTAATGAGCTTTTACCTAAGTATAAAAACGAATTAAATGTGTCTAATGAAGAATAATTTATTTTATATTATTGGATTTTTATTTTTAGTGAGTTGTACTACTTCTAAACCAAGAAGACCAATAAACCCAAAGCCATCAACAACTATCTTTCAAGATAATATTGAAACAGCAAAAAAAATATTTCAACTAGAAGAAGAAGAAATTCTTAATTTTATTAAAAAAGATTCTCTTAATGTATACAAAACATCTTCTAGTGGTTTTTGGTACACATATAATACTAAAATAGAAAAAGATCTAGCAATGCCTAAAGCAGGTGATATTGTTGAATTAACATATGATATTAGAGATTTAAATGATTCTATCATATATAATAAAGCAGATTTAGGTACAAAAACTTACAAAGTAGATAAAGAAGATTTTATTTCTGGAATTCAAAAAGGAATAAAGTTGATGAAAATAGGAGAAACTATTACATTTGTGATTCCGTCTTACAATGCATTTGGTATTTCTGGTGACGGTAATAAAATAGGAATTAGTAAAACAATAAAGAGTACAGTAACATTATTAAATATAAAATAAATTAAACAAAAATGAGAATTGTAAAAAATTTAGCAGCAGTAGCAATAACAGTAACTATGTTTTCATGTGGAAACCAAGTTAAAGAAGTAACATCTTTAAAAACAGAATTAGACTCTGTAAGTTATGCAGTTGGTATAAGTATGTCTGGGCAATTAAAGTCTACCTTTAGTGAGGTAGATAAAGCTCTTTTAAACCAAGGTATTAGAAATGGATTAGATTCTACGAACTTATTAATAGAAACTAAAGATATTCAGAAAGTATTAAGTGCATATTTTCAAAAGAAACAACAAGCTCAAATGAAAGAGCAACAAGAAAAAGCAGCTAAATTGGCAGAAGCTAAATTTGCAGAAAATAAAAAAGCAGGTGAAGATTTTTTAGCAGTAAACAAAACTAAAGCAGGTGTAAAAACTACAGAAAGTGGTATACAATATATCGTATTAAAAGAAGGTTCTGGAGACAAGCCAGCAGGACCAAGTACTAGAGTAAAAGTACACTACCATGGTACAAATTTAGAAGGTAAAGTTTTTGATAGCTCTGTAGATAGAGGAACACCAGCAGAATTTGGTTTAAATGAAGTAATTAAAGGTTGGACAGAAGGTGTACAATTAATGAATGAAGGTGGGAAATACAAGTTTTTTATTCCTCAAGAATTAGCTTATGGAGCACAACAAAGAGGAGAAAACATTAAACCTTTTTCTACTTTGGTATTTGAAATTGAATTGTTAGAAGTTTTAAAATAAAATTATGAAGAAATTTTTCTTTATTTCTATAGTATTTGCACTATTTATTTCTTGTACACCAAAAAAGTATAAAGATTTAGATGAAGGTTTATATGCAGAAATTGAAACTAATAAAGGAAATATCTTATTAGAATTATATGCTGATGATGTACCTAAAACTGTTGCAAATTTTGTTGCTTTAGTTGAAGGTACAAACAGTAGGTTATTAGATTCTTTAAAAGGTAAAAACTTTTATGAAGGTGTTATCTTTCATAGAGTAGTTCCTAATTTTGTAATTCAAGGTGGTGGTTTTACACCAGAAGGTAGAAAAAGTACAGGTTATCTTTTTGGTGATGAGTTTCCAAGAAATGAAAATGGAGATTTTATCTATAAACACGATGATGAAGGTGTGCTTTCTATGGCAAACGGAGGACCAACAACCAATAACAGTCAGTTTTTTATTACACACAGAGCAATTCCACATTTAAACGGAAAGCATAGTGTTTTTGGTAAAACAGTTGTAAACCCTTTTGAGTTAAAAAAGTTACAACAAAAGTATTCCGATTCTTTACAATTAAGAAAAGCAATTGATTCTACTAGAATGGCAGTTGTATTTAAAATATCACAAAATGATACAATTAATACAGTAAACATAATTAGAATAGGATCTAAAGCAGAAGATTTTAATGCTGCAGAAGTTTTCGATGCTGAAGTTACAAACTTTAATAAATCTCAAGAAGACAAGATTAAAGAAGAAAACAAAGTTGAAGAAAAAAGATATTCTAAATATTTAGAAGATAAACGTGCTTTCTTAATAGAAAAAAACGAAGCTAAAGCAATAAAAACAGGTACAGGTTTACGTATTTTAAAGTTAAAAGAAACAAATGGTAAAAAAGTAGTACCTACAAAAACGGTTACTGCAAATTATACCTTGTACATTGCAGATGGTAAAAGAATGCAATCTTCAGATGATGTTGGTAAGCCAATTGTTTTCGATTTAAACGATGAAGCTAGACCAATGATTACTGGTTTAAAAGAAGGTGTTCTAACTATGAAAGTAGGTGAGAAGTCAAGATTTTTTATACCTTATACAATTGGGTTTGGAGATGTTAAATTTGGCCCTTTTCCTGCAAAATCAGATTTAGTTTTTGAAGTAGAAATATTAAAAATTGGCAAATAATTTGTTAGACATTATTCAGAAAGACAAAGAATTACTTATTTTTTTAAATAACTTAGGAAGTGAACAGTGGGATTCTTTTTGGTTGGCAATTACGCATCAACTAAATTGGGCACCTTTGTTTCTTCTTATTATTTTTTTAGTTGTAAGATCCTTCGGCTGGAAGCGCGGTGGTGTTATGATTCTTTCTATGATTATATTGGTTGCTTTCTCAGATCAATTTACCAATTTAATTAAGAATTCAGTAGAAAGAATAAGACCAAATAACGATATTGAAATTAAGCATTTATTAAGAACATTAATAAGTCCACAAAGTTTTAGTTTTATGTCTGGTCATGCAACAACATCAACATTTTTCTCTGTTTTTGTTGTACTTTTATTAAAAGACACCTATAAATATATTTATCTAATTTTATTTTTCCCTTTAATATTTGCTTATAGTAGATTGTATTTAGGGGTTCATTTTCCAATAGATATTTCTGTAGGAATTATTATAGGAATAACTTTTGCAAACTTGTATTATTACCTATTTAAAAAAATTGACAAAAAGTTATTTAGTTGATTTTTTATTGTTGAAGTATAAATACTTTGTAGCATGATAATATCCTTCAAGTAAGCTATCCATTTCTTTCGCTTTTGAAGGATATTTTTGTTTTAAATCAATCACTCCTTCTTCTTTTAAATTAAATAAGCCAATTGTATGTGTAACATTAGTCTTATAGTAATATAAACTATCTTTTAAAAGCCCTACAGCAGGTTCTCCTTTAATACCTAAATAAACAAAAGAAGTTGCATCTACATAGTTAGCATCTAGTAGGTTGTTACCTAATGTATAGTTCGTGTGATTTATCTTTGCTAAATTTATTACAGTAGGAAAAAGGTCAATTAATTTTCCGTTTTTTTCAATTGTTTGTGGTTTTACAAACTTAGGAGCATGAATTAAAAAAGGAACATGTTGAGATTGAATATTTAAATCTGATTCTTTTGTATACAAATTAGTTCTAGTCATAGCTGTATTATGATCTCCAAAAAAGGCAAATATGGTATTTTCATAATAACCAGCTACTTTTGCTCTTTCTAAAAAACGACCAATATTAAAATCTAAATAACGTAAAGCATTTAATTGTGCAACAGATTTAAATCCACTTTTCTTAAGTAAGTCATTAGAAATAACACTATCAGCTAATGGTTTAAAACCCTCTTTTTCATCTGGTACGGTAAAAGGCATGTGATTCGATGCTGTTTGAATGTAGGCTATAAAAGGTTTCTTCTTTTTGGCTAATTTTTCTAATTCTTTATTAGATTCTTTAAAAAGCTCGTAATCATCAATTCCCCAAACATCAGCTCTTTTCTCTGTTTCATAACTTCCTTCTTCAAATATTTTTAATCCTTTTATATTCGATTGAAAAATGCTTCTTATGTTAGCCCAATTTGCACTTCCGCCTAAAAAGTATAATTTTTCATAATCTGTAAACTGATCAAACAAGATACGTTGGTCTTGTAATAGTGGGTTTCTAGATGCTGTTCTAACGTTTTCTATATCTGGTAAACCTGTAACACTCGCAAAAACACTTGCTGCAGTACCAGATTTATGAACATAAAAGTTAGGGAAACTAACACTTTTATTAATTAATGAATCTAAAATTGGTGTGCTATTTATAGGGTTTCCGTAAAAACTCATAGGTTTAACGCCTACAGATTCCATCATAACAATTACAACATTTGGTTTCTTTGTATAAGTAGAATCGAATGTTACTTTTCTTTCAAAAGAGATGTTATCTTTTGGTAAATTTAAATGATCTGCAATTACAGGATAGTATTTATTAAACTCATCTATATTAACACCTTCACTTCTGTAAGCAAAACTATCGAAAAAGTATAAAACAGGGTTTAATGTAAATTGATTTACTGCATTATTTTTAGAAAAGAAAGCTTCACTCCAACGCAAAGGATAATGAGTAAAACTATTATAGATTCCAAAAGAAAGTAATAAAAAAGTACCAATAAAATAAAACGCCTTTATTTTATTCGATATTAATGTTTTCTGATTTTTATAAAAAGTATATACAAACTTAGATAATTTATAAATGAAAAAGCACAAAAGAAGTAAACCTAAAATTCCTTTATAGATTGGGTAACTTTCAACTAAAACCTGGCTAGATATTTTTAAATTACTTAAGAAACGAAGAGATGAAGCATCTAAACGAATGCTTAAATAATCGTAATAACCAAAATCAAATAAGAAGAAAAGTGTAAGAATTAAGTAGGCTAGAATTATATAAATACGTGAAATATTTTGATATATTTTTCGATTTAAAAACTTATAATTTGTAACTAAAATTAATATAGCCAAAGGAAAAAAGCTAATAACAGCTAATTTCAAATCAAAACGTGCACCTAATAAAAATCCTTTTTGTATTTCTAATGCAGAAACATTTTCTAGTTGTGCAAATAAGTAATAGAAAAGTACTCTAAAAGAGAATATATAGATAAAGAGTAACGCTACATTTGTAAAAATGTATTTAATATATTTAGGAATCTTTTGAAACATTATTTGTATTTATCTTGCAAAGATATTTATTTTTCATTGATTAAAAGATTGATGTACTCATCGAATTCTTTTTTAAATGTTAAATATTTTTCACCTGTTGCAGGTCCATTAAAGCCTGTGTGTATTTTTCTTACTGTTCCTTTCTTATCTATAAAAACAGTTGTAGGGTAAGAGAGAATATGGTTTAACATTGGTAATTTTTCTTGTGCCATTTTCTTATTAGCAATATTACCAAAGTCTGCTAGTAAAACAGGATATTTAATTCCTATTCTATTTTTTAATCTTTCTATTCTTAGAAATGCAGCTTCTTTTGTTTTTGCAACTTCAAAAGCCAAACCAATAACTTTAATATCTTTTTTAGAATTTTCTTTTAAATAGTTAACATAAAACTTACTTTCATCTAAACAATTAGGGCACCAAGTTCCCATAATTTGAACCAAAACTATTTTATTTTGAAACTGTTTATCTGTTAAGGAAACAATTTTACCTGTTTCATCTGAAAAAGAAAAAGCCAAGGTCTTATAACCTTCTTTTAAGTATGTTAATTCCTCTTCGTTTGGTAATTGATAAGTGTTGTTAAGTTTTGCTGTAAAAGGTTCTTTCCAGTGGTTTCCAGAATAGAAAAATCCGTTTATTATAGAATCAGACACTTTAGCAGTAAAAAGAAATGCATGCGCACCATCGAAAGTAGACATTTTTAAAGAATCTCCATCAATACGTCCTTCTAAATATCTATAATCTCCAGTTGTAGTTCTAAAAGTACCGGTAACCTTATCCTCTTTTTGTTTAAATATTCCTTTGGCAATATAACTATCTTCTTTCGTCTCTTTACTAAAAACGGTTTCCCAATTCCCTGTAATATTAATACTTGTTTGTTTACTGTTTATAGGAAATCTATTGGTACCTTTTTTAGTATAAAAAGGGACAACTCTATCTAAACTTTCTTTTATAAAAGAGCCTTCTAAATTGCCGTCTTTTTTTATTTTTGCAACAATATAACCTTCGTAAACAGGTGTTTGAATATAAATAGAGTCATTTTTATAACTAATTTCATCAACAATAATTCTTTCATCAGCATTAAAGATAGTTAGTAAGGTCTTGTTTTTAACTTCAAAAATAAAAGGCAATTCTTGGTTGTCTTGTACTTTTAATATCGCTCTGTAAGTTCCTTTTTTAAGTGTGCTTATTTTTTCTTTATTGCATGAAATACAGCTAATTACAAAAAATGAAAAGAGTAGAAATGTTTTCTTCATATTTATAGGAATAGTTTTCTTATAATTTTGTGAATAAACTTACGTCTTTTAAGTTAAAAAGGGACTTAAAAAACCATAAAAATCAGTAAATTTGTCACTGAAAACATCAAAAAAAGTATATGAAAATTTCATACAATTGGTTAAAGCAGTTTTTACAAACAGATTGGGACGCAGTAAAAACAGGTGAATTGTTAACTGATTTAGGTTTAGAAGTAGAAGGTATCGAAACCAAAGAATCTATTAAAGGTAGCTTAAAAGGTATTGTAGTTGGTAAAGTTTTAACTTGCATACAACACCCAAATGCAGATAGATTAAAGGTTACAACTGTAGATTTAGGATCTGGTGAACCTGTACAAATTGTTTGTGGAGCGCCAAACGTAGCTGCAGGACAGAAAGTACCTGTTGCAACTATTGGTACAACTTTATATGATGATAAAGGTGAAGGCTTTAAAATTAAGAAAGGGAAAATTAGAGGAGAAGAAAGCCATGGAATGATTTGTGCTGAAGACGAACTTGGTTTAGGTTCTGGTCATGACGGTATTATGGTTCTAGATGATGAACTAATAATAGGTACATCAGCTGCAGAAGTTTTTAATATAGAAATAGATGAAATCTTTGAAATAGGATTAACACCTAACAGATCTGATGCAATGAGCCACTTTGGTGTTGCTAGAGATTTACGTGCAGGTTTAATGCAGCAAGAAATTAATTTAGAATTAATTTCTCCTTCTGTAAGCGATTTTCATGTAGATGAAAGAACATTACGCTTTGATGTTGAAGTTGAAAATAAAGAACAAGCTCCAAGATATTGTGGTATTACTATTACAGATGTAACTGTAAAAGACTCGCCAGAATGGATTCAAAATAGATTAAAAGCAATTGGTTTAACTCCCAAAAATAACATTGTAGACATTACAAATTATGTTTTACATGAACTTGGGCAGCCTTTACATGCTTTTGATGCTCAAAAAATTAAAGGAAATAAAGTTCTAGTAAAAACATTAGAAGAAGGTACTAAGTTTACAACTTTAGATGATGTTGAACGAAAACTATCTTCTGAAGATATTATGATTTGTGATGCAGAATCAAATCCACTTTGTATTGCAGGTGTTTTTGGAGGAAGTAAATCTGGAGTTACAGAACACACAACATCAATATTTTTAGAAAGTGCCTATTTTAACCCTGTTTCTGTTAGAAAAACAGCTAAGAGACATGCATTAAATACAGATGCTTCTTTTCGTTTTGAACGTGGTATAGATATTAATATGACAGAATACGCTTTAAAACGTGCTGCTCTATTAATTGAAGAATATGCTGGTGGAAAAATGGGATCTGATGTTTCTGATTTCTATCCTGAAAAAATTGAAGATTTTCAAGTTTTTCTATCTTATGAAAATTCATATAGATTAATTGGTCAAGAAATACCAAAAGAAACAATAAAGAAAATTTTAGCTTCTTTAGAAATTAAAATTAATAGTGAAACAGAAGGAGGTTTAGGTTTAACGATTCCTTCTTATAGAACAGATGTACAAAGAGAAGCAGATATTATAGAAGAGATTTTAAGAGTTTATGGATATAATAATATCGAGTTTTCTCATAAATTAAACACATCAATTTCTTTTGATTCTAATAAAGATACTAAGGTAGAAAACGTTGTTGCAAATCAATTAACGGCATTAGGTTTTAACGAAACGATGGCAAATTCTTTAACAAAGCCAGAATATGTAACTTTATCTGAGAATATTAATGAAGAGGCTAATGTAGAGATGCTAAATCCGTTAAGTAACGATTTAAAAGTGATGCGTCAATCTTTATTATTTAGTGGTTTAGAGTCTGTTTCTTACAATATTAATAGAAAAAATAATTCATTAAAATTTTATGAGTTTGGTAAAACATATCATAAATACAATGAAAAATACCAAGAAGATAAGCACCTTACTTTATTTGTTACTGGTAATAGAACAAGTGATAGCTGGAAAAATGAAAACAAAACTTCAGATTTCTTTTATTTAAAAGGAATTATAACGAATGTTTTAAGTAGGTTAGGAATTGATAAATTAAAAACGACACCAACAAAACAAGATGTTTTTTCTGAAGGAATTACATTAAGTTTAGGAAAAATGAAATTGGTAGAGTTTGGAGTAGTTAAAAGAAGTTTATTAAAAGAGTTTGGTATAAAACAAGAAGTATTATTTGCAGATTTTAATTGGGATACTATTTTAAAATTAACGGGTAATAAAAATGTTAAAGTAACAGATTTACCTAAATTTCCTGCTGTAAAAAGAGATTTAGCTTTATTGTTAGATACAAAAGTAGCGTTTAAAGAGATTTATAATTTGGCTTTTCAATCTGAGAAAAACTTGTTAAAAGAAGTAGATTTATTTGATGTTTATGAAGGAGACAAATTACCAGAAGGTAAAAAGTCTTATGCAGTTAGTTTTTTAATTCAAGATGAAACTAAAACATTAGCAGACAAACAAATCGATAAAATAATGCAAAAATTACAGCAAACATTCGAGAAGAATTTAGAAGCTGTTTTAAGATAATTTAAAAGCCCCATTTAATTGGGGCTTTTTTTATATTCAATACCTATGTACAAAGTTATAGTTCGTCCTATTTTATTTTTATTCGATCCAGAAAAGGTTCATTACTTTACATTTTCTTTAATTAGAATATTATGTAAAATTCCATTTGTAGCCTCTATATTTAGAAGCTTATATCAAGTGAATGATAAGAAATTAGAGCGTAATTTATTCGGATTAACTTTTGCAAATCCTGTAGGTTTAGCAGCCGGTTTTGATAAAAACGCAGTTTTGTATAACGAGTTAGCTAATTTTGGTTTTGGTTTTATAGAGATAGGAACTGTTACACCAAAAGGACAAGTTGGTAATCCTAAGAAAAGATTATTCCGTTTAAAAGATGATAAGGGTATTATAAACCGAATGGGTTTTAATAACGATGGAGTAGAAGAGGCAATTAAAAATTTAAAGAAGAATAGACATAAAGTAATTATTGGTGGTAATATTGGTAAAAATACAGATACTCAACCAGCAGATTATACACAAGATTATTTAGAGGTTTTTAAAGAATTACACCCGTTTGTAGATTATTTTGTTTTAAATGTTAGTTGTCCTAATGTTGGTAGTCATGCAAAATTAAACGATAAAGATTATTTAATAGAACTTATTACAGAGTGCCAAAAACAAAATGATCTTTTTAAAATAAAGAAACCAATTCTATTAAAAATAGCACCAGATTTAAATAATGTTCAATTAGATGAGATTATAGAATTGGTTGCAGAAACTAAAATAGATGGTGTTATTGCTTCCAATACTTCTACTAAAAGAGATAATTTAAGCGCTTCAAAAGAACGATTAGAAGAAATAGGTAATGGTGGTGTTAGTGGACAACCAATTTTAGAACAAAGTACACAAGTAATAAAATATTTAGCAGATGTATCTAATAAATCTTTTCCAATTATTGGAGTAGGTGGTATTCATTCTGCAGAAGATGCTTTAGCTAAAATTAATGCAGGCGCAGATTTAGTACAAATTTATACAGGTTTTATATACGAAGGACCAAGCTTAGTTAAAAAGATAAATAAGGCAATACTTAATAAATAATTTTAGCCGTCTTAAATAAGTTCTTGTTTTCACAAGAAAAGTAAAAAGTGTATTTTTACTTTAATGATAGAAACACTTTTGTCCTTTGCAATAGCAACAGTAATTTTAGCATTGTCTCCAGGGCCAGATAATATTTTTGTTTTAACACAGAGTATAGTTAATGGTAGAAAATATGGTTTAGCTACTGTTTTAGGCCTTATTTCTGGTTGTTTAGTGCATACAACATTATTAGCTTTTGGTGTTTCTGCTATTATAAAAGAATCTGAAACTTTATTTACAGCAATTAAATTTTTTGGTGCTATTTATCTTTTGTATTTAGCTTTTAAGGTGTATAAATCTGATGCGACTATTTCTTTATCTGAAGAAAGTATACCAAAAAAAACTACAAAGCAACTCTTTAAACAAGGGTTTATAATGAATGTCTTAAATCCGAAAGTTTCTATATTTTTTCTAGCATTTTTTCCAGGGTTTTTGTTTAGTAAAACCTTAAATACTGTAATTCAATTTTATGTTTTAGGCCTTTTATTTATGTTTATATCTGGTATTATTTTTTCAATGATAGCAATGCTTGCTGGTTCAATATCCGAGAATATAAAAAGTAACAATAAAATTGGTTATTATTTAAAATGGACACAAGTTATTGTGTTTATTTTAATAGCTATATTCATTTTAATATAAAATAGGCTTTTATTATTTTCTATTTAAACATAAAAAAAAACCTCATAAACTATATTAGCTTATGAGGTTTTTTATATTTTATAGAATTTAAATTCTAACTATCTCTACGTTTTCTTCCAAAACCGCCAGAAGATTTTCTTTCTCCTCCACCAGAACTTCTATCAGGTCTGTCAGATGAACGTCTATCAGATGAACCACCTCTGCTTCCAGAATCACTTCTTCTTGCCGAAGATGAACCACCACCTTCTCTACGTCTTCCAAAGCCACCACCTTCTTTTTTACCAAAAGGTTTCTTACCGCCTCTTCTTCCACCACCAGAACGTTCTTTCTTAGTAATTTCGATATTAACAGATCTTCCGTCAAAATCTGGTTGGTTTGCAGAAAATGCTTCTAATGTTTTGTCTTCGAAGTTTTTATCAATTTCAAAGAAAGAGAAAGTATCTAAAATATCTATAGATCCTATTTCTACTTTATCACCAATATTTTGTTCGTTAATTAAACCAATTAATTTACCTGGGTTTAAATTATCTTTTCTACCAATGTTTATGAAGAAACGAGTCATATTTTCGTTTTCTGTTCTAGCTCTAGAATTATCTCTTGAAGATAAATCATTTAAATCTTTCGAGTTTTCATAATACTTTAACATTGTATTAAATTCTAAAGAAACAAACTTTTTAATTAACTCTTCTCTATCTAAAGATTCTAGTTTTTCATAAATACTTGGTAAAAATTCTTCCATTTCAGATTCATTTACTTCCGTATTTTGAACCTTATCAATTAAATTCATTAATTGATTCTGTACAATTTCTTTACCAGAAGGAACTTTACCTTCAATAAATTTCTTTTTAATGATTCTTTCGATCTGTCTTAGTTTCCCTTTTTCTTTACCATTTACTAAAACAATAGAAATACCTTTATTACCAGCTCTACCAGTTCTACCACTTCTGTGTGTATAGTTTTCTATCTGATCTGGTAATTTATGGTTTAATACATGTGTTAATTCTGTAACATCTAATCCACGAGCTGCAACATCTGTAGCTACTAGTATTTTAATTGTCTTCTTACGGAATTTACCCATTACAGAATCTCTTTGCCCTTGAGATAAATCTCCATGTAAAGAATCTGCACTATAACCATCTCTAATTAAATTATCTGCAATTTCTTGAGTCTCTCTACGAGTTCTACAAAAAATAATAGCATAAATATCAGGATTTAAATCTGCAATTCTTTTTAAAGCAGGGTAACGTGTTCTTTCTGTAACAGAATAATATTCATGCGTTACATTTTCTGAACCAGAATTTTTCTCACCAGAAGTAATTTCAACTGGTTTAGTCATATAGTTTCTAGCAATTGCTTCAACTTCTCTAGGAAAAGTTGCAGAAAACAATAATGTTTGTTTTGTTTCTGGTGTTGCTTCTAAAACTTTATCTAATTCGTCTTTAAAACCCATGTTAAGCATTTCATCGGCTTCATCTAAGACTAACCATTGAACGCTTCCTAATTTTAAAGCTCTTCTTTTTATTAAATCTACTGTTCTACCAGGAGTTCCTACAACAATTTGAGAACCTCTTTTTAAAGATCTAATTTGATCTTCCATACTAGAACCACCATATACTGTAGTTACTTTAACATCTGGTAAATATTTACAAAAGTCTTTAATATTATTACCAATTTGAACTGCAAGTTCTCTAGTTGGTGATAAAATAATAGCTTGTACATTACCACTGTTAGTATCTAAAAGCTCTAATATTGGCAAACTAAAAGCAGCAGTTTTACCTGTACCTGTTTGTGCAAATGCTTTTAAATCATCTGTTGAAGAAATAATTTGTGGAATTGCTTTTTCTTGAATAACAGTTGGTTTTTCATAACCTAAATCTGTTAATGCTCTGTTGATAGGTTCTTTTAAACCTAATTCTAAAAATGTTGACATCACTGTGTTTTTGGAGATTCACAGAACGCCCACCTGCAAATCAATTTATAAATTTCGACTTGATTTTCTATGAGTTCCCTCAAAATTAAAATCGCGCAAAGGTACAAGAAAAGAACTATAAAACAACCTTTAAGGCAATTAATTTATTTTACTTAATTCTTTAAGCTGTTTTTCTATATTATAAGAGGAAATAGCGGCATATCCATTTACTACAATTCCGTTTTTATCTACAAGAATTGTTCGATGCATATTACTTGTAAGAAAATTGTTGTCTAATTGTTTAGAGTTAATGTAATATTGGTTCTTAATATCAATATTTTTAATTCTATTTGTATTATTACCATCAATCTCTATAATAGCAAAGTTTAATAACGGATATTTCTTTTGCAAATAAGGTATTCTCGAACTAATATATGGTTTAGAAATATTTTCTTTGTTCCAAAATAGTAAAACGGTGTTTTTATTAATTGTAAAGTCTTCTATATGTATCGCTTGATTTGTGAAATCTGAAATTGAAAAATCTTTTATTTCATCTCCTTTAAGAATTACTTTATTATCTTCTAAAATGCTTTTAATAAGTGATTTATCTTTGTCATTTGAAGATAGGTTGAAATAAACATCAAAAGCCTCTTGATTAACATTACAACTAGACTTTCTGTAAAAATGATCTAAAACAGTTCTTTTTAAAAATGCGTTTTTAGATTCTTTAGCGTTTATTTCTGAACTAATAGTGTTTAATAAATCTACCGTAAAATCTGAAGAAAATTCATCTTTCATGGGTTTATGTCCCTTTGCATAGGTTAAATTATAAAGATAATTTGTAGTATACCTAGCATAAGGCGTATAGTACATTAAAACTTCATTATTATAATCTAATTCCTTTCTATATGCATAGAAGCTCTCATCTGTTTTAGGAAAATCCTTTTTCTTGTTAGTATAAACATGGTTTATAGGATACCTTTCTACTCTAGAGTATATAGGATATGTTAAAGCTGTTTTTAGAATTTTAAAATACTCATCTGTTTCATTTGGATGTGTTTCTAAATAAGTATTATACGTACCTAGTTTAAAATTAATAATAGAATCAATTTTGTTTTTGTATGCTTTTGGTTTTAACTTATTTAATTTATAAAAAAGTTTTCTCTCGTATTCGTCTTCTAAGAAAATATCAACTAAGATATTATTTCTTTCAGCTCCTTTACCAGCAAAAACTAAAGATTCATCAAAATCCCAAGTATTTAAACGTAACATTAAGCTGTCTTTTGGCTCTAAATAAATATATTGATTCTCGTTGCCATGTTTAAAATAATACATGCCTTCTTCTAGATTATCATAAGTACCTAGAAAATTATTTCTATCATTAAGTAATAATGTATCTATTACTTTATCCTTTGCATAAAGCACTAAGTACTTCGTTTTAGGATTTATAATTTTACCTCCAAAAAAAGTGTTAGAGTTTTCTTTACTAGTGTTACAACCTGTTATGGCTAGCAATAGATAAGATAAAGCGATATAATTAAATATTTTTCTTGTCATAAATAGAGGTACACAAAGTGTTTAACAAATGTAGAAATTTGAAACAGGTATGATTGTTAATTCACTGTTAAAATCGTGCTAAATAATAATAAAAACAGATAATTATTGCACGTAAAAGTATTAATGTTATTGGTTGTAAAGAAAAATGGAATTTGTACTTTTGCACAAAATTAAAAAAGTTTATATATATGTTATCAGTTTCTAATTTATCGGTTCAATTTGGAAAACGTATTTTGTTTGATGAAGTAAATACAAAATTTCTTCATGGAAATTGCTATGGTATTATTGGAGCAAACGGAGCGGGAAAATCTACTTTCTTAAAAATTATTTCTGGCGTTCAAGAACCTACATCAGGGCAAGTACACTTAGAAAAAGGGAAGCGTATGTCTGTTTTAACACAAGATCATTATGCTTTTGATGAGTTTCCTGTTTTAGAAACAGTTGTAAGAGGTAACAAAGATTTGTTTAAGATAAAAAAACAAATTGACGAGTTATACGCAGATTATACTGATGAAAATGCAGAGAAAATAGGTGAATTACAAATTGTATTTGAAGCAATGGATGGTTGGAATGCAGATTCTAACGCGGCTACAATGTTATCTAACTTAGGTATAAAGGAAGATTTACATTATACTTTAATGAAAGATTTAGATGGTAAACAAAAAGTACGTGTATTAATTGCACAAGCACTTTTTGGAAACCCAGATGTTTTAATTATGGATGAGCCAACCAATGATTTAGATTTTGAAACGATATCTTGGTTAGAAAATTTCTTAGCAAACTTCGAGAACACTGTAATTGTAGTTTCGCATGATAGACACTTTTTAGATGCTGTTTGTACACATATTTCAGATATAGATTTTAGTAAAATTAACCATTACTCTGGTAATTATACTTTTTGGTATGAGTCTAGTCAATTAGCAGCGAAACAAAGAGCACAACAAAATAAGAAAGCAGAAGATAAAAAGAAAGAATTAGAAGATTTTATTAGACGTTTTTCTGCCAATGTTGCAAAATCTAAACAAGCAACTTCTCGTAAGAAAATGATAGAGAAGTTAAATGTAGAAGATATTAAACCATCTAGTAGACGTTATCCTGCAATTATTTTCGATAGAGATCGAGAGGCTGGAGATCAGATTTTAAACGTAGAAGGTTTATCTAAGCAATTTGAAGATGAAAAATTATTTGATGATGTACACATCAATTTAAATAAAGGAGATAAAATTGCAATTATTTCTAAAAACTCTAGAGCAATTAGTGCTTTTTATGAAATTATAACAGAAAACGAAAAAGCAGATGCTGGTGAGTTTTCTTGGGGAGTTACAACTACACAATCTTACTTACCTTTAGATAATTCTACTTTCTTCCAAGACGGAGAATTAAATTTAGTAGATTGGTTAAGACAATACGCACAAACAGAAGAGGAAAGGGAAGAAGTTTTTATTCGTGGCTTTTTAGGAAAAATGATTTTTTCTGGAGAAGAAGCTTTAAAGAAAAGTAATGTGCTTTCTGGAGGAGAAAAAGTACGTTGTATGTTGTCTAGAATGATGATGAAAAGAGGAAATGTTTTAATCTTAGATGAACCTACAAATCACTTAGATTTAGAATCTATTCAATCTTTAAACAACGCTTTAATTAATTTTAAAGGTACTATTTTACTATCTACTCATGATCATGAGTTTGCCCAAACAGTAGCAAATAGAATTATAGAATTAACACCAAAAGGAGCAATAGATAGATATACAACTTTCGAAGAGTATTTATCAGACCCAAAAATAAAAGAATTAAGAGATAAGATGTATTCTTAATATATTTTTTATCAAACAAAAAAAAGGAAGCCTATGGCTTCCTTTTTTTGTTTGATAGTATTTTGTTTATTTTTTAATAGGACTAATAATTTTAACATCAGAAAAAGAAATAGCACCTCTAACAACACCATCTATAGTCTTTTTTAAAGCTTCAATTAATTGCATTTTTAATTGAGATTTATGGTAAATTAAACTCACTTCTCTTGCTGGAGGAGGATTTGTAAATTCACGTAAATGAGATTTATCAACATCATTTAAATCTAAAGTATGCAAGTAAGGTAGCAAAGTCATTCCTAAACCTTCTTTAGAAAGTTTAATCAACGTATCAAAACTTCCACTTTGTAACTGAAATCTTTTTTTATTATCAATTTTATGATTTCTACATAAATTAAGGACACTGTCTTTAAAACAATGGCCATCTTCTAATAATAAAATGTCTTCCATTTCTAGCTCATCTGCAGAAATTTGTTTGTTATTAAAAAGTCTATGGCTCTTAGGTATTAATCCTACAAAAGGTTCATAGTATAAAGGTCTTTCTTTAATAGCTTCATTTTCTAAAGGTGTTGCAGCAATTGCAGCATCTATATGACCGTCTGTTAATTTTCTAACAATATCTTCTGTGGTTAATTCTTCAATAATTAACTTTACTTTCGGGTATTTCTTTGTGAAATTTTGAAGAAACATAGGTAATAAAGTAGGCATTATTGTTGGTATAATTCCTAATTTAAATTCACCACCAATATATCCTTTTTGTTGATGTACAATATCTAAGATTCTATTGCTTTCATCTACAATAACTTTTGCTTGTTCAACAATCTTCTTACCAACTTCTGTTAATTCAATTGGTTTTTTAGATCGATTAAATATTTTAACACCTAATTCATCTTCTAATTTCTGAATTTGCATGCTTAAAGTTGGTTGCGTAACAAAGCTGTGTTCTGCTGCTACAGTAAAATTCTGATATTCTGCAACAGATAAAACATATTTTAATTGGGTAATAGTCATTCGTATCAAATATTTTGATAAAGATATTAAAACTATCAATAATTATTATAGTTTATTGTAACTAATTTCTCTTAAATTTGATGTATAATAAAAACTACTATAAAATGAATAAATCAATATTAGGATTAGACAAAAAGGAAAGTGCAAACTTAGTTGATAATTTAAACGGATTATTATCTAATTTTCAAATTTATTATCAAAATTTAAGAGGACTGCACTGGAATATTAAGGGAAAGAATTTTTTTGATTTACATATTAAATTCGAAGAATTTTACACAGATTCTCAAGTAAAAATAGATGACATAGCAGAACGTATTTTAACGTTACAAGGAAAGCCTTTGCATACATTTGCAGATTATTTAGAAACTTCTACAGTTGCTGTTGGTAAAGATATTTCTAATGATGTGATGGCTGTAGAATTAGTGGTTAGTTCTTTATCTGAATTATTAAAAATAGAAAGAGAAATTTTAGATTTATCTGACAAAACAGATGATGAAGGAACAAACTCTATGATGAGTGATTTTATTTCAGAGCAAGAAAAAACAATATGGATGTTAAACTCTTGGTTAGGAAAATAAGATTTTTAGTTTTTAAAACTAAAAATAAAAAAAGGAACTCAATTCGAGTTCCTTTTTTTTATTTTAATTTATAAGAGATTCCTATTTCATACCCTAAAAACGAATAGCCATTGTTTGGTTTCTGTGTGTCGAAATTAGAAACATGCCCAATATTACTTCCTATATATAAATAGGTTTTAGCACTTGTCTTGTAAGATAAACCTAAAGAGCCATTTTCTATAAATGTAAAGCCTTTTGCTAAACGTTCTGTTCTTGTGTCTATAGTTGCTAAACCCAAGCCAATTGTAGTAACAAAATCTAAATTTTTAAACAGTTCTTTTCTTAGCACAAAACCTAGTTCTAAAGCATATAAATACATTGTTTTAGGAGTTGTAAATTCGGTTCTTTTTTCTCGATAATTTTCTTCAGATGGTAACACGAATTGCTCATTAATTAATTGATGTTTTAAAACCTGAATTTGAGGTTGTACAATTAAATCAAAATTTAAAGATTTCCAAGAACCTAAATTATAAAAAGCTTGTAATTTATACGTATTCGTTTCATAAGTATAGTCTATATCATCAAAAATAAAGTTTTTTTCATTTGCATTATTATACAAAAAACCTATTTTTTTTATATTCAAAATACCTTTTTCAGTTTCTTGTGCAGCACAAAGAAAAGTAACAAAAAATAAAAAAAATAGCGCGTTGTTTTTCATGAAATTAACTAAACATTTTAGCAACTTTTTCTGCTTTTCTGTTTTCTGAATAATCATAAAAACCTTCACCAGATTTTACACCTAATTTACCCGCCATAACCATATTTACTAATAATGGGCAAGGTGCATACTTAGGATTCTTAAAACCATCATGCAGAACATTTAGAATAGACAAACAAACATCTAAACCTATAAAATCTGCCAACTGTAAAGGTCCCATTGGATGTGCCATTCCTAGCTTCATAACAGTATCTATTTCAGCAACACCTGCAACACCATTATATAATGTCTCTATAGACTCGTTAATCATTGGCATTAAAATTCTGTTTGCAACAAAACCTGGGTAATCGTTAACCTCAACTGGCGATTTTCCAATTTTCTTAGACAAATCTACAATTGTTTGCATTACTTCGTCAGACGTATTGTAACCTCTAATAATCTCAACCAATTTCATAATTGGTACAGGATTCATAAAATGCATTCCAATAACCTTATCTGGTCTGTTAGTAACTGCAGCAATCTGAGTAATAGAAATAGAAGATGTATTTGTAGCTAAAATTGTTTTTTCGTTACAAGCAGCATCTAGTTCTTTAAATATTCTAGACTTTAAATCTACGTTCTCGGTAGCAGCTTCAACAACTAAATCAACATCTTTAACACCTTCTGCAATAGAAGTAAAGGTTGTTATATTTGCTAAAGTTTGCGTTTTATCTGCTTCAGATATTTTTTCTTTTACAACCATTCTATCTAAATTCTTAGAAACAGTTGCAACTCCTTTATCTAAAGCAGCTTGCGAAATATCTATTAAATGTACTTTATAATTAAATTGAGCAAATGTGTGTGCAATTCCATTTCCCATGGTTCCGGCACCAATTACAGCTATGTTTTTCATCAATAATTATTTTAATATTTATGTTTTGTGCGTTACCTAAAAAGGTCGGGCTTTACGTTGCAATCTTTTTTATGTATTCTCGGTACTAATTTATTCATACTTCATAAATTCACTCGAACTACATAAAAAAGGATTTTCACTTCAATCCCTAACGCGCTAATTTGTTAATTTTTAGAAAACTCTAAAAGTATTTTTTTAAAAACTTTAAAGAATGCTTAAAAACAATCTATAATCATTTGTGCAACTCTTAAAGCTTCTGCACCCTGACTTAAAGAAACCACAGGTTTTGTGCCATTATTAATAGCGTCTGCAAAAGATTCTAATTCGTCTAAAATTGCATTGTTGTTTTCAACCTCAGGATTATCAAAATAAATTTGTTTTTTAACACCTTCTGCATTTTGCAAAATCATCGCAAATTCATCCGGAGAATTAGGAACATCTTTCATTCTAACAATTTCAGATTTCTTTTCTAAAAAATCAACAGAAATATAAGCATCTTTCTGAAAAAAACGTGTTTTACGCATGTTTTTCATAGAGATTCTACTTGCAGTTAAATTAGCAACACAACCATTTTCAAACTCAATTCTAGCATTTGCAATATCTGGTGTTTCAGAAATAACAGAAATACCACTAGCATGTACATTCTTTACTTTAGAATTTATTACCGAAAGTATAATATCAATATCATGTATCATTAAATCTAAAACTACAGGAACATCTGTACCTCTAGGATTAAACTCTGCTAATCGATGCGTTTCAATAAACATTGGTGTATCTATTTTGTTTTTAACCGCAGTAAATGCTGGGTTAAAACGCTCTACATGACCAACTTGTCCTTGTACATGATATTGGCTAGCTAATGTTTTTATTGCTTCTGCTTCTAAAACCGTTTTAGTAATTGGTTTTTCTACAAAAATATGACGTCCTTTTTCGATAGCCATTTTAGCACACTCAAAATGAGATAATGTAGGTGTAACAATGTCTACAACTTCTACAGCTTCTATTAATTCTTCAATAGAACCAAATAATTTATAACCAAATTCCTTGGCTACTTTTTCTGCATTTTCTGTAAAAGGATCGAAAAAACCAACTAATTCGTATTTTTCAGATTGTTGTAGTAAACGTAAATGAATTTTTCCTAGATGACCAGCACCTAAAACTCCAGCTTTTAGCATATATGTATGTTTTTTGTCATTGCCAAAGTTCTCGAGAACTCGAGAGAAGAAATCTTCTAAAGAAGAAGTTACTTCGTTATTTACTGTTTATAACAGATAAATTACTCGTAATGACGTTATATAATTTGTTTTGAATTTTCTGAAGAAACATCAGAAATAATCAACGAAAACAAAGATACAATTTTATAAGAATGTATTTAGAATTATTACTATTTTTAGACTCTAGAAAAATTTTACAATTGAAAGACACTTCAAAACACCACGGACTTAGAAATCAACTAGCTACTGTATTAGAAGCAAAAGGTATTACAGACAATAATGTATTAAATGCGATACGTAGTATTCCTCGTCACTTGTTTATCGATTCTAGTTTTGAAGCGCATGCCTACCAAGACAAGGCTTTTCCTATTGCTGCAGAACAAACCATTTCGATGCCTTATACGGTTGCTTTTCAGTCGCAAACTTTAGAAATAAAAGCAGGAGATAAAGTTTTAGAAATTGGTACTGGCTCTGGATATCAAACAGCTGTTTTATTAGAGTTAAAAGCTGTAGTTTATACTATAGAAAGACAAAAAGAGTTATTTAAAAGAACCTCTTTGTTTTTACCTAAAATTGGTTATAAACCTAAAAGATTTATTTTTGGAGATGGTTATATAGGTTTAAAAGAGCAAGCTCCTTTCGATAAAATTATAGTAACTGCAGGTGCGCCATATGTGCCAAATCCTTTATTAGCACAATTAAAAATAGGAGGGATGTTGTTAATTCCTGTTGGTGATAAAACCCAAATAATGACACTTTTTATTAGAAAATCTGCCAAAGAATTTGAAAAACACGAATTAGGTGATTTTGCTTTTGTGCCAATGTTAGAAGAGAAAAATTAATCTATATTTTTACATTTCCTGAAGAACCGTTTTTACTAGGTGTAAGTTCATATATTAAATTAGGAGCTAAACCTGCAACATTTCTATGTGAAACAAAAAGCACCGTTGTTTCACTTTCTGAAACAATTTTATTTATAAGCGCTATAACAATTGCAGTACCTTGGTTGTCTAAATGAACTAAAGGTTCGTCTAAAATTAATAATGGAGGATGCTTAATCATTGCCCTTGCAATTAAAATTAGTCTTTGTGTTGTTGTAGATATATTCTCAAAAGAAGTGTTTTTTTTAGATTCTAAATCCAATAGTTTAATCCATTTTTCTGCAAGAGAAATTTGTAAATAAGTTGGAGTTTCATATAAACCAATACTATCAAAAAAACCAGAAAGAATCATTTGAATAACGGTTATTTTTCTAGTAAACAACTCTAATATTGCTGGACTAAAAAAACCTATTTTCTCTTTTATTTCCCAAACACTTTCTCCTGTACCTTTTTTCTTACCAAATAAATAAACTTCTTGTCTAAAGGCTTTTACATTATTACCATAAATCATAGATAAAATGGTTGTTTTTCCAGAACCATTAGGACCTATTAATTGCCAAAATTCATTTTTATTAATTTGCCAATTAATAGCATTTAAAACAGAATCACCATTATAATCTACATTTACATTTTGCAATAAAACGAGCTGCTCTGGTATGTTTTTATAAAAAGTGATAGGTTTAGGTACATCACCTTTAAAAGCAATTTCTGCCTCTTTAAAATTATATTTTTCTATTGCAATACTGCTAACAATTGCATCGTTTTCAATATTTAAAATAGTTGTAATTATAGGTAGAAGCTCATCTTTTCTATTATAGATCTGAATCAGTAATATTTCTGAAGATAAATTAATAAGCGTTTGTTCTAATTTAGAAACGGCTTTAATATCTAGGCTTTCAAATGGACTATCTAAAATTAAAAATGCTGGTTTTTGTTCTATTAAGTAGTTAAGTAGTGCTTTTTTTTGTTCTCCACTAGAAAAAGTACGAATGCTTCTATTCTCTTTTAATGTTAAAATTTGTGTATCGTATTTGGCTTCTTTTTCTATAAATTTCTGTAAAACAGTATTAGAAAATAGAAGTCCATTTTTATTTTTTAAAATAGATAAAGAGTGATTGCCTTTTAGAATACTTTCTACTAATGTGTTTTTAGTAGAAAGACTTTCATTTTTAATAGCATAATGTATCTTCTTCATATCATTCAATAATTTATTGAAGTTTTTTACTCTAAAAATTACTTAACTCTTTCCCAATAAGCAGTTTTTCCAAAAAGAGAAACACCAATGTAGCCTCTTAATTTTAGCTTATTAGGTTTTACAAGTTTAATATAACATTGATATGTTTTTCCATTTCTAGGATCTACTATTGTACCTCCAGACCATTCATCATCATCTTTTTCTAGACCAGATAATATATTTAAGCCTAAGATTGGCTTGTCTTTATATTCGCCTTCACAATCTACACAAAGTGCTTTTTTTCTAGCAGGATTCATAATCTCTACCACTTTTGCATAAGCTTTACCATCTTTTTTGTAGATTTCTAAAACGGAATCAACTTCACCTGCATCAGTTTTAGAGTTCCATTTTCCAAAAATTGTTTGAGAATTTATAGAGACTGTTACGGCTATAAATAAAAAGGTAAAAAGTGTTTTTTTCATATTTTAAAATATTTAGTTAATTAATCTAAAAATAATTTTTTAGAAAGGTACATTTAAAAAGATTATAAACTTGCGTCAAAATTATGATCCCATTTTTGTTGTACGCGTAAAACTTGTTCAATTACATCTCTTACACAACCTTCGCCTCCTTTTTTGTAAGAAATGTATTTAGAAACATTTTGTATTTCTTGTACCGCATCATTTGGGCAAGCTGCTAAACCTACTAATTTCATTACAGGATAATCTGGTACATCATCTCCCATATACAACACATTTTCTGGTTTTAAATTGTACTTCTTAACCAACTCTTCGTATTGCTTTATTTTATCATGTGCGCCTAAATAAATATCTTCTATACCTAAAGTAGCAAGTCTTTTTCTTACACCTTCATTGGTTCCTCCAGAAATAATACAAACTCTATACCCTTTATTTAAGGCGTTTTTCATGGCATAACCATCTTTTACATTCATGTGTCTTACCAATTCACCATCTGGCATTATGGTTAACATTCCGTTTGTTAAAACGCCATCGACATCAAAAATAAAAGTATTAATTTTAGGTAATAATTGTTTGTAACTAATTTCCATATGTATTATTTATAAACCTTTAAAACAGAGTTTAAAGTGTTGTTTGTTTTTAGTATTTATTGTACAGAATCTTTAATAGATTTTGTAAGCATATTGTATATTTCTTGTTGCTTATGATTTAGCAAATCTAAATGATTTTTAATGGTTTTATTGTCGTTTCTAATCGCAGGACCTGTTTGTGCCTTTTCAGGAGAAAGTGTTTTAATTTTTAGCGCAGTTTCATCTATTAAAGGTTCTAAGATTTCGAATGGTACTTTATTTTCCTTACAAATATCATTTCCTATCTTATAGAGATGATTTGTAAAATTATTTACAAAAACTGCAGCAACATGTAATGCTTTTCGTTGTTCAGAATTTATAGCATATATTTTTTTTCCTATTGCTTTTGCTAATTTTTCTAATAAAAAAGCATCTTCCTTATTTTCTGCTTCTAAACAAAAAGGGACTTTAGAAAAGTCTACTTCTTTGGCTTTAGAAAAAGTTTGTAACATATAAAAAACACCTTTTTTTGTGTTATTCTTTAAGTCTTCCATAGAAAAACTACCAGAAGTATGTACAACAAAAGAATTTTTAATTTTTGATGATACTTCTGCAATTGCATCATCTGAAACCGCAAGAATAGTAATGTCTGCTTCTGTAATTTCTGCTAATTTTCTAGAGCTAATTTTTATAACATCAATAGCTTCAGCCTTTAAAAAAGCTTTTTCTAAATGATGTGCTACATTTCCATTTCCTATAATTAGTACTGATATCATTATAGCGAAGATATTCAAAATTTATAGAAATTTAAAATTGCTTTTACTAAATTAGCTGATGAAAATTAAATTGAATGAAAGATAAAAATTTACCAGGAATAAATACTATCTGTGTACACACAGGAGAAGTAAAAGATGAACAATTTAAAGGAGCAGTCTCACCAATGTATATGTCTACATCATATGCTTTTGAAGGTGTAGATGTAAAAAGATACCCAAGATATTTTAACACACCAAACCAAGAAATGTTGTGTAAAAAAATTGCCGCTTTAGAAAAAACTGAAGATGGTTTAATTTTTGGTTCTGGTATGGCAGCAATATCTGCAGCAATGTTTGCTTTCTTAAAAACAGGAGATCATGTAATTATTCAGCAAGTAATTTATGGAGGAACCTATAATTTTATAGTTTCAGAGTTTGATAAATTCGGAATTGAATATTCATTTACAGAATCTGATAAAGCAGCCGATTTTAAATCATTAATAAAAGAAAACACAAAAATTCTTTATATTGAAACACCTTCGAATCCATTATTAGGTATTACAGATTTAAAAGCTATCGCTACTTTGGCTAAAGAAAACGGAATACTAACAATGATAGATAATACGTTTGCATCTCCAATAAACCAAAATCCTGTAGATTTTGGTATAGATATAATGTTACATTCTGCAACAAAATATATGGGAGGGCATTCAGATATTTCTGCCGGTGCAATTGCTGCGTCTAAAGAACATATTGCTCATATATGGAAAACAGCTATTAATTTTGGTGGTAATTTAAGTGATCATACAGTTTGGTTATTAGAAAGAAGTTTAAAAACGCTAAATATTCGTGTAAAAGAGCAAACACGAAATGCACAAGAAATGGCAGAATATTTAGAAGGAAATTCTAATGTAGACCGTGTTTATTATCCTGGTTTAAAAAGTCATAAACAACACGAATTAGCAAAAAAACAAATGAAAGGTTTTGGAGCAATGCTGTCTTTTGAGTTAAAAGAAGGCATCGATGCGATGGCTTTTCAAAATGCATTACAATTAATTAAACCTGCTATGAGTTTGGCTGGTTTAGAAAGTACAACAGTAAGTCCTGCACAAACTACACATGCTTTATTAACAGAAGAACAACGTTTAGAAAGAGGAATAAAAGACGGTTTAATTCGTTTTTCTGTAGGTATTGAAGAAGCAAAGGATTTAATTGAAGATATTGAACAAGCAATAAAAAGCTTACAATAAGATAGTTTTTCTGTTGAAAGTGTTTAATAACTTTTAGATTTGTAAATTAATTTATAATAAAACGTCAAACCAATTATTCAACAAATAAAATATTAAAATAATCTAAAAAATGAAACTAGATATATTAGCTTTTGGTGCTCACCCCGATGATGTAGAATTAGGTTGTGGCGCAACAATTACTAAAGAAGTCTCTTTAGGTAAAAAAGTAGGTGTTGTAGATTTAACACGTGGAGAATTAGGAACACGTGGTTCTGGAGAATTAAGAATTATTGAAGCAAACAATGCAGCAAAAATAATGGGTGTTTCCGTTCGTGAAAATTTAGGCTTTTCAGATGGTTTTTTTACAAATGATAAAGAGCATCAATTAGAAATTATTAAAATGATTCGTAAATATAAACCAGAAGTTGTGTTATGTAATGCAATTGATGATAGACATATTGATCATGGAAAAGGAAGTAAATTAGTTTCTGATGCTTGTTTTTTAAGTGGATTGTTAAAAATTGAAACAGAAGTAGAAGGGAAGCAGCAAGAAAAATGGCGACCAAAACAAGTGTATCATTATATTCAATGGAAAAACATTAAACCAGATTTTGTTGTTGATGTAACTGGTTTTATTGAAAACAAAGCAGCTGCTGTTTTAGCGTATTCGTCTCAGTTCTATGACCCTAAGAGTAATGAGCCAGAAACACCAATTACAAGTAAGAACTTTATAGACAGTATAAATTATAGAGCTAAAGACTTAGGAAGACTAATTGGAGTTGAATACGCAGAAGGTTTTACCTCAGAGCGTTACGTTGCTGTAGAAAATTTAAGTAAATTAATTTAAATTTTATTGGTTTAGATTGTAAAAAAGTTTTATATTTGCAGCCGCAATTATATGGTGGTTGTAGCTCAGTTGGTTAGAGTATCGGTTTGTGGTACCGAGGGTCGCGGGTTCGAATCCCGTCTTCCACCCAAAAATTAAAGCTTCTTAGAAATAAGAAGCTTTTTTTGTGCTTATATTTTAACAAAAAAAAGTCCTTCTTGTAAAAGAAGGACTTTTTTAATTTTTATTATATTTAAAAAGAGTTTAATACAGCCAATACTTCGTTTCTTTTTCTAACAGATACGGGTACATTAGCGTTGTCTGTTAAAACTAAATAACCGCCATCAGATTTTATAAATTCTTTAATATATTTTGTATTTACTAAATGACTTTGATGCACTCTTAAAAAACCAACTTCTTTTAATAAGTCTGCATAAAATTTTAAGGTTTTAGAAACTAATATCTTTTCGTTATTGTTAAAATAAAAAGTTGTGTAATTATTATCAGATTTACAACGAATAATATCAGCAATATTAGCAACAATTATTTTCTCTAAAGTATGAAGCGATATTTTCTCTAATTTTGTATTAGGCTTTGTAATTGCTTGTTTTAATACCTTTAATTGCTCGTTTTCTGGCTGTAGTTGTAGGTTTGCTTTTTCGATTGCTTTAGATAGGTCTTGGTCTGTATAAGGCTTTAAAATGTAATCTATTGCAGCAAATTTAAAAGCTTTAATTGCATAAGCATCACTTGCAGTAACAAAGATAATTTTTGAGTTTAGATTAGGGAAAATTTCTAAAATATCAAAACCAGTTCCATCACCTAACATAATATCTAAAAATAAAATATCTGGTTTTGTAGTTTGTAATAATTTTGCAGCTTCAACAACAGATGTTGCTGTTCCTATAATTTTAATTTCGTTGTGATTATTAGTAATATCATTAATTAACATTTCTAATGCTAAAGAATTGTCTTCTACTATAATTGCAGTGGATTTTGTCATAAATTTATGCTTGAGATAGCTTAAAAATAGTTATTTCTGGTCTTACATTTAATCGAACTTGGTATAAATTACCTAATGCTCTATTTATATACAAGGTTCTTCCGTCATTTAAATCGATTTCACCAGCACTGTACCTTTTATTTTTAACAGGTAAAATTGGTGGTTTTAAAAAAGGAGGTTTTACTTGCCCACCATGAGTATGCCCAGATAAAATCCATCCTTTATAATTATTCCAAACATCTAAGTCGCAAACATCTGGGTTGTGACATAAAACAAGATTTGCTTTATTTTTATGATAGTTGTTCATTATCTTTTTCGGATTAAAATTCATTCCCCAAAAATCATCTATTCCAATAATATTTAAACCATTTATTTCTTTTTGTTCGTTACTTAAAATAGAAATACCAGCATTTTCTAAAATATCTGTAATAGTATTTGCTACATTTTGTTCTAGCCAATCATTACCATAATCATGGTTTCCTAAAACGCCTGCAGTTCCTAACTTTCCATTTACGGCAAATTTCATTACCTTTTTTAGTTGCTCGAATTGTTCTTCATTTTCATAAGAAACAAAATCACCTGTATAAACAACAAAATCTGGCGCTAACAATTTAGCTTTTTCAAAAGAATCTATTATGTATTGATAATCAAATTTATTACCTATATGAATATCACTAATTTGCATTACTGTTTTTCCAACTAAATTATTAGGTAAATTTTTAATAGGCATTTTTATATTTACAAATTCTAACCAAAAAGGTTCTATTTGCCAACTATATAAACCTGTAATTAAACCAATACCAGCAGAACCTAAAACTGTGTTTTTTATAAATTTTCTTCTTTTCATAACTCTTTAATAATCGGTTTTTAAAGGGATTTTAAACCAAATTTTTGTTCCAGAAATATTGTTTTTTTCTTTTGTTTCTTCCATAGAAAAAGCACTAGATTTAGATAAATTTTCAATTCTTTCTTTGGTAATTTTTACAGCAACAGATTTATGGTTTTTACTTGTATTTTCTTTTTGAGATTGGAAAACTCCAATTCCGTTATCTATAACAGTAGACTCTAGGAAACGATGTTTTACATTAAATAGAATTCTAATTTTTCCTTCTGATGTTATTTTAGAAATACCGTGTTTTATAGCATTTTCTACAAAAGGTTGTAATAGCATTGGTGGAATTAAGATTTCTTCTGAATCGATATTATTTAGATTTGTTTCAATCGAAAAATGAAAGTTCTTAGAACTCATTTTTTGTTCTAAACTTAAATAATTTTCTAAAGTTTCAATTTCTTCTTTTAAGCTAATTTCTTCTACTCTAGAGTTGTTTAAAACACTTCTTAAAAGTATAGAGAATTGTGATATTGTTTTGTTTAATTCCTTTTTATTATCTGAGTTTCCTAAAGCCTTTATACCATTTAATACGTTAAAAATAAAGTGCGGATTCATTTGTAATTGCAATGCTTTTTGCTCTAAAGATAATAAATGATTTTCTAGCTTTAAAGCAGCTACTTTTTGTTGATTTTTTTTATTTATGTTACGAATATAAACTTCTATTATTCCTGCTAAAATCAAAAAGAAAATAGCAGTACATAAAATAAGAAACCATATTTTTTTATAAAGAGGAGTATCAATAAAAAAAGTAAATGATTTGGTATTTATTTCTTTACTATTTTTAAAACGAGACTCTGCAATAAAATTATATTTACCAGGTTCTAAACTGGCAAAATTTACTTGGTTATTAGTGCTCCAAGGAGAAAATTTACCTTTTAATTTAAACCTAAATTCTATGTTTTTACTGTTGTTTATAGAAACACTATGTAATAAAAAAGAGAGGTTATTCTCATTTGGTTTTAATTGTAAAATGGCATCGTATGCGTTAATATTTATAGAATCTATAGGAATATAATTTACAGTTAAACCAGAAATAAATAAGGTTGTACTTTCTAAATAATTATTACTTTGTTTAAGATATAACTTGTTTTTAGTTGCTACAAAAACATTCTTTTCTACGTCTTCGAATACAGTTTTTATTGTATTCGATTTTATATTGCTATTATATTTATTAAGTCTTTTTTCAAAAATAAAAGTACTTGCGTTTAAGATATCTATACCTTCATTTTTAGAAGTAACATAAAGTTTGTTGCTAATAGCATAAATGCTAGTTATTTCACTCTTAGAATATTTTTCTATAAGTTGATAATCTGTATTTAATTCTTGAATTTCAGTATTATTTTTTACAACAAATAATTTGTTTTTAACTTTAAGTAAAGCGTTATAATTACCTCTGCTAATATTCTCTATTTTTTTAGGATTAAATAAATCTGAGACAATCCAAAGACCACTATTAGAAGCTACTATAAAATTATTGTCATAAAAAATAATATCATTTATAATAGAAAAATCTAAATTATAAGTGGTTTTTAGAGGTTGTAAATAGTTTTTATTAAAATGAAAGATTCCTTGGTTAGAACCTATAAAATAATTGTTGTTGTGGTTAAATATTTTATTTACTCCTTTTGCTTCAAAAGTTAAAAGTTGGTTGTGAGTTTTTAAGTGTAAACTCTTATCTTTTCCTATAAAAATGGAATCATTCTTAGTTAAGAGGCTGTTTACTAATCTAGATGAATTACCAATATTAAAATCATAACTTTTTATAGAAACACCATTAAATTTTAACAGACCTTTGTTGGTTGCTAGCCAGATATTATTGTATTTATCTTGCGTTATTTCTTTAATTGTACAGTCTTTAAATTCGTTAAAAGCAGTTATTTCTTTAAAATTATTTTCTTGAGAATTCGCATAAAAAGAACTAAAAAATAGAAGCGTGAAAATTATAAAGCTCATTATAGTTCCTTTATTGGAAAGATCTGTTAATAAACTAATTTCTTTAACTATAAATTTCATATTAACAAACTTACTAATTAAAACGTCATTACACCATTTTTAATTAGGTGTAATGACGTTTGTTAAACTACAATTTCTAATTCAATTTATTTTAAAGCATATAAACGTTTGTTGCTTGTATCTGGTTCTACATGTTTTAAATCTCCATAAGGTTTAATTAATGGTTTTAATACACACAAACCGGTTGTTCTTCCTCTAATTACTAATTGGCTGCCTTTTACAGACCAATTCCATCTAAATTTTTCTACAGATACATTGTATTTCTTTAATTCAGAAAGTAATTCGTCTTGAGACTCAATCCAATCCATAACATCATCTACAGTTTTAAATTTTGGCATTTGATTGTCTGTATTAAAATAATCGAATTCCCATTTAACAGGTATTGTAAATTGAGTTGTATAAGCTTCACCAACATATCTTTCTTCTTCGTTGTTTAAAGCATCATACCAATCGATATCTTTTTCTTCTGGGTATTTCTTTGCAATTTCTTTAGATAAATCCATTTTTCCTGGAGAATATGCAGTTGGATAAAATACATAATAAGGTTGCGCTAAATAATGATTAGAAAACTTACCGCCAAATATTGTATGATAAGGAGAAGCAACAACTTTAGGGTTTTCTGCTGAATGAAAAGCATCTTTTAAAGTTTTTAAAAGTTCTTTATTCTCTACCAAACCAGAAGCATGAAATACAATTTTAGAATTGCTATTTACTACATCTTTTAATTTAGGTAATGTACCTTGTGTAATTGTTTTTCTTAAGGTTTCTGATGTTATTTTGTCTCCTCTAACAACAGTTTCTAAATTCATACCTTTATAAGGATTGCTTTTGTTTACAATATGAACTTCGCTAAAAGGTTGTTGATTTCCGTTTTTATTAAGCCAAACAATTATTTCTTCTAAAGAATATTTTCCGTCGATAACTTTTAAACCTTTTTCTTGAAAATAAGTTCTAGCATTCGAATAAAAAGTTTCATTTCCTTTATCGAAACCAGCGATAAAAACAATTGGTTTTTGATAAATTATTTCTTTATAATCTGTAGAAATAGGAATACTATTGTCTGCAATTATTGTTGTTTCATTTCCTGTTTTAGTTGCTGAAGTATTGCAGCTTATAAAAGCGCTTGTTGCTAAAAATACTGCTGATACTAATACGGTTTGTTTTAAGAATGTTGTCATAATTTCTACTTTTTTAAATGTTAATACACTGTAAAAGTAGATAGGAAGTAAGGTTAAATTTTAGCAGTTTTAGAATTCGTATATCTTGGTTTAGAATTCGTTAAATTAATTTAATATAAAGGTATAATCTATGTCTTGTGGCGCTAATATTGTTTTTTTTATGTTGCTTTTTATTTTTAAAAGCTCTTTAAGTTCTTCGAATTCATCAAAATTAAAGATTAAAATTAAATTTTGATGATATGTTTGTATTGGTATTTTTCTTTTCTGTGTTGTATTGGCATAATAAGTTAACCAATATTCTGCGTCTACTTTAGAAATGTATTTTTTAAATTGAATTAATTCTTCTAATTCAAATTGAAAAAAAATATTATTAAATGTTAAGCTATAAATTTTACAACCTTTGCAAACAGACAACTCACCACTTTTAACTCTAGATATTATTTTTGTTTTATTACACATTTTGTTCTTGTTAGTAACAATCACTTTTTATTTGATTGTTGTTTTCAAATTTTTCTAGCGGAGTTTTTAAATATGTTTTTGTCATTTCATTTAATACTTCTAAAACTCCTTTTTGCATTGCTATAGAACCACAAATCATAATGCAATTTCCTTCTAATAAAACATTTAAAAATAATTCTGAATGTTTATTAATTATATCTTGCACATATATTTTCTTCTTTTGTTCTTGTGAAAAAACAGTGTAATAGGAGGTAAGCCCTTTTTTATCGATAGCATCTTTAATTGTTTTTTTATAAATATTGAAAAATTGTTTTGTTTTTCCTCCCCAAAATAAATGGACTTTAGTTTTTGAGCTTGGTTTTTGTATCATTCCTAAAAAAGGTGCAATTCCTGTTCCGTTTGCAATAAGAATTACTTCTTTTGCTTTTTTTGGAAGATGAAATTTTTCGTTTTTTTGAATGCTAGCTATAATTTTATTACCTGTTTCTAAACTATTAAAATAGCCAGAACATAAACCAAATTCGTGTTTTTTAATACTTAAAAGAAGTGTGTTTTCTATTTTACCTATAGAATATAAACGACTTCTAGATTCATTTTCTGGAGTTATAGAAAGTAAATCTCCAGAAACAAAAGTTGTTTTTTTATCAGGTTTTAATTGAATTAAAAAGGTATTGTCATTATTTATTTCCGTTTTATTTACTACTGTAAAAATTGCTTCATTTTTATCTGAAGCAATAGGATCTTCTAGTTCTAGTGCTATTTTATAAAACGAGCTCCATGCGGTTGCCCATTCTTTAAAATCTAAATAAGATTGATTATTTATTTTACAAATGGGTAAAATAGGAGTAAATTTTTCTTGTAACTGTAATTTAGCTTGTATTAAAATTGCAAATTTACAGTACAGCGCATATTCTTTAGAACCAAAACCAACTACAGAAAATTTTATAGCATTGTTTAATGGTATTTTATTAATTTTTTGTAGAAATTTATTTGCATTTATAGGTGCGTCACCTTCACCATAAGTAGCAGTAAAGATAATTATGTTTTCTGCATTTTTGTAAGTTGTATAATCGTTTAATTCTGATAAAAAAACAGTTTTACCCGCATGTATTAATGCATTATAAAAACTTGACGCGAAGTTAAATGTACTTCCTGTTTCAGAACCAACAAGAATAATATAATCAGCTTCATCTTTAGTAAACTTATTTTTAATTAATGTGGTTTTTTTCCTTCTCTTTAAAGTCATAGAAAAACCAGAGAAAATAAAGAATAAAATAGCAAAACAAGTTAATAGTAAAATTACAGACCATAAAATAGATCCTTTTCCTGTGTGCAATAGCAAACTGTAATATGAACCTGCTGTAACTAAATTTTGTTTCTTTTTACTAATAATTTGCCCTGTAAATTGATGAATTGCAAGCTCTTTATTGGTATATTTTACATAGAAATAATCTTCTTCATCTTTAGAAAACGGAAATTCTATTTTTTGAATTTTACTTAATTTAGTTTCTTTAAATATATTAAAATCTACAACCTTAATAGTAGTGCTATTTTTTTTCTGTTTACTATTTACGTGAGTTGCTGTATCTTTTGGTAGTAAAGAGAATTTTTCTAAAGATAAATATATACCTGTTATTGTAATAATTAGAATTGGTATTAATGTGTATCTACCTATAATAATATGGTAATATTGATTAAAATTTTCTTTAACAATTTTAGAGAAAAATTTAGTAAAACCACCTTGTCTTTTAGCTATTAATAACATTCCTGTAATAGAAATTAAAAAGAGTAAAAACGAAACAAAACCCAAAATAAACCTACCAGTAGATTTTAAGAATAAAGAACGATGCAAGTTTGTGGTAAATTCAAAAATGGGGGATTTTGAATTTAACTCGCCAATCTTTTCTCCTGTTTTTGGGTTTATATAAAATGTTTCGCTTTTACCATTTTCGGCAATAATATTTGTAGATACGAAGTTGTTTTCGTCAATTTCTATTGTTATTACTTCATCATACTTTTGTTGTAGTACAGCAACTGTTTCAGAAATTGAAACAGTATTAAGGTTTACAACATCGTAAGAGTTTAGTTTCTCTGTAATTGGTTCAAAAGCTAAAATAACACCTGTAATAGAAGCTATTATAATAAATAAAGCAGAAGATATAGCTAGAGTTAAATGGCTGTATCTCCAAATAGAAATTGTCATTTGGTTATTTTTTATTTGGTAACATTCTTACGTAACGGATAAATCCTTTTCCTTCAATCTTAGAATTCAAATTAGCAGTTGTCAAATCAAACTCTACATCATCTTTATTATATTTTTGATCTTCTACGGCTGTTTCAAATCTAATTTTATATCCTTTATCTAATTTATCATCAGCAATTCTAATAACACTAATTGTACGCTGTCCACCACTAATTGTTGCACCAGTAATTGCATCGATATTAGCTCTCTTTTTACCTTGAAAATTCCACCATTCTCTAATATCAAAATACCATTCGTCATCATCTCCTTGCACATACAAAGTCTCTTCATATTCGCCTTTTGGGTTTAATAATGAAACCACTACATAAGCGCCTTCACCTGTATAGTTTTTCATTTGAATCATACATTTGTATGCAGAACTTTCGTTGTATTTTTTAAAACTGAACAAAGCAGTTAGCGTCAATAAAAAAACAGGAATTATTAATAATATTTTTTTAGTTTTCATTATTTTTATTTTAAAAAGTTAATATTTTGTTTTTTCAACAATTCGTTTTCAGAAGCTAGATCAAAAATAGATTCATTAAAGGTTGTTTTTACATTTTTATCTGCGCCAATACTTAATAGGTATTTAATAATTTTAGAATCTTTCGCTTTCATTACAGCAATTTGTAAAGCAGATAAATCTTCTTTATTTAAAGCGTTTACATCAATTTTAAAAGAAGCTAATTTTTTAAGTAATGGTAAATTTTGTCTTTGAGTAGCAATATGTAATAACGTGTTTTCAGAGTTTTGAAGCTTATTTATAACAAGTCCGTTTTTTGTTAAAACTTTTAATTTAGTATTAAAAATACTAGCGTTATTTGCTTTAAAAGTATTAATTAAATAGAAAGAAAGTGTATTGCCTTCTTTGTCTATTATATTAATGTCTGCGTTATTTTCTAATAAAAAGTTAACAACATCAATAGAGTTTCTATTTACAGCATTGGTTAAAGCAGAACGTCCGTCATTATTTTTTAAATTGATGTTTTTTATATCTTTAGAAAGTAATTTAATAACTTCTAATGTGTTTCTACTTGCAGCGTTTATAAAAGGAGAGTTGCCGTTATGGTCTTGTAAATTTACATTTACTCCTTTTTTAATAAAGTATTTATAAATTGAAAGATCTTTACTATTTCTTGCAATAAAGTGAAGCGGATTCCTATTTTTACTATCAACAGTATTTGGGTTAATGCCGTTTTTTTCTAAAAACTGAAACGTATCTAGTGTGTTTTTTTTATTTCTAGAACCTTGACTAGCAAAAATCATAGCATTGTTACCTTTGTCTATGTCTTTTTCTAAAAGTATGGTTAAGAATTTAGTGTTTCCTCCTCTAGCAGCATATTCAAAAAGTCCGTTGCCGTCTGTATCTTTATCATTTACAGAAGCTCCTTTTGTAATAAAATATTCTACGAGTTTGTAATTTTTTAAATGAGGAGCTATTAATAATAGCGCATTTGCACCATCATGATTTTTCTCTTTGGTTATATCTGCGCCAATCTTAAAACTATATTTGTACAATTCTAAGTTTAATTGACCAGCCGAAGCAGCAAAGTTCATAAATGTGTTTCCATGAGTATCTATAATATTAGTTTTTGCGCCTTTAGAAAATACATGTTTCATTATTTCTAGATTGTTAGTGTAAGCTGCCCAAAAAATATATGTTCGTCCGTCATGCGTTTTTTTATTAACGTCATTTCCTTTTTTCGATAAGATATATTTAATTGTTTTATTATCTACTTTACCTAAAATAGCATAGACAGCTCCGTCAAAAGCATTGCTATTTAAAGCTGTAATATCATTTCCTTCTGTAATTTTTTTATCTATTATGGTAATGCTTGGGTTTGTTTGCCAAAATGCTTTGTCATGAAAAACATTTACTTTCTGTGCTGTTATTGTTATACTAATTAATAGAAATAGTATAGATATTTTAGATGCTTTTTTCATTATTTTATTTTTTTACAAATGATTCTATAATCTGGTTTAACTCTTCTTCTTCAATATTATTATCTGTAAATAAATGTTTGTATAAAGGCTTATTATCTACTTTTGCTTCTAATGATAAATTTTTATTTCTACTAAAAATAGTATCCCATTTATTTCTAACTAGCTGCCATTTTTCATTTTTAGTAGTCCACCAATCAGATGCAGCTTTACACTTACTATCAGCAACTTTATTATACGTATTATATCCTTTTTCTTTAGCTAATAAGACATCCTTTTTACCAGCTTCTCTAATAATTTTACTATTGTTTTGGTCATGAACCCAACCATAACTAGTAATTTCATGTCTGTTACCTCTTAAAGTAATATTATAGTCGCTTCTTTTAGTGTATTCTCTTCTTGGTAAAGGTGCGGTTGTTTCACTTTCCCAATAACTTTTTCCATCTACATGAACCCAAGTTCCAGAGCCTTCGTAACGTGGACTATCATCTACTTGATATACTTTTTGTGTCCACTGTTTTTTTACATCTCTATTATTTTTCTGTATAAAAGTCCAATTGTTATCTCCATTAAACATGTAAAAATCTTTATTTTCATATTCCCAGTCTTGTCTCCAGTGTTTAATAATCATAGGATCGTTAGGATTTCCTACTTGTAATAAATGCTGAATAACTATCTTATTATTTTCATCTTTAACCAAAGTAGCCCATTCCAAGCCTCTATCCATTTTTGTTTTAGAAGGTTTGTAGTTTTCATCTTTACTATAGTTAAATGTTTCTGCAAAATTGAAGGTTACCTCAAAACAACCGCACATTTCTTTAATTGCATTTTTGTCTTTCGTTTTTTTGTTTTGTGCATTTATAGATATTGCTAAGAGAAATACTACACAGTTAAAAAGTATTTTATTCATTTTTTGTTATTTATATTTTTGAATTATTTTTGACAAAAATATAAAATTTATTTAGATTGAATTAAAATAAGGATATATATTTGTCGAAAATTATTAAGAATGTTTCTAAATAAAGAAATTACCATTATTTTAATGCTAGCTGCTTTTTCATCTTTTTGTCAAGAGAAAGAAAAAGATTCAACAAAAATTACCACTTTAGATGAAATTGTTATTACTGGGCAATACAATCCACAATCGATAAAAAAATCTGTACACAATGTTACCGTTATTAAAAGAGAGCAAATAGAAAGACAAGCTGCAAACAACTTAGCAGATTTATTAAATTTCAATTTAAATTTAACAATTGTACCAAGTTCGCAAACAGGAAAATCTACTATTTCTTTCTTCGGATTAGATTCGCAGTATTTTAATATTTTAGTTGATAATATTCCTTTAGTAAGTGATAATGGTCTAGGAAATAATATTGATTTAACTCAAATTAATTTAGATGATATAGAGCGTATTGAAATTGTAGAAGGTGCAATGGGTGTAGAGTATGGCGCAAATGCAGTATCTGGAGTAATAAATATTATCACAAAAAAATCGATTAATAATAAATGGAATATTAAAGCCTCTTTGCAAGAGGAAACTGTAAGTGATGAATACGCTTGGTTTAATGAAGGTAGACATATACAGGCATTAAGTATTGCTAATAACATTAATAAAAATTGGTTTGTTAGAGCAGGTATAAATCACAATCAATTTGCGGGTTTTTACAACGGAAAACAAGGAGAGAACTATTATAAAAATGATGGTTTAAGAGGATATGATTGGTTACCAAAAGAACAATTAAATTCTAATGCTTTTGTGCATTATAAGAAAGATAAGTTTCAACTATTTTATAAGTTCGAATATTTTAACGAACTAATTAACTACAGCGATACGGCTGTAAGAGCAAACATAGATACAGATGCACAAACAAGTAACCCTTCTGCAACAGATAAAAATTTCACAACAAATAGGTTTGTAAACAATATAAATTTAATAGGTAATTTAAATTCTGGTGCTAATTATAATGTAGCACTTTCATATCAACAACAAAAACGATATTTAAATGAATACAATTACTATATTTTAAGTAAAGAAAGAAGTAATGAAACAGATGAAGTATATCAATCTAGTAAAGTTTTCTTTTCTAAAGGGAGCATAAATAACCTTGTAAAAAGTGATTTTTTAAACTTTCAATTAGGGTATGAAACAAGGTTTATTAGTGGTTTTGATACACAAGCTTCTGGTAATGTTACGCAAATAGATAAAACCCAATCACAACAAAACTACGCCATTTATGGTTCTTCAGAATTTAAGTTTTCCGATACTTTTTTAATAAGACCAGGTATACGATATGAATACAATTCGTTATTCAATTCTAAAATATTAGCCTCTATTAGCGCACGATATTTAATGAAAAATGGTTTTGAATTGCGAGGTAACATTGGTACTTCTTATAGAACTCCAAATTTCGAAGAACTGTATTATTACTTTGTAGACTCTAATCATGATGTAAGAGGTAATGAAAACTTGAATCCAGAAAACGGATTTACAGCATTTATTAACTTAAAAAAATACAGTTACATAAAAGAGTTTTCTTTATTAAATACTTTAAAAATTAGTTATTTAGATGTTGCAGATAAAATAGATTTAGCAATTGTAAATCCTACTCCGCTACAATACCAATATATTAATATTGATGCTTATAAATTATGGGGAATATCTTCTGAAAACAGTATTAAAACAAACAATTTCACTTTTAATTTAGGCGCTACTTTACAAGGTATTTCTAGAATAGCAAATAATGAAGTAAATGCAGAAAACGAATTCTTGTATTCATTTCAATTAAATACAAGTGCAAACTATAATATTAAAAAATGGAATACTGCATTAACTGTTTTGTTTAAACATAACGGTAATCAGCAAAATTATATCTCATCTGGTACAGATCAAAATGGCAATTCTATATTTTCTAAATCTACTACAAGCGCTTATAATTGGGTAGACGCTTCTATAAAAAAATCATTTTTTAAAGATCAAATTCAAGCAACTTTAGGAGGTAGAAACCTTTTTGATGTTACGAATGTAAATGTAAGCAATACAGGTGCAGATGGAGCAACACATGCCTCAAACAATAGTTCTCTATTATTAGGCTACGGGCGTTCTTATTACTTAAAATTACTATATAACCTTAAATTTTAAACACTAACTATTAAATATTAAAATCATGACAAACAAATTTTTAACTTTTATTTTATGTGCAACTATATTTTCTTTTACAAGTTGTAGTTCAGAAAATTCACCTATAGCGCCAATAGTTGTTGTAATTGACGGAGCAGCAATTTCACCAGAAGTTGGTGGGCCAAACGAGCCAAACCAAGTTTATATAGATTTAAGTACAAATACAACTAGTGCAGTAAAAAGAGATTCTTGGGATTTAGGTTTTTATGCCGGTTCAGGTTTTAGAGTTACCTTAAATAGTTCTCTTTATATGGCTGCAGGTAAGTTGTCTTCTTTAGATATAGATGCAATTAACTCGAATACAACAGAAGTACAAGAATTACAATCTAAGGTTGCTGTAGGTACTTTTGATGCAGCAAATACAGCTTATGTAGATGCCCCAAACGGAGCTTTAACAGAAACAGCAATTGCAGAAGTTTCTACTACAGATGCAAATAATAATGTTTATTTAATAAATTTAGGATATGAGGTAGGAACAGATACTCCAGCAACAGGAAGTGTCGCTATTTCTGGTAACTCAAGAGGATGGAAGAAAATTAGAATCTTAAAAAGCGGAAATTCTTACGTTTTACAATATGCAGATTTAGATGCTACAACTCATAAAGAAGTAACAATATCTAAAAGTACAACGCATAATTTTACGTTTTTTAGTTTTAATACAGAAAATGAAGTTCTAGTTGCGCCAGAAAAAGAAAATTGGGATTTAAATTTCACAGTTTTTACAAATGAAATTCCTGGTTATGGTTCTTACGGATATTCAGATTATGTTATAAATAATACAAAGGCAAGCGCTAATGCTTATGTTATTGATACAGATGTAGCTACTTATACATATGATAGTTTTTCTTTAACAGACGTAGATTCTACAAAGTTTACAGAAGACCAACGCAGTATTGGTAGTAGCTGGAGAAATGGAGGAGGACCAGGAAGTTTACCTTCATTAAAAGAAAACGTGTTTTATGTAGTAAATGATACCAGCGGTAATTTATATAAACTAAAATTTTTAGCGTTAACAAACGAAGCGGGAGAGCGTGGTTATCCTAAATTTATATATAGTTTATTACAGTAGTTTTTTCTAATTTTAGTTGGAAAGACCGTTTAAATAAAAATTTAAACGGTTTTTTTATTTCTTGTAATCTTGATTATAAACAACCAATTCTGTTAAATTTTCTTTAGTTGGGTTTTCTGCAAAAGAGCGTAAATAAGTATCTGTATATTTTATAATTCTATCTTCTGGGTAAAACAATACTTTATTATCATATTGTGCCCATTCATTCATGTTTAAGTATGCTTTACCGTTTTGGTATCTATAAAAATCTTGAATATGTTCTGGTAATGCATCTTCTAACTCTTCACTTAAAAAAATATTATAGTAGTTTAAATCTGCTGTAAAAAAGTGAAAAGAAAGTAAATTGTCATAAAAACCAGTTAGGTTATTTGCGAATGGTAGAAATACGGTAAATATTAAAATTACTATCTTTTGTTTGTTGATGAATTTTAGAAAGAAATCAAATGCATTAGTTGTTTTTAAAGTCCAGAAAATTACAACTACAGAAACCATATTCTGAATATTCCAGGGTACAACATTGTAACCATAACCTAAGTAAAATAGTAATAGCGTAATAATACCATGCATGGCTAGAATAAACACTACTCCAAACTTTCTTGTTTTATTAAACAACAATAAAACACCCATAGATGCTTCTAACCAAGGAACTAAATAAGTAAAAAATTCTAAAAAGATATGAGGTAAAAAGCTAAAATGTTTTTCTAAAGCACTTAACCATTGTGAATAAAATGCTTCGTTAAGTTTCTGAATTCCGCTCCAGAAATAAGTAGCAAAAAAGATAAGAATTACAGCGTACAATACTTTTCTATAATCTGTTTTTTTTGGAAATATTTCAATAGCTAAAATGGTTAAAAAACTCTGATAAAAGTAGGGTTGAAGTCTATTTTGATCTATTAAAGCTAAATAAAGGTAAAGTAAAAGAATTAACCAACCTTGCCATCTTTTATTCTGAAAAATATAAACAATTTGTATAATAAAGAAAAAACCACCTAAGATGTAATCTAATGGATTTGTAGGTATTGGCAACCAATTAAACAAAGGAATTACAGGAAAAACTTTTGTAGTAAGCCATAATTTTGGTGCATAGACCATTAGTACCAAAACGGCAAGAATTGCAATAATACGTACCCAATTTACTTTTTCTTTGTCTGTTAGGTTTGTGAACATTTTACTTTATTAAAATTTATTTACCTAATTCTGTTTCCAATTTGTTTGCAAACAAGTTTAGCCCTGATTGAACGGTTTGTTTGAGCTCTTTTTTAGTCCTTTTTTAAGGATAAAAAAAGCGAGTAGTGAAAGCAGGAAATAGCTTCTAAAGCTACAATTTCTCTGCTAAATACTTAGCTGTATAAGAATTCTTATTTTTCGCTAATTCTTCTGGTGTTCCTTGAAAAATAAGGTTACCACCATTTTTACCACCTTCTAAACCTAGATCTATAATATAATCTGCACATTTAATTAATTCTATATTATGTTCGATAACAACAATAGAATGACCACGATCTATTAACGCATTAAAACTTGCTAATAACTTTTTAATATCGTGAAAATGTAAACCTGTTGTTGGTTCATCAAAAATAAATAAAGCTTTGTCTTTTGTGTTTCCTTTTACTAAAAATGATGCTAATTTTATACGTTGTGCTTCACCACCAGAAAGGGTAGAAGAAGATTGCCCTAATTGCACATAACCTAAACCAACATCTTGTAAAGGTTTTAGTTTATTGGCAATTTTTGTAACCAAGTTTTCAGAGAAAAAAGCAACTGCATCGTCTATTGTTAGGTTTAAAATATCATCAATAGATTTTCCGTCAAACTTTATTTCTAAAACTTCTTTTTTAAATCGTTTTCCGTTACAAACATCACATTCTAAATGTACGTCTGCCATAAATTGCATTTCTATAGTAACTTCACCTTCTCCTTTACACACTTCACATCTACCACCTTCTACATTAAAAGAAAAATGTTTTGGTTTGTAGTTTCTTATACTAGATAATTTCTGATTTGCATATAAAGCTCTAATATCATCATAGGCTTTTATATATGTTACTGGGTTAGAACGAGAAGAACGCCCAATTGGGTTTTGATCTATAAATTCTACATGTTTTATGGTTTCGAAATTTCCTTTAACTTCTGTATGTTGTCCAATTTTTTCGCCATAACCAACAAGTTTTTTTTGCATTGTTGGGTATAGTATTTTCTTTACCAAAGTACTTTTTCCAGAACCAGAAACGCCGGTAATTACAGACAAGCAGTTTAAAGGAAACGTAACATCTATATTTTGTAAATTATTTTCTCTAGCGCCTACAATTTCTATTTTATTTACTGATGTTCTTCGTTTTCTAGGAACTTCAATCTTTAAATCTTCATTTAAATATTTAGCCGTTAAAGAGTCTGATTTTAAAATTTCTTTAAAATCTCCTTCAGCAACTACATGACCACCAAAAGTACCTGCTTCTGGGCCAATATCTATAATATAATCTGCTTCCCTCATAATGTCTTCATCATGCTCTACAACAATTACAGTGTTGCCTAAATCTCTTAAATCTTTTAAAACGCCTATTAACCTTTCTGTGTCTTTTGGGTGTAAACCAATGCTTGGTTCATCTAAAATATACATAGAACCTACTAAAGAACTACCTAATGAGGTTGCTAAGTTTATACGCTGACTTTCACCACCAGAAAGTGTATTTGAAGTTCTATTAATGGTTAAATAATTTAAACCAACGTCTGTTAAAAACTGTAATCTATTATTTATTTCTGTTAATAAACGTTTTCCTATTTTAGCTTCGTATTTGTCTAATTTTAAATTATTAAAAAATACTGCTAATTCATCTAATGGAAGTGCAACTAAATCTGATATGTTCTTATTATTAATTTTTACATAATTAGTTTCGTCACGAAGGCGTTTACCATTACATGTAGTACATTTTGTTTTTCCGCGATAGCGAGAAAGCATTACTCTATTCTGTATTTTATAACTTTTTTCTTCTAAAACTGTAAAAAAATGATGAATTCCGTGAAAAGATTTATTTCCTTCCCAAACCAATTCTTTTTGTTCATCGGATAATTCGAACCAAGGTTTGTGAATAGGAATATTAAATTGATAAGCAACTTCTATTAAGTCTTCTTTATAATGAATGTAAGAAGGTGTTTTAAAAGGAAAAATGGCGTCTTCCATAATAGATAAACCAGTATTAGGAATCACTAAATCTTCATCTATACCAATTACATTACCATAACCTTCGCAAGTTGGGCAAGCTCCGTATGGGTTATTAAAACTAAACAAATGTGTATTTGGTTCTAAAAATGTAAGACCGTCTAAAGCAAACTTATTACTAAACTCTGTTACCTTATTGTCTGCTAAATTTTCTATAAAACAAATACCTTTTCCTTCAAAAAAAGCAGTTTGAATTGCGTCTGCTAAACGATTATAGAAGTCTTCATTATCTTTTGTTACTATTCGATCTACTACTAAGAGTAAAGGTTCTTCTTTAAAATCTTTCTGCGGAAAGTCTGAAATTTTATAAACTTTATCATTCCATTTTAAACGTGCATACCCTTGTTGTTCTAAAACTTGCAAAACCGTTTTTAAATCTCTGTCTTCATCGATAACTATAGGTGCAAGTAGTAACAGTTTTGTATTATCGTCGAATTTTTTTATAAATTTAACAACATCAGAAACTGTATCTTTTTTAACTTCATCTCCAGAAATAGGAGAGTAGGTTTTACCAACTCTTGCGAATAGTAATTTTATATAATCGTAAATTTCTGTTGATGTACCCACAGTAGAACGCGGATTTGTAGAATTTACTTTTTGTTCAATAGCAATTGCAGGTGCAATTCCTTTTATGTAATCTACTTTTGGTTTATGCAGCTTTCCTAAGAACTGTCTTGCATACGAACTTAAACTTTCTACATAACGCCTTTGTCCTTCTGCATACAGTGTATCAAAGGCTAAAGAAGATTTTCCAGAACCAGAAAGTCCTGTAATTACTACCAATTTATTTCTAGGTATTACAACATCTATATTTTTTAAATTATGGAGTTTTGCTCCTTTAATAATGATGTTTTCTTTAGGATTTACTTTTGAAATATCTATCTTCATGTATCAATAATATAAGCTATAAATTTACCAAAAAATAAGCTCATTTTACAGTGAGTAAAATCTTTTTTTACAAAAAGTTTGTTGTATTAAGAAAAAACATTCATATTTGTAATATATAAACCACACTAAATTAGACGTATATAGTAAAAAAATTACTTTAAAATTATTAACAATTAATAATATAGAAAGGCCCTTTCGCCTCTCTAAAAGTAATTATGGTACGTACAAATTCAATCTCAGACAGTGTTTTAGTTAGTGATTATATAAATGGAAAGGAAGCTTCTTTATCCGTTTTAATTAATAGACACCAACAGCGCTTATTTAGTTTTATATATAGTAAAATACAAGATAAAGACCTTACAGAAGATATTTTTCAGGATACTTTTATAAAAGTAATTAGAACTTTAAAAAAAGGTAATTATAATGAAGAAGGTAAGTTTTTGCCTTGGGTTATGCGAATTGCGCATAATTTGGTAATCGATTATTTTAGAAAAAATAATAGAATGCCATCTTTTAAGAATACAGACGAATTTGATATTTTTTCTGTTCTACACGATGGAAGCTTAAATGCTGAAAAACAATTAATACAAGAACAGATTTACGATGATGTAAGGGAACTTATAAATGAACTACCAGAAGAACAAAAAGAAGTTTTGGTAATGCGCATGTATAAAGATATGAGTTTTAAAGAAATTAGCGAAAATACTGGTGTAAGCATAAATACCGCTTTAGGTAGAATGCGCTATGCCTTAATAAATATGCGTAAATTAATAGATAAACATAAAATTATTCTAGTTAATTAATTTATACACACAATTATTTGTTTTGATTTTAAAAGACCTTTGTAATTAAATTGCAAAGGTCTTTTTAGGTCTTAATAGTATTGTAATTATTGCTTCATATTCAAATAAAAGTTCATTCACGACAAAAAAGTGGCAGTTCACGACATATTTTTTTTATTCTCCATTTAGCACTATAAGTTTGTGTAAACTAAAAACAAATAAAATGGTTAAAAAATTATTTTTTGTCTGCTTATGTATTTTCTTCTTTCAGATACAAAGTAGTAATGCTCAATGGGAAATTGTAGGTGAAGATTTCGAAGGAGGTCATGAAAATCAACAATTAGAAATAGATGGAAATGGGAACACTTACCTTGCTTACACAACAGATAATATTAATAATAATGGCGGTAAAATAACTGTAAAGAAAAGAGATGCAATAACTGGTAATTGGGCAGTTGTTGGAAATGATGATTTTTCTTCAGGTTTTGCATCAGATTTAAATTTAGTTATTCATAATAATGTACCTTATTTAGCTTACAAAGATGGTACGGAAGGTAAGGCAACTGTATTAAAATTAGATGGGGCTAATTGGGTTACTCTTGGTTCTGTAGATTTTACAACTGGTAGTGCAAGGTCATTAGATATGGCCATAGATAACTTAGGAATACCATATATAGCTTTTTCAGATGGCGCTAATTCTGGTAAAACGACTGTAATGAAGTTTGATGATTTAACTTCTACATGGATTGTTGTTGGAAATATAGGTTTTACTGTTGGTCAAACTGCTTATAATAGTTTAGCTATTGATAGTAACAATGTAGTTTATGTTGCATATCAAATGACAGGTACAGATTATTCGAGAAGAGCTTTTGTATCTCGCTTTAACGGTACTTCTTGGGAGTTTGTAAAAACAGCACATTTAGACTATGCATCACTTGAAACTTATACAGTAAATTTAAGCCTTGCCATAGATAGTAATAATAAACTTTTTTTAGCATTAAGCGAAGGTGGAGGCGTTGGTGGAGAGAATGTTGTACTGTCGCATGATGGTACATCTTGGTCTTATTACGGAAGTAATTTTGGCGAAAATACACATCAAATAAGTTTAATCATAGGAAATGATGATGTACTTTATGAAATATATAGAGACAGAGATAATAGTAGCACAAGGGTACTTTATAATGATCCTTTAAACCCGGGTTGGAACTTTATTAACCCAACATTACCCAATGCTGTTAATGCTTTTTCGTTTGCACAACAAATAGCTGTAGATAGTAATGGTAATCTTTTTGTAGCGTATCAAGATAGCGAATTTAACAAAAATAAAACATCAGTTTATAAGTTTAGCAAATTGCCTTTTGCAAATTGGACTAATATTAGTGCAGATACTTCTACAGAATTTGCCTTTGAAAGCGTAGATGGTGAATTAGTAACAGCTTTAGATAGTAATAACTCACCTTATGTTGCGTATTTAAATGATGGAAATAAACTTACTGTTGCTAAGTTTAACGGAACAAAATGGAATTCGATTGGGGTACCAAATTTCGAGATTTCTGAAATAAATGCATCATCAGAATTATCTTTTATAATAGGTAAAGACAATGTGCCTTATATTGCATTTACCCATTTTGTACAAGGTGGAGGTCCGCCTCCTTTAAATAAAACAAAGATTAAAAGGGTTCTTAATAAAGTTGGTGCAGAACCACTACCTCCTTCTCCTGCAATTAAGTTGCTTAAATTTAATGGACAAGACTGGGTAAATGTTTTAGCATCTATTGATGTAGGAGTAGGATTTAGCCCTATACTTTCTTTAGATAATAATAAAGATGTTTTAATAACTTATTTAGATTACAATTTATTTTTACCTATTGTAAATAAAATTAATGGAGATAGCTTGCAACCTTTTGAGACAGCAGGATTAAGTCCGGGATTTATTGGTGGAATTAGTGTTTTAATTGATACTAATAATGTAACATATATGGGTTTTTTAAATTTTGATACAGAAGAGTATATTGTAATGAAATATAATACAGCTTTATCATCATGGGAACTCTTAGCTGCTGGAATACCAACAGCAACTAATTTTAGCCCTAGTAGCAAAATCGAAATATTAAAAATAGATAGTAATAATATGCTATACTATTCTCATGTTATAGAAGATCAACCTATAGGAAAGCAAGCGGTTATTAAAACCTATAATAATGTAACCAATAGTTGGGACGACTTTAATGTTACTGGTATTCCTGTTAACATAGAAAGTATTGGTTTAGAATTTGATAATACAGCGACACCTTATGCCGTTTATAAAGCTTCAGATGAAAAAGTTTCTGTAAGAAAATATAACAATGTAAATTCTCAATGGGAACTTTTAGGTGCTTCAAGTTTTTCTTTTGGTGAAGCAAATAAATTATACCTTAAAATAGATGATAACAATGTACCATATGTTATTTATACAGATGTTGTTAAAGATAATCAACCAAGAGTTTTTTCTTATTTAACAAATACAAGTATTACAAGTACAGCAACTTCTCTTGCATGGAACGACCCTACAATTTGGGGAGATGGAACAGTGCCAACAATTAAAAGTAGAGTTACTATTCCTGCAGGTAAAACTGTAATTATAGATGATGTTACAAGTGCTGTCGCAGGAAGTATTACAATAGAAGGTGTTTTAGAATTTAACTCTAGTAGCACAAGTAGTAGTAGTTTAATTACACAAACAGATCCTATTGGTACAATCGCTTTTAAACGTAATATTTTAGGTGATAAAAAATGGCATATTGTAGCGGCTCCATTAGCTCAAAATAAAGATGTTTTTGCTACAAATAATGCATTGGCAACTGGCCAAGGTAGTAATAGAGGTATTGGTTTTTATAATGATGGAAATGCAGGTTGGACTTATTACCAAGATGGTGCTACTAGCTCTGACGATTTTAATTTTGGGGATGCATATAGTGTATTATTAAGTGATACCAGTGAATTACAATTAGAAGGTTCTGCAACTGCTAGTTCTGTAAATAAGGTACTTACTAAAAACGTTTCTGGTTGGAATTTAGTAGGAAATCCATATTTAGCATTTTTACCTATAAATATTACAGGTAATTCAACAAATAATATATTAGACAATAATGCTACTGTTTTCGAAACAGGTTTTAAATCTTTGTATTTATGGAACAATGCTACGAATGATTATACTGTAGTTAACCAAGCAACTACTGCTACAACGTTTGTTTCACCAGGACAGGGTTTCTTTGTAAACGCAAAAAATAATGGAGCTATATTTAAAATAGACCCAACAATGCGTAGTCATGAAACTGCAACATTTTTTAAATCGTCAAATAATCCTTTTGAAATTAAGCTAGAAGCTAAAGCAGGCGCTACAATTAAAAGGAGTGAAGTAAAGTATTTTAAAAATACAACCACTGGTTTAGATGAAGGTTTTGATGCAGGTCAGTTTACAGGAGGCTTATCAACAACAAGTTCGATAAGATTGTTTACAAAATTAGTAACAGATACCTCTAACTTAAATATTGATTTAGCCTTACAGGTATTACCAAATTCAGATTATGAGAAAATGGTAGTTCCAATTGGTTTAGTTGTTAAAAGCACAACAGAAGTTACTTTAAATGCTGTAATTTCAGAATTGCCAACTGGTTATAAAGTATTTTTAGAAGATAGAAAAAATAGTAAATTCTATCGATTAGATACTGCAACAGAAGGGTATACTACAGAAGTTGCTAGCAGTGATAAAAAAGAGCGCTTTTACTTGCATACAACAACCAAAGATTTAACAAAAACTTTAGGAGTAGTAGATAATAATGCTTTAAATACCTCTGTATTTATTACTGATGGGAATATTTTAAAAGTAAACGGCCTAACTTCTAAAAACACAAAATTAAAAATCTTTAATCTTTTAGGAAAACAAGTACTTTCAGAAAAATTACAAGACACAAAAGCATCTATAGATGTAAATCAATTTGCAAAAGGATTTTATATTATAAAATTAAATTCTACAGAGCAAAATGAAATAATAAAAAAAATAATTATTAAATAATACATATTTTAAACAGAAATGAAGAAAAATATAGAAAATAAACCAGAAGATATTACAAGAAAAGATGCTCTTAAGAAAATAGGAAATTATGGTAAATATGCAGCTTTAACAGCCTTAGGTACCTATCTTATTTTAAACCCACAGAAAGCACAAGCTCTAAGTCCTGCAGCTCCGGGAGATGGTTTTTAATAATTAATTTTTAATAAATTAAAAAACGAGTTGCTCTTGCAACTCGTTTTTTTTATTTTTTTTTCTAGTTTATTGACAAACAGTATAATAAATGAAAAAAAGTAACGTTCTACTTATATAATAAACAGAAAATAATATATATGATGCAACTTTACTCTAAAAAGTCTTCTGGTATACAGATGCAACCTAAACAAGAAACAGTTCAATTTTTGATTAATTTTTCCAAATCGTTGCGAGTTGTAAAAACCAAATCAAATGATTTCATTGAATTGAATTTGAATTAAGAGAGGAAAAAGCTTCAACTAACGTTGAGGCTTTTTTTTATATGCATCATTTTTTATTCTATATGAGGCAAAAAAGAATCCTTTTTATTTAGACCTTGCAGTCATGGAAAATATATTAGTAGCAGGTGCAAATGGTACCACAGGAAAAAAAATAGTAAACTTATTACAAACATCACAATATTTTAATCCAGTTGCTATGGTCCGTAAAGAAGATCAAAAAAAGCAATTTGAAGATAAAAATATAAAAACTGTTTTAGCAGACTTAGAAAAGGATGTTTCATTTACCACAGAAAATATAGATAAAATTATATTTGCCGCTGGTTCTGGTGGAAAAAAAGTTAAAGAAGTAGACCAAGAAGGGGCTAAAAGGTTAATAGATGCTGGTAAAAAAGCAAATGTTAGAAAATTTGTAATGTTAAGTTCTATGGGGGCAGACAACCCAGAAAGTTCAGATGAACTTCAAGATTATTTAAAAGCAAAACAAAATGCAGATATTTATTTAAGAGAAAGTAATTTACCATATTCTATTGTAAGACCAGGATCTTTAAATGATGATAAAGGAAAAGGTAAAATTGAATTAAGTAGTAAATTAAATAAATCTGGTAAAATTAGTAGAGATGATGTAGCACAGACATTAGTACATGCTTTACATGATTCTGCAGCAATTAATAATACTTTCGAAATTATAGAAGGAGATACTTTAATAGGAGAAGCAATACCTAGTTAATAAGTTAAGTTAGATACTTAAAAAAAACACCTTAATTAAGGTGTTTTTTTTGTTTTATAATATTCGTTTATTACTGTTTTTCTACCAACAGTCTTCGTAATAATATCGTTTTCTAAATTCCAACCTCTTGCAGGTGAATATTCTCTACCATACCAAATAATTTGTAAATGTAAATCGTTCCATAATTCTTTAGGAAACAATCTTTTTGCATCTTTTTCTGTTTGAGCCACACTTTTTCCGTTGCTTAAATTCCAACGAAACATCAATCTTAAAATATGTGTATCTACAGGAAAAGCAGGTACACCAAAAGCCTGACTCATAACTACACCTGCCGTTTTATGACCTACAGCTGGTAATTCTTCTAAACCTTCAAAACTTTGCGGAACTTCGCCGTTATATTTATCAATTAAAATTTGAGACAAACCATGTATTCCTTTACTTTTCATTGGAGATAAACCACAAGGACGAATAATTGCCTTAATTTCTTCGACAGACATTTTAACCATATCAAAAGGATTGTCTGCTTTAGCAAACAGAAGAGGCGTTATCTTATTTACACGAACGTCTGTACATTGTGCAGATAGTAAAACAGCCACTAATAAAGTAAAAGGATCTTTGTGATCTAAAGGAATTGGAATTTCTGGGTACTTTTCTTCAAGTGTATCAATTACAAACTGAACTTTCTCTTGCTTTGTCATTCTTTAATTTTAATACCAACAAATATACAACGTTGTAAAGTAATTTTTAAAGTAAGTTTTAGGGATTTGTTTTAAGACTTTGTAACTTGCCTACTTTGTAACTTAGAAACTAAATAAAAATGACATCATTAAAAATAGGAGATAAGGCTCCACAATTTGAAGCAAAAGACAATGCAGGTAACACCGTTAAATTAGCAGATTATGCTGGTAAAAAATTAGTGTTATTCTTTTATCCAAAAGCAAGTACACCTGGTTGTACAAATGAAGCATGTGATTTGAGAGACAATTATCAGTCTTTTTTAGCAAAAGGATATGACGTTTTAGGTGTAAGTGCAGATTCTGCAAAAAGACAACAAAATTGGATTAATAAACACGAACTTCCTTTTCCGCTTTTAGCAGATGAAGATAAAGCTGTAATAGAAGCTTTTAATGTTTGGGGACCAAAGAAGTTTATGGGAAAAGAATATGATGGTATTCATAGAACAACATTTGTTATTGATGAAAATGGAGTTATTGCAGATATTATCTTAAAAGTAAAAACGAAAGCTCACGCTGCTCAAATTTTAGATTAAGCTACAATTAAGCCTTTTTGAATTCCGAATTTTATTAATTCTGGAGTGCTTTTAGTATGTGTAATTTCAAATAATTCTCTTTTGTGAGATTTTAGAGAACTTTCTGTTATATTTAATATGGTAGAAAGTTCTTTCTCATTTTTATTAGAATGTATATATAGTGCTTGTAGAACTTCTAATTTTCGTTTTGTAAATGTATAATTCTCTATATTTATTTTAGATGAGGTATTTTTATTTGGAATTGTTGCATCAAAAAAACAATTTAAAATTATTTCTTTAAAATTTTGTAAATCACCATCTTTTCCAACAAAAATATCTACACCATTATTTATAGCTTTCTCTTTTATAAAATTATTATTCATTGTAGTTAATGCGATAATTTTAAAGTCTTTATTTTTTCTTTTTATTTCATCAATAAAATTTAAAGAGCTCTCACCATTAAAATTTACATCTAAAATTAAAACATCTAAATTATAATTATTTGTATATTCTATAAGTGCTTTTAATGTTGTAAATGTGTGTAATATATGTAATTCTTTGTGAGTATTTAAGCTGTCTTTTAAAGCGTCACAAAAGAAACGATTGTCGTCTGCAATTACTATTTCGATCGTTTTATTCATCATTTATAGAAACTTCTATTTTAAATAAACTACCCTTTTTATTTGTAATAATATCTAAAGAACCATTTATTTGTTCAACTCTATCTTTTACACTATTCAGCCCAAAACTTGTCTTAGAATTAATTTTATTATTAAAACCAATACCATTATCAGATACTTTTAATAGTATTTGTTTTTTTGATAGTTGATTTAGTTCAATATTTATTTCTGTTGCTTCAGAATACTTAATTGCATTTGTTGTTAATTCAGAAATTATTCGATATAGATGCACACATTTTTCTTGTTGTAAATCTACATTATCAATATTAAACGTATAATTTATTTTTTGATTTGTAAGTTGATCTAACTTTTCACAAAATTCTATTAAACTTGTAATAAAGTTTTCTGAATTAATTTTAGGAGCATATAAACTGTTTAATAAATAACGATAATCTTTGTAAAAAGCATCTAAGATTTCTTGTATTTTCTCTGGTGTATTATCTGCCTTTTGTAATAAACGTAGTTTTAAAGCCTCTAAATATCCTCCAAAAGTATCGTGTACGTTATTTACTAATTTGTTGCGTTCTTGTTGTTGAATTTCTAAGGCTTTATTTTGAAAGTTATATTTTAACTCATCACTTACTTTTTTCAGTTTAAAATATTTTCTTTGAGTATCTATAACAGCACCAAAAATATATCGTGTAAATAATAAAATTTCTAAAGACAAAGTAATGTAGTAAATATTTGGGCCACTTAATTTTATTGCTAAATTATTATGAACATCGGGGTTCATTATTTGTCCATTAATTACTGCAAGAATTGGCAAAATAAAAGCAATTACTAAATAAACAGGAAGCTGCTTTTTTATAGTTAAATATAAATGGTTTAAAACCCAAATAAATATAATTACTTTTAAAACAGTCCAAACAACTAAATATAAGTCAACTAATCCTCCGAAAAAGTATTTGTAAAAGTATAATAGAATAATAGGTATAGTTATAATAGTTCCCCATTTAAAAAGCCCTTTAGAAATAGTTTGAGAAGCTTTTAATTTGTAAAATTTCATGTAAAAAGAACCAATACAAAATACACCAACTGTCTGACTAAAACTTCTAATATTATTTGTAAAAAAAGCACTGTCTGACCAAAAATATTGTGCACCTAAACCTTTACCAGCAAGAAACTCGAACAAAACAGTAATAATATACAAAGCATAAAATAATACAGCGTATTCTTTTTTAAGTACTGCAAAAAAGACCAATATTAAGGTCATAGAAATTAAAAAAGAGATAAATAAACCATAATAAAAATATTCTGTTTCTACACGTTCTAAAAATTCGTTTTCTGTTTCTAGATATATTGCCATTCTAGTTCTGCCACTACTATTTCTAACTTTTAGAAAAACGCTTGTAGCTAAAATTGAATCTACAGGAATTTTCCAAACTGGGTTTCTATAAAAAATATTTTTATGTGGAAAAAAAACAGTATTAGAAACCCTGTAAAGAGAATCTATTTTAGTTCCTTTTTTTAAATAAACTTTACCATAGGGCAAATAGGTATTAGAAATTGTAAAATATTTACTATTTCTGTTTTTTTTAGATGATTTTATTAAGAAATGTTGCCACAAGGTTTTATTACCTAAAATTTTATAAATTTTTTGATTCTCTTCTTTATAAAAATTACCTTTTGTGTATTCGTTTATTATGTCTTTAATATTTTTTGACTGATTATTATCAGCATAAAAAGTTTTTAATTCTTTATAAACAGATGAAGAATTTTCTTGAGAGAAAATAAGTATTGGTAAGAATAAGATGGGTATTAATAGTTTAATCTTCAAAGTAATTGGGTGTAAAAGACTGTACTAAAGTATGGTTTTTTTTTTTGAAGACAAATTAAATTTGATATACCTAAAAAAAACCAAACTATTATGGGAGTTATTAGACTGTTTGATGAGTATCAAAGTCATAAAAATCAGTTTTTAGAAATAACATCTAAAAATGATTTACCTATAAATATTGTTAAAGATTATTTACACTTTTTTAATATTTCTATAGATGATATTTCTAGCCTTATTCAATTTTCTGAAGAACAAGAAAAGCAAAAGGAGTTTGTTCTTCTAAATAAAAAGAACTTCGCTTTGTTAACCGAAAAAGAAATTGAAATTTTTAAAATGGTTGTTAACGGAAAAAAGACTGTAGAAATAGCAGCAACGCTTTTTATAGAACCGTGTACTGTTTCTACACATAGAAAACACATAAAGAGTAAACTTAATTTAAAGTCTATTTTCGATTGGTATCAATATGCGAATGCTTTTAAGTTATTAAATTTTAGTTACGTGTAGTTTTTTTTATAATCTCATACTTACTTTAAAGTTTAAAACTCTACCAGTCATAAAATTAGGTATACCAAACTGACTTTTAGAATTTACGTCTCTTACCCAAGTATTGGTAATTGAGTTCTGAATATCGAACATGTTAAAAAGCTCTAAACCAGCGGTTAATTCTTTAAATTTAGACAACCAACCCGTTTTGTACTGTTTGTTACCATCTGTAAATACATATGAAACACCTAAATCTGCACGTTTATAATCTCTTAATCGTTCTTGAAACTGGTATACATCTGCATATGCTGGTGCGCCTCCTGGAACGCCAGTATTATAAACCAAATTTAAATAGGCTTTTAAGTTTGGTAAATTAGGTACATAGTCTTGAAATAAGATTCCAAGTTTTATACGTTGGTCTGAAGGCCTAGAAATATTACCTCTATTATCTATGTTTTCTTCTGTTTTTAAGTAACCTAAACTTACCCAGCTTTCACTACCAGGAACAAACTCGCCATTTAAACGCACATCTAAACCATGAGCATAAGCTGTAGTAATGTTATCTGCTCTGTATCTAATTCTAACATTGTCTACAGAATAGGCGTTTACATCGCTTATATCTTTATAATATAATTCTGTAGTTAGTTTAAAAGGTCTTTCCCACAAATCGAAACTATAATCCATACCTGCAACTAAATGAAGAGATTTTTGTGCCTTTACGTTAATGTTTATTTGACCGTCATAATTTTTCAACTCTCTGTAAGAAGGTGGTTGAGAGTACCAACCTGCAGAAAAACGGAATAGCATGTCTTTTTCCCAGTTTGGTTTTATAGAAAATTGAGCTCTAGGAGAAATAATTGTCTGACTTTTAGATGAGTTTTCTCCAGATTTAACAGTCCAGTTTTGTGCTCTAATTCCAAAATTATACCAAACCTCATTATTTCCCATGAACAAACGCTCATTAAATTGAAGAAAACCAGAAAAACGATTGATGCTAACTTTATTATCTTCTCTAATATTTTGAAAAGGCGTTAAGTTTTCATCATAAGGTTCGTAAGGTTGATTATTTCCTATGCTATTTGGTGGACGAACAGAAAAGCCTAGAGAATCGATTATTTCCCATTCTCTTATACGTTCTCTAATATCTTCATTTTGGTATTTAACACCAAAATCCCATTGTTGTCTTTCTTTTTTATAAGTACCTCTAATTTGTACATTATTTATTAAAGCATCCAAATCGTTTCTAGCATGGTTTAACTGAGATCCAATTCCTTGTGCAAAATTTACTTCACCAAAGTTTTCAGAGCCAATATTAGCATCTACTTCACCTAAATTATAAGAAGCTGCAATGTCGTAATATTCTTCTTCTTGAGTATTGTAACTAGATATTGTTCCAGTAAAAGACAAATTATCATCTACTTTATAATCACCAGAAATAGCATTAAAAAGTGTTAGATAATTGTTTTCTTCTTTACCGTCATAAAAAACGGTTAACTCTAGCGGGTTTGCAACAGTACCAAAACGAGTTCTTCTAGAAATAGGCTCGTAATTGTAACTATTAATAGAAAAATTACTTAAATAGTTTAAAGAGAATTTTTCTGAAATCTTATAAGTTATATAAGATTGTAAGTCTGTAAATTTTGGTCTAAAATTGGTTTCTATTTGCTTACTATTTACAAATAAACTATTGTCTCTGTATCTTAAACTTGTAATTATAGTTAGTTTGTTATCTAAAAACGGACTTTCGAATGTAACACTTCCGCCTAATAAACTTGCGTCTATAGAAGTAGCTGTTTCTCTTGGCTTTCTATAAGTAATATCTAAAACAGAAGATAGTTTATCGCCGTATTTAGCTTGAAAACCTCCCGCAGAAAAATTGATATTCTGCACCATATTAGGGTTTATAAAACTTAAACCTTCTTGTTGCCCAGAACGAACAAGAAAAGGTCTATAAACTTCAATACCGTTTACATAAACAAGGTTTTCATCAAAATTACCACCTCTAACATTGTATTGTGTACTTAGTTCGTTGTTATTATTAACACCTGGCAACGTCATTAAAATATTTTCTACACCAGCATTTGCACCAATTATGGTTTTGGCTTTAGCGGCATCTATACTTATAATTCCTTGAGCTTCTTTTCTTCTGTCTTTTACAATTACTTCTGCTAGTTTTTCTGATTTTAAAGATAGAATAGGAGAGAAGCGTATTGCATTTCTACTAGTAGCAGTTATAGTGTGGTTAAAAATCTTGTAAGAAATATGACTAAATTTTACAATTATTTCTTTCTCATAAGGTATTCGAAGAGAATAGTTACCATTCTTATCTGTTACAGTGCCTGTTTTACCAAACTCTATAGATACATTTTCGATAGGATTTTTGTTTTTATTTTTAACAGTTCCTTTTAAAATGGTTGTTTTCTGAGCGTATGCACAAAAGGGTAATAATAAAATAAGTAGAAATATTTTCTTCACGGATGTGTTAATTTACTTGTTTCTTAAAGAACGAAATAGAACGTTCTGTAGTATTCCCAACATTGTCTGAGACTACAATTTTAAAGATATGTTTGCTACCAACCAATTTTTTATCACTAAAATTATAAGTTAGTATCTTTTTTTTATGATTGTATTGCATTAGAATCCATTTACCATCTATAGTAGCACGCCAGCTATTTACACCAGAACCAATATCAGAAATTTTAACATTAATAGTTTTAGATTTGCTAATCCATTGGTTGTTTTTTATATACAGTATTTTAGCCTTAGGTTTTTGATTATCAGTTTTTAAAGTGTATTTACCTAAAGTTTTTGTTGTAGTGTAAAAAGTACTGTCTTTTTTCTTAGTAGAAACGTATCTTGGGTATTTAGAATACTCAACATTTGCAATATATAGTTGTTCTTTTTTTGCTTCAGAATATTTAGAAACATCAAATGTTAATGTGTAACTTTTATCTAAAGGAATAGTTGGTGTATGTATTTTAGCAATGCCTTTATTTACTTTTATATCTAAAAAAACATCATCGTAAAACGTGTTTTTAGGGAAAGCTACGGTAATATTTTCTTTTGTAAATCTTTGAAAATTAGCAGCAATAATTTTATACGCAGTGGTATCTTTTTGTTTTTTAAAGATGGCATTACTTTCTTTACCTACAATAGGTATTTTAAGAGAGCTAGAGTTTCCTGCAAAATCTTTTGCAATAATTTCAATAGAATAGTTAAGTCCGTTTTTAACTATAATTTTACCATTGTCTATTAAATCACCGTAAATAGAAAGTTTGTTTTTATCTACTTTAAAGGTTTTTTGTATTCTACTTCTATATTTTTTAAAATATTCATAATCTATTAAAAGATTAAGATATTTACTTTCTGCAAAAGAAAACGTTTCTACATCATGATAATAATGTCGCTTTCCATTCACCAACATTTCAAGACTAAATATTCCGTTTTTATTGATTGCTTTATTTAAACGATCAAAAACATTTATACCTAAACCAATAGTTCCGCTAGCAGAAATTCTTTTAGTGGTATATTTTCCTTTACCAAGGCTTTTTACAGCAACCTTAAAACTGTTGTATTGTTGATTAATTCTTGCATCTAAACTTAATGGGTAAACTTGTAAAGATTGAATTGTAGGTGATTTAGAGTCTGGTATATCAATACCAAAAAACATAGGATTTATTACATGTTCTGTTTTGGTATTTCTTATTTCGAAATGTAAGTGTGGTCCTCCAGAACCACCTGTATCACCAGAATAAGCAATAATTTCACCCTGTTTTAATATGAATTTATCTTTTTTAGGAAATAGATTTCCCGTTTCATAGTTCTCTTTCTTATATTGTATCTCCTTTACATAAGCTTCAATTTCATCATTAAACTTACTTAAATGGCCGTAAACCGACGTAAAACCATTTGGGTGTGTTACATATATTGCTTTTCCGTAACCATATTGTTGCACTTTAATTCTAGACACGTAACCTTCTGCAGCAGCTAAAACTTTTAAACCTTGCCTACCTTGTGTTTTAATATCTAAACCAGAGTGAAAATGATTGCTACGTAATTCACCAAAAGTACCAGACAATATTAAAGGAATGTCTAAAGGGTTTTGAAAATAATCTTTTGGGTATTTCTTTTGAGAAAAGTTTAAAAGAGGTAAAAATAGTAAGAGGATAAGTATCTGTTTCAAAAAGTATAATTTTATGTAAAAGTAGTAAAAATCATCTTTTTCGTAATAGGTTTAGTGTCAGTATATTATTAAAATATCAATTAAATGTTGTAATATTTAAAACAGAACGCTAACTTTGTCTGTATAGTTTTATTCTAATAATTTTATGAGTAATACCTTAGAAGCAATTCATTTACTGGAAGATAGGTTACAAAGCCTACTCTCTAATTATGAATTTTTGAAAAAAGAAAATGAAATTTTGCTTCAAAGTACTACTAATTTTCAACAAAAAATTTTAGAACAAGAGCAAACAATAGTAAATCAGAAGAAAGAATTTGATTTATTAAAAGTTGCAAAAGCTATTGATGGCAGTGGAACAAATACAAGAGATACAAAACTCAAAATAAATACATTAATTCGAGAAATTGATAAATGTATTATTCAGTTACAAGAATAAAGTTCTTTAAATTGTGGAAAAATTAAAAATTAATATAGTTATTGCTGGTAGAACTTATCCTGTAAGTGTGAATAACACTAAAGAGGAAGAAGGTATGCGTAAAGCTGCAAATGCTATTAATAATTTAATTTCTAAGTATGAGCAAAATTATGCAGTAAGCGATAAACAAGATGTTTTAGCTATGTGTGCATTACAATTTGCTTCTAAATTAGAAATATCTACATTAGAAAAAGGTTCTGAAAATATTGAAACTATAAATAAATTAAAGGAGTTAACAAATTTGTTAGATACTCATTTAAAGTAAGTTCTTTAAAATACATTAACAACACACTGCCTACGTTAGTAAATTGTTTATTAAACTCAACACGATTCAATTATGAAGGATGAGTCTTAACTACTAAAGCAAGCCATAGCTACTAAATTATTAGTAACAAGTGGATCCTTGAACAGTTAGTTAGTCCTATAAATAACCATAATGGAGTTTAAAAAACCAAACTATCGTAGGCTTTTTTTATATATTAAATTTAAATTATGGACGGAATGTTACTTCCCATTATAGTGGGAATTATAGGAATTGCAATTGGTTTTATCATTGCAAAAGCGATTGAAAAATCTAAAGGGAAAAAATTATTAAACTCTACAAGAAAAGAAGCCTCTTCTATTATTAAAGAAGCTAAAATTGATGCAGATGCAATAAAAAAAGATAAAATTTTACAAGCGAAAGAAAAGTTCATTGAACTTAAATCTGAGCACGAAAAAGTAATTCTTAGCAGAGAAAAGAAAATTTCTGACGTTGAAAAACGTATTAGAGACAGAGAATCTCAAGTAGCTTCTGAAGTTGATAAGAATAAAAAACTAAATCGTTCTGTAGAACAAAAAGACAAAGACTTTAACCATAAACTAGATTTTCTTGAGAAAAAAGAAGAAGAGCTAGAGAAAATGCACAAGCGTCATGTAGATATGTTAGAGCAAATCTCTGGTCTTTCTGCAGATGAAGCTAAAAAAGAATTGGTTTCTTCGTTAAAAGATGAAGCAAAGACAGAAGCAATGGCTTTTATTCAAACTTCTGTAGAAGAAGCTAAATTAACAGCAGAACAAGAGGCTAGAAAAGTAGTTTTAGGTACTATACAAAGAGTAGGTGTAGAACAAGCAGTAGAAAACTGTGTTTCTGTATTTAACTTAGAGTCAGACGATGTTAAAGGTAGAATTATTGGTAGAGAAGGGCGTAACATTAGAGCTATTGAAGCTGCTACTGGTGTAGAAATTATTGTAGATGATACTCCAGACGCAATTATTCTTTCTTGTTTCGATCCTATTAGAAGAGAGATTGCACGCTTATCACTTCATAAATTAGTTACAGATGGTAGAATACATCCTGCAAGAATTGAAGAAGTAGTAAGTAAAACAGAAAAACAAATTACTCAAGAAATTATAGAAGTTGGTAAAAGAACTGTTATCGATTTAGGAATTCATGGTTTACACCCAGAATTAATAAAAGCAGTTGGTAGAATGAAGTATAGATCTTCTTATGGACAGAATCTACTGCAACACTCTAGAGAAGTTTCTAACTTGTGTGGAATTATGGCTGCAGAAATGGGTTTAAATTCTAAAGTAGCAAAACGTGCAGGTTTATTGCATGATATTGGTAAGGTACCAAATGAAGAAAGCGAATTACCGCATGCTTTATTAGGAATGCAGTGGGCAGAAAAATATGGTGAGAAACCAGATGTTTGTAATGCCATTGGAGCGCATCATGATGAGATAGAAATGAAATCTTTAATATCGCCAATTGTACAAGTTTGTGATGCTATTTCAGGAGCAAGACCAGGTGCAAGAAGACAAGTTTTAGATTCTTACATACAACGTTTAAAAGATTTAGAAGATATTGCTTTTGGTTTTACAGGAGTTCAGAAAGCCTACGCTATTCAAGCTGGTAGAGAATTACGTGTTATGGTAGAAAGTACAAAGGTAAATGATGCAAAAGCGTCTGAATTATCTTTTAGTATTTCTCAGAAAATACAAAATGATATGACATATCCTGGTCAAGTAAAAGTTACAGTAATTAGAGAAACAAGAGCTGTAAATGTTGCCAAATAATTAAAATATTATTTTTACAAATATAGAATCCCGCTTTTAGCGGGATTTTTTATTTTCTAGGATGAAAAGTTTCTACAACTTCTTTTAAATAGGTTTTATCTACATGAACATAAACTTCTGTTGTAGTGATGCTTTCATGACCTAACATTTGCTGTATCGCTCTTAAATCTGCACCGTTTTGTAATAAGTGTGTTGCAAAAGAATGCCTTAAAGTATGCGGACTTATTTTTTTCTTTAAATCGATTTTAAAAGCTAAGTCTTTTAGAATCATAAATATCATTTGACGCGTTAAGCATTTTCCTCTTCTGTTTAAGAAAAGAGTATCTTCAAATCCTTTTTTTGGTTGAATATGACTTCTTATTTCTTTCTGATAAATTAAAATGTATTTCTGTGCTTCTGAATGAATAGGAACATAACGTTCTTTATTTCCTTTTCCTAGAACTCGTATAAATCCTTCTTCAAAAAATAAATCAGATATTTTTAAAGTTATTGCTTCACTAACACGTAAACCGCAACTGTAAATAACCTCTAGTATGGTTCTATTTCTTTCGCCTTGAGAATGACTTAAATCGATGGCAGAAATTAAGGCATCAATTTCATCTTGACTTAAAGTATCTGGTAATTTTCTACCAATTTTAGGGGTTTCTAATAAATCTGTAGGGTTTGTGTTTCTATAATCTTCAAAAACCAAATAATCAAAAAAACTACGCAAACCAGAAATTATTCTTGCTTGACTTCTTGGGTTTACCTTTTTGGCAACATCATAAATAAATTGCTTTACAATAACACCATCGATAGCAATAGGAGAGACGCTAATTTCACTATCATTTAAAAAAAGACAGAGTTTCTCTAAATCTTTGGAATAACTATCAATCGTATTTTTAGAAAGACCTCTTTCTATCTTTAAATACATTTGGTAATCTATAATTGCATTTTGCCATTTCATTGGGTAAATTTACTAAATAAAAAAACCATCCTAACAGGATGGTTTTTAAAATTCAAAAAAAATATTTTTTATAAAGTTTTAGAGTAGCTTCCGTTTTTTGGTTGCAAATCTCCTGTAACTATTAAAATAATATCAATAATATACCAGATACCAAATCCTCCTAATGTTATTAATTTAAGAACACCAAGTAAATTATAACCTAGATAAAAACGATCGATACCTAAACCACCTAAAAATACAGATAAAACTAAAGCTACAACTTGGCTTTTTCCAGAACTTGCAACTGCAGCAAAACTAGTTACTTCTTTCTTTTCAATTTTATTATCTTTTATAACTTCTACAATTTCTTTATTCTTTTTTACAGGAAAAGAAGCTTGTGTATTAAAAGAGAAAGCAAAGAAAGCAAATAATAAAGTGTAAATAGTTAATGATTTTTTCATAATGTTTGGTTTTTTTTAAGTTATTTGCTTCAAATATATATGATTTCTATGAATAAAAGTATTTTAATATTTGTTAGTTTATTAAGTTTTACGAGCCTGTTTTGTCAGGAATCTAAAAAGTTTGATTATGAGTTACTTGGTGCCTTAGTTTTAGACTCTAATCAATTAATTTCATACAAAATTGTGTTTAACTCTAATGATAGTGGTTTTATTGAAGGATATTCTTATACAGATCTTTCTGGTGAAAATGAAACAAAATCGTATATAAGAGGTTATTATAATCCGAAGAACAAAGAAATTCAATTTAAAGAAAGCGATATTTTATACACCAAATCTACGTTTTTGCCAGACGAATTCTGTTTTGTGAGTTTTAAAGGGCGGTTTAAAGGAAACACCAAAAAAAAGCTGTTAGAAGGTAATTTTATAGGTATTTATAATGATAGAGATACTTGTGCTACTGGTAAGGTAAAATTGGTAAGCACAAAATTTGTAGAAAAGAAGATTAAAAAACTATATAAGAAAGTAGAGCAAATTGAAAAAATAACAAAGGTTGATAGTATTGTGAAAGCAGAAATTAACCCAGATACATATTTAAAAAAGTTTAGCGAAACTAAAATAAAATCAGGAGAGAAGGTTTCTGTTTTTGTGTATACAGATAAAATGAAAATGGAAATTTGGGATTATGGTATAGAAGATGGAGATATTATAACCATTTTAAATAATGATGTTCCAATTTTAGAAAACTTTACTGTAACGAAGAAAAAGAAGACTATAATAGTTCATTTAAATAATGAAAAAAACCTGCTAACGGTAAAAACAATTAATTCTGGTAAACTAAAAACAAATACTACAAAATTAAAATTATACGACTTTAGAAGACAATATGAGGTTATTGCAGATTTAGAGGAAGGTAAGGAGGCCACTATCAATGTGGTACGATTAAAAGTTAAAAAAGAGCAAAAATAATCACTTTTCATTTGAGTTAATTTTTAAATTAATAGAGCGCAATTTACAGCCATAACAAGGCTAAATTTGTTGAAGAATTTAAATATAATCAAAAACTATAATTATGAAAAAAGTATTTTTTATTGCGTTTTTAGCAATTGCAAGTTTAGGAACAGTAAATGCACAACAAGGTGTTTTAAATGGAGGATTAAATGTAGGGATACCAACTGGTGATGCAAATGACTTTTACGGATTAACATTAGGAGCAGAGTTAAATTATATGTTTCCTGTAGCTGCTGGTTTTACCTTAGGACCATCTGTACAATATTCTCATTTTTTTGGTAAAGATGTAGATTTTGGAGCTACATCTATAGAGACTCCAGATGCTTCTTTTTTACCAATTTCTGGTGCTGCAAGATTTAATGTTTCAGATAAATTTGTGGTTGGAGCAAATGTTGGTTATGCATTAGGTTTAAGCGACGGTTTAGATGGTGGTTTCTATTACAGACCTGTAGTTGGTTACAAAATAGGTAGCACAACACAATTAAACATCTCTTATTCTGGTATTACAAATGACGGTATAGATGTTAATAATGTAAGTTTAGGAGTTATGTTTGGTATTTAATATTATCAAATAATTTACATATTAAAAACGGAAGCTTTAAGCTTCCGTTTTTTTGTATAAAAAAATGTATTTTTGAAACATGAAAATTATAATAATTAACGGACCCAACTTAAATCTTTTAGGAAAGAGAGAACCAGAAATTTATGGTTCTAAAACTTTTGAAGATTATTATAGAGAATTGCAATTGAAATTTAAAAATGTAGAGATTTCTTATTTTCAATCTAATATAGAAGGAGAAATTATAGATAAACTACATGAAGTTGGTTTTAGTTTTGATGGTATTGTTTTAAACGCAGCTGCTTATACACATACTTCTGTAGCAATAGGAGATGCTATTAAAGGAATCGAAAAACCCGTTATTGAAGTTCATATTTCTAATATTCATGCTCGTGAAGAGTTTAGACAGCACAGTTATGTGTCGCCAAATGCTAGCGGAGTTATATTTGGTTTTGGGTTAAAAGGTTATGATTTAGCGATACAGAGTTTTTTATAAACTAAAAGGTTAAAATCATTTTTATATTAGCACGTTCATAATGTGAATTTTCTTCAACAGGAATTTCTATAAAACCAACTTTCTTATATAAGTTTATTGCAGGAGCTAATTTCCTATGACTGTAAAGTGTAATACTTTTCCATTGTTGTTCTTTTGCAAAATTTAGACAATAATCTATTAATTGTTGTCCTATTTTTAAACCATGATAATCTGGCGAAATAGCCATTTTACTCAATTCGAAAAAGGTACCTTGATTAATAATTGCTGCTGTTCCTATAATTTTATCATTACTCTTTACAAAAAATATAAAACCTCCATTATCAATAATGTATTCTTTAGGATTACTTAATACTTTTTCATCATACGGTTCTACGTAAAAATATTTTTCTAGCCATTCTACATTTAGTCTGTAAAAATCTTTAGAATACTTTTTGTTAAAAGGTATAATATGGATAGTTGTTTTTTTCAAAGGATAAATAAGATTATATTAAAAAAATAATTAGTTTAATTAGATAGAGAGTTACTTGTAATCGTAAAAATAATACGTTTCAACGAAACTTAACAAGAAATCTATTTAAATAAATTATATTTGTTGTTGCTCTATTAAAAAGATATATGCAGAAAGATAAGTGGCTTTTTGAAATAACGCCAAAAAATAATTTATTCGATTTAAACTTAAAAGAAGTTTGGGAATACAGAGATTTACTGATGCTTTTTGTAAAGCGAGATGTTGTAACTCTTTATAAGCAAACTGTTTTAGGACCTTTATGGTATTTAATACAACCATTATTTACTTCTATAATTTTTACTTTAGTTTTTAATAATATAGCAGGAATATCTACTGGTTCTGTACCTCCTTTTTTATTCAATTTAGCAGGTGTAACTATTTGGAATTATTTTAAAGAATGCCTAACAGCAACATCAGACACTTTTAAAAAGAACGAAGCTATTTTTGGAAAAGTATATTTTCCGAGAGTTATAATGCCGATGTCGATAGTTGTTTCTAATTTATTAAAATTCGGAATTCAAATATTTATTTTTATATGCTTTTATTTATATTATTACTTTAACGATTACAATATTTTACCTAATAAATTTATACTATTTTTTCCTTTGTTAATTTTAGCAATGGGAATGATGGGGTTAGGTTTAGGAATGATCATTTCTTCTATGGTTACCAAATATAGAGATTTAACCTTTTTAGTTGGTTTTGGTGTACAATTACTAATGTATTTATCTGCGGTAATGTTTCCTTTAAGCTTAATGAGAGAAAAACTTAAAGGAGTTTTAGGGGAAAGAGATTTTTCTTGGATTGTAGACTTTAATCCAATAGCACATTTAATAGAATTTGGAAGGTTTATGTTACTTAATGATGGAACCTATTCCGTTTTTGGAATTGTATACACGGCTATATTTACAATAATAATTTTCTTTTTAGGGTTATTAGTTTTTAATAAAACAGAAAAAACTTTTATAGATACGATATAGATATGAGTGATGATGTTATTTTAAAAGTAGAGAATATATCTAAACAATACCGTTTAGGAACTGTTGGTACAGGTACTATTAACCATGATTTTAATCGGTTTTTGGCAAAAATAAGAGGTAAAGAAGACCCGTATTTAAAAATTGGTGAAACAAATAACAGAGCTTCAAAAGGAGCATCTGAATATGTTTGGGCTTTAAAAGATATAAATTTTGAAGTAAAAAGAGGTGAAGTTCTTGGTATTATTGGAAAGAACGGAGCAGGAAAGTCTACACTTTTAAAAATACTATCTAAAGTTACTGGTCCAACAACTGGTTCTATTAAATCTAAAGGTAGAATAGCATCTTTATTAGAAGTTGGTACTGGGTTTCACCCAGAAATGACAGGTAAAGAAAATGTTTTTTTAAATGGTGCTATTCTGGGAATGACTAAAAAAGAGATTGCATCTAAATTAGATGAAATTGTTACTTTCTCTGGCTGTGAACGTTATATAGATACACCTGTAAAGCGTTATTCTAGCGGAATGAAAGTACGTCTGGCTTTTGCTGTTGCAGCACATTTAGAACCAGATATTTTGGTTATAGATGAAGTTTTAGCGGTAGGAGATGCAGAGTTTCAGAAAAAAGCCATTGGTAAAATGCAAGATATTTCTGGAAAAGATGGTAGAACTGTTCTGTTTGTGAGTCATAATATGGCTGCTGTAGAGAATTTGTGCACAAGATCGATATTATTAGTTAATGGAAATGTTGTTTTGGAAGGTAAAACAGAGGAAGTAATAGAGTTTTATTTAAAAAATGAAAAAAAACAAATACTTCAGAATATTTTAGGCTCTTTTAATCTAGATATAAAAAAAGAAAAGAAATTTGGAATACAAAATATTGAATTGTATTGTAATGGAGATAAAACAAGTATTATAAAATCAGGATCGGTTTTTAAGATAAAAGCTTCTGTAATATCCCATATAAGGTTATTTGGGCCAGAATTTGGAATTGGCATCTATAATGATAGAGAAGATTCATTAATGAGGTTTAATAATATTCATATAGGCCAAACTTTAAATATAAATGAAGGTGAATCTGAAATTACCTTAACAATAGAAAATTTTCCTATATATAAAAACGGAGTGTATTTTTTTAACCTATATTTTGGTGATGCCTCTGGAGATTATGAAATTTTAGAAAATGTATTTTCTATTGAAGTATTATCAACAGATGTTTTTAATTCAGGAAGACCATTAGAAGTAAAATATAATCAAATAGTACACAAAAATATTAAGTTTAAGCAATAATATGATTCCTAAAATTATTCATTATTGCTGGTTTGGTCGCAACCCTAAATCAGAACTTATAGAAGGTTGTATTAAGTCTTGGGAGAAATTCTGTCCAGATTTTGAAATTATTGAATGGAATGAGAAGAATAGTAAACCTTATCAAAATAAATTTTTTAAAGATGCTCTTCGAAAAAAAAAATATGCTTTTGCTTCGGATTGTATTAGAGTTCAAATATTATATGAATTAGGAGGTATCTATTTGGATACAGATATGTTACTATTAATGTCTATTGAGAAATTATTATGTAATAATTTTTTTACTGGTTTTGAAGTTAATAATCGACCTAATTTTGCTTTATTTGGAGCTGTACCAAAACATCATTTAATAAAAAAAATGGTATCTTTTTACGATGAAACAGAGTTTAATGAATTTTCACTACCTGTAATTACTCATGTATTTAAGGAGATAATTACTATTGAAAATTTAATAGAAAAAGATAAAATATTTGATGCTGACTATTTTTATCCTCTACCATATGAAAAAAAGGATTACGATTACGAAGACTATATAACAAAAAATACTATTGGAGTGCATTTATGGAACCATAGTTGGAAGGAAGACTCTTTAGAGGGTATTTCGTATTTTATATCAAGTTTAAGAAAAGTAATTATTGACTATTTTTTTTATGGATATTCAAGAACTTATTTTATTCGTTACGGAAGAGGGTTTGCCCGTCAAATTTATCTTTGGTTAAAAAAGAAGTCATGAAAGTTTTACAAATAACGACATCAATTAATGGAGGAGCAGGTATAGCTGCTTTAAGGCTTCATAAATCTTTACAAGATAGTAATGTTAAATCTGGTTTTTTATCAATTGATTTAACTGTTAATTTTGATAACGAAGTTATTGATAATAGTTATTTTACTTACAAAAGAAAAACTATTTTTAAAAGAATACTTAGTAAAATTAGATCTGTAATAATTCCTTCATATAAATTTAAACAAACTAAAAAAATTAAAATACTTAAAAGTGAATTAAGTTGTGAAATTGCTACATTACCTTTTAGTAACTATCAACTTCACAATCATCCTTTAGTTAAAGAAGCAGATATTATCAATCTTCATTGGGTTAGTGGAATATTAGATTACCCTTCTTTTTTTAAAAATTGTAAAAAACCAATTATATGGACTTTACATGATATGAATCCTTTTCAGGGTGTATTTCATTATAGAGACGATGAAAATAGGAATAAACATATAATAGGAAGTTTTGATAAAGAAATTAAACGCTTTAAAGGAGAAAAATTAAACTTAATTAATAATGGTGTTTATATAGCACCTTCAAATTGGATGCAAGAATACGCTTCAAGAAATTTAAATAGTTTTTCTATAAAATGTATTTCAAATTCAGTTGATTTAAATATTTTTAAAATAAAAGATAAAGTTGAGTTGCGTAAAAAGACTTCTATTTCCTCTAATGAATTTGTGCTGCTTTTTGTTTCCGATAATTTACAAAATCCAAGAAAAGGCTTTGATTTATTAATAGAATCTTTATTTTTTTTAAAGAAAATTATCTCTATTACAGTGTTGGTAATTGGAAATGGAACGCTACCTGAGATGGAAAATATAAAAGTATTAAAACTAGGAAATATAAATAATGAACATGATATGGCAAATTGGTACTCTATTGCAGATTTATTTGTTTTGCCTAGTAGAGAAGATAATTTACCAAATGTTATGTTAGAAGCATTTTCTTGTGGTTTGCCTATTATTAGTTTTACAAATGGAGGAATGAAAGAGCATCTAAAATTAAATAAAAACGGTATTTTAATTAAAAATTTTAATGGTAAATCTTTAGGGGAAGGAATTCTAGATTTTTATAAAAATAAGACTGATTATAATGCTTCGGATATTAGAAAATATGCAGAAGATAATTTTAGTTTTAAAAAACAAGCAGATGCTTACTTAAAAATTTATAATAAGCTATATATTAAATGATAACAAGCGTTTTTTTTAAAAAAGGAATTAACTTATTAAGGAGGTTGTATAAAAAACTATTTGGATTTAAAAAAAAAATGTTTTTTAATGACAGACCTCCACAATATACAGGTCAAGTAGCGTCAGATCTAATAAAAGATATATTAATGTCAGAAAAACCTTGTATGATAAGTCGGTTTGGAAGTACAGAGCTTAATTGTATTCACACCTATAAAAACAAAAACAAAAATTTAATAGTAAGACAGGTTAAATATATTAAAGGTAATATTGACAGTTTTGAGTGGTCTGGAGATATTAAACATAGCATGAGTAATAATGCAGGCTTTTTTCCTACTTTAGATAAAAAGTTAGAAGATTTTTCTAAATTGATGATTAAAGAAATGAAAAACGTTGATATTTTAGGTTCTTGGTTATTTCAAGAAAATTATTTTAATAAAGAACTTAAGAATGTAAAAAAAGTACATTTAGAAGATTTAGTGCCATTTAATCATAAGAACCCATGGAGTTATGCATTAAAAGGTAAAGTAATTTTAGTTGTACATCCTTTTGATGAAAGTATTAATTCTCAGTATCAAAGGAAGGACTTATTATTTAAAAACAAACAAGTATTACCAGATTTTAAATTAATTACTTATAGGCCAGTTCAGTCCTTTTTAGGTAATCATGAAAATTTGGAGTATAAAGATTGGTTTGAAGCTTTAGAAAAGATGAAGGAAGATATTTCTAGGTTAGAATTTGATATTGCTATTATAGGTTGTGGAGCATACGGGTTTCCTTTGGCAAGCTTTATAAAAAGAATCGGTAAAAAGAGCATTCATATGGGGGGTGCTACACAATTATTATTTGGTGTTTTAGGAAAACGATGGGAGCAAGAATATGATTTGTCTAATTTTATTAATGAATACTGGATAAGACCTAATTTAAATGAAAAACCAAAGAATTTTCAAAATGTAGAGAATGGATGTTATTGGTAATTATTATCAAATGGATTTTAAACTAACAATTATTACAGTTAACTACAACAATAAAGTAGGTCTTGAGAGAACAATGGAAAGTGTTTTTGAGCAAACATCCAATGATTATGAATATATTATTATTGATGGCAATTCAACGGATGGGAGTAAAGAACTTATTGAAGCTAATGAAAGTAAAATGAATTTTTGGATTAGTGAACCTGATAAGGGTATTTACAACGCTATGAATAAAGGGATTAGTCAGTCTAATGGTGAGTATTTATTGTTTTTGAATAGTGGAGACACCTTGTTTGATAAAAATATTCTTCAAAATCTTTCTAAAAAAATAACTAATGAAGTTGATATTTATTACGGAAATGTTAATCTTGTTGATAATAATGAACATGAAGAGTTGCGTTTTTTTCCTGAAAAATTGACTTTTAATTTTTTTCTTGAAAAAACGATAACTCATCAAGCTGCGATTATTAGAAAATCTTTATTTGAAGATATTTTCTATTATAATGAAAATTTTAAATTAGTGTCAGATTGGGAATTCTTTATTTGTGCAATATGTAAATTTAATAAATCGTACAAACAATTAAATTTAACGATTGCTAATTATGGTTTAGATGGAATTTCGAGTGATCCTATTCATAAGAATTTATTATTAAAAGAAAGAAAAACCAGTCTAGAAAAACATTTTCCTTTATTTTTAAAAGATTACAATAGATTACATAAACAAACTAAATTACTAAAATTAAATAGGTTTAAGATTTTAATTGAATTAGAAAACTCAAAAATTGCTCAAGTTTTCAATTCTATTGTTTTAAAATTTCAATTAAAATTGTTTAGAAATAAAAGAATAAAGGATTTAAATTAACTGAAGAATTTTTTTATTTTTAATTAGGTTTTCATATTTTTTGATCACTAATAAACAACAATGAAGAACAAAATTAAAGCTCAATTAGTCTCAATAATAGTACCCGTTTTTAATAGGTCTTCCATTGTTGAAATTACATTGCAATCTATTTTAGACCAAACATACCAAAATTGGGAATGTATTGTTATTGATGATGGAAGTACTGAAGATCAATATACGGAATTTTATAATTTCACAAAAAAAGATAATAGATTTAGACTCTTAAAAAGACCAAATAATAAATTAAAAGGAGCAAATGCTTGTAGGAATTATGGCGTTGAGAATTCAAAAGGAGAGTTCATCATTTTTTTTGACAGTGATGATTTAATGGCTAAGAGTTGTATTGAAAATCGTGTTAGTACTTTTGAAAGGTATTTAGAATATGATTTTTTGGTATTTTCTATGGGGCATTTTAAAAATGAATTGGATTGTTTTATAGATAATAATAGAAAATGTATCAACCTAACAAATAAAGAAACAATTGAGGAATTTGTTTTTAGTAAATTACCTTGGAACGTGTGTCGCCCAATTTTTAAAAGTAATTTAATTAAAAATAAAATTTGGTTTAATGAGAATATTCAAAATTTTCAAGATGATGAGTTTAATATTCGTGTTTTAGCTCTAAATTTTAGGTATTTAGCTATTGATGTTACCGATTCTTATTATAGAACAGAAGAGGGTAAGTACCAAAGTAGTAAAGGAAAACAAAATGTTTTGAATAGTTATTTTGAATATAGTAAAACTTTTTTTTCTATACTAAATACTTCTCAAGTTATAAATAATAAAAAGAAGTTACTATTACGTTTTTTTACTATTTTAAGGCATAATATTTCTAATGAATCAAACTTAGAATCTGTTTATAAAACATTAGATTTAATAAATGTTAATAGTAAACTGTCGTTAAAAGAACTATCAATATTTCATTTTTTAATATATTTAAACAAGTTTTTTTTTAATAAAAAAGGTTCTTATAAATTTACTCAATTCTTAAAAAGAATTTTAATTAAATAATATGAAAATACTTTTTGTTTCTATACCTAGTATTCATGCTATTCGATGGATTGAAAACTTAAAAGACGAACCGCATGAATTATTTTGGTTTGATATATTAGATAGTGGAAATATTGAGATTAGTGATGATATAAAAATTAAAAAAATTACTTCTTGGAAAAAGAGAAAAATAAAATATATAAGAGGAGAATATTTTTTACGCAAAAAAGTTCCAATAATATATACTAAAATTCAATCATATCTAGAAACAACAATAGATGAACAACTAGCTAAAACTATTAAAGATATAAAACCAGATATAGTGCATAGTTTTGAGATGCAAAGCTGTAGCTATCCTATTTTAGAAACAATGTTAAAATACCCGAAAATAACTTGGGCGTATTCATGTTGGGGAAGCGATTTATTTTATTATCAAAATTTTAAGATTCATAAGAAAAAAATCGAGAAGGTTTTAAAACGTATTCAAATTCTACATACTGATTGTAATAGAGATTATCTACTTGCTAAAAAAATGGGTTTTAAAGGAGCTTTTAGTGGGGTAATTCCAGGAGGAACAGGGTATGATTTAAAATTATTAGAAGTATATAAGCAACCTATAAAAGAAAGGAAAATAATTTTAGTTAAGGGTTATGAACACACATTTGGCAGAGCATTAAATGTGTTAAAAGCACTACATTTATTAAATGATTTTTTAAATGATTATAAAGTAGTTGTTTTTGCTGCTCATAAAAAGGTGATCGATTTTGTAAATATAAATAAGTTTCCTTTTAAAGTAATCGAAAAGGATAGTTTGACTCATATAGAAACATTAAAACTTATGGGTAAATCTAAAATTTATATTGGAAATAGTATATCAGATGGTATGCCAAATACACTTTTAGAAGCTTTAGTAATGAATGCTTTTCCTATTCAATCTAACCCCGGAAATGTAACGTCTGAAGTTATAGAGCATGGTATAAACGGTTTATTAATTAATGAGCCAAATGATGTAGAACATATAAAAAATATTATATTTAAAGTCCTGAATAAGGATTCTAAAATTGATTTTAATAATGCAAAAAAAATGAATATTAAAATAGCGAATGAGAGATTAGATGCTATTTTAAATAAGAAAAAAGTTATTGATTTTTATGAAAATATAGAAGGTGATTTATTGAAAAATAAAAAATAAAACTTAAATGAAAATAGCTATTACAGGAGAAAAAGGATTTATAGGTGTGCATTTAACTTTATATTTTAAAAATATTCTAAAATATGAAGTTATAGAATTAGGTAGAGATTATTTAGCTAATTTAGATAAAATCAATAAATTAGATTGGTTAATTCATACTGCATTTGTACATAGAAACCCTAAACCAGAAAAAGTACTTGAGTTAAACAAATCTTTAACTAAAGCAACAATAGACGGATTAAAAAGTAATAATATAAAATGTAATGTTGCTTTTCTTTCATCAATTCATGAAGAATTAGATACTTTCTATGGTCAATCTAAAAGGGAGGCTAAAATCAGTTTTTTAAACTATTGTAAAACAGTTAATAAAGAGTTTATTTCATTTAAACTACCTAATGTTTTTGGTACGTATGCTAAGCCAAATAGAACTTCATTTATAGCTAGTTTTTGTTACAATTTGCAAAATGATATTTTAGTTAATTATAATCAGAACAAAATAAATCTTTGTTGTGTAGAAGATGTAATATCAATTATTGGTAAATTGCAGAAAAAAGAGATTCCATTCGTTGAAAGTTCTGTTGATAAGGTCTATTTCTTATTAAAAGAATTTAAAGAAATAACAACAACCGGTGGAATACCAAAATTAAAATCAAAGTTTGAATTAGATTTATATAATACCTATATAAGCTACACAAATTATAAATTATAGCGTTTGAAATTATTTATTACAGGAGGAGCAGGTTTCTTAGGAAAAGAAATTGTTAAAGAGTATTACAATAAAGCTGATATTACTGTTTATAGTAGAGATGAAGCAAAACATTATTTTTTGAAGAAACAATTTCCAAAAATTAAATGTATTATTGGAGATGTTGCAGATTTTGATCATATGAATAGAGCTGCAAAAGGACATGATCATGGTGTTTTTGCTGCTTCATTAAAACAAATAGAAGCTGTAGATCAAAATGTTGACATCGCTATAAAAACCATAATTAATGGAGCCACAAACTCTAGAAGAGTAGCAGAAGAGAATAACTTTAAAGCAGCTTGTTTTATTTCGTCAGATAAAAGTAGAGCAGCAACTACTTTATATGGTGCTATGAAATTTATTGGAGGCGAAGCTTTTATAGTAAATGCAGAGGAATCAAATGTTAATTTAACAACTGCAATTTATGGAAATGTTTTAAACTCTACAGGTAGTATTATTCCATTAATTTTAGATTCAATAAAAAATAATTATGAGTTAAAGTTATATTCTAAAGATATGACACGTTTTATGATAGATGTAGCTGAAGCTATTGAATTAATTAAAAACTCATTTAATCATACGGGATATAATATAATTCCTAACATCTCTAGTTTTAAAGTTTCAGACCTTTTTGAAATTTATAAGGAAGAGTTTGGGTTAAAGTATTCTATTGGTAAGCCCAGAATTTCAGAAAAAATTCACGAAATAATGATTGCCAAAGAAGAAGTTCCAAGAACTTACTTAGATAGAGAAACAAATATGTATATGATGCATTATCAAGATGTTCATAACGATAGCAATATTAAATTTGAAGAATTTTCTAGTGAAAGTGTAGTGATTTCTAAAACAGATTTATATAAAAAATTAAAATTAAATAATTTTTTTAAAAAATAAAATGAGAGTAGGAGTTCACCCAGCAAGAGGTACACAAGTTGAAACAGATGATGCTTATCATAGAATTGTAATACCTGTATATATTCCGAATTTAGAAGGCTATTTTAAAGATTCTTTTGAAGTTTTAAAATTATCCTTAAAATCGTTGTATACTACAATTCATCAAAAAGCTAAAATAAGTGTTGTGAGTAACGGTTCTTGTATAGAAGTTAATAAGTATTTAAATGAAGAATTAAATACTGAAAATATTGATGAATTACTAATTGTAAGTTCTGGTATTGGTAAGATTAATTCGATTTTTAAATTAATAAACAATGTTAAAGAACCTCTTGTTACGCTTGCAGATGCCGATGTATTATTCACAACAGGTTGGCAAGATGCTGTAGAGAATGTGTTTATGGATTACCCTAAAGTTGGTATGGTTTGTCCTTTTTCCTATTCTAAAGGTTATAGAGAATTAACGGCTAATATTTTTTTTGATAATTTTTTTAATAAAAACATTAAAATTAGTAAAATAGAAAATACAGATGCTTTAAAACATTTTGCAGAAAGTATAGGTAACTTAAATTTCTATAAAGATATACACTTAAAAAAAGGTGTTACCTTTCAAGAAAAAGGTAAGTCAAAAGTATTTATTGGTGCGGGGCATTTTGTAGCCACTTTTAAAACTGATGTTTTCGATCCATATACCTTCCAAGCACATCTAAAAAAAATGGCGCACGGAGAACGTATGTTTATTGACACTCCTTCAGTTAATTGTGGATTATGGAGAGTTTCTACTTTTGATAATTATGTGTATCATATGGGTAATACAATAGTACCTATGTATAATACAATCTTAAGTGAAAATATAAAAAGTATTCCAAAAGAGAAGGAATTTTATTTTAAGGTTAAAAGAGTTAGTAAGTTTTCATTTTATGTAAAAAATATTTTTTTTGGAAGGATTATATTTAGCGATAAAGTATTTAAAATTTTACTATCCCGTTTTGGTTTATCCAATAAAGAAGCTAACCTATTTATAAAATAAGATATGATAAAAAAAATTATTAGAACTGCAAAAGAATTAATTAAACTTCAAAGAAGTATACATCAACAAAGTTTAGAAAACGAATGGGCAAATGTATATCATGATAGTATACGAGGAGTGGATTTTATTCAAAAATTACCTTTAAATATTGGTAGATGGGCAGGGAACTATACTTTTTTTTATATTTTAAATAGAATTCTAAAAGATGTAAGACCCAATTCTATTTTAGAATTTGGTTTGGGAGAATCTAGTAAGTTTATATCTTGTTACTTAGATAATTTATTAATTAATTCTGATCATAAAATTATTGAACACGATGTAGTTTGGAAAGAAAATTTCACAGAACAATTTGAAATATCAAATAACACTGAAATTCAAATTTGTGAGCTAGTACAGATAGATATTAAAGGGAACTTTGTAAATTCTTATTCGAATATAGAAAGTGTTATTGATAAAAAATATGATTTATACCTAGTAGATGGTCCCTTTGGGAGTAAATATTTTTCTAGATACGATATCGTAAATATTGCTAATAATTTTGATGAAAATGATGAGTTTATAATTATAATAGATGACTATAATAGGTTTGGAGAAAAACAAACATCAGAAGACTTGATAGACCTCTTTATTAGAAAAAATATTAAAATTTATAAAAGAGTATATTCAGGAAATAAAAGTTTAATGATTTTTGTAACCGAAAAATATAAGTTTTTAACTTCATTGTAATTATAGTATGCTAGTTTCGATAATAATACCTGTCTATAATAGAGAAACCTTAATTATAGAAACTTTAGAATCTATTGATAGTCAGTCCTATGGTAATTGGGAATGCCTTTTAATAGATGACCATTCTACGGATAATACTTTTAAGATAGTACAAAATTATATTAAAGATAAACCTAGATTTAAATTATATAAAAGACCTGATAACAGAATAAAAGGGGCTAACTCTTGTAGAAATTATGGTTTTGAAATAAGTAAAGGAGAATATATAAATTGGTTTGATAGTGATGATATAATGCATCAAGATTTTATTTTTTTAAAGTCTGCTAGTTTTACTGAAAATATTGATACCGTTATTTCTAAAACATCAGTTTTTGTTGACACTATAGATAATATTGTGTACAAAGAACATAGAACTAATAAAAGTGAAAATATTCTTGAAGATTTTTTAACTTTAGAAGTTAGTTGGTATCTTCCAGATAGTATGTGGAAAAAACAATTTTTAGTAAATAAAAGTTTATTTGATGAAGATTTATTTAAAGGTCAAGATAGAGATTTTCATACTAGAATGTTATTGGAACAACCAACTATAGATATAATAAACCATTACTTAACTTATTATAGAAGACACAATGAATCAATTACCGTTTCAACAAGTAGAGAGGTTATTTCATCATTTTTTAATTCGTTAAACAAAAGAATAGCACTGTTAGAAAATAATGGAATTTCAAATAAAGTGAAATTAACTTTTTTAAAACTTCAAATAAGTAATTATGCACAACTATATCAAGAAAAAGAAATTTTAAAAAAATATTTTTTTGTTGTGAAAAAACTATTTGTATTCAATATTAAAAATTTAACAATAGTTTTTAAATTTTTAATTGCAATAATATCCTTCAAAATTTTAGGTAAGGGAAGTATACTTTTAAAAAATTAGATTTTTTTTAGGTTATAGAGATTAAGTTTTAAATAATAAAAAAAGCACTATTGAATGAATTCATATATTGAAATACAAGGAAGAAAAATAGGACAAGATTATACACCATTTGTAATTGCTGAAATTGGGATTAACCACGAAGGTTCTTTACAAGTAGCAAAAGAAATGGTTGATGCTGCATATAAAGCAGGAGCAGAGTGTGTAAAACATCAAACACATATTGTAGATGATGAAATGAGTGGTGCTGCAAAAAAAGTAATTCCTGGTAATGCAGATGTTTCTATTTATGAAATAATGAAACGTTGTGCTTTAAATGAAGAAGATGAAATTGCTTTAAAAAATTATGTAGAAAGTAAAGGAATGATTTTTATTTCTACCCCCTTTTCTAGAGCTGCAGCAGAAAGGTTAGAAAGAATGAATGTTGCTGCATATAAAATTGGCTCAGGAGAATGTAATAATTATCCGTTGTTAGAACATATAGCATCATTTAATAAACCTGTAATTTTGAGTACAGGTATGAATACAATTAAAAGTGTTGCAAAAGCAGTAGCTATTTTTGAAAAAGCAAATGTACCCTTAGCTCTATTACATACAACAAATTTATATCCAACTCCAGTGCATCTAGTACGTTTTGGCGCAATGCAAGAGTTATCAGAAGCATTTCCTAAAAACGTATTTGGTTTATCAGATCATACATTAACAAATCACGCTTGCTTAGGTGCAGTTGCTCTTGGAGCATCAATTTTAGAACGTCATTTTACAGATCATAAACAAAGAACTGGGCCAGATATTGTTTGTTCTATGGATGAAAATGATTGTAAAGAACTAATTGAAGGAAGTAATTTAATTTGGCAAATGCGTGGTGGTACAAAAGGGCCAGCAAAAGAGGAGCAAGTTACTATAGATTTTGCTTTTGCGACTGTTGTAACAATTAAACCAATTAAAAAAGGAGAAACTTTTACAAAAGAAAATTTGTGGGTAAAAAGACCCGGTACAGGAGAGATTTTAGCAGAAGAATTCAATTCTATTTTAGGAAAAAAAGCAGCTATAGATATTAATGATGATGCACATTTAAATTGGTCTGAAATTGAGTAATCAAAAGAAAATAGTTTTTTTAACAGGTACTCGTGCAGATTTTGGTAAGCTTAAATCTTTAATTAGAATAACGCAGGAGTCATCTGATTTTGATGTTCAAATTTTTGCAACAGGAATGCATTTAGATGATAAATACGGTTTAACTGTTAATGAAATATATAAAAGTGGATTTAATAATGTCTCTACTTTTAAAAATCATGTTGGTGCTGAACATATGGACAGAACTTTAGCAAAAACAATACAAGGGTTTTCTGAATATATTGCTACCCAGAAACCAGATTTAATTATTGTACACGGTGATAGAGTAGAAGCATTGGCAGGAGCAATTGTTGGAAGTTTAAATAATATTTTGGTTGCCCATATCGAAGGTGGTGAAATTTCAGGAACTATAGATGAACTTATAAGGCATTCTGTAAGTAAATTATCACATTTACATTTAGTGTCAAACGAAGAAGCTAAAAAAAGGTTAATTCAAATGGGAGAGTTAGAAAGTTCTATTTATATAATTGGATCTCCAGATTTAGATTTAATGAATCCTAATAATTTACCTAAAATAAAAAATGTAAAAGAATATTATAGCATTAATTTTAATAAATATTCCGTAGCTATGTATCATCCAGTAACTACCGAATATAACGATATAAAAAAACAAATTTCAATTTTTGTAGATAGTTTATTAGAATCAGGTAAAAACTATGTTGTTATTTTTCCTAATAATGATTTAGGCACTGAAGAAATATTACAAGAATATAAACGATTAGAAAATAATTCTAGATTCAGGATATTTCCATCTTTACGTTTCGAATATTTTTTAAGGTTACTTCAAAAATCTGATTTTATAATAGGTAATTCTAGTGCAGGTATTAGAGAAGCTCCATTTTATAAAGTTCCAACTATAGACATTGGTACTAGGCAAAACAATAGGTCTAAAGGAAATTCAATTTTAAATGTTGCACATAACAAATTAGAAATTTTAAAAGCAATAGAAAATAGTATAGCATTAAAATCTAAAAATATTGATATTTCTGAATTTGGAGAAGGGAATAGCAATACTGTTTTCTTACATTTGTTGAGTTCTATAGAAATATGGAATGTAAATTGCCAAAAGCAATTTCAAGATTTATAAAAGTAATTGAAAGGTTTAGAGTTTTGTCAAAAAAAATACTAATTATTGGTTTAGGCTCTATTGGGCAAAGGCACTTGAGAAATTTAATTTCTCTAGGTTATAAAGATATTTGTTTAGTAAGAAGAAATGCTAATGTTTTAAAGGGGTTTTCTAAATTAAAAGTTTTTAAATCAATTTTTGAAGCTTGTAAAAATGAAGATTTTAATACAGCAATTATTACAACTCCAACTGCTAATCATTTTAAAGATTTTTTAGATATTTCTAATTATAATATTCAGAATATATATATAGAAAAACCTGTAACACATTCAGTAGAAGAATCATTAAAAATTAATGAAATAGCTACCCAATTTAGCTTGAACGTTGTTGTGGGGTATGATTTACATTTCGATTTAGGCTTATTAAAAGTAAAAGAATTATTACATGAAAATACAATTGGTAAAATTTGTTCTTTTCAGGTTGAAGTTGGACAGTATTTGCCAGATTGGAGACCAAATGAAGATTACAGAGAAGGAATGAGTGCAAAAAAAACACTAGGTGGTGGTGTAATGTTAGATTTAATTCACGAGTTTGATTATACTAATTGGCTTTTTGGACCTATAAAAAGTGTTTTTGGTAAGAATAAACAGATTAGTAATTTAGAAATAGAAACAGAAGATATTTCCATAAATATTATAGAAACCCAACAAGGTGTTTTAGGAACAATATCCTTAGATTATTTGCAAAAAGAACTTTCCAGAACATGCAAAATTATTGGTGATCAAGGAACTATAATATGGAATTATAAAGAAAGTAAAGTTCTTTGGATGACACATAATAATATAGTTTGGCAAGAATTCATATTCACTCATATTGAAAGAAATGATAGGTTTGTTAGTATTATAAAAGCTTTTATGGATTCTAGTTTTAATAATTTAGATGAAAGATTATCGACAGTAAATAACTCTATAGAGTCTTTAAAAATGGTTGTTTGTGCAAAAAAATCGAATAAAGAAAATAAATTTTTAGAATTATGATAGTTGGTAGTATTTGTATGAGAGGCGGCTCTAAAGGTGTAAAAGGAAAGAATTATCGAGATTTATTAGGTAAACCTCTTTTGAGTTATACTATAAATTGTGCAAAATCATCAAAACTTTTAGAAGATGTTATCATTTCTTCGGATAGCGACTTAATTTTAGATTTGTCAAGTAATTATCTAGAGAAAGAAAAACTATTTAAAAGAAATTCAGAATTAGCTACTGATAATGCTTCAAAATGGGAAGTTTTCCAAAGCCTTGTTTTGGAATACGAAGAAAAAAATAAGGTAAAAATCACCCATTTAGTAGATTTAGATGTTACAGTACCAAGAAGATTACCAGAACATATAGATAGCTGTATCAAACTGTCCAAAGAAACAGATGCAGATGTTATTATAACGGGTTATGAACCTGAAAGAAATCCATATTTTAATATGATGGAAGAGAATAAGGATGGAACAGCTGTTATTGTGAAGAAATCTGAAATACCAATTAAAAACAGACAAGAATCCCCTATTGTTTACAGTTTAACTCCTGCTGTTTATGTTATAAAAAGAGAAGCTTTATTTAATTACGAGCATTGGTCTAATGCAACTTGTAGAATTTTTCCAATTCCAAGAAATTTAGCCATAGATATAGATACAGAATTAGATTTTAAATTAGTAGAATTTTTAATGAATGAAGATGGAAAATAATTTATTCGATTTAACAGGAAAGATAGCTTTGGTTACTGGTGGAGCTGGTTTATTAGGGTCTGAACATGCAATCGCATTAGCTTCTCACGGAGCAAAAGTTTATTTAGCAGATATAAATGAAGAAAAATGTAAAGAGAAAGCAGTAAAAATAGAATATGATAATATATTTACTTTAAAACTAGATGTTACCAATAAAGAAAATTGGAAAGAAGTTGTTTCTAATATTGTTGAAAAGGAAGGTCGTTTAGATATTTTAATTAATAATGCTGGTTATACAAATAGTACTAAAACGTCTGCTTTTGATAAAACTTTTGAAAACTTTTCTTTAGACGATTGGAATTCAATTATGAATGTGAATTTAACAGGAACTTTTTTGGGTTGTCAAACTGTTGGAAATCAAATGTTAAAACAAGGTAAAGGGTCAATTATAAACATTGCTTCTTTATATGGAGTTGTTAGCCCAAATCATAAAATGTATCCAGGTACTGGTATCGTTCAACCTGTTGCATATACTGTTAGTAAGCATGGAGTTGTTGCTTTAACAAAATATGCAGCTACTTGGTTAGCGGAAAAAGGAGTTCGTGTAAACTCTTTAACTCCAGGGGGGATTTTTGATGGACATGATGAATTATTTTTAGAGCGTTTTAATAATCTGAATCCTATTGGAAGAATGAGTAATAAAAATGAATTAAGAGGTGGTATTGTATACCTTGCTTCTGATGCTAGTTCTCATATGATTGGTCATAATTTAGTAATAGATGGTGGTTGGACTGCTTGGTAAATTTTTATTCTTATTTTAAACTCATTCAAAAATATGAAAGTTATATTATTAGTTCCAGATGGCGTAGGTGTTCGTAATTACCTCTTTTCAAATTTTACAAGCAATCTTTTAAAAGAAGGGAATGAAGTTTTAGTATATCATAATTTGTCTGATTCTGCTATAGAAGAGATAAAAATAAATAAACCGGAAATTAATAATTTTAAAAAAATCCCGGATTTTATAGAGAGTCCAAAAGCTAGACTTTTAAGAGAAACATTAGCATATGCTAGACTTTTAAGAAATGAAAAAACATTAAAAAATAAAACAATATTAAAGTTTTGGAGCCCTAGTAAAAAAGGTTTTAAGAAGAAAATTTTGTACTTTATAGCTGAAGTTTTAGGGTATTTATTATCTAATTCGTATTTACTTATTAAAAAAGCGGATAGATTTTATGAAAAAGAGGTTTCTAAAAGTAAAAGTTCAAAGTCCACAGAAAATTTATTAGTAGATTTTAAGCCAGATATCGTTTTAAATTTGCACCAAAGAGCACCAATAACCTCTCCAATAATAACAGCAGCAAAGAAAAATAGTATAACTACTGCAACGGTTATCTTTTCATGGGACAATGTGCCGAAAGCAAGATTAATATCAAGATATGATTACTATTTTGTATGGTCTAATTTAATGAAAAATCAATTATTAGAATTGTATTCAGAAATTATTCCTACACAAGTAAAAATTTCTGGTACACCACAATTTGAGTTTTATAGTTATGCTAACCTATATGAAGACAGAAAAGTATTTTTAAATAAATTTGGGTTAGATGAAAATAAAAAAACAATCTGTTTTTCTGGAAATGATATTTCATCACCCTATGACGCCGTTTATTTAAAAGATATCTGTGAAGAAATATCTAAAATAGATAAAAACAGAAGACCTCAAATTCTTTTTAGAAGATGCCCTGTTGATATGTCTGATAGATTTGATATTGTGTTAAAAAAATATAAAGAATTTGTTTTTTCTATAGATCCAGATTGGAAAACTGGTAAAGTAAATGGTGATTCTTTTGCCACTATTTATCCAACTATAAATGATAATAGATTATTGGTTAATACAGTAAAACATTCTGATTTAGTTATTAATCTTGGAAGTACTATGGCTCATGACTTTGCAATTTTAGATAAGCCATGTTTGTATTTAAATTATGATCCTGTTGAGGATTCTAAATTTAAAGTTGAAGATGTTTTTAATTTTGAACATTTTAAAAGTATGGAGGATATAGAAGCAGTTGGTTGGATTAATAAAAAAAATGAAATTTATAATAAAATTTTTGAAGGGCTTGATACTCCAGAAAAAGTAGGAAAAGAAAGAAAAGAATGGTTAAGAAGAATTGTATTACATCCTACAAATAATAATTCTGATCAATTATCAAATTTAATTTTAAATAATAATTAATAGAATGCATATTTGTTTTATTTCTAATGAGTTTCCTATGCCTAATATTTCTTTTGGTGGAGCGGGTACATTTTTACTAACTTATTCACAGTTATTAATAAAAAATGGTCATCAGGTTTCTATAGTAGGTGTAAAAAATGGAGATGAAATATATACAAATATTAATGGTGTCTCAATTTACTATGCAAAAAAATCAAATGTAAAAGGCTTTTCTTGGTATTTTAACTTAAAATTAATAAGCAATTTAATTAATAAAATAAATGTAACAAATAAAATAGATATTCTAGAGGCACAAGAGGCTGGTTTTGCTTTTATAGATATTCCAAAAAATATAAAAAAAATTGTTAGGTTACATGGTGGGCATTATTTTTTTCATACGTTCGAAAATAAAAAACTGAATTGGAAAAAAGCTTTATTGGAAAGAATAACTTTTAGAAAAGCAGATGCTATTATTGCTACATCAAAATTTGTACAAACACAGACATTAAAGTTTATAGACTTTAAGGCTAAATCAAATACTATAATTAATAATCCAATTTTAGTAGAACAATTTTATAAATCAGATCAAAATAAGATTATTAAAGGAAGCATCGTTTTTGCAGGTACAATTTGTGAAAAAAAAGGAATTAGACAATTATGTTTATCAATTCCAGCAATTATTAAATTATTTCCAGAGGTACATTTATATATTTATGGAAGAGACTGGTTTTTTCCAGATGGTAGATCATATAAAAATTGGTTACTAGGTCAATTATCTGAAGAAATTAAAAGTAAAATTACTTTCAGAAATCCAGTACCTTACAGTGAATTGCCAAAAGTTTATGAATTTGCAGAAGTTTGTGTTTTTCCTTCTCATATGGAAGTACAAGGCTTAGTTGCTCCAGAAGCAATGTCAATGGAAAAAGTTGTTGTTTTTACTAAATATGGTCCAGGACCAGAAACAATAGATGATGGAGTTAATGGATTCCTTTGCGAACCGTTAAAAGTTAAAAGTATTTCAGATGTTGTTGTTAAGGTTCTTCTTAATAGGTCTGAAAACAGGAAAATAGAAATAAGTGCTAGGGAAAAAGTTTTGAAGAAGTTTTCTCCAGAAATTATATATAATAAAAATTTAAATTTTTATACTAAATTAATTAATTAAGTCTTAATGTGTTTGTTTAAATCGGATATAAAAAAGTATAAAAACTATAGCGGTAAATCCTCTTTAGTTTTAATATTAACTACTCAAGGTATTTGGGCTATTCTAGTTTATAGAGTTTCAAACTATATATTTAAAAGTAAGTTATCAAGTATCATTAAAAAACCATTATTGTTACTATCAATAATTTTTCAAAAATGGATTGAAATTATAACAGGTATTTCTATACCATATTCTTGTTCGATAGGTCATTCATTTTATATAGGTCATTTTGGTGGAATCATTATAAATGCAAATGCTATAATTGGTAATAACTGTAATATTTCTCAAGGAGTAACTATAGGGGTTAGTGGAAGAGGGGATAAAAGAGGTGTTCCTGAAATTGGTAATAATATTTATATTGGAGCAAATGCCGTTATAGCAGGTGAAATTATAATTGGTAATAATTGTGCAATCGCTGCAAATTCTTTGGTGATTGAATCTGCTCGTGATAACTCTACTCTAATAGGTGTACCTGCAAAAATGATTAATAATTTAGGATCTAAAGGATATATTTAATGAGATTTTTAATTATTTCTGATGCGCCAACTTTAAAAAAAGGAGATAAGTTATTTTCTTATGCCCCCTATGTAAACGAAATGAAATTATGGATAAAATATTTTGATGATGTTGTAATAGTTTCCCCAACTAAATATAAAAAAGACCTTTTAGTTGATTCATTTAATAGAGATGTGAAAGTCTCATCTATACCTTCAGTTTCTTTAATTTCTTTTTTTGAGATTCTAAAAAGTATAATAGTATTACCATTTATTCTTTTAAAGCTTTTTAAGAATATGAAGAAGGCAGATCATATTCACTTAAGAAACCCTGGAAGTATAGGATTATTAGCCTGTTTTATACAAGTATTTTTTCCTTTTACTCCAAAAACTTCAAAATATGCCGGCAATTGGGATCCAAAAAGCGAACAACCTTTAAGTTATAAACTTCAAAAATGGATTTTATCAAATTCATTTTTAACTAGAAATTGTAAAGTTTTAGTTTATGGAGAATGGGCGAATCAATCAAAAAATATAGTTCCTTTTTTTACAGCTTCTTATAATAAGAGTGAAATTGAACCAATAGAAAATAAAAGTTTAACAGGAATTATTAAATTTATATTTGTTGGTGCCTTTACTAAAGGAAAACAACCATTTTTATGTGTTAGAATTATAGAAAACCTTATTTCTAAAGGTTATAATGTACAGTTAGATATGTTTGGAAATGGCGAAGAATTTTTAAAAATTCAAGAATATATTCATCTAAACTCACTTTCTGAAAATATTATACTTCATGGCAATCAATCTAAAAATGTAGTTAAAAAAGCATTTATAAAGTCACATTTTTTATTGTTCATTTCAAAATCGGAAGGCTGGCCAAAAGTAGTTGCGGAAGCTATGTTTTGGAAATGTTTGCCAATAGCCTCTAATGTTTCTTGCGTAAATTATATGTTAGATAGCGGGAACAGAGGTATTGTTGTTGATGCAAATATTAATGAGAAAATTTTACTAGAAAATATTATAAGTATTCTAAATGATAATACAGCGTATCAAAAGAAAGTTATGCAAGCACAGGAGTGGTCGCAAAATTATACTTTAGATAAATTTGAAGTTGAGATAAAAAAACTTATAAATAATGAATAAGTTAGGGGTTATACAAATAATAGATACTTTAGAAACAGGAGGAGCAGAAGTTTTGGCTGTAAATATAGCAAATGGACTAACAGAAGAAGGCTTAAACTCTCATATATGTGTTACAAGAAAAGAAGGACCTTTACTACAAAATATTAAAAGAAAATCAAATTATATTTTTTTAAATAGAACAAAAACAATTGATTTTAGAGCTCTTATCAATTTTAAAAGATATTTAAAGGATAATAAAGTTTCTATTATTCATGCGCATGCTACATCTTCTTTTTTTGCTTTTTGCATAAAGTTAATGTATCCTAAAATAAGAATTGTTTGGCACAATCATTATGGTAATAATATAAATTTAAGTGGGTTTAAATTATTCATTTTAAAAATGACAACTATTTTTTTTCATTCTATTATAAATGTGAATGAGGCTCTTAGCTTATGGGCAATTAAAAAACTTTATACTAAGAATGTCTATTATCTAGAAAACTTCGCTTTTTTTAGTAATAAAGAAAAAATAACAAAATTAAAAGGTGAGGAAGGAAAACGGATAGTTCATTTAGCGAGCTTTAGACCTGAAAAAGATCATGAAAATTTAATTATAGCTTTCTCTAATTTTATTAAAAAAAATAAAGATTGGACATTACATTTAGTAGGACGAATAGATGAAAGTGAATATTCAAAAAAAAATATGAACTTGATAAAGACTTTAGGTTTAGAAAAACATATTTTTGTTTATGGTTCTTGTTTTGATATTCATAATATTTTGTCTCAAGCAAATATTGGTGTTTTATCTTCAAAATCTGAGGGTTTGCCAATAGCTATGTTAGAATATGGGTTAGCTAATTTACCAATTATTGTAACGGATGTTGGTGAGTGCTCTAGTGTGGTAAAAAATAATGTATCAGGTTTAATAGTTAAACCAAAGAACCATAAAGAGTTCTCTGAAGCATTAGATATATTAGTAAATTCAGAGGATAAGAGAAGAATGTTTTCTAAAGCATTTAATACAAATGTTTTAAATAACTATTCTAAAGAAAGCTTTTTTAAACAGCTTATAAATATTTATAAATTATAATTTGATAGAAAAAATACTACAGAATAAATTAACTTTTATTTTACTACACATCTTTTTTGGTTTTTTAGGAACCCTTCCTTTTTTTCCTAAGGTTTATGGTTTATTAGTTTTAGTTATACCTATTTATATCATTTTCTTAAATAAAAATGAAAATGAAGAAGCATTTATGTTTGCTGTTTATATTGTAGGAGCAGAAGTTTTTATTAGAATGACGGGAGGTTTCATTTTATATGAAACGGGAAAGTATGCTGTAATTTTATTCTTAATATTAGGTGTTTTCGTAGGTAGGTTTAAACAAAAATTTTCTGTACAATATCTATTTTATATACTACTTTTATTATTTGGAATTATTTTTACTCAAGTACCAGAAGGAGAATCGCTGAGGAAAAACATAGTATTTAATTTAAGTGGACCTATTGTTTTAGGTATTTCAGCCTTATATTTATATCAAAGACCAATTAGTAAAAAAAAGTTAATGGATGGACTTTTTTTTATGTTACTGCCTCTTTTTTCTATGATTTGCTATTTATATTTTAGAACACCAGATCTAAAGGAAATTGCTTTTGGAGGTGAAGCTAATTTTGTTACCTCAGGAGGTTTTGGTCCCAATCAAGTTGCAACGGCAATTGGTTTAGGAATGTTTGTACTAACTGTTTATTTGCTTTCTAAAGAGAAGCTATCTGGTTATATTTTTTTAGACTCAATCTTTTTAATTTATTTTAGTTACAGAGGTTTACTTACTTTTTCTAGAGGAGGAATTATTACTGCAGTAATTTCTCTTTTATTATTTTCTTTCTTTTTTTTATTACACAAAAGGGTTTCTTTTAAAACTTTATTTAAATATTTCCTTGTTTCTGTTTTTTTTACATTGGCAATTTGGATATATACATCTGGAATAACTGGTGGTATGCTAAATAATAGATATACAGGTAAAAATGCTATTGGAGTACAAAAAGATATTACAACTGGTAGAATAGATATACTCGAAATTCAATTAGAGAATTTCTTAGAAAACCCTTTAGGTATTGGAGTAGGTAATGGTAAATATGAAAGAATTAAAAAAGGTGAAGGTACAACAGGAGCTTCCCATAACGAGATTGGTAGATTATTAGAAGAACATGGTTATATTGGTTTTTTTTTATTAATTATGCTATTAATTGTTCCTTTATTCAATTTTTTTAGAGGTGATTTTTATCAAAAAGCATTTATTATTTCATTTTACGCTATTTGGTTTTTAACAATTAATCATTCTGCAATGAGAATTGCGCTTCCTGGTTTTATATATGCACTCAGTTTAATTAAAATAACTGAGAATGAAGAAGATTAGCATTTTATATATAGGTAATAACCTTACTAAAAAAACAAAATATAATTCTACTTTAACTATATTGTCTAAGCTTTTAATAAAAGAAGGTTTTACTGTTTCAATTGCATCTGATAAGCAGAATAAACTGTTAAGGCTTATTTCTATGTGCTATTCTGTTATAAAATTAAGAAATAAGGTAGATTATATTTTAATTGATACATTTAGTACTAGTAATTTTTATTACGCATTATTAACGTCTCAAATAGCAAGGTTTTTTAAGATAAAATACATACCAATATTACACGGCGGAAACTTACCTTATAGAATATCTAAGAATTCTTTCTTATCACAATTAATATTTAAAAATTCATTTAGAAATATTGCTCCTTCTTTTTATTTAAAAAATGAATTTGAAAAACAAGGATATAAAACTCAATTTATACCTAATATCTTAGAAATTGAAGATTATAACTTTAAGATTAGAAAAAAAATAGCACCAAAATTATTATGGGTTAGAGCATTTAAAGAGATTTATAATCCAACTCTTGCTGTTAAGGTTTTAAATTTAATAAAAAGAGACTTTCCAAAAGCAAAACTTTGTATGGTTGGGCCTTTTGTAGATGATTCATATAAAAAGAGTTTAGATTTGGTTGAAAAATTAGGTTTAGAAGATTCAGTTGAGTTTACAGATGTACTTCTAAAGGAAGAATGGCATAAGAGATCTGTAGAATTTGATGTTTTTATAAATACAACTAATTTTGATAATACTCCGGTTAGTGTTATGGAAGCAATGGCTTTAGGCTTGCCTATTGTTAGTACTAATGTTGGTGGTCTTCCTTACTTAATCGATAATAAGATAGATGGGGTATTAGTAGATAAAGAAAACGAGATTTTAATGACTTCTGCTATTAAATCTATTTTAGAGGGTAATTATCCTAATTTAGCTTTTAACGCTAGAAAAAAAGTAAATACATTTAGTTGGGTTAATAATAGAGAAAAGTGGCTAGAAATACTTAAATAATGTTTTACAAATTAATATATCTTCTTGGTCAAAAATATAGAAATCCTTCTCTTGGTAAAACCTATAATTTTTTAAAAACTTCTGAAAACTGGTCTTTAGAAGAATTAGAAAATTATCAACTTAAAAAACTAAAAGAAATATTAAATATAGCGTACAGTAATTCTTCATATTACAAGGATAAGTTTGATAAATTTAATGTAAATATTAATAATATAAAAAAGTTAAGTGACATAAAATTAATTCCTATTTTAACAAAAGAAGAGTTAATTAATTATTCAAATGAAATTCATACTAATTTAAATTTCAAGAAAAAGTTCTTAGCAAGCACTTCAGGAACATCAGGACAGTCATTAAAATTTTATAGAGAAGAAACCGCAGATTCTTTTAATAGAGCAGCAATTCAAAGAGGATATTCTTGGTACAATGTAAAGCCTTGGGATAAAAATGGTTATTTTTGGGGCTTTAATTTTTCTTTTACTGCTAAGGTGAAAAACAAAATATTAGATAGATTACAAAATAGATTCAGAATTTTTAGTTTTGAAGAAAAATCACTAAAAAAGTTTATAAAAAAAACAAAGACAGCAAAATATATTCATGGCTATTCATCAATGATATATCAAACAGCTGTTTTGTTAAATAAATTAAATTTACCGAAACCAACTAAATTAAAACTAATTAAAGGAACTTCCGAAAAAATATTTGAAGGGTACCAAGAAGAAATTAAAAGGGCTTTTGGTACAAAAATGATAAGTGAATATGGTGCTACAGAATCTGGAATTATAGCTTTTGAATGTACAGAAGGTAATTTACACATTAATATGGAAGGTGTTTTTGTTGAAGAAATTGATAACGAAATTCTAGTAACAAATCTTCAGATGAAATCGTTTCCTATAATTCGTTATAAGTTGGGAGATTATGTTTCTTTAGCTTCTAAAGATAAAAAGTGTGCATGTGGTAAAAAGCATTTAATTATAGAAGAAGTTACAGGTAGAATAGGAGAGAGTATTCAAGGGATAGAAAATACTTACCCTAGTTTGTATCTTTATTATATCTTTAAAAACATATCTAAAGCAGAAAATGTTAATTTAAATTATCAAGTAATTCAAGATAAAAAAGGGATTTTAATTTTTTTAATTCAAGAAAAAATAGAAGATAATATTGAAGAAAAAATAAAAAAAGAAATTTATAAATATTTTAATTCTGATATTAATTTTACAATTAAAACGAATGTGAAATTAGAAGTATCAAAAGGAAAATTAAAAAACTTTATTTCTACTATAAATGAATAATTTAGTATCTATAATTACACCAAGTTATAATTCTTCAGAATTTATATCTCAAACAATTACAAGTGTTTTAAACCAAACTTATAATAATTGGGAGCTAATTATTGTAGATGATGTTTCTACCGATAATAGCATAAAAATTATTGAATCTTTTGTAAAAAAAGATCATAGGATAAAATTATATAGACTCGCAAAAAATTCTGGAGCTGGTGTAGCAAGAAATAAAGCAATAGAACTTTCTAAAGGAGATTTTATAGCTTTTTTAGATAGTGATGATTTATGGTTACAAGATAAGTTAGAATTTCAAGTTAATTTTATGATTAAAAATAATTATAATTTAACTTACACTTCTTATAAAGTAATAAAAGAAAATGGCGAAGATCTAGGGAAAACTGTTATATCTGAACCTCAATTAGATTATAGAAAAATGTTGTATTCAAATAAAATAGGATGTTTAACAGCAATGTATAACGTTACTACTTTAGGTAAAGTTTACATGCCAGAAATTAGAAAAAGGCAAGATTATGCTTTGTGGCTTAAGATCTTAAAGAAAGAAAATTTTGCTTTTGGTTTACAAGAAGTTCTTTCTTGTTACAGAGATAGAAGTAATTCTATATCTAATAATAAAATAGAAATGTTAAAATGGAATTGGAATTTATATAGAAATGTAGAAAAATTATCATACATTCAATCTCTATTTTATGTTACCTCTAATGTAATAAATAAGTTGTTTTAATGAAACAAAAAAAATACGTTAATATTTCTGAAAGAAAAATTCTATTAAGAATTATAGATGCGCTAGTAATTATTGTTAGTTTATTTTTATCTTTTGAGTTTTTAGAATTTAATTACTTTAATTTTAATAATGAAAATGTATCTAGCTGGGTATTATTGTTGGTTATTTATTATTTAATTTTTGGTGAAATTTTTCAATTATTTAATTTAAACATTTCTAATAATCGATATTTAGTAGTTAGAAGTATTGTAATTACAGCTTTTGCAGCTACTGTCTTTTATATTTTTACACCATTCTTAACTCCTGTATTACCTAGTAATAGGTTACAAATTGCTTATCTGTTTCTAATTTTAGTTTTACCAATTATTCTTTGGAGATTTATATATATTCAAGTAATATTTTCTCCTAAGTACTTTAAAACAGTAATTTTTATTGGAAAATCTAATAAAATAGAAAAAATGATAAGTCAGATTGAAGGTGATAATTTTCATAATTTAAGAGCTTATTTCTCAGATAAAAAAATTGATAATATCGATAATTATAAAAATATAAATACAGAAAGTCTAAGTGAATTTTATTCAGATAACAGCATAAATGAAATTATTGTATCTAAACAAGGTCTGTCTAAAGATGTGATAAATTCTTTAAATAAAGAACTAATTTTTTTGTTTCAAAAAGGTTTTAATATAACAAGTTATGAAAACTTTTATGAAGAGATAAATTCTAGAGTACCTAATGAATACTTAGAACACAATTTTTATAAGTACATGAATTTTAGTAAGAACAATACCAATAGGTTTTATCTTTTTGGTTTAAGAATTGCAGACATAATTGTTTCTTTTCTAGGACTTATTTTATTTTTATGTATATCTCCTTTTCTTTTAATAGGTAACCTATTAGCTAATAGAGGTCCGCTTTTTTATTCTCAAGTAAGAGTAGGGCAAAACGGAAATAATTTTAAGATATTTAAACTCCGTTCTATGGTTACCAATGCAGAAAAGAATGGAGCTGTTTGGGCACAAAAAAATGATGTTAGAATAACGGCTTTTGGTAAATTTTTAAGAAGTACTCGTTTAGATGAACTTCCTCAGTTTTTTAATATATTAAAAGGGGATATGAGTATTATTGGTCCAAGACCAGAAAGACCAGAATTTGTAAAAGAATTGGAAGAGCAAATTCCCTTTTATTCTATAAGACATGTAGTAAGACCAGGATTAACTGGTTGGGCGCAAGTAAACTACCCATATGCTAATACAATTGAAGAACAAGAAACCAAGTTAAGATACGACTTGTATTACATTAAAGAAAGAAGTGCTTTTTTAGATTTTAAAATTCTTATAAAAACAATAACTACGGTATTATTTTATAGAGGGCAGTAATTGTTTAAAAATAAACAAATACCTAATAAAAAGCAATACTAAGATAGGAATTACTGTGATAGGAAATACTTGAATTCCAGCTATCCATAAAACGGGAATCATCGTTAAAAGTATTAAAAGCATTAAAACATATTTTTGAAGCCAAGTTTTAGTTTGCTTCTTTGTTAGTAAAAAAGCAATTATTAAATTAGGTAGAAAGGCCCATAAAATATTAAAGTTATTAGGAGCCGTTTTATGAGATGAGAACAACCATAAGTAGGTTAATATTACACCTATTAAGCCCGTAGCGAAGAAAATCACGAAATCTAAAGATTTGTTACGAGTCTTATTTTTCAGGTCTTTAAAAGTGATAAAAACTACAATTAGTAATAAAAGGATAAAAACTAATAAAGGACTAAATAGGGGAGACGAGTTGCCTATTTCATCAAAATTTAATAGAACATCTTCTCTTTTTACTAAAGAGCTTAATTTATTATTACTCTTAACTTTTGCATTTTTAATTGTTTTGTATAGATAATCTGGTAAATAGTTATATTCTAATTGATTTCTATTAGTGTCTAGAATAGTACCTGCAATTAGATTAATGCCAAAATTACCCCAAGTATTCCAAGTAATTTCTTTGTTCATTAAAGCTCTTAATGTTTTATTATCTTCAATTTTATCAGAATTTAATATTACATTTTCTTTTAGTATTTCTTTAATTATATCTTTAGGTTTAGAAGCACAATTATTAAAAAAAGGATCATATAAATAAGTAGCATTTTCTGGAAGTGCATTATTTTCTAAATAATAGAAAATTTGCTGTTTTTGTTCTTTATTTAGATTTAAAACCTGTTGTTTCAACCAACGTTTATCTTTTCTATAACTGGCTAAAAAATATTTAAAATCATATCTAGCAAGTAAATAATACATTTTTCCTTGAGCAAAATTTAAAAGAAAATTAGGTTTGTTAAAATCAAAAATTCCGTAATTATAAATAAGATCTAAATTTAAAACAGGGTCTTTAATTCTTATAGCAGAATGACCAAATTTTTCATATAATTCTTCACCAGGACCTGCAGTTACAATAGAAATTTCTGAATATACAGAAAGTTTTACTTGAGCATTGTTTTTTTGAATTGAAAAAAGGCAAAGTAGTAAAAGAAAGAGTATTTTTTTCTTCATAAAAATTAAGGTCTAAGAAAAGTATAATCGAAAGTTATTGAAAAAATATTAGAAAATAAAGCATTACCAACACTACCAATATTTGTTAATGCATAATCTATTTGAATTCCTCTGTAATTAAAACCAACACCAAAATTAGGTTGTAAAGACAACGATTTAGAATTATCGAATTCGGTTTCGTTTTGAAAATTACCAACACCAGCTCTTAAATAAACTAAGTTATCATAATCTAATTGAAAGCCAATTGCAGGATCTATACTTGCTGTTTCAGAAGAAAAAATATCATTTGTTTTTGCAAAACGAACATTTAAATCTACTTCTGTAAGTAAATTAAAATAACGGCCAATTCTAAATTCTCTAGCAGCACCTATTTGTAATTTGGGTTTTGTTATTTCTGTAGTTTGTGGTAATTCTTGGTTTTGTCCTGGAATAGCATCTTTAATTTTTTCAAATTCTACCTTATTTATTGCCCAACTATTAAAAGTTGTGGTAATATCTCTAGCCATTATTCCAAATTTCCAATTATTTCTTTCAAACTGAATACCAACATCAAAACCAAAACCCCAAGAAGATGCAAAATTACCAATGGTTCTTCTTACTATTTTTGCATTTACACCAAACTTTACGTCTTTAAAAATAAGATTTCTAGCATACGCAATATTAAAAGCATAATCTGCAGCAGAAAAAAGACTAATTCTATTAAAATCTATGTTTCCTTCGCTATCTATTAACTCTGTAGTGTTTAGAATATCATCTACACCAAACCGAATAATAGAAACTCCTAAAGCACTTTCTTTGTCTATTGGCATTGCAAACGCAGCATGATTGTAATTTGCAATTCCTGCAAAATAAGAAGCATGCATTAAAGAGCCTTGGTAATCTTCTATACCTACTAAACCAGCAGGATTCCAGTAAGTAGAATTCACATTATTTGTTGTAGCAACTACAGCTTTGCTCATTCCTAAAGCAGCAGCATCAACACCAATATTTAAAAATTCGTTGGAGTAGTTTCTAAACGCTTGTGCATTTAAAAAAGAAGAAAAAAATAAGGATAAAAGTAAAATTCTGAATTTCAAAAGCGTAAATTTTTTCTATAACAAATATCTTAAATACTATTAAAATAACAGTTGTTTTGCAAAGTTATTGTTTAAGAAATTTCTATTTGAATATTTTCTTCCATAAATCTTGTAATTCTTTCTTCTAACCAATTGTTATCTTGTGGTTTAAAAGAACTCATAAATCCACAATGCCCTCCATAATCAGGTATTTCTAAATAAAAATAATTAGATTGTATGGCTTCTTTTCTTGGGTAGCATTCTGCGGACAAAAAAGTATCATCTTTTGCATTAATTAATAAAGTAGGTCTATCAATTTTTGCTAAATAGGGTTTAGAACTTGCTTTTCTCCAATAATCTTCCGGACTTTTAAAACCAAAAACAGGTACTGTATATAGATGTTCTAAGTGTTTAAACTTTGTTGCTTTAAATACTTGTTCTTTATCTAATTTATATTCAGGAAATTTATATGCCTTTTCTAAAATTTTATTTTTCATGGTTTTAAAAAACATTTCTATATATAATTTGTTTTTTAATTTCTCCATTTCTATTTCTGCAGAAGCGATATCTATTGGCACAGAAACGGCAACTCCTCCTTTAATTTTTTCTGATAGTGTTTGTTGATATTCTCCTAGATATTTTAGTGTTAGATTACCACCTAAACTAAAACCAACAATTAAAACGGAATCGTAATTATAATTGTCTAAAAGATAGTTTACTACAAAATCTACATCTTCTGTTTTACCACTATGGTATGTAGAAAGCAATAGATTGTCTTCGCCACTACAGCTTCTTAAGTTAAAGCAAACAGTGTCTAATCCTTTTTTATTTAAGTAATTAGAGTTTGAAGCTATGTATTTAGATTCTGAGCTTCCTTCTAAACCATGAATTAAAAGTACTAAGGTTTTAGAGCCAACAAAAGAAAAATCTAAGTCTATAAAATCTTTATCCCAAGTTGTAATTCTTTTACGTTTATAATTACAAACATCTTTCATAAAAAGTGGTCTGTACATTGTATTAAAATGACTGTTTTTAAAAGGTAAAGTAGGAGAGAAGTTAGACGTTATTATGGGCATTTGTGCAATTATTATTGATATTTTTTAAAAATACATAAAAAATAAAGATTTTTAGAAAATTACCAAAATAGGATTTGTTATTTTAGCCTTTTAATCAAAATAGAATATGAAAAAACACATTCCTAATTTATTAACGCTTGGTAATCTTTTATGCGGAACAATTGCAACAATTTTAGCTGTTCAAGGAGATTTTGTCTTCGCAGGATTGTTTGTTACAATAGGAATCTTTTTCGACTTTTTTGATGGTTTTGCAGCTCGTTTATTAAATGTTTCTGGTGAATTAGGAAAACAGTTAGACTCTCTAGCAGATATGGTAACAAGTGGTGTTGTACCAGGAATTATAATGTTTAATTTAATTGATTTAAATAATGACTTTAGTTTTGAAACCACTATTTGGGACAACGGATTTTTATCTTTTGTAGGTTTGTTGTTAACCTTAGGAGCGTGTTACAGACTTGCTAAGTTTAATATAGACACTAGGCAATCAGATTCTTTTATAGGTTTACCAACGCCTGCAATGAGTTTATTTGTTATTTCATTGCCTTTAATTCAAGAATATTCTAATGTAGAATTTGTTCAAAATTTAATAGCCAATAATTACTTTTTAATAGCAATAACTATAGTTTTAACATATTTAATGAATGCAGAAATTCCTTTGTTTTCTTTAAAATTTAAAGAGTATTCAATAAAGAATAATGTAGTAAAGTATGTCTTTCTTTTAATTTCTTTGGTAATGATGATTACACTTCAATATTTATCGATTCCTTTAATAATAGCTTTTTACGTAGTATTGTCTATCTTTTCTAATCTTAATAAAAAGAAAGCATAAGTATAAAATTTATAAAATAAAAAAGCATCAATAATTAATATTGATGCTTTTTTTATGAATAAGAAGTTGTTCTTTTCTTAGAATATCTTCTTTCTTTTTAGTTCAAAATCTTTACCTAAATATACTTTACGCACCATTTCATCTGCAGCTAACTCTTCTGGCGTTCCGCTTTTTAGAATACTTCCTTGGTACATTAAATAGGTCTTATCTGTAATTGCTAAAGTAGCTTGTACATCATGATCTGTAATTAAAATACCAATATTTCTATCCTTTAAATGCGCTACAATACTTTGTATGTCTTCAACAGCAATTGGGTCTACTCCTGCAAAAGGTTCATCTAGTAATATAAAATTAGGGTCAGAAGCTAAACAACGTGCAATTTCTGTTCTACGTCTTTCTCCACCAGATAATAAATCTCCTCTATTTTTACGAACATGGCCAATATTAAACTCTTCAATTAAAGATTCTAATTTTATTTTTTGTTCTTTTTTAGAACGTCCTGTAAATTGTAAAACAGACATAATATTATCTTCAACCGTCAGTTTTCTAAAAATAGATGCTTCTTGTGCCAAATAACCAATTCCTTTTTGCGCACGTTTGTACATGGCATCTTGGGTTATTTCTTCATCATTTAAAAAGATTCTACCAGCATTTGGTTTTATCATACCAACAATCATATAGAAAGAAGTAGTTTTTCCAGCTCCATTTGGTCCTAAAAGACCAATAATTTCACCTTGCTGAACTTCTAAAGAAATTCCTTGTACAACTTTTCTACTTCCGTAGATTTTCTGAATATTTTCTGCTTTTAAAATCATATTTCTAAAAATGTCTAATTGGGTACTTGTTGATGTTTGTAAATGTAATAAATTACATTGTTAAGAGTCTTAAAGACATCTTAAACAATTAAAAATTATACAAATAAACAGTTATGCTTCAGTTTCATGTAGCATTTCCCAATATTCTACAGCTTTTCTTAAATGAGGTATTACAATTGTACCACCAACTAAAGTAGCAATAGACATTGTTTCCATCATTTCTTCTGTAGTAACTCCGTTTTCTTTTGCTGCTTCTAAATGGTATTGTACACAATCATCACATCTTAATACTGCAGATGCTACCAAACCTAACAATTCTTTAGTTTTTACAGGTAAATGACCTTCTTTAAATGTGTTTGTGTCTAAATTAAAAATTCTTTTAATTACTTTATTATCCGAATCTAATATTTTTTCGTTCATTTTAGAACGGTAGTCATTAAACTCTTGTACTTTTTTGTGCATCTTTCTTTTGTTTTTTAATCACCATTTTAGAGACTTTAATACTTATTTCATATAAAATAAGTATTGGTATTGCTACAATTACTTGACTCGCAATATCTGGAGGCGTAATAATTGCTGCTAATATTAACACAACAACTAACGCATGTTTTCTGTATTTTTTTAAAAATTCTGGAGTTACCAAACCTATTTTTGTTAAAAAATAAATTAAAACAGGCAATTCAAAAAGAACAGAAACACCTAGAAGCATATTGGTAACTAAACCTATATGAGAATCTAATGTAAAGTTATTCTGAATTAAATCTGTAATTTGGTAATTGTATAAGAAATGTATTGATATTGGTGCTATTACATAAAAGCTAAAAGCGATTCCGCAGAAAAATAAAAAAGAAGCTATAAAAATAAACCCTTTCGAACTCCTAATTTCTTTTTTAGTTAATCCTGGTGAAATAAAGCGCCAAACTTCCCATAATAAATAAGGAAAAGATAAAATTATACCCAATATTAAGGAAGACCAAATAGCATTCATTAACTGTTGTGTAGGTTTTAAACTGATTAAATTATCGCTAAACGCTACATTACAGAAAGTACTATCCATTCCTAAAAAATTAAAGAAATCACAGAATATTTGGTATGTTATAAAATCTGGTTTTCTATGAGCTAATAAAAAATGCTCATATACTTCTTTCTGAAAAATGAATAATAAAATTCCAATGATAAATATTGCAGATGCACTTCTTACTAAATGCCATCTTAATTCTTCTAAATGTCCTAAAAAAGACATTTCTTTTTGTTTTTCTGCCATTAGAAAATTCCTTCTTTAATTAAATCGTGTAAATGAACTACTCCAACGTACTTGTCTTTCTCATCAACCACTAAAATTTGAGTAATACTGTTACTCTCTAGTTTTTCTAAAGCTTCGATAGCCATAGCATCTTGATGCACTGTTTTGGGATTTGCACCCATTATATCTTTTGCTGTAAAGTGATTAATTTCTGTTGTTTTACTTAACATTCGTCTTATATCACCATCTGTAATTATACCAATTAGATTTTCATTTTCTAATACAGCGGTAGCTCCTAATCTCTTTTCAGAAATTTCTACAATTACTTTTACTATAGAGTCATTAGCATTAACTAACGGAGTTTGGTTGTTTTTAATTAAGTCTGAAACTCTTAAGTATAAACGTTTTCCTAAAGCGCCTCCAGGATGGTATTTTGCAAAATCTTTACTAGAAAAGCCTCTTAAGTCTTGTAAACAAACCGCCAATGCATCTCCCATTACTAATTGTGCAGTTGTGCTAGATGTTGGTGCTAAGTTATTAGGACACGCTTCTTTTTCTACGAAGGTATTTAATGGGAAATCAGAATTTTTTCCTAAAAAAGAATCTACATTTCCTGTAATTGCTATAATTTTGTTTCCATAGTTCTTAATTAACGGAACCAAAACCTTAATTTCTGGTGTATTACCACTTTTAGACAAACAAATAACAACATCATTTTCTTGTACATTTCCTAAATCGCCATGAATTGCATCTGCTGCATGCATAAAAATTGCAGGTGTTCCTGTAGAGTTAAATGTGGCAACTATTTTTGTAGCAATGTTCGCACTTTTACCAATTCCGGTAATAATTACCCTTCCATTTGAATTTAATATAAAATTTACTGCTTTTTCAAAGTTTTCATCTAATAAATTTGCTAAATTCGCAATAGCAGTACTTTCCAATAATATGGTTTCTTTTGCCGTTTGTAATATAGAGTTTGAGTTTTTCAATAGTTTGGTATTTTATCAGAATAAAAAAAAGTTATATCTTTAGATTAAGAAACAAGCAAATTTACTATAAAAAATAGTTTCATCAAACTATATAAAGGTTTGTATTTTGTTTTTAATGTTAAACGAATATTTTATAAATGGATTTACATGGACCTCTAAAAAAGTTCTTTGGATTTAATAAATTTAAAGGCTTACAAGAGCAAGTTATTAAAAGTATAGTAGATAGAGATAATACGTTTGTTATTATGCCTACAGGAGGTGGTAAATCTCTATGCTATCAGTTGCCTGCATTAATGCAAGAAGGTACAGCAATTGTTGTTTCGCCATTAATTGCTTTAATGAAAAACCAGGTAGATGCCATTAGAGGTATTTCTGAACATCATGGTGTGGCACATGTTTTAAATTCTTCTTTAAATAAATCTGAAATTGCTCAGGTTAAAGAAGATATAGCAAGCGGTATTACAAAACTTTTATACGTTGCACCAGAATCTTTAATAAAAGAAGAATATGTTACTTTTTTAAAAACACAAAAGATTTCTTTTGTTGCCATTGATGAAGCACATTGTATTTCTGAATGGGGACATGATTTTAGACCTGAATACAGAAATTTAAAACATATTATTAAAGCAATTGATGATGTACCAGTTATTTGTTTAACGGCTACAGCAACAGAAAAAGTACAAGAAGATATTCTTAAAACTTTAGGAATTCCGGATGCAAATAGATTTAAGGCTTCTTTTAATAGAGCTAATTTATTTTATGAAGTAAGACCAAAGACTAAAGAAGTAGAAAAAGATATTATTCGTTTTGTAAAGCAACGTATTGGTAAATCTGGTATTATTTACTGTCTTAGTAGAAAGAAAGTAGAAGAAGTTGCGCAGATATTACAAGTAAACGGATTAAATGCTGTTCCTTATCATGCTGGTTTAGACGCTAAAACGCGTGTAAAACACCAAGATATGTTTTTAATGGAAGATTGTGATATTGTTGTTGCAACGATTGCTTTTGGTATGGGAATTGACAAACCAGATGTTCGTTTTGTAATTCATCATGATATTCCTAAAAGTTTAGAAAGCTATTACCAAGAAACGGGTAGAGCAGGACGAGATGATGGTGAAGGTTATTGTTTGGCTTTTTATGCTTATAAAGATATTGAGAAGTTAGAAAAATTTATGTCTAGCAAACCTGTTGCAGAACAAGAAATTGGTCATGCACTTTTACAGGAAGTTGTTGGTTATGCAGAAACGTCTATGAATAGACGAAAGTATTTGTTACATTATTTTGGTGAAGAATTTGATGCCATAAATGGAGATGGTGCAGATATGGATGACAATTCTAGGAATCCGAAGAAAAAACATGAAGCAAAAGAAGATGTTGTTAAATTACTTTCTGTGGTTAAACAAACACTTCAAAAATATAAATCTAAAGAAGTTGTTAATACATTAATAGGTAAAGAAAATGCTTTATTAACGTCTCATAAAACACACTTACAACCCTTTTTTGGTATTGGTAAAGATAAGTCTGCAGCATATTGGATGGCGTTAATTCGCCAGGTATTAGTGGTTTATTTTATTAAAAAAGAAATTGAACAGTATGGTGTTGTAAAATTAACAGATGAAGGTAGAAAGTTTATAGAAGAACCAGTTTCTTTTATGATGACAGAAGATCATTCCTATTCAGAAGAAAATGACAATGCTATTATTACCAATGCAAAATCTTCTGGTGGAGTTTCAGATGCTGTTCTTGTAAAACTATTAAAAGATTTACGTAAGAAAGTAGCAACAAAACAAGGAGTTCCTCCATTTGCTGTTTTTCAAGACCCATCTTTAGATGATATGGCTTTAAAGTATCCTATAAATTTAGATGAAATGTCTAAAGTTCACGGAGTAGGAGAAGGTAAAGCTAGAAAATTTGGAAAAGAATTTATCTCATTAATTACAACTTATGTTGATGAAAACGATATTTTAAGACCAGACGATTTAATTGTAAAAAGTACAGGTGTTAATTCTGGCTTAAAATTATATATTATTCAGAATACAGATAGAAAATTACCTTTAGAAGATATTGCAAAATCTAAAGGAAAAGAAATGACTGCTTTAATTAAAGAAATGGAAGCAATTATTTTTTCTGGAACAAAGTTAAATATCGATTATGCGATAGATGATTTGTTAGATGAAGATCAGCAAGAAGAAATTCATGAGTATTTTATGGAAGCTGAAACAGATAGTATACAAGAAGCTCTAGATGAATTTGATGGTGATTATGATGAAGATGAATTGCGCTTGATGAGAATTAAATTTACAAACGAAGTAGCCAATTAAAATTGATATTTTTTATCGATTGCATATTTAATTAAATCGCTACCAGAAGATAAATCTAATTTTCGAATTATGTTTTTTCTATGAGTATCGATAGTAGTTTTTGCAAGAAAAAGACTTTCTGCTATTTGTTTAGACGTTTTTCCGTTTGCAATTAAAGCTAAAATTTCTTTTTCTCTATTAGATAAAACAATCTTATCAGATGTGCCAATTGTAACATTTTTATCGATATAATTATTCATAAAATTGAAGGCAACATTGGGATCAAAAAAAGTTTCGTTATGTGAAACAGCAATAATTGCTTTTGATAACATTTTAATACCAGAATTTTTTAAAATATAGCCAGTTGCACCAGCATCTAACATTTGTTTAATTGCTTCTGGCTGATCAAACATTGTCATTGCTAAGACATTAATATGAGGAAACTGTTTTTTTATAATTTTTGTAGCTTCAATTCCATCCATTTTTGGCATTCTAATATCTGTAATTACCATTTTTGGTTGTTTAAGTGCAACTAATTTTACCAATGCTTCACCATCATTTACACTTCCAATAATATTTATATCGTCGTCATATTCAAAGAAAGAAATTACTCCGTCTATTAACATTTGATGATCTTCTGCCATTATTATTGTTATCATACTATTATTTTTATTCAAAAATAAACCTCTTTTCATTCTACTTACTCACTATAAATAGGTAATTATTTTATAGGAATATTAATAATTATAGATGTTCCTTTTTTTAAGGTTGAATCAATTTGAAAAGAGCCTTTTAAATGATTAATTCTTGTTTTTATAGAGCCAATTCCCATTCCTTTTTTAATATCAATTTTAGAGACATTAAAACCTTTGCCATCATCTTCTACAATAATGTTTAAATTCTCATCAAACAAAGAAATATTAATAGTTATATTTTTTGCTTCAGCATGTTTTATAACATTAGTTATTAATTCTTGAATTGTTCTAAATACAGTAATTTCTAAACTATTTTCTAATCTTTTATTTAAGCCAAAATCTATTACTTCTATTTTTATTTTATCTGCAGAAGAAATTTTTTCAGCCATCATTTGTACAGCAATTAATAAACCTTGGTTGGCAATTACACCAGCATTTTTAGCATGTGCAATACTTCTTACTTTTAAATATGCTTCATCAATTAAGCTTTCTGTTTTGTTAAATAAGTCATTTTGATTTATTTTATTTTTGTCTTTATTTATCTGAAGGTTTTCGAAATGCATCTTTAGAGTTGCCAAAACAGAACCTAAATTATCATGTAAATCTTCTGCTATTTGTTTGCGTTCTTTCTCTTGCCCGTCTACCATAGCGTTTATAGTAATTAACTCTTGTTCTTTTAAAAGAGTAAGATTTTTCTGAGTTTCTAATTCTTTCTCTTGTTCAGCTAGTTTTCTTTTTCTTTTAGAATTTTTAAGCAATAAAACTCCTATAGTTCCTCCTAAAAGAATAAATAGGAGTGAGCCTATTAAAAAATTTCTGTTCTTTATTCGTTTAGCATCTGTTTCTAAAATTAACTTATCTTTTTCTGCCGTTTTATATTTTTTATCTAAATTTGAAATAGCAATATTTTGAGCAGTATTATTTAAGCTATCTACATATATGTTGTATTTCTCATAATATTCATATGCTTTTTTATAATCTCCAATTTCTTGGTAACAATTTGCAAACTTGCCATATAAAATTTTATAGTATTTTAATTTATAAGTTTTGGGTTCTATCTCTGCTGCTTTATTTAATTGAATAATAGCTTCGTGGTATTTATGTTGCTTTTGAAAAAAATTAGCATAATTTATATAAGTGCCAAAAAGCTGATTTTTATCGTCTGTAGTATATAAGCTTAAAGTTTTTTTGAAATAATAGCTTGCAGAGTCTGGTTTTGTTTTCGTAAAAAGATAGGCTAAATTAGAATATATGTTAGGTTTGTGTTTTTTAAGTTGTTTGTTTTCTGTAAGAAGTAAAGACTTTTGGTAATAGGCTTTAGATGTGCTAATGTTATTTTCATCCCAAAAATAATTCGCATATTTATTGTTAGAAATTAATAACATTAAAGAATCTTTTTTATCTAAAGCATAGGAGTAGTAGGCATCTAAGTAATGTTTGGCCTCATCTTCTAAGTTGTTCTGTGAATCGATTAAATTAAATAATACCAAGTTACATTTAGCTAAACTATCTTTATTATCGACCTTAATATATAGGTTTCTAGATTTTATGTAATTTTCATAAGCCTTAAAATGATTATTTTTAAAGTCGAATTTTTTACCTGTATTATAATAAAAATAAGCCGAATCTAATTTTGAATTCTGACCATAAGTACAACTACACATTAAAAAAAATAAAATGAGTAGTTTTAAATAAGTATCCTTTATAAAAGGTACCATTTTATGGTCCTTCAATAATAACACCACCACCGCCATTTTCTTTAGGTAATAAAGAAAGCTCTTCATTTATTTTTTCTAAATTAGAAAATAATCCAATTGGATATTTAGTATTATCATTATAAATAAAAATATGAATTCTCTCAGATTTTTTTATATTAAAATCACCAGTAATAGTTGTTAATTCATCTTTGGTAAAGTTAAAAGAACACATTTCTTTAATTTTCTTGTCTCTAATGCTAGTACCCTTTTTATTAGAAAGATGAATTACTATCATTTTACCTATAAATAAATTGTAATAATGTAACCCATTAATAACAACCTTATCGTCTACCGGAAACTTTATATGAAACTCACCTTTGTTAGTAAAGTAACTATCATGTAACTCGATATCTAAGTTTTTAAAATACTTTTTACTTTCACTATTAATTAGTTCAGTAAAATTAAGGGTAATTTTTAGTGGTGCATTAAAGTTTTCCATATAGTAGATTTTTGTTGTTTTCAAATATCATAAATATTTTGACAACAAAAAATACCTATAAGTAGGTATATTCTATTCACTAAAAATAGGTGGAAAAAGCTATAATGTAAAAATGGTTAAAAGTATTCCTAAGAGAATAGCAATAAATTTTTGCAAGTTAAACTTATGATTTTCTGAACTTTCAAAAAGAATAATTGTAGAGATATGTAAGAAAACACCAATAATAAGTGCTGTAATTTCTGTGTAATAGTCTGTGAAAAAATGAATTTTATTACCTAATAAAACTCCCAAAGGGCTCATTAATCCGAAGAAAAACAGAAAGCCAAAAACAATTTTTTTAGAATATTTTGTTTGTATTAAAAAAGTTGTTAATACAATTGCAATAGGTATTTTATGAACTACAATTGCCCATAATAAATTATCGCCTGCATGATGAATTGGCAAACCTTCAGAAAAAGCATGTAAACATAAACTTACAAAAAGTAAGGTAGGAAACTTCTTTCCATCTGAATGAATATGAATATGACCATGTTCTGCACCTTTAGAAAAAGACTCTAAAACCGATTGTAAAATAATACCAATTAATATAAATATTCCTGTCTTTTTATAATCTGTAGTTGTTGTATATACTTCTGGTAATAAATGTAAAATAGTTACAGATAAAAGGTAAGCACCACTAAAAGCAAGTAATAAACGCACAATCTTGTTGCTAGGTTTTATAATAAAAACCAACAAAGCCCCAAGAAGAACAGAAGCAATTAGTAAGACGTAATTCATTTTGCAACTAAAATTAAACGATTAGAATTTTTAGAATCGAAAGCGTTTAAATTATAATCGCCAAAAGTATTTTTAATTTTAAAACCAATACCTTCTAGGTAAGAAGTCATTTTTTCTAAATCTAAATACTTTACACGTTCTGTATAAGAGTAATTTTTTTCATCAGCAAAAAAAGAAATATGTTTTAAAATAAAACCATTGGTAATTTCTCTTTTAATATGAAAGGTAATATCATCTACAGTTTTAATCTCTTCTGTAACTAAATTAGCTTTTACTAATGCTGCATTTAAAAAATCGAAAACAAAAAAACCATCTTTTGTCAATCCGTTTTTAATGTTTTGTAGAATTAAAATATCTTCTTTATCGTCTTCAAAATACCCAAAACTTGTAAATAGGTTAAAAACAGCGTTGTATTTATTATTAAAAGGAGCACGCATGTCATGTACTTTAAAATTTAAAGTATCATTTTCATACTCTTTAGCGGCATTTATACTGTTTTCAGATAAATCTCCACCAGTAACTTTGTAGCCTAAAGAGTTTAAAAACACAGAATGACGACCTTTACCACAAGGTAAATCTAAAATATGAGAAGACTTTTCTAACCCTAAAAACTCAGTAATATTTTTCATAAATACCTGTGCTTCAGAATCATTTCTGTCTTTGTAAAGAATGTGATAATACTTTGTATTAAACCAATCTGTAAACCAATCTTTTGTTTTCATAAGTGCTTTCAGTCTGTAAAAGTAACCAAATCTTACGTTCTGTAAAATGAAAATATAACAAACTGTTATATTTTTTAAAAGCAAATTAAATTACCTGTTTTATTTACAGTAAAACTTCCTTGTTCAATCTTCATCATTCAAACAATAAAACGTATTTTTGCAACCAATTTTTACACGTATGGAAAAGGATTTTAAAATGACAGCGACTACACTTTTTGGTTTAGAAGGTGTTTTAGCAGAAGAATTAAAAAATTTAGGAGCACAAGATGTAAAGGAAGCTGTAAGAAGTGTTTCTTTTAGAGGCGACAAAGGTTTTATGTATAAAGCAAATATTGCTTTAAGAACTGCTGTTCGAATTTTAAAACCTATTAAAGTTTGTAAAATTTACGATGAAGAAGATCTTTATGATTCTATTCAAAAAATAAAATGGGAAAACTATTTAGAAGTAGAAGGTACGTTTGCAATTGGTGCTGTTGTAAATTCTAAGAATTTTACAACCAATTCACATTACATATCTTTAAAATCTAAAGATGCTATTGCAGATTATTTTCGACATAAATATAGCAAAAGACCAAACGTAGATTTAAAATACCCAGACGTAAAAATCCATATTCATATTCAGAAAGACTGGTTAACAGTTTCTATAGATTCTTCTGGAGATTCTTTGCACAAAAGAGGCTACAGAACAGCAACAAACATTGCGCCAATTAACGAAGTTTTGGCAGCAGGTATGGTTTTATTATCTGGTTATACAGGTGAAGAAAACTTTATAGACCCAATGTGTGGTTCTGGTACAATTTTAATAGAAGCAGCAATGATTGCCAACAATATTCCGGCAAACATTAACAGAAAACTTTTTGCATTCGAACAATGGAAAGATTATGATGAAGATTTGTATTTCACAATTCAAGAATCATTATTAAAGAAAATTAGATCTTCTCATTTTAAAATTATGGGATTTGATAAAGCACCTTCTGCAGTTCAAAAAGCAATTGCGAATGTAGAAAACGCAAATTTAGACGAGTTTATAGGTGTGCATCACGTTAACTTTTTTAACTCTAAAAAAGAAGTTTTTGGTAACACAACAATTCTATTCAATCCGCCTTATGGAGAGCGTTTAAATATCGATACAGAAGAATTTTACAAGAAAATTGGTGATACCTTAAAACATAATTACCCAGGTTCTAAAGCTTGGTTAATTACTTCAGACACAGATGCTTTAAAGTGTGTTGGTTTAAGAACTTCTAAAAGAATAGCACTTAAAAACGGAGATTTAAACTGTAAGTTTGTAAAGTACGATTTGTATGAAGGAACACGTAAGTTTAAAGAACCTAAAGCAGCAGGTGAAACAGAAAACGAAACGGAATCAAATTTAGAAGATTAGATTTTTTAGAAGCTATTTCCTGCTTTTCGCACTCGCTTTTTTTATTCTGAAAAAGGAATAAAAAAGAGCTCAAACAGTTGCTTCAATCAGGGCTAGACTTTTTTGTTGGCTTTTATGAGAATTTAAAAGGAATTGCTTTCTTATTTTAATTCTAATTTTATTAGTTTTGATTTCACTTTAAAGATAAAGAATATCTGTTCGAGTAATTTCTGTTTATGTAATAGAAATTACTCGAACTAGTTAAAAAGCGAATTCTAAATAAAATGCACTTTATAGACGTCATATTACCAATTCCAATTCAGAGAACGTTTACGTATTCTGTAACAGAAGACGAAGCAAACTTCTTACAAAAAGGAATGCGAGTAGCTATTTCTTTTGGTAAATCTAAGATGTACACAGGTTTGGTTTTTAATATTCATACAAACGCGCCAACGTTATATGAAGCAAAAGAAATTCATCAAATATTAGACGAAACACCACTAGTAAATGAAAAGCAATTGCAACATTGGCAATGGATTGCTAATTATTATATGTGTTCTTTAGGAGATGTTTATAGAGCCTCTTTACCATCTGCTTTTTTATTAGAAAGCGAAACAGTTATTTTTAAAAATGATGCTTTTTTAGACGATTCTATCTTAGCAGATGACGAATTCTTAATTTTCGAAGCACTACAACACCAATCTCAATTAACAATACACCAAGTTATAGCAATTTTAGGCAAGAAAAAAGTAATGCCAATTGTAAATGAGTTAATTAAAAAATCTGCCATATATATTAAAGAAGAAATTTACGAACAATACAAACCCAAATTGGTTAAATATGTTCGTTTAAATGCAAAATATAATTCAGACGATTCTTTAGGTAAACTTTTAGAAGAATTATCTAGAGCAAAAAAACAAAGAGATGCTGTTTTAACATTCTTTCAGTTATCATCTACCAAGAAACCAATAATAGCTAAAGATTTAGAAGAAAAAGCAAATGTTTCTTCAACCATCTTAAAATCTTTAGTAGATAAGGAGATCTTAGAATTTTATCACATTCAAATAGATAGAGTTCAATTTAAAGGAGATACAAACGATTTAAAAGTTTTAAATGAATTTCAAGAAAAAGCACTTGAAGAAATTAAAGAAACTTTTAAAGAAAAAGATGTAACACTTTTACACGGAATTACAAGTTCTGGTAAAACAGAAGTATACACAAAGTTAATACAAGAAGTTTTAGACCAAGGTAAACAAGTTTTATTCTTGTTACCAGAAATTGCTTTAACAACCCAAATAATTACTCGTTTACAGTTTTATTTCGGAGAACAGATCTCCGTTTTTCATTCTAAATACTCTATAAATGAAAGAGTAGAAGTTTGGAACAATGTTTTAGAAAATAAACCCAAAGCACGTATTATTTTAGGAGCAAGATCTTCTGTTTTCTTACCTTTTTCTAATTTAGGTTTAATTGTAGTAGATGAAGAACATGAGACTTCTTATAAACAATTCGAGCCTTCACCAAGGTATAATGCAAGAGATTGTGCTATTGTTTTAGCAAAAATTCATAAAGCAAAAATATTATTAGGTTCTGCAACACCTTCTTTAGAAACGTATTTTAATGCGCAGCAAAAAAAATATGGTTTTGTAGAATTAAATAGACGTCATGGAAACGTACAATTACCAAAAATTGAATTGATTGACGTTAAAGAAAAGCAGAAGAAAAAGGAAATGAAAGGCCATTTTTCTGATAGACTTTTAAAATTAATTCAAGAAGCATTAGATTTAAAAGAGCAAGTTATTTTATTTCAAAACAGGCGAGGTTATTCTCCTGTGGTAGAATGTAAAACATGCGGCGTATCACCAGAATGCCCAAATTGCGACGTTACATTAACGTATCATAAATTTAAACACGAGTTACGTTGTCATTATTGTAATTACCAACGTGCAATGCCTAATAGTTGTGGCGCTTGTGGTAGTAATACTTTAGATACAAAAGGTTTTGGTACAGAACAAATAGAGTTAGAATTAACAGCTTTATTTCCCGATTTTAAAATCGGTAGAATGGATTTAGATACAACTAGAGGAAAACACGGATATCAAAAAATAATAGGTGCTTTCGAAGCCAAAGAAATAGATGTTTTGGTAGGAACCCAAATGTTATCTAAGGGTTTAGATTTCGAAAATGTTTCTTTAGTAGGAATTTTAAATGCAGATACAATGCTTAATTTTCCTGACTTTAGAGCGCATGAACGTGGTTATGATATGATGGTACAAGTTTCTGGTAGAGCAGGAAGAAGTAAAAAACAAGGTAATGTAGCCATACAAACCTACAATCCATTTCATCAAATACTACAACAAGTTTCTACTACAAATTATGCAGAAATGTATAAGGAACAAATGCAAGAACGTTGGCAATATAAATATCCACCATATTTTAGAGTAATAAAAATAACTTTAAAACATAAAGACTATAATAAGGTAGATAGTGGTGTAAATTGGTTGTTTAAAGCATTGCATACTTCTTTCGGAGAACATGTTTTAGGGCCAACAGCTCCATCAGTTTCTAGAGTTAGAAATCAATATATTAAGAATATTGTAATTAAAATTCCGCCGAAGCAAAGTTTAGTAAACACAAAAAATCAGATTACTAAAATTAGAAATACGTTTGAAGCTGTAAAAGATTTTAGACCCATAAGGTTTATTATTGATGTAGATGCTTATTAATTATTAAGCTAAAGAAAGATTATACTACAAAAATAAAATTAGCTAGAGTTAAAAAATAAAAATATGAGTTTCAAGAAAGAATACGATTTAATTTGTGTTGGTGGAGGAATAATGAGTGCAACTTTAGCGCTTATTACAAAGTTATTGAAACCAGAAATGAATATTTTAATTTTAGAACGTTTAGATAAAGTAGCACAAGAAAGTTCTGCTGCTTGGAATAATGCAGGAACTGGTCATTCTGCTTTATGCGAACTCAATTATTGTCCGGAAGAAGATGGAAATATTTCTATAAAAAAAGCCATTGATATTTGTACACAATATGAAACTTCGAAACAATTTTGGTCTTATTTAACAAATGAAGGTTTACTTAAAAATCCTGAAGATTTTATTGCAACCGTAAAACATCATAGTTGGGTTTTAGGAAAAGAAAATGCTAATTATTTAGAAAATAGATTTAAAGAAATGAAAGAACATTTTATGTTCGATTCTATTGAATTTACTAGAGAAATAGACAAAATGAAAGAATGGTTTCCTTTAATTGCAAATGATAGAAATGCCGATGAAATTATGGCGGCTTCTAGAATGGATAGAGGAACAGAAATGAATTATGGTTCGTTAACAGAAAAATTATTTTCTATTTTAGAAACAGAATTTAATACGCCAGTTCATTGTAATATGGAAGTTTTAGATATAGATCCTGATACTGATTTAGATTGGACGGTTGAAATTAAAAATTTAAAGACAAATGAAGAACATCAATTAGAAGCAGAACATGTTTTTATTGGTGCTGGAGGAGGAAGTTTGTTGTTGCTTCAAAAAGTAGAAATCGACGAAAAAGAAGGTTATGGAGGTTTTCCTGTAAGTGGAGAATGGTTGGTATGTACTAATGAAGATATTATTAAGCAACACAATGCAAAGGTATACTCTAAAGCTGGCCTTGGAGATCCACCAATGTCTACACCACATTTAGACACACGCTATATAGATGGTAAGCGTCAATTAATGTTTGGTCCTTTTGCAGGTTTTAGTCCGAAGTTTTTAAAAGAAGGTTCTAATTTAGATTTGTTTAAATCTATTCAGTTTGATAATATTCCGTCTATGCTTGGTGCTTTTTGGCACAATTTACCATTAACCAAATATTTAGTAGAACAGGTAATGATGAGTAAAGAAGACAGAATGAATTCTTTACGCAAGTTTGTTAAAAACGCTAAAAGTGAAGATTGGGAAGTTTTAAAAGCTGGACAAAGAGTTCAAATTATTAAAAAAGACGAATTTGAAGGAGGAAAACTACAATTTGGTACAGAAGTAATTTCTAGTAAAGATGGCAGTATTACGTGTTTGTTAGGTGCTTCTCCTGGTGCTTCTACAGCAACTTCTATTATGTTGGAAGTGGTAGAAAAAGCATTTCCAGAAATTATAAATTCTAAAGAAGGAAAAGAAAAACTGAAAGAAATTGTTCCGTTTTATAAATCAGTAATTACAAAAGAGTTATTTGAGTTGGAATTGGAGAAGAGTAGGGTTTCTTTAAAACTCTAATCGTTTAAAGAAGGATATTCTTTCGTAATATTTACAAAAAACTGTTTTTCCCCTATGCTGTCAATCAACGTTAAAGTATCTTTTTCTATACTATAATTAAATTTTTGTTTAAATTTAATAGCATTCATCTCTTTATTATAATATGCAATAATTTTTTTTCTGAAGGATTTAATACTGTCTTTTGGTAAGTTTAATTTATTCAAACTATCTTGAACTCTAAATGCACCAATTTCTGTGTAATGTTCAATATCAAAACTAAAAAAGCTTAAACTATCATTTAGTTTATAGTTTCCATAATATATTTTTCGATCAAAATCTTTAACTTTAATACTATTTCTATTATCGAAGTAAAGTTTAAAAAACTGTTGATTTGGTTTATTTTGAATTGCTTTCCAAACAGCAACTAATTTATTTTCTTTATCATCTTGTTTAGCAATATCATTTATATAATCATATCTTATGTACAGCAAAACTGGGATAAGAATAAAAGGAATCCAAAAATATTTTCTGTATTCATTTTGAAAAACATCAAATGAAGTTTCATTTTTCATCTTGTTTCTTAAAAAGTATTTACTAAAACCACTCCAATCAGAAATTAATAAAAATAACCCCATTAATGTTAAGGTAATAGACATTATCATAGCATCAAAAGCAATATCATAAAATATATTTACAAGAACAATATTTACCATAAAAGACAATAGTAAAACAATTCCAATACGTTCTGTTTTTCTAAATAAAATTAGTAATCCTGCTAAAATTTGGCAACCTGCAATTATTAAAACATAAGTTCTTGAATATCCATAATAATACCAAGTAAGCATAAATCCATCAAAATTACTAATATTAGAATCAGCTTCCCAAACTGGACCAAAGCTAAATTGAGTATTTAGAATTTTTGCAAACGCATAAGAAAACATATAATAAGCAATGTAATATTTGCAAATTAATCTTAATAGAAGTAAAATTATTGATTTTGTGTTACCTGGGGTTTTCATAGCATGAAATTTTCAATAAAGATAAAGTTAAAAACCAATCACTAAAAAGGAACAACTAAAAAATATAAAAACTTTTTTTCTCTCCAAGCAACCTTTTTAAAAGATCTGTAGTCTATATATTTGTAAGGCAGTAAAAACAGAAAAGAGAGGCTTGAAAATTATACCGTTACATAACAAACAAAAATCGCTTATTAAAAAAGCGATTGACAACAATAGGGAAGCGCAACAACAATTGTTCGAGCAACATTCGCCTAAAATGTTGGGAGTTTGTAGGCAATATGTAAAAGACTTACACCATGCAGAAGATATGATGTTGCAAGGGTTCTTAAAAGTTTTTACCAACTTATACAAATTTAAAGACGAAGGTAGTTTTGAAGGTTGGATTCGTAGAATTATGGTGAATACTTGCATTTCTTATCTCCGTAAAAAGAATTTAGTCGATTTATCTGACGAAGAGTATGTTTTTAACGATGCAGCCACAGAAAGTTTAGAAAACACATCTGTAGAAGACATTCAAAAACTGATAGATAAATTGCCAGACGGTTACAAAATGGTGTTTAATTTATTCGCCATAGAAGGGTTTAAACATTCAGAAATAGCAGAGAAATTAGGCGTTTCTGAAAGTACATCGAAATCGCAATTATTTAAAGCACGTAAATTATTGCAACAGAATTATTACAAAATGAATAAAACAATTCATGAAAACAAATAAGTTAGACAACAGTATAAAAGAAAAGTTCTCTAATAGAACTATAGAACCATCTGTTTCTGCTTGGGAACGTTTGTCTACAAAATTAGATGAACAACCAAAGCAAAAAAAGAAAGGTTGGTTTTTTTATATAGGCTATGCAGCTAGTATTTTGGCTTTAATTTCAATTGGGTTTTATACTTTTTCGGGTGATAAAAAAAGTAAGATTCCTAAAGTAATTATTGTTGAAGGAGTTATAGATACAACACAAATATTAAATAAAATAGAACAACACTTTAAGGAAGTACCTGTTGAAAGAGCTGTTGTAGAAACAGTAAAAAAAGAGGTGTATAAGATTGAAAAGCAACAAGAAAAAAATGTAGCTATAAATGTGAAAAAAGCTGTAGTTCTTTTAAAGAAAGAATCTTATAAAATTGAAGATAACACAAACAATTCTAATAACAAAAACATAACAATTGCTGAGAAATTAGAGGGTAATTCAATAATAATTCCTGAAGTAAAAAAGAGTAGAATTAAAGTAAATGTAGACGATTTACTATATGCAGTAACAAATACATCCGAAGAACAAGAAAAACAATACACAAAAAATAATGTTAGTAGAGAAGATATTTTAAAGACGATTAAAAGTGAGCTCAAAAAATCGAATTTAAAAGTGAATCCTGAAACCATTTTAGCAGAAGTAGAACGTACAATTGGAGATGATGATTTTCAGAATAATTTCTTAAAATCTTTAAAGAAAAAAATAACCAATATTGCAACTGCTATTGCGAGTAGAAACGATTAATTAGAACTAAAGTAAAAGACAAAACAATTTAAAATTATAAAAAGATGAAGAAAATTACACTATTATTTCTTTTGTTTGTTACCATAACTGTTACATCACAAGAAAAAAGAACTTTTGAAAAAGAAGTAATTAAAATTTCTAAAAGAATAGAAATGATTACAAAAAGCCAGAAAGATTCTTTAAAGGCAAAAGTAATTGCAATAGATAAAAAACTTAAGAATAGAGAAATTACAAAATTAACAGCAGATACTTTAAAGAGAGAAACAGCTAGTTATCATGCAAAGCAAATAGAAGTTAAAGTTAGCGAACAAGAACGTTTACTTCAGGTTTTAGTACAAGAAAAAACAGATGGTAAAATAGCAAGTTCTAAAGAAAGTGATTTTAATAATGATGAAGTGAATACATTTAAAGTAGGTAATAAAACTTTTAGCTTTTCTATAAATGGAGATGATGACGATGATAATCATTCAGAAAAAAGCAAGAAGGAGAAAGAATGGAGAAAAAATGGCAAGAGAAATAGAAAAACTACAAGTCAGCTTGTATTTGCATTAGGAGTTAATAATGTTTTAGAAAATCATAAAATAAGCTCTTTAAGTGATTCTGAATATAAATTATGGTCTTCACATTTTTATGAATTAGGTTTTACTTGGAAAACAAGATTTAAAAGAGAAGCTTCTCAATTATATTTTAAATATGGTTTGTCTTTCCTTTGGAATAATTTACGATTAGACGATAATCAACATCACGTTAAAAACGGAAGAATTACAGATATACAAGTATATCCAGAAAATTTAATAGAAAGTAGATTAAGACATGTACAAATGAATTTCCCTTTACATTTAGAATGGGATTTTTCTAAAAATAAAAAATATAAAGACGGTTTTGTTTATGATAGAACAAATAGAGGTTTAAGATTAGGTGTTGGTGGTTTTGCAGGTTTTAAATTAGGAACTAGACAATATTTAGAATATGAAGATACTAGAAACGTGGAAGTAAAAGAAGTTCAGTTTAACAACTATAACATGAATACTATAAATTATGGTTTAAGTGCTTATGTTGGGTATCAATCTACAAGTTTGTATATGAAATATGATTTGAATCCTTTGTTTAAAAATACCCAAACTAGAAATATTTCTATGGGAATTCGATTTGATTTGAACTAATAGTTATTATAATTCTTAAATATAATATAAAAAGCCAACCTTAAAAAGTTGGCTTTTATTAATTAGAGAATATTAGTTAAAAAAAAATGTTATTTAACCATTAATGATAGTTGTTTTTAATGAAATCATAAAAATTAGATTTAGAGCATTTTATTTAAAATGTAAATAAAAATCATAGTAAATTTACTCGCTTAACACATCTAAATTAAGCATAATGAAAATTGGAATTCCTAAAGAAATAAAGAACAACGAGAGTAGAGTAGGTATGACACCTGCTGGCGTTTTCGAACTTACAAAGAAAAATCATACTGTTTTTGTACAATCTACTGCAGGCGAAGGAAGTGGTTTTCATGATAAAGATTATGTAAGCGTTGGAGCAACTATTTTACAAACTATAGAAGAAGTATATAGTAGTAGTGAAATGATTGTAAAAGTAAAAGAGCCAATTGCATTAGAATATCCTTTAATTAAAGAAAATCAAATTGTTTTTACGTATTTTCATTTTGCATCTAGTGAACCTTTAACACTTGCTATGATTAAAAGTAAAGCTATTTGTATAGCTTATGAAACGGTAGAAGATGACGAAGGTACTTTGCCATTATTAACACCAATGTCTGAAGTTGCAGGAAGAATGGCAATACAACAAGGAGCAAAGTATTTAGAAAAACCAATTAAAGGTAGAGGAATTTTATTAGGAGGTGTACCAGGAGTAGCACCAGGAAAAGTGTTAGTTTTAGGAGCCGGTGTTGTTGGTGTACAAGCGGCTAAAATGGCTGCAGGTTTAGGTGCACATGTTACTATTATGGATATTAATATGAAGCGTTTGCGTTATGTTAATGATGTTTTACCTAATCATGTTGTAACTGCGTTCTCTAATGAATATAGTATTAGACAGAATATAAAAACACACGATTTAATTATTGGTGGAGTTTTAGTAAAAGGAGGTAAAGCACCAAAACTTATTACAAGAGACATGTTAAAGGAGATGAGACCTGGAACTGTTGTTGTAGATGTTGCAGTAGATCAAGGAGGTTGTTTTGAAACCACAAAAGCAACAACACATGAAGACCCTACGTATATAATAGATGACGTTGTACATTATTGTGTTGCAAATATGCCAGGTGCAGTTCCTCATACTTCAACAATCGCATTAACAAATGTAACCTTGCCTTTTATTTTGAAATTAGCAAATAACGGATGGGAGAAAGCATGTGAGTTAGATGAAAGTTTATCAAAAGGACTTAGCATTGTTAAAGGAGAAGTGCTTTATGAAGAAATAAATGAAGCTTTTAACCTATAATAGAACACAAAAAATGGTTGTAAATAAACATTTAGATATTATTAGTTTTAATAACTAAAAAGTCACTATATTTGCAGCCTTAAAAATAAACAATAAATATTTAATTTATGAATCATTACGAAACTGTTTTCATTTTGAATCCCGTTTTATCTGATACTCAGATAAAGGAGACAGTACAAAAGTTTAACGACTATTTGGTTTCTAGAGGTGCCGAAATGATTTCTAAAGAAGATTGGGGCTTGAAAAAGTTAGCTTATCCAATTCAAAAAAAGAAAAGTGGTTTTTATCACTTATTAGAGTACAAAGTTGCTGGAGAGGAAATTTCTGCATTTGAGTTAGAGTTTAGAAGAGATGATAGCGTTATGCGTTACCTTTCTGTTAGATTAGACAAACATGCTGCTGCTTGGGCAAAAGTTAGAACTGAACGTGTTAAATCTACTAAAAAATAAGAAATGGCATCAATAGAACAACAAGCAAAAGGTGGTAAATCTGCTGACGTTAGATATTTAACGCCATTAGACATTGACACTAAGAAAGAAGCAAAATACTGTAGATTTAAGAAGAAAGGTATTAAGTACATCGATTATAAAGATGCAGACTTCTTAATGTATTTAGTAAACGAACAAGGTAAAATTTTACCTAGACGTTTAACAGGAACTTCATTAAAATATCAACGTAAAGTTGCGCAAGCAATTAAAAGGTGTCGTCATTTGGCGCTAATGCCATACGTTGGAGATTTGTTAAAATAATAAAGACGTAGAACATGGAACTTATATTAAGACAAGACGTAGAAAATTTAGGATTTAAAGATGATGTTGTAGCTGTGAAAAACGGTTATGGTAGAAACTACTTAATCCCTACAGGAAAAGCATCTTTGGCTACTTCATCTGCAAGGAAAGTTTTAGCAGAGAATTTAAAACAAAGAGCTTATAAAGAAGCTAAATTAATTGAAGACGCTAGTGTTATAGCAGAAGCAGTTAAAGGATATGAAATTAAGATTGCATCTAAAGTTGGTTCAGGAGACAAATTATTTGGTTCTGTAAACAACATCGATTTAGCTGCAGCATTAGCAAAAGCAGGAACAGATTTAGATAAGAAATTTATCAAAGTTGTTGGTGGTTCTGTTAAAAGATTAGGTAAATACGAAGCATCTGTAAGATTACACAGAGCTGTAGTTGCTGACATTACATTTGAAGTTGTTGCTGATAAGTAATAATTGTTAAGTAATTGTTAAAAAAAAGAGTCCACTATTTATAGTGGACTTTTTTTTTGTTCTATTTTTGTTTAAACCAAACTCAAAAATAATATGAAACAAAAATTACTTTTATTAATTTCTTTAACCTTGTTAATCTGCATTAATACAAATGCACAAACAACAACTTCTAAAATTAAAGGAATTATAACAGACAACACAGGAGAACCATTATTTGGTGCAACTGTTATTGCTAAGCATACACCTACTGGTACTGTATCTGGTACTACTGCACAAGATAATGGTAGATATACTTTATCTAACTTAAGAATTGGAGGGCCTTATACAATTACTACAAGTTACCTAGGCTTTAAATCTAATGTGATAACAAATGTGTTTTTAACATTAGGTAAAACAACCAATATTAATGTAGTTTTATCTGAAGATAGCAATACTTTAGAAGAAATTGTTATTAGTTCTAGCAAGAATACAGTTTTTAATAACGATAGAACAGGTGCACAAACAAGTATTGGATCTAAAGATTTAAAAACATTACCAACTATATCTAGATCAGCATCAGATTTTACACGTTTAGATCCTGCTGCTTCAGGAGGTTCTTTTGGAGGTAAGAATGATCAATTTAATAATTTTACTTTAGATGGTTCTATCTTTAATAATCCTTTTGGTTTAGATGCTGCAACACCTGGTGGTCAAACAGCTTCACAACCAGTATCTTTAGATGCAATAGAACAAATTTCTGTATCTCTTGCGCCGTATGATGTAACATTATCTGGTTTTACAGGTGCTTCTGTTAACGCGGTAACAAAAAGTGGAACGAATACAGTTACTGGAACGGTATACTCGTATTACAGAAATCAAGATTTTACAGGTGGAAAAATAAAAGGAGAAGATATTTTTGTTCCTAAATTAACACAATCTCAAATAGGGGCAAGTATAGGAGCACCAATTATTAAAGACAAATTATTTGTTTTTGTAAACTTTGAAAAAGATAATAGAACAGATTTAGGTCAATCTTGGTTACCAAACACAGGTTCTGGTGCTATAAATGAATCTAGAGTTTCAGTGTCTGATTTAGAAGAAGTAAGAACAGCGTTAGCTGGTATTGGCTATAATACAGGCGCTTATGAAGGTTTTACTCATAAATCTAATAGTACAAAAGGTTTATTTAAATTAGATTGGAATATAAATAAAGACAATCGTATTTCTTTTGTTTACAATTTTTTAAATGCATCTAGAGATTTACCAGCACATCCAACAGCATTAGGTTTTAGAGGTCCTAGTTCTCAAATGCTACAATTTGAAAATACAGGTTATCAAATTAATAACAATTTAAATTCTTTTTTATTAGAATTAAATTCTACGGTAACAGATAATATAACTAATAAGTTTCAAGCTGGTTATACTCATTTTGACGATTTTAGAAAATCTAAATCTGCACCTATGCCAGCATTTAGAATTCAAGATGGTAATGGAAGTAATTATATTATTGCAGGTCATGAACCTTTTTCGATAAACAATACATTAGATCAAAAAGTATTTCAAATAACTAATAATTTAAATATTAGTACAGGAGACCATAATTATACCATTGGTTTTTCTTTTGAAAAATTCGAATTTGATAACTCTTTTAATTTAGGTGCTTATGGTTTTGGAGATTCTAGAGGCTATGTTGGTGCATTTGGAGGTGACTTTGCTAGTATGGATGCTTTTAGAACAGGAATTTCTAACGGACTTTTAGCAGATGCTTTTGCAAATGCGCAGAATGTTTTTGATAATAATAACAATAATGATTCTTGGGCATTAGCAGAAACAAACGTTGGGCAATTCGCATTTTATGTACAAGATGATTGGAATGTTAATGATAATTTTAAATTATCATATGGTGTTCGTTTCGATAAACCTTTATTTTTTGATTCTGCACAGAAAGCACAAGATGTAATAGATAAAAGTTTTTACTTACCTAACAATCCTTACACAGATCCTTCTACAGGCGAAACAGTATTATTTGACTCAACAAAAATGCCAAATAATAATTTTTTAATTTCTCCAAGAATTGGGTTTAATTGGGACGTTAATGGAGATAGTACATTACAATTACGTGGTGGTTCTGGTTTGTTTACAGGGCGTTTTCCTTTTGTATGGTTAGGAAACCAAATAGCAAATCCTAATGTTTATTTTTATCAAGTTGTAGATCCAGATTTTAAGTTTCCACAAGTTTGGCGTACTAGTTTTGGTGCAGACATAAAATTAAAAGATGGTACTGTTTTAACAACAGATCTATCATATACAAAAGATATTAATGGTGCTCATGTACAAAACTGGGGATTAAAAACACCTACCGGAACGTTAGCAGGTGGTGTAGATAACAGGTTAGTTTATACAGATAGTGATAGAAGCCCTAATTGGGGCGGACCAAATGATACATCTAATGCATATGTATTTACAAACTCGAATAAAGGAAGAACTTTAAACGCATCTTTAAAAGCACAAAAAACTTTTGATAATGGTTTGTATTTAATGGGAGCTTATAATTTTTTAAATTCTAAAGATGTAAATTCAATTGAAGCAGAAATTACTGGAGATGCATTTGCATTTAATCCTATATTATCTAATGCAAACGATGCTACATTAGCGCACTCTAAATACGGAGATACACACCGTTTTATTGCGGTAGCTTCTAAATCTTGGAATTATGGATCGAATGATAAATGGACAACGACTATTTCTTCTTTTTATGAATTAGCAAAAGGTGGGCGTTTTAATTATACTTACGCAGGAGATCTTAATAATGATGGTTCTAACTTAAATGATTTAATTTATATTCCTACAGATAGTGAAGTAGATGTGATGACATTTAAAGCACCAACAAGCGCAGGAGATTTATCTATTGCAGATCAAAAAGAAGGATTAAGAAATTACATTAATCAAGATGATTATTTAAGTGATAGAAAAGGACAATATGCAGAACGTTATGGAGCATTGGCACCTTGGAGAGGAAAAATGGACGTAAAGTTTATTCAAAATTTAAAATTAGGTAATAATAATTCTATAGAATTTACTGTAGACATTTTAAACTTTGGTAATTTATTAAATTCTAACTGGGGTTTAGTACAACAACCAGACGCAGTACAATTGTTAGGAGTTAATGTAGATAATACAGGTTTACCTATTTATAGCTTTAATTCAGAATTAAAAGAAACATTTGTGTACAATTCTAGTTTAATTTCTAGATGGCAAGCACAAGTTGGTTTAAGATATTCTTTCTAATTCAATTAAGAATTCAGATATTTGAACCGTCCATAATTGGGCGGTTTTTTTTTTACAATAAATTATGAAATATAGACAACTTACCAAAGAGCAATTCGAAAGTTTACACGAAGATTTTGCACGTTTTTTAGCAACACAAAGTATAGATGTAAAAGAATGGAATCAAATTAAAGAAGAAACACCACAAGTTGCAGAAGAGGAAATGAATGTTTTTTCTGATGTTGTTTGGGATGATGTATTAACAAAAACAGCTTATGTAGAACATTTTTCTAAAACATCTGTAAACTTATTTAAATGCGATGCAGAAGAAATTCATAGAATTGCTATAAAAATTACTTGGGATATTAATTTACTAGAACAAAAAGGGTTTGAATGGTTAATGCAAAACCCGATGGATAATTCTGTTGAAATTTTTAAAGGAACAAAACCTTATAATAACGACGAGAGAAATACAGAGATTTTCGATTTAATAGAAAAAGGAAGTTCTATTTCTAAAGGAGAAATTTTCGAATATTTTAGCCAGTTGGTTTCTTAACCAGATCTAATAGTTTTTAATTTACCATTGGGCGATACTTTTTTGTACCTTGTCTACACTTTATTTTGTTTAACCAACGATGTAAATTAATTTTTTATTAATAAATGTATTTTTGTAACTCACAAAAGTGAAAATCTAATTATGGAAAAACAGCTTAACGTATTATTGATTGAAGATAATTTAATTGAAATAATGAAAATGAAAAGAACCATTTCATTATTAGAATTAAACCATAATATTAGCGTTGCTAATAATGGAGAAGAGGCTTTAAAAATTTTAGAAGATAAAAGTAATTTTCCTGATTTAATTTTATTAGATTTAAACATGCCTAAAATAAGTGGAATAGAATTTTTATCAATATTGAAAAAGAATGATGATATAAAACATATTCCTACAGTTATTTTAACAACATCAGATAATCAAAAAGACTTAGAAGAGTGTTATAGATTAGGTGTTTCTGGCTATATATTAAAGCCTTTGAAGTATGATGATTATGTAAAGAAGATTGAAAAGGTTTTATCTTATTGGAGTATAAATGAATTAAAAAAGTATTAATATGAAAGGTATCGTTTTTACGGAATTTTTAGATCTAGTAGAAGAAAAGTTTGGTTTAGAGATGGTAGATAAAATTATTTCTCAATCTAATTTAGAGTCTGAAGGAATTTATACCTCTATTGGAACATACAGTTTTTCTGAAATGTTACAGTTATTGCAACATTTAAGTAGTCATACAAAAATTTCTATTGACGATTTGTTATTAGTTTATGCAGAACACTTTTTTAGTGTAATAGAAAATAGTTACCCAGGTTTATTAGCAACTTATAAAGATCCTATAGAAATGATATCTTCTATTGAAGATCATATTCATATAGAGGTTAGAAAAATTTACCCAGATGCAGAGTTACCTACATTTATAGTTCAAGAAAAAACTGAAAATTCTTTAGTTCTAAATTATAAGTCTAGTAGAGCAATGCATCATTTTGGTCTTGGTTTAATGAATAAAACTTTCGAGCATTTTAATTCTACAGCATCTATAGTTTTAGAAAAAATTAAAGAAGACGGTACAGAAGTTAAATTCATTATTACTAAAAATTAATGAGCCAAGAAAGAATAGACATATTAGAAAGAAGCTTAAAAAGAGAAAAAGCAGCAAGAAAAGCTGCTGAAAAAATATTAGAAGATAAATCTAGAGATTTATATTTCTTAACAGAAGAATTACAGAAAACAAATTTTAAACTAGAGAATCTTTTAGATGAAAAATCTTCTCAATTAGATGGAGTTTTTGAAAATATTGTAGATGCATTTGTTATTATGGATCTAGGAGGAAATATTGTTAAATTTAATGACTCAGCTGTTCGCCTTTTTGGTTATGATATAGATAGAGAACCTTTAAATGTAATGGACTTAATATATAAAGAAGATGTACAATATGGTATATCTTCTTTTTTTGATTTACAGACAAAAGGTTTTTTTAAAAATTACGAAGGCAGAATTTATACCAAGTCTAAACAAATTAAATTAGTACATATAAACGCTAGTGTAATTTATGACAAAAATAAGAAACCTATAGCAGCACAAGGTATTGTAAGAGATATTACAGAACAAAGAGCTTCCGAAGAAAAACTAATTGAGTCTAAGAATATGCTTTCTGCATTAGTATTAAGCTTAAATAGTGGAATTGTTTTAGAAGATGAAAACAGAAAAATAGTATTATCTAATACTAAGTTTTGTGAGTTATTTAAAATTAATGCTAAGCCAGATGATTTATTTGGAATGGATTGTAGATTGGCTTCCGAACAAAATAAATTCTTATTTAAAGAATCATCTACTTTTGTAGAAAGGATGGACGAGATAGTGGAAGGTAAAGTTGCTGTTTTTGGTGATCAGTTAGAAATGATCGATGGAAAAATATTAGAGAGGAATTATACTCCAATTATTGTTTCCGGTAAAACAAAGGGTTATTTATGGACGTTTGTAGATATCACTTTAGAAAAAAAATATAGTTTAAGCTTAGAAGCCCAAAAAGAAAAATACAGTAATATTATAGCCAACATGAATTTAGGGTTGGTAGAATTAAATAAAAACGATGAAATTTTGATGGTTAATCAAAGTTTTGAAGAGATGTCTGGTTATACAGAAAACGAATTAGTAGGTAAAAGGGGCAGTGAAATTTTTCCAATAGAAAAAGATTTAAATATTTTAAAGGAAGAAAAACTAAAACGAATTAACGGAGAATCTAATTCATACGATTTAGAAGTAAAAACAAAGACAGGAGAAATTAGACACTGGCTTGTAAGTGGTGCACCAAATTATAATTTATCTGGAGAAATAGTAGGTTCTATTGGTATTAACTTAGATATTACAGAATTAAAAAAGTTACAGCTACAAAAAGAAAGTATTTTAAAAGAATTAGAAAACAGTAATAATCAATTACATGAATATGCACATATTGTTTCTCATGATTTAAAATCTCCACTTAGAAGTATAGATGCTTTAATCTCTTGGATAAAGGCAGATAATGAAGGGAAGTTCGATGAAATGACGCTTCAAAATTTCGACTTAGTAGATACTACACTAGAAACAATGGAAAAACTAATTTCAGATGTTTTAGAATACTCTAGTGCAGGCTCTAATACACAAGAAGTAGAAGATGTAGATTTAAATACAACATTAAGTGATTTAAAGAGTTTTCTATTTATCCCAGAAAACATATCTGTTAATGTAATTAATAAATTACCAATTGTTAGAGGAGATAAAACGAAGTTTCAGCAATTGTTTCAGAACTTTATAAGTAATGCTATTAAATTTTGTGATAAAGAAGTAGGTCTTGTAGAAATAGATTGTAAAGAAGATAACTCTTTTTATGAATTTTCTATAAAAGATAATGGAATTGGAATTGAGAAAAAATACCATCATAAAATTTTCGAAGTATTTACTTCATTAAACAAAAGAAAAGATTCTACAGGTATAGGTTTGTCTATTGTTAAAAAAATAATTGATTTACATGAAGGGAAGATTTGGTTAGAAAGCGAACCAAATAAAGGAACAACTTTTTACTTCACCATAAAAAAGAACTAAATGAAAACGGTACAACTTAAAAAATATAAAAATTCTGATTGGAAGTATTTATCAGAAAAAAAAGACTTAATAGCACCATTAGTTTTAGTTTTTGGAAATAGATTTTTATTAGAACAAGAAACTATTTTTGAAGAAATAAGAAATATGTTTAAAGATGGGCATATAGTTTTTGGTTCTGCATGTGGAGATATTTCTTCTGAATCTATAGATGATGAAAGTGTAACAATTACAGCAATAGAATTTGAGAAAAGTAATTTTGTAATTAAAACAGCAAATGTTTTAGGGGCAAATTTAGACGATAAAATAGATAGTTTTGCCATTGGTAAAGACTTAATTAGTCAGTTTAATAACAAAGGTTTAAAACATGTTTTTGTTATTTCTGAAGGAAGTTTTATAAACGGTAGTCAGTTAACAAAAGGAATGAATTCTGCTACAGATAATAATTTATTAATTACTGGAGCTTTATGTGGTGATGATGCTAGGTTTGAAAAAACAATTTCTTCTTATAATGAAAAACCAAAACCAGGAGAAATGGTTGCTATTGGTTTGTATGGCGAATCTTTAGAAATTACATTTTCTATTAATGGCGGATGGACTCCTTTTGGACCAGAAAGAGTAGTAACAAAATCTAAAGGAAATGTTTTATATGAGCTAGATAATTTACCTGCTTTAGATTTGTATAAAAAATATTTAGGAGAAAAATCTAAAGAATTACCAAGTGCAGCATTGCTGTATCCTTTAAACGTAAAGTCTAAAGAAGATAATAATTCTATTGTTAGAACTATTTTAAATATTAATGAAGAAGATAATTCTATGATTTTGGCTGGAGATATTTTCGAGAACTCTAAGGTTCAATTAATGATGACTAATGTAGATAATATTGTAAATGCAGCAGAAAAAGCAGCAACAAATGCATTAGAATTTAGAAAAAAGAAACCAGAATTAGCTATTTTAGTAAGTTGTATTGGTAGAAAATTAGTTTTAGACCAAAGAGTAGAAGAGGAAGTAGAAGAAGTAATAGAAGTTGTTGGTGAATCTGCAACAATTACAGGTTTGTATTCTTATGGCGAGATAGCTCCATTTATAGGAGAAAGCAGCTGTCAGTTACATAACCAAACGATGACAATTACATTAATAAGCGAATAATGAACTCTCTTTTAAAAAGACAAATAAGAAAATTTTTGCCTAAAGAATTGCAGTCTAATATAGATTTAGAAAAATTCTTAGATGCAATTGATAGATCTTATACAACGTCTGAAGAGCAATTTGTTATGCTTCAAAGGGCAACAGCAATTAGTTCCGAAGAACTTTTTAATGCAAATGAGCAACTAAAAAGTGAATCTAAGGCACAAAGAAACGTAATATCTAAATTAGAAAGTGTAATAGATAAATTACAGTTTTATGAACTAAATACCGATAGACCAAAAGAAAGTACAGACTCCTTAAAATTGGTAGATTTTATAGACAATCAAACAAAAGAAATTATTAAAATAAATCAACAAAAAGATAAACTTTTAAGAAATTTAGAACGTCAGAATCAAGAGTTAAATGATTATGCACACATGGTTTCTCATGATTTAAAATCTCCATTACAAAGTATTGAAGCCTTAACAGCATGGGTTTTAGAAGATTATTCTGGTGTTTTAGATGCAACAGGTACAGAAAACTTACAATTAATTAGAGAAAATGTAGAAAAGATGGATACTTTAGTTAAAGGTATTTTACAATACTCTACAATAGGTAAAAATGAAAAAGATTTTTACGATGTAAATTTAGATTCTTTAGTAAAAGAAATATTAAACAACAGAGAAGATGCAGCAAACATTTCTTTTATTTTTCCAGAAAAACTACCAACAATAAAAGGAGATAGATTTAGATTAGAGCAACTATTTTTACATTTAATAGAAAATGCTATAAAGTTTAATGATAAAAAAGAAATTATTGTAGAAATAGGTTTTAAAGAAGAAAATGATTTCTGGAAATTTTATATAAAAGATAATGGTAAAGGGATTGAAAATAAATATTTCGATAAAATTTTTGTTGCTTTTCAAAAACTAGCAAACGATTATAAATCTACAGGAATAGGATTGTCTATTGTAAAAAAGATTATAGAAGTATATAAAGGTGAAATTTCTTTAGAATCTGAACCAAAAGTAGGTACTACTTTTTATTTCAGTATAAAAAAATAAATATGGAAAAACCCAACTTAGAGTATATAAACCAGTTAGCTAGAGGAGATGATTCTATTAAAAATGAGTTAATAGATGTTATAAAAACAGAGTTTCCAGAAGAAAAAAAAGACTACTACAATAGCTTAGAAAAAAAAGAGTTTAAAAAAATTGAAGAAAATGTTCATAAACTTAAGCATAAAATTAGTATTTTAGGTCTCGAAAAAAGTTATGAAATAGCGAATGAATTTGAACATAATCTGCGCGAACTAAGTTTAGACAAACAAAAAGATTTTGATAAAATTTTAACAGCAATTTCAGACTATATAGATACTATATAAGTTTTATGAATTGTATTATTATTGATGATGAAAAAATGGCAAGAGTTATTTTAAAAACTCTTTGTAATGAAATTAGTTCTTTAAACCTTTTAGAAGAGTTTTCTAGTGCCATACAAGCAATAAAATATTTAAATGAAAATAAGGTAGACTTAATTTTCTTAGATATTCATATGCCAGATTTTAGTGGTTTGGATTTTATTCGAAGCTTAAAAAATCCACCAAAAATAATTTTAACAACATCAGACCCTAAATTTGCAATAGAAGCATTTGAATATGATTTTATTGTAGATTACTTATTAAAACCTTTAGAATTACCTCGTTTTAAGAAAGCTATTCAAAAAGCAGAGAAAAAAGAATTAGAATCTGACTTGAAAACAAATGTTGCTAGTTCTAATAAGAATGATGTTGACAATGATTTTTATATAAATATAGATAGACGTTTAATTAAAATAGATTTACCAACAATTTATTTAATTGAAGCTAAAGGAGATTATATTAGAATAAAAACAGAAAATAAAGACTACGTAGTACATTCAACTCTTAAAAAAATTGAAGAAAAGTTACCAGATTCTTTATTTTTAAAAATACATCGTTCTTACATTATTAATATTAAAAAGATTATCGACATTCAAGATAATAGTGTTTTAATAAATAAAGATGTTATTCCTGTTAGTAGATCTAAAAGACCAGAATTAATGAAACGTTTAGACTTACTTTAGTGATTGGTCGATACTAAAATTACACTTCGTCTATAGTTAAAGTGTAAGAGACGAAGATCTATATTATAACTTAATTTACCGATTACCTTTGTGATATAATTGATATCATGAAGAAAATTCTACTTATTTTAATATCTACAGTAATTACATCAATAAACGCTCAATCGTACCAATCGATAAGTGGTTTAACTTCAAGTGTAATAGAAAAATCAAGGAATTCTTTAGATAAAAAAGAAACGCAATTAAATAGAGAAACAAGTACAAAATCTATAGTAGAGTATTTACCAAAAACGGGTATGTTTAAAACAGAAACAGCTATCGTTTCTAGTCCAAGAAATTTGTTAGGTTTTACAAATGCAAAAGAAATATTTTCTGTAGATTATTATCAAGGCCAAAAAAGAGTATCAGCAGTTTTTGCAACAACAACTAATGGTACTATTTACAATCATTCAAAAGTTATTTACAATAGGTTAAATAATTCTAGCTTAGAAGATATAAGAACTATAGAAACTAAAGGTCATCTAATTATAAGTTCTAAAATAAAAAGGGCCACAGGTGAAATAGAATTTGCGTTAAGTTTTTCTATTAAAACCAATGCTAATGATTATGAATTGTTTAGTTTTTGGAATATAGATCAATATCCTGCAGGGAATTATCAAAATTTTCAAATCTGGGGAACTTCTTTCTCTCAAGTACTTTCTATTGCTAATTTTATTATTGATAAGCATACGAGTCTAAATGGTTTGAAAAGCAACAAAATAGAAACTGTTTTACCCAATGTTTTCGTTAAATCTGGCTCTTATTCGAACGGAGTTTTAGAATTAAATATAGTTAATAAGACGAAAGAAACTTCAATAATATTTGAGGGTAATATTGCTAAAACAGAAGTATCTAAACATGTTAATTTTACAAAAACTTTTTCTTTAACGGGTAATTATAATGAAGTTTTATATATAGAAACCGGTATATTATTCGACATTGGTTTCTCTTTACAAACTTCTGTAACTGCTCAAAAAGATGCTTTATACCTGGCAGATGGTCCTTGGGCATTAGATTATTTAAAAGAATTTGCTACAGTAAACGAATTTAAAATTGAAACTGCAGCTAGAGAGTATACAGATGATAGTTATGATGTAGATAGAAGTGCAAGTGCATCTGGCGAAGTTAAAGGCAATATTAATTTGTTTAGACATCTTTTACCAAGAGACCAAACTTTAAATGTTACAGATTATGATTTTTTAAATTTTTCAATAATAAATAATCAGGCAATTGAAATTGTTATTATGCAAGAAGATAATAGAAAATGGGAAAACAGATTACGTTATACAGTTGCTGCAAATTCAGACGAAAGATCTTATAACGTTGCTTTTAATGAATTTATAGATGCAGACGGTAATAGTGGCGAGATTAAAAATATTAAAACAATTGTATTTTCTGTAATTGGAGATTATACAAATTATGTTCCATTTAATCTAACAGTTAATAGTTTGTCTTTTACCACAGAAATTGTTTTAGCTACAGATAGTTTGTCTACCGCTATACAAACTAAATTAATTAATTACCCCAATCCGTTTAAAAAGAGTACTACAATTAAGTTAGCTATAGAATCAGAATTTATTCATATTAGAGTATACGATTTACTAGGAAGAGTGGTAGATTATAAAAAATTAAACACAGAGAACTCTATGAATAGAGTTGAATATAATGCACCAAATTTAAAAGTTGGGGTTTATAAATATAAATTGATTGACGATAAAAAGAATCAACATTCCGGAACCTTTATCGTCAACTAGTCCCCCAATTTTTAGTAGGAATGTTGTTGGGCAAAAGAGAAATCTTTTGCCCTTATTTTTTGTATAAAGGTTTCTTTAAAAACAACCATTTAAATCGCAAGCCAAATTCTGTATATGTAAAACTAGTATCACCAGCTGTAGCAACTGCAGAAGCTATATTACTTTGCAAACCATATACGTTAATTAATGCACGTTCAGAAAATTTATATCCTAATTTAGCTTGCACTCTGTAGGTGCTTTGTCCATCGGCACCTTCTATATATTGCAAACCAGTTGCAGCGGTTAAACCATAAAACCATTCTTTCTCTTTAGCAGCTGCTTCATCTTTTATTAGATCAACAAATACTTCTACTGCACTAAATTTACTTGGACTAAAATAGGTTTCTGGTACTTGCAGTTTAAAAGAGATGTTTTGATAATTAATACCTCCTTTTATAGATGGTTTTGCAAGAATGTTATAGTATAAAGAAGTAAACAATAAATTTCTAGCATTTTCATCACTTTGCCATGTATAATAATATTGGGTAAACCAACCTAAATTAAAATTGGTGTTTAAGCTATAATTTAAAATAAGGTTATTTTGAACAATTTGTTCATTTAATAAAGCGGCATTAAAGTTCTGAATATCTCTTTTGTAACCAACTTCTAAACTCTGAAGTTTAAAAGGTTTTATATTTAATGAGATATCTGTTAATAATTGTGTATAATCGCTTTCGTTAGAACTAGAAGAGGTTGCACCCAAACTACCTTTTAGCGTTACATTATTTAACAATTGATAAGAAGCACCTAACAATAAGTTATTAGTAGTTGCTTCTTTATTAGTAACTGGGTTAGTGGTAGTTCTGTAATTATAATTTGCTAAGATTTTAAATTTTGTAGTAAAAGGAATTTCAGTTTTAAAATCGAATGCATTGGCCTCATTATTACCATTATCATAAGAATAAGAAACTTTAGTTTCTACAAAAGGGGTAAAACTTAAATCTAATTGTTTAATAAAATTAGTAGCATCTTTTTGTTTCTCATAAAAAGTTAAGGTGTTTTCTGCACTCTTATATGCTTTTTTATAATAACCAGAAGCTTTTAAAGCATTGGCTTTACCTAAATTCCCATCGAAAGATGCGCTATCTTTTTTTAGAATTAAATTATAATCTTCTAAACTCTTTTTAAAATCACTCTTATAAACATTAAGTGTTGCTCTTAAAGATAACATCCAACTTTCTGGTGCATTATTACCTTTTAACAGTTTGTTAATCTCAGTTTCTGCTGCACTGTATTTTTTATTCCATATTAATGCTTGAATGTATCTTTCTATTGTTTGATTTTTTAATGTTTTAGTGGTATTCTCATCAATACTTTTTAAAGATTTTTCACTAAAACTTAAAGCTGTTTTATCATCACCATTTAAATGATAAGCCAAAGAAATTCCGTTTAAAGAAGTTAATTTATTTTCTGCTTTTTCTCCAATAAGTTCATAAGTACTTTTTGCTTTCTCAATTTGATTAGAAATTAAATACAAATTGGCTAAGTTTAACAATGTTTCTTTGTCATCCTTAAACGTTTTTAAATTTTCATTTAATAATTTTTCTGAAACATCATATTCTTTAGTTTGAATTTTTTTGTTCGCTAAACCTAATCTCATATATTTCTTAGAAACCAATGCATTAGGATTACCAGGAAGTACTTCTAAAGCTTTGTCTACATATATTAAAGCTTCTTCAAATTCTTTTAAATTAGATAACGTATTAGCGTACCCTAAAAGAGCAGGAAAACTCTTATCATTTTCTACAAGTAGTGTTTGGTAATAAGTCTTAGCATCAGGGTAATTTTTATTCCAAAGTAAAGACTCTGCATAGTTTAATTTTACTTCAAAATCTGTAGGATAATCTTTTAAAAGGTTTGTAAATAAAGTTACTGCTTTAGTAGCATTACCGTTTAATCCTATAGCTCTACCATAACAAAGTCTTGCTGTTTTATTTGTAGGATAATCTTTTAATATACCTTCAAAAAAGACTTCTGCTTGTTTGTATTTACCAGTTTCTAAATACGTAAAACCTTCTTTCATATTCTGACTAAAACTATTTAGACTAACAAGAAAAAGAAGCAAAAGAGTTGAATAAATTAATTTCATAGTATTTTATTTTTAAAATTCAAGTTAGGAGCTCATATTTTATTAAATAACATTATAAAGTTACTTTAAAATACAAACATTCCTTTTTGGGGGTTTCTATATGATACTTATTGAATTTTGATTAAAAGTAAGTAATTCTAACATTAAAATTCAGAAAAAAATAAAATGTTTCTTTTTAAAGTAAAAATAAAAAAAAACATTTTTTTTCTTGTTGAATGCAGTTTTAAAGAATTTTATGGTTATTTTCAACAAATAAAACGCCCTCAATCTAGAAAAAGAATGCAAGCAATTATACGATTTGTAAAAAAAGGTATTAAGCCAGAACAATTATTTATGTTAAGTGTTCTTTTGGTAAACGGAGGAAATTACTTATATAATTTAGTTTTAGGAAGAGTTTTAGGACCAGAAAAATTTGCAGACGCAGCCATTTTAATCACTTTTTTATTGGTATTATCTTTTGTAGCCATGACTTTTCAGTTGGTTACTGCTAAATTTTCTGTACTTTTTGAAGATTCTATATTTAGTGGTTTTATTGCTAAAATTTACAAAAATGCTTTATTTACAGGAATCTTTTTAGGAATTGCAATACTTGTTTTTTCAACTCAGTTGCAGCATTTTTTTAAAACAACTTCTTCTACAATGTTTGTTATTTTTGGTTTTGGAGTTCCGTTTTACTTTTTAATGAGTGTAAATAGAGGTGTTTTTCAGGGAAAACAAGAATTAAAATCTTTGTCAATAACCTATCAATCAGAAATGATTAGTCGTTTATTATTGACTTTTACATTATTATATTTATTAGATATAGATTCGTCATTAATAATTGCGATTGGTATTTTTTGCTCTTTTGTATTTGGATTAATTCCGTTTAAAACTAGTAATTTTTCTTTGTTCAAACCATTTAAATTAGATGTTACAAACAAGAAGTTGGTAAAAAACTTTTTTATTATTACAGCTTTTTATGAGTTAACCCAAATTATAATTAATAACAGCGATATACTATTAGTAAAACATTATTTCGATTCTTACGAAGCAGGTTTGTATGCCTCTTTGGCTTTAATTGGTAGAGTAGTATATTTTATTGCTTGGATGTTTGTAATGTTGCTTTTACCTAAAGTTGTTCAACTAAAAAAAGAAGGAAAAGATACGTTACCAATCTTATTAAAATACGTTGTTTATATAGGTATTATTGCGGCTGTAATAGTTATTAGTTGTTTTTTATTTCCTGATGAAATAATTAAAATTTTATTTGGTAGTGAATACTTATCTATTTCTTCTTTATTATGGAAATACGCTTCAGCTACCGGTATTTTTGCAATTTCAAACATATTTGCATACTACTACTTATCATTAGATAAATATGTTCCTGTTGTTCTTTCTGGAATCTTCGGAATGTTACAAATAGTTTTGGTTGTTCTCTATCACGAAACATTAGAACAAGTTGTTCACGTGCAAATTATAGCGATGGTTTTACTATTAATAGTGCAACTTAGCTTCTTCTTTATAAAAGATTCTAAAGCAGCAATAGCTGTAAAAGACATAAAAGAAGAGTAATATCTAAAGCTATTTTCCATTGGTCTATATATAAATGTATTTGAACCGTTTATTGTAATAAAATAAAAGTAAAAAACTGAAATTTGTACTATAATTAAAAATTAACATATGAAATTAGCTATCGTAACTGCATATCCACCAAGTAAAGTAACTTTAAACGAGTATGCATATCACTTAGTAAAAAGTTTTAGGCAAAGTGAAAAAGTAACAGAATTAATTCTTTTAACAGATGAAACTTCCGGAGAAAAAGATATTCAGTTTGAACAAGATGGTTGTAAAATTATAGTGAAAGAATGTTGGAAATTTAATAGCTATACAAATATTATAAATGTTACCAAAGCAATTAATCAAACGAAGCCAGATGCCATATTGTTTAATTTACAATTCATGAAATTTGGTGATAAAAAAGTAGCAGCGGCTTTAGGTTTAGCGATACCAATGGTTTGTAAAATGAAAAAAATACCAACAATTGTTTTACTGCATAATATTTTAGAACAAGTAGATTTAGAAAGTGCTGGTTTTACGTCTAATAAACTTGCTCAAAAAGCATATAATTTTATTGGTACTTCATTAACAAAGCTAATTTTAAAAGCAGATTTAGTTACGGTAACTATGGATAAGTATGTTACTACTTTAGAGGATAAGTATAAGGTAGATAATGTAAAAATGATTCCTCACGGAACTTTTGAAATTCCTGATAATCCTTCTCAAGAATTACCAGAAGGCCCATTAAAAGTAATGACTTTTGGTAAATTTGGAACCTACAAAAAAGTAGAATCTATGATTGAAGCTGTAGAAATTGTAAGAAAAGAAACTGGCTTAGATTTAGAAATTGTAATTGCAGGAACAGACAACCCAAATGTGCCAGGTTATTTAGCTAATGCTAAAGAAACGTACAAACATGTGCCACAACTTACTTTTACAGGTTATGTAGAAGAAGTAGAAGTAGAGCCTTTGTTTACAGAAAGTGCCGTAGTTGTTTTTCCGTATACTTCTACAACAGGAAGTTCTGGAGTATTACACCAAGCAGGTAGTTATGGTAGGGCAGTAGTAATGCCAAATTTAGGGGATTTAGCTACTTTAATTGAAGACGAAGGTTATAGAGGTGAATTTTTTGAACCAGAAAGTGTTGAAAGTTTAGCAAATGCGATTAAAGCAATTGTAACCAATGATGCCTACAGAATACAGCTAGGTGAAGCTAATTACAAGGCTGCAACTGCTTTTCCTATGGAAAGAATTACAAATATATATTTAGACGAATTCAATAAAATTATTGATAAAAAGAAATAATTAGCTTTATTAATTACTCTTTAGAAATATATTTATAAGATAATTTTTTAGCGCCAGAACTGGTTATAAAACCAAATTTTTTCTGAGGATTTGTTCGCCAAGGAAGTCTACCTAAGACTTCTTTGGGTACAACATTAAAATCATATAAAGTCCATGACATAAACGGAATATCGTTTTTTGTCATTATTTTTTGTATTTCTTTATAATAATCTGCTTGTTTTTCTTCTGAACCTACAAAAGGTCTCCATAAGCCACCATAAGATGAAACTCCAAACTCTTGTAAGATAATCGGTTTATCTTTTATAGTATCTTTTAAAACTAAGTATTCACTTTCAAATTTATCTAAGTCTTCATAATAATGAAAAGAGACTACATCTACCTTATCTTTTAAAATTGTAGCACTTTTAGTATTAGACCAACCAATAGTTACAGGATGTTTAGTATCTATAGTTTTAATTAGAATTACCATAAAATCTAACCAAGAAATTACATTTTCTCTACCTCTAGAATCAAAATCTAAATTAGGTTCATTTTTTACATCCCAAGCTAAAATAGCATCATGATTTTTAAATTTTTCTACAATTTTTTCTGCATGTCTTTGGTTTAAAGTCCAGTCTAAAACATCATAATTACCATAAAAGTCGAATAAAGTAATTACTACTTTAAGATTTTCTTTTAAGGCTGTGTCTAAAACTTTTTCAAGCTTTTCTAATTTATCAACTTTAATATTAGCCTTACCAAAATCTTCATATGGTACAAATATTCTTATAGAATTTAAACCTGCTTTTTTAATAATTCTAAAATCGTTTTTAATAATATTAATATCAAAACTATCTCCATACATATTCCATGGAGTTGCTTGTGGGTAATAGTTAATACCTTTTATATCTGTAAAAGCAATAGCAGTTTTTAAATAATTATAGTTGTATTTTTTTGAAGCTTCTTTAACCATATGCCTAATACGCCAAAAACCATCTTCTAATAGTAATACGAATCTATATGTAGAAACTTCTGTTGTTTCTAATATTAACTTGTTGTCTTTAAAAACTTTTTTATGCTCTAGGGCATCTGTATCTTTTAATATAATTAACTGGCCATCTTCACTAAAAAATTCAATATCTAAGTTATGCTCTAATGTAGTAGCGTCTATTGTTATTTTTTCTAACTTATTATTTTTTATTAGAGCGTATATATTTTCTCTAGAACTTTTAGTAAAATAATCTTCTATACCAGCTTGTGTGTTTGTTTTGTATGCAATTTGTTTTACATACCAAGCATCTAAATAATCGTTTTCTACTGCATTTATTTTTTGCTCGCTTATTTTTCTTCCTTCATTTCCATCCTTTTTCCAAGTTACTTTTGGTAAATATTGTTCTACCTTTTTTACTTCTGTATGTAACATTTTACTTCTATCTGCACCTGTGTTTAAAAAGCTATACAAAGAGCTTACTAAAAATAAAAGGATACCAATTATAATAAGATAGGTAAGCATTAAAACACCTCTAAGAATTCTTTTATTAGTTTTTACCATAACTTAAAACTTTTAAATTCTTTTTCAATTCCTGCTGTTTCAATTGTAATTTTATATAAATCATTTTCGTAGATATTAGGGTCTAAGTAAAAACTAGTAAATCCATTTTTAGATTCTTTATATATTTCTTTTAGTAACTTATTATCTTTATAAATAGATAGTTTTATCGATAAACCATCAGGAATTATTTGGTTCATAAAACTTTTTAAAGGACCTACTTTTATTGTTCTATTTTTATCTAAGAAAGAGATATTGTAATCTTCAATAACTTTTTTATACTTAATTTTTAGAACATCACTTTCTGCAATACCAATAAAATAGGCTTTTATACTCCAATTATCTTCAAAATCTGGATGAATAATTTTAGCATGTGCAACGCCATTTAAAGTAATACCAGTAGTTTTTAAAATATCTCCTTTTTTATTGGTAATGTAAAATTCAATATAACTACCATCACTTACAATATTTCTATTTTTATCTTTTATAGTAGATGTATAAAAGGTTGTAATTTGATTACCATCTGCATATTCATGATTTCTAGTAACAAAAAGTTTGAAGTTTGTAGCAATTGCAGGCATAATATTTACATCAAATTCTTTTGAGTTTAATCCAAAAGATTCAGAAGAAATAATCATTCGGCCACTTTTTAAAGGAGAAAAAATATTTTTGTAACCAATTAATTTATCCGTTAAAATAGGTGCTTTTTTTTCAGATTTTAAAAACTGATATTTAACATCAACTTTACTATTATCTCTAATTGGGTTGTCTAAACTATCTGTAGGTATTACAACTAACATTGTGTAATCTGTAGCACCAGCATCTATACTTGGTGGACCTAAATAAGTTTCTATAGTTGTTGGTGTTTCTTGAGGAATAATAGAAATATTACCAGAGATTTCTTCTTTTGTATTAATAATTTTCCAATGTAATATTCCTCTTTTTTTTGATAAAAAATAAGGGATTTTAAAACTCATTTTTTCATTTAAAATAGTAGGTTCTAAAACTGTAGTACCATAACTATTAGAACAGTATAATTGAATACCAGTAGTATCTGTTGCATTAAATTGAAGTATAATATCGTTACCAGCAATAAATATTACTTTAGGTGTTATTAAAGATATAGTGGGTTTTGTAATTGTTTCTTGTGAGAAAAAAGAAACGATTACTAATTGAAAAAATAGTAGAAAAAAACCTTGTTTTAACTTCATTATTTTGGATTACCGATGTAACTATTTAATTCTATTTTAATGTAACGAAACAGTGGATGATTGACTTTTTGTAATTTACTGTTTGTATGACTTTTTATTCTATTTGGTATAATCTTAAAAGCAATATCTTTGTTAGGTAAGCCATTTACAAAACAGAAACTCATATCATCATTTACCGTTCTTATTATTGGTTTTAAAGGAATGGCATAGTTAAAACGGAGTTTTCTTTCTTGTCTTATACCTTCTTTTAAAAATAGATTATCTACCCAAATCATTTCTTTGTTTTCATTATAAAAAGTGATAATCATTTGTGGAACAGTAATTTCTTGAATTCCGCTATTAAATAAACTTCCGCTTATATTGTTTGGTGTTATATTAATTTCACTTAAAACAATACCTTTAAATAAGTCTGAATTAGTAGTGTTTCCTGCGGCTTGTAAATTAAATTTTGTAGGTTGTTCACTTAATTCTATGGGCGTAAATTCATCAGGATTAAATGTCTTAGGAATCGAATCTTTAGTTTTAGACCACGCAATACCTTCAAAATTAATTCTAAAAGCACTAATCTCTTTCGGCATTAATTTATGTTTTAGAATATGTTTAGCGTTGTAAGTTGCTAATTCTTTGTTATCATCATTATAAAGAGTTCCTTTTAAAACAACATCTGCTGGTACATTATCTATATTTTGTACTTCTCCAATAATGGAATAGCGTTTATTAAACTTTATTAATTTAGCAGAAACAATTTCTAAAACGGGTTGTTTTAAAACATCTTCATGATGTGTTTGCTCTGTAGTAATTCTTCTTCTTCCTTGGTTAAAATAACCTGTTGTATTTTTAGAATAAAGTTGGTCTGGTGGCAGGTCTATAGATTTTCTGGTTGGTTTTAAAAACCATTTTCCTTTTCTTTTAACAGCAGTTTTAAAATCTGTTTTCGATAGTTTTTCAAGCGGAGTAATCCATTTTGTTTCTACTTTTAGAGTAGCTAAACTATCTGTTTCCTTGGTAATTTCTGTAGTAATTGCATCTAACTTTGCATAAGAACTTAACAAACCATCTGTTACAGATATTTCTAATAAATATTGTGCACGAGAAACACCGCTTTTAGGATCTATGTAACTGTAACTTTTATTTAATTCTTTAAAATCTAGAGCATCATAATATGCTTTTACTACATTTTCTGGAGACCTTTGTGTATCATTTTTAATATAAAACATATAGCAAGCATATGCTATTGTAAATATTAAAATAATCGCCCAAATATGAAATGCTTTTAGAACTGTTCTAGAAAATTTAGTATAATCATTTTGAAACTTAAAATAAGCTGGTTTTGCTTTTACTCTTGTCTTTAAACCATTTACAAATAAAGATTGAATGTTTAAAATAAAGGCAATTAATACCGTTAAAAAAGGAATAACTCCCCAGATTATTTTTACCCAAGCTGGTACATCTTCTTTAGGTAAAATAGAAGAAACAGGAGGGACGTTTAATTTTTCCCACACCATAATTCCGTTTTCTAATTGCGATAAACGTTGCCATCCGCAGAAAAATAAAACAGGATCATAAAACTTATCATTAGAAAAAATATATTTTAAATTATACTTTTCTGGTGTAGTTAAAAACTGTTGTAAAGAACCAATACCTGCAACACCTTTAAATTTTGAGTTTTCTAAACGCTCTATAGGTCTTGTTGTTAATTCGGGTAAACGTCTTGCAGAATGATAATTACCATCTACACTCATTGCATTTGTTTGTGCAGCTAACCACGCCATTTGATCGCCAAAACCTAAAGTTAAATATCTCCATTGATCATGTGAATCTTGACTAAGGAAATTTACGATAGGTAACATTTTTATTTTCTGAGGTTGAGAAGGTCTAAAATAACCTAAACTCATTGTAAATATAACCATCATTACGTAAAAGGAAGCTAACATTCCACCTAATAATCTATGGTAAACAGCACCAAACCTATCTTGTATTAACGTTTTTAAATCTCCTTCTACAAACCTGTAAATAAACTCACCAAATATAGGAATAGACATAATAGAGCCCCAAAGTGTAAATCTATCTAAAGTTAAAATATTAAAAGCTGTTTCACCTAATATCATTTTAGGTATTGGTGTGGTACCACCAGTTCCTAAAATAACTAACATTGTAAAAGACAAGCCAAAAAACAAGTATCTTTTGCTAAAATATCTATAAAAAATATACGGTAGAATAAACAATAATATTCCCCAAGGAATTGTAAAAAACACCAAGCCAGAAGACGTTACTTCAATAAAACTGTCTCTAGAGCCATGAGGAATAGGAACTTGTGTAATTGGATTTAATTTAGAATTCATCCAATAAGGAAAAATGCAAAATATAATAAGGAATAACGAAGAAAAACCAAAGGCTAAGTTTTTCTTCAATTGTTTCATAAATGTTTTTATAAATAAAGAAAATGTAACTTCTTTATAAGAGTTTACCTCTTCTCTAGCAACATCCATTATTACTGTTCCTATTAAAGGAAATATAAAAAATAACATTCCAAAAATAGGAGTTACATGATGTGAAGTAACTGTAACTGCAATTAAAGATAGCGATGTGAAAAAGAATTTATACCTACCTGTTTTAAGCCATAAATAGATTTCTGGCAACGAATGCATTAAAATTGAAACTCCAATAATACTGGGCAACTGACCAAAAATGTGTAAAGTTTCTACAAAAGAAGAAGAAAAAACGGCTAAAATAGCAGCATAACCAGCAACAGTTCTATTAGATGTTATTAGTAAAGAATATCTATATGCACCAGTAACAAAAAGTACAATAGCAATTAACCCAACAGTAAACATACCAAATTTTAAGCCTCCAATTAAAGATAGTGCACCAATTGTTTGATGTACTAACGGAGGATAACTCTGAACTGTAAAACCAGTGTACCACTTATAGTTCCAAGGTTCAAACCAACTATTCGCATAATGATCTGCAAAAAATAAATGTATTAAAGCATCATAAGTTGTTTCTAAAGTATAGAAAATTGTAGAGCCATGAAAAACAACAGCAAGTAGTATTGCTGTAATTAGATATTTATTAGATTTTTCTTTCATTGACAAATTTGATGACTTATAATAATGTAAATATAAATATTTTTAAGGTTAGTTTTTTTTTAATTAACTTTACTAACGAACCATTCGTCTAAGGTAATTTGTATCTGAAACAAAAATTAAAAAAGAATAAGAAAACAAAAGTACTTTTGTACTAGTGTTTTTCCCTAAAAACAAAAAAAAGAAAGCATGAAAATATTAGCAATTGATGATCAAAAATTAGTTTTAATTCCATTAGAAAGTAGATTAAAAGAAATGGGATATGAAGTAATTACAGAAACTGATGGAGTTAAAGGAATTGAATTATTTGATTCTTTTAAACCAGATTTGGTAATTGTAGACATTAATATGCCAACAATTTCTGGATTAGAAATAGTAAAACATATTAGAAAAGTAAAAAACTCTAATATACCTATTATGATTCTATCTGGTAATACAGATGATGAAATGATTACACAAGGTTTTGAATTAGGTGTAAATGATTACATGAAAAAGCCTTTAAGCTTAACAGAGGTTGGCTTAAGAACAAAAAGGTTAATTGGTGCTCCAGAAAATATGGATGCAACTAAAAAGTATTCAAACACAATAATACAAGAAAGATGTGTTGGGGTAGTAATACCTTGTTATAATGAAGAGGAACGATTATTAAGTAAAGAATTTACAGATTATATAGATAAAAACTCTGGTTATCATTTATGTTTTGTAAATGATGGTAGTAAAGATAAAACACTAGAAGTTTTAAATAATTTAAGAAAAGGTAGAGAAGATTTTATTACTGTTTACGATTGTGAGAAAAATGGTGGTAAGGCAGAAGCTGTAAGACAAGGTATGTTGTATATGGCTAAACAAGAAGATTTAGATTATATAGGTTTTTTAGATGCAGATTTATCTACAGATTTAGCAGATTTTAACGATTTAGTTACAACAATAGAAAATTCTGATTATAAGATAGTTAGTGGTTCTAGAATTAGTAGAATGGGTGCAAATATTACAAAAGAATCTGCACGAAAAGTTATTAGTATGTCTATTAATTTTATCATTCGAAAAATTCTATCAATGGATTTTAAAGACACTCAATGTGGTGCAAAAATCTTTCATAAAGATGTTATTGATGTTTCTTTTAAGGAAAAATTTGTTACACAATGGATTTTCGATGTTGAAATATTTAGAAGAATAACATTACACTATGGTTTAGATAAGGCCAAACAAATGTTGTGTGAGCAGCCTTTAAAAAGATGGATTCATGCAGATGGTTCTAAATTATCGATGAAGGATTCTGTTAAAATTGTAGGACAATTAGGTCAAATTGCTTGGTATTACAGAAAAGGAAAGAAATAGTATTGTTTTCTTATATAGAAGAATGATACCTTTTCTAATAAATAATAAACTATTTAATAGCATTTTATGAAAAAAGGTATCATTGTTTTGTTTTCTGAAGATGAAAGGAAAATTAATAAAAATCAGTTTATAAACTTATTCAATCAAAAAGATATAAAGATTTGTTTTGTAAATAATGGTAGCAAAGATAATACTTTACATATTTTAAAATCTGTAAAAGAAGATATAGAAACCAATAGTATATCTATTTTAGATATTAAAAAAAACACAAGTACTATTGCAGCAGTTAATGCAGGTGTTAGGTATTTATATAGTTCTGGTGATTTAAATTGTATTATGTATTTTAAGTCTAATATGTTAACTTATTTTAAAGACAAAAAAAAACAGTTTGAAATTCTAAATAAAATAGAAAAAAAGTTTGAGAATCCTCTTTTTGATATAAAAACCAGAAGGAATAACAAAAATGTATACTCTTATAAAGATCTATTAAATCTTTAAATAACTAATTAATTTATCGGTTCCAGAACTAGCAACATCTTTAATAATGGTTAAATTATTAAAGTCATTTTTAGAAACAGAAGGTTTTGGGTCTATAAAATAAATTGGTGTATTTGGTTTTATATAATTAACTAAACTTGCTGCTGGGTAAACTTGCATAGAAGTACCAATAATTACAAGAATATCTGCCTCTGCTGTAATTTTAATGGCTTTATCTAACATTGGTACCATTTCTCCAAACCAAACGATGTGCGGTCTTAATTGGCTTTTTTTACTACATAAATCGCCCAAAATTAAATTTTTTCTCCATTCTAAAACCTCATTATCATCAATAGAACTTCTCACTTTTAAAAGTTCGCCATGTAAATGGGTAATTTTAGAACTTCCTGCACGTTCATGCAAATCATCTACATTTTGTGTAATAATTTTAACATTAAAATTATTTTCTAATGCAGCTAAATTAAAATGTGCTTTATTAGGTACAACTTCTAAAAGTTGTTTTCTACGCTTGTTGTAGAAATCTAAAACCATTTTAGGGTTTTTGCTATAACCTTTAGGAGAAGCAACTTCCATTACATTATGACCTTCCCACAATCCATCAGAATCTCTAAACGTATTTATACCGCTTTCTGCAGAGATTCCTGCACCTGTTAAAATAACTAGTTTTTTCATTAATTAGAAGGTTTCAGTATTTTTTATGAATATCTTTAAGGAAGATAAAAATAATAATTTTAAGTTTGTAATTATGATTGATGAAAAATTATTAAATTATTTTGAAGGCTTTTTAACAGATAATAGAAAAGATTTATTTAAAAAGGTTTTAGAAAATAGAACAAGGCATTTTACGGTAGTTTTAGAAGATATTTTTCAACCACATAATGCAAGTGCAGTGGTTAGAACTTGCGATATTTTTGGTGTACAAGATGTGCATGCAATAGAGAATAAGTATAATAATAAAGTTTCTAGACATGTTGCTAAAGGCTCTCAGAAATGGCTAAATCAATATCGATATAGAAAAGATGGCGACAATTCTAAACCTTGCTTAGATGCTTTAAAAGCAGAAGGCTACCAGATAATTGCAACAACACCACACAACGATTCTTGTTTACTACAAGATTTTGATATTACAAAAAAATCTGCATTTGTGTTTGGAGTAGAAGCAGAGGGCGTTTCTGATACCGTTATCGAAAACGCAGATGGTTATTTAAAAATACCAATGGTTGGTTTTACAGAAAGTTTAAATATATCTGTGGCTGCGGCTATTATATTACAAGATGTAACTACAAAACTTAGAAATTCTAATATCGAGTGGAAATTATCTGAAGAAGAAAAAGAAATTTTATATTTTGAATGGGTAAAGAAAACAATTAAAAATGTAGATAAAATTGAAGCACATTATTATCAAAATTTAAAGACAGAATAATTGTTTTTTAATAAAAGAGCTTTAAATAAAGTATTTGTAGAGAAGATTATTCAATAATAATTTCTTCTATTGTAGCTGTAGAATCGCAACGTTTTACTAGCAAACTTACGTTTTCTAATTCTTTTGTACCTGTAACAAAATACTCTGCACAAGGTTTTTGTCTTGGGTTTCCTTTTCCAAAATCTACATCACCATCCATTAAAATAGTTGCTATTTTTAAAGTATCAATATTAAATTTACTCATAGCAATTTTAGCATCATTAGAAAATAAACGTTTTTTAGTTCTAATCGTTTTTAAAGTTCTAGAGTCCATACCATAATCAAACGTTGCATTTTTCTTTTGCCAGAAGAAATACACACCAATAGAACCTAATGCTAAACCAATTAAATAATAAAAAATTCTTTTTACTAACATGTTAAAATTTTGAAATGCAAATTTATGTAAAATGAGTCGTTTGTAACTCTATTATCTAAGTTATTTCAGATCGATTTAAGTAGAAATAAAACGTTTATGTTATATAGTACTATTTGTAATAATTTCTTAGAAATTTACAGATGTAGTTGTTTTTTAAAGTATTAATAAATTAATATCTCTAAAAGGTAAATCGAACCAATCTGCAACCGTTTTATTTGTTAGAATTCCGTGATAGAAATACATTCCGTTTCGTAAACTTTTATCGAATCTTGCAGTATTTTCGAAACCACCTTCTTCTGCTATATTTAATAAATAAGGTGTAAAGATATTACTAATAGAAACAGAAGCTGTTCTTGCATAACGGGCAGGAATGTTTGGCACACAATAATGTATTACACCATGTTTTACAAAAGTTGGTGTTTTGTGAGTAGTTACATTAGATGTTTCGAAACAGCCACCTCTATCGATACTAACATCAACAACAATTGCACCTTCTTTCATTTTTTCAATCATTTCTTCTGTAGCACAAATTGGCGATCTATTCTTACCACGAATTGCTCCAATAGCAACATCACAACGCATTAATGCTTTTAAAACAGATTTAGGTTGTAGTGTAGAAGTGTAAATAGGTGCGTGTAAACAATCTTGTAATTTTCTTAATTTACTAATAGAATTATCAAAAACTTTAACTCTTGCACCTAAACCAATTGCTGTTTTTGCTGCGTATTCACCTACTGTTCCTGCACCAAAAATAACAACACTTGTTGGTGGTACACCGCCAATGTTTCCAAATAATAAACCGTTTCCTTTATTAACGCCGCTCATTAATTCGCCAGCAATTAAAATAGAAGCAGTTCCTGCAATTTCACTTAAAGATTTTACAATTGGGTAGGTTTCTTGCTCGTCTTTTATATAATCGAATGCAATGGCTGTAATTTTCTTTTTAGCCAAACATTCGAAGTATTTTTTAGATTGTGTTTTTAATTGTAACGAAGAAATTAATATAGCATTTGGGTTAATAAATTCTATTTCACATTCTGTTGGAGGAGCAACTTTTAAAATAATATTACATTTAAATGCTTCTTCTACATTGTAAGATATTTTTGCACCAGCATCTGAATATTCTTTATCTGTAAAGTTTGCGCCATCTCCTGCACCCGTTTCTATAACAACTCTATGGCCATTTGCTGTTAAAGCACCAACGGCATCTGGTGTTAAACAAACACGTTTTTCGCTTAAATAGATTTCTTTTGGTAAGCCTATAAATAGTTCTCCTTTATGCTTTTTTATTTCTAACATTTCTTCTTGAGGAAGTAATTCTTCTTTACTAAACGGAGAAAATGAACTCATAATTTGTTATTTTATTTGCATGTTACGTTGTCCGTTTTCTAAAGTAGATAAATGGATCTCAACAGATTCTAAAGGTAGTAAATTTTCGACATTTTGTGGCCATTCGATTAAACACCAATCGTTATTATATAAATAATCTTCAATTCCCATATCTAAAGCTTCTACTTCATCTGTAATTCTATAAAAATCGAAATGAAAAACTTTTTCTTTTGTTGAAGTTTGATATTCATTTACCAATGAAAAAGTAGGAGAGGAAATGTTATCTAAAACACCCAATTGTCTACAAATTTCTTTTATAAGTGTCGTTTTACCTACACCCATTTCACCATAAAATAATAAATTTTTATTTTCTACGGATGTTATGATTGCTGTTGCAATTTCAGTAAGGTTTTCTAAAGAATAGTTTTTATTCATGCCGCAAAAATAAGAAATCTACCATATTAAATTAAAGAATCACTTGGTTTTATAAATTTTTATTAATGTAGTTCTAATTCATCATAATTTGAAGAAAATCGTATTCCTATTTTAATAGTATAAATAATTGTAAAATACCTAATTATAGGTATAGTGGTCAATAATGAGTTCATTTAATTTTGCTGAAACCAATAAATTAAAAAAACATGAAAATTAAAAATTATTTATTTCTAGTTTTTTTTTGCATCACATCAATATCTTTTACTCAAGATATTAAAGATGATTTTAAACAAGAAAAAACAAGGAAAAACGCTATAGGTTTCTCTGTAGGATTGCCAGGTTATGGAATTGAGTATGCTAGAAGTTTAAACGATAAGTTTAATATAAGATTGGGCTACACTTTTTTTAATTTAAAAGATTATGAAATTAACGATTTTAAAATAAATGATGACACAGCAAATTTATTAATTAATGCAAATAATAAGGCATATGAGTTATTGTTTGATTACAAGCCGTTTACATCTTCTTTTAGATTGACTTTTGGAATGGCTTATTTTAATAATTTTTTTGTTTCAATTAATTCAAGAGCATCAGATGAATTGAATATAGGAGATATAACAATATCAGAAGAAAAATATGGATATAATCAAATAGAGGCAGATTGGTCTAGTAGTATTGCACCATATATAGGTATTGGTTTTGGTAGATCTATTCCCAAAAGAAATAGATTAGGTATATCGTTAGATATTGGTGCCTATTATTTAGGCAGCCCTAATTCAAGCATTTCGTCTACAGGTTTATTATCTCCATCGGAAGAATTAAACAGAGATACAATTAAGGAAGGATTTGACGATTTTAAAATTATTCCGAATTTAAAACTAAAATTAGCTTATAGCTTTTAAAATAAAAAAAAATGAAAATATTTATAAAAAAAATCAAGTACTTTAAAGTTACCACAATTTTAACAATTATGTTTTTCGCAATATATTCTTGCGAAAATCCTCTAACAAATTTTAAGACGGCTGTAGATTCTGCTATTTTCGATAAAAATATTACAATTAGCATTTTAGATCCTACAAATCCTGAAAGGTTGTATGATAATAACAATCTAAAAGTAACGCTTTTAGGAGATGATGCGGCAAAGATAATTTCTGACGGAGGCTCAAAAACAAAGTTTACAATTGTTGATGGTATTGTACAATTGGCAGTAAACCCAAATGAAACAAATGAAGACTTAAGTTTTTTAGTGAAAATTAGTGGAGATAATTACTTAACCACTACAATACCTGTAAGAGTGCAAGAAAGTGATACCTTAGTAAATATATCTGCAAATATTGTAAATATAAGCAATCCTGCAGATGGTATTAGTATTAAAGAAGTTAACCAACCTTTACAAGGTGGTAGTTTAACAAATTTGTTGTCTGTTAAAACAGACGATGCTGGTTTTGGCGAAACTACAGAAGTAACTATTGAAAAAGACACAAAATTTAAGGATGCAAATGGAAATATAATAAATGTTTCTGGAGACTTAATAGTAAGAGTAGTTAATTTCGATAGTCAAAATAATGAAAGTTTAAATTCTTTTCCAGGAGGTTTTTCACCTTATGAAGTAGCATTAGAGAATGGAGAAATAAATACAGAGGGTTCATTCTCAACAGCAGGTTTTGCTTCAATAGATATGTTTGTTGGAGGTACAGAGGTAAAAGAGTTTACAAAACCTATTACAGTAGCAATGGAAATTGATAGAGATGTTATAAACCCATCTACAGGACAAAATATAAAATCTGGAGATGAATTACCAGTTTGGTCTTATAGTAAAGATGATGGTAAATGGGTGTTTCATGCTACTACAATTGTTCAAGAGAAAAACGGTAAGTTAATATCAGAATATAAAACAACACATTTGTCTTGGTATAATTTAGATTATTGGATTAGAGGTTGTGATAATTATAGAAGATTTGATGTTAAAGTAACCGCTCCTGGAATAGATAGCAACTTATCATATAGATTGGTAACAAACTTAGTTTATGCAGGTACAAATCAGGGAGTAAGTTATAAGGCAAGTCGTTCACATGATTTTTACGATGGCAAATCATTTGGTTATTATAGAACTCCAAACTCTAATTTAGAATTTGTTATTTATGATGGTGAATCAACATATAATAAAGGAAATGAAATCTATAGATCTAGTTCATTTAACGGTTGTAATTCTAATCAAATAAATATAAATCTAGATGAATTTAAAAGTAAAATACCTGCTAAATCTGCTGTTACCAATGTAAATGTTAATTTTTCTGGAATTTGTAAAGGAAAAACTATAAAACCATCATCTTATTTGTATATGAAAGTTTCATACAATTATAGGGGTAGAATGTATACTTCTTGGAAAAATGTTGGCTACATTAATAGAGGTAAAATTAAATTATACAGTATAACATTAAATAAGGAATATGAATTTAGAACTTATTATAGAGGTAGTAGAATTAATCAGAAATACACTTTTACATCTGATAATGTAGATTTAGATAATTTTCAAATACCAGATAATTATTGCAGTAATTTATAAATTATAAATAAAAAGGCGAGTTAAATAAATTTAACTCGCCTTTTTTTATTTTGGGCTATAAACAGCACATGGAATAATTACTTCCTCTAATGAAACACCACCATGTTGATAGGTGTTTTTGTAATATTTAACAAAGTGATTAAAGTTGTTTGGGTATGCAAAAAACATGTCTTCTTTTGCAAATATAAACGGACTATTCATTGCTACTGTTGGTAAGAAAATATCTTTTGGGTTTCTTACTGCGTATACATCTTTCTCTTCATAAGAAAGACTTCTACCAGTTTTATAACGTAGGTTTGCACTAATGTTCTTGTCGCCAATTACTTTTGTAGGGTGTTTACAGTTTATTGTACCATGATCTGTGGTAATTATTAATTTCTGACCTAATGCTTGTGCTTTTTGTATAATTTCGAATAATGGCGAATTTTTAAACCAACTTAAAGTTAAACTTCTATATGCTTTATCATCTCCTGCTAATTCTTTTATTACTTCCATTTCTGTTTTAGAATGTGAAAGCATATCTACAAAATTATAAACTACGGCTGTTAAATCATTTTGTTTTGTTCCGTTGTAATTATCGGCTAAATCTTTTCCGTTTTTTAAATTGGTAATTTTATAATATTCGTGTTTAATATTTAAACCTAAACGCTTTATTTGTGCAGATAAGAATTCGTTTTCAAACAAATTCATTCCACCTTCGTCTGTATCGTTTTTCCATAACTGAGGATGTCTTTTCTCCATTTCAGATGGCATTAAACCAGAGAAAATTGCATTTCTAGCATATTGTGTTGCCGTTGGTAAAATTGAAAAATAAGTGTATTCTTCGTCCTTCTTATAATGGTTATTTATTAATGGCTCTAAGATTCTATATTGGTCATAACGTAAATTGTCTATTACAACCCATAAAACACTTTGTTCTTTTTTTAATTCTGGTACTACATAATCTTTAAATAAGGTGTGTGAAAATGTAGGTTTGTCGTGTCCTGTTAAGAAATCTTCGTAGTTTTTCTTAATAAATTTAAAAAATTGCGAATTAGCTTCTTGTTTCTGACTTTCTAGAATCCCTAACATACCAGGATCGCTAATGTTTTCTAATTCTAACTCCCAATGAACTAGTTTTTTGTATAACTCAATCCATTCTTCATAAGAATTTACCATTGCCAAATCCATAGAGATTTTTCTAAATTCTTGCTGGTAACTAGAGGTTGTTTTTTCTGAAACCAAACGAGAATGGTCTAAGTTTTTCTTTAAACTTAATAAAATCTGATTAGGGTTTACCGGTTTTATTAAATAATCTGCAATTTTAGAACCAATTGCTTCTTCCATTATATATTCCTCTTCACTTTTGGTAATCATTACCACAGGTAAATTGGCTTGCTTTTGTTTTATTTCTGCTAATGTTTCTAAACCTGTTAAACCAGGCATGTTTTCATCTAAAAAAACAATATCGAAATTTGTTTCTGCTACTAAATCAATTGCATCTGCACCATTTGTACAAGTAGTAACTTTATAATCTTTACGTTCTAAAAATATAATGTGAGGCTTTAATAATTCTATTTCATCGTCTACCCACAAGATTTGTATGCTCATATATTTTGTTTTATTTCTTTAACGTTAAAATTAGGGTTTTGTTATTTTTTTATATCTTCTTAAATGATAAAATATTGCCAATATTAAAATATTTCTACAAATAAAATTTATTACCTATTAATTTCTGAAATAAATATATGAATTTGTCACTAGAAATATTGTATTTTGCAAATATAGATTGATAATTTTAGCACTTTTGAAGAAAAAAGCACCCAACAAACTTAAGATTTTAAATGATCCTATTTACGGATTTATTCAAATACCAAATTCTTTAATTTTTGATATTATAGAACATCCTTATTTTCAGCGATTAAGAAGAATTGCACAAATGGGATTTTCTAATTTGGTATATCCAGGAGCAAACCACACTCGTTTTCATCATGCAATTGGTTGTATGCATTTAATGCAGAAAGCCGTTAGAGTTTTGCGTTTTAAACAAGTAGAAATATCATTAGAAGAAGAAAATGCTTTGTGTGTAGCTATTTTGTTACACGATATTGGTCATGGTGCATTTTCACATGCTTTAGAACATAGTATTGTAAGCGAAATTAGCCACGAAGAAATTTCTTTAAAATTTATGAAGAAATTAAATGAAGAGTTTGATGGCAAATTAACATTGGCAATCGAAATTTTTGAAGATAAAAACCCACGTAAATTCTTAGGACAATTAATTTCTAGTCAGCTAGATATCGATCGATTAGATTATTTAAAAAGAGATAGTTTTTACACAGGTGTTACAGAAGGTAACATTTCATCAGACAGGTTAATTGCTATGATGAATGTTAAAAATGATGAATTGGTTATTGAACAAAAAGGAATTTATTCTGTAGAGAACTTTTTAATTGCTCGAAGATTAATGTATTGGCAAGTATACTTACATAAAACAGGTTTAGTTGCAGAGAATATTTTAGTAAATGTCTTAAAAAGAGCCAAAGAATTAGCAGAAAAAGGAGTAGTGTTATATGCTAGTTCTGCTTTGTATTATTTCTTATACAAACAAATTTCTAAAGATAATTTTACAGATGAAACTTTAGAAATGTTTGCCAAATTAGATGATTACGACGTGTTTTCTGCAATAAAAGAATGGGTTAATCATGATGATAAAATTTTATCGCTTTTAGCAAAAATGATTGTTGATAGAAAATTATTAAGAATAGAGATTCAGCAAGGAGAATTTAAGCAGGGTTACATTAATAAAAAAAGAGAGAAAGCAATTAAGAAATTAAATATTACAGAAAAGGAAGTAGGTTATTTTGTTTTTCATCAAGAAATTAGCAATCAAGCTTATAATTTAAAAACACCAATTTATATTTTAAATAAGAAGGGTAAATTAAAAGATATTGCAAAAGCATCCGATCAATTAAACCTTCAAGCACTAACAATACCGGTTGTAAAAAACTTTATTTGTTATCCAAAGTAAGAAGAGATTAGAGAAAACGGTATAATTTTTATATTTTTGCCTTTGATGAAATTTAAAGCACAACAAATAGCAGATATTCTAGAAGGTGAAGTAGTTGGGAATCCTGATGAAGAAGTATCTAAACTTTCTAAGATAGAAGAAGGAGAAAAAGGATCTCTAACGTTTTTATCGAACCCAAAATATAATTCTTTTTTATATACAACAAATGCTTCTGTAGCAATTGTTAACAAGAGTTTTGTATTAGAAAAAGAGGTTAAAACTACATTAATAAAAGTAGATGATGCCTACAAATCTTTTTCTAAATTATTAGAATTCTATAACGAGGTTAAGAATAATAAAACAGGTAGAGAACAACCAAGTTTTATTTCTGAATCTTCTAAAATAGGTAAAGATGAATATATTGGTGCGTTCGCATATATTGGAGAAAATGTAAAAATAGGGAATAATGTAAAAATTTATCCGAATGCTTATATTGGAGACAATACAACTATAGATGATAACACCGTAATTTTTGCAGGCGTAAAAATATACTCTGATACACAAATAGGTAAAAACTGTAAGATTCATTCTGGTGCTATTATTGGTGCAGATGGTTTTGGTTTTGCGCCAGATGAAAACGGAGAATACAAGGCAATTCCTCAAATTGGAAATGTTATAATAGAAGATAATGTAGATATTGGTGCTGCTTCTACAATAGATAGAGCTACTTTAGGTTCTACTATTATTAGAAAAGGAGTTAAACTAGACAATCAAATACAAATTGCACACAATGTAGAGGTAGGTAGAAATACCGTTATCGCTTCGCAAACTGGTGTTTCTGGTTCTACAAAAATTGGTGAAAATTGTATGATTGGCGGGCAAGTAGGTGTTGCTGGTCATATAAAAATAGGTAATAACGTAAAAGTTTTAGGGCAAACGGGTGTTACCAAAAGTTTAAAAGATAATGAAATGGTTTATGGTACACCGGCATTAAATTCACGTGAGTTTAATAGAAGTTATGTGTATTTTAAGAATTTACCAAAAATAGCATCAAAGATTAATCAACTAGAAAAAGAGTTGAAGACTCAAATAAAAGAATAATGAGTAAGAAACAAAAGACAATACAAAAAGAGATCAGTTTATCTGGTGTAGGTTTACATACAGGAAATACTGTGACAATGACATTAAAACCAGCACCTATAAATCATGGTTTTGCTTTTAGCAGAATAGATTTAGAAGGTTCGCCAATAATAGGCGCAAAAGCAGAATATGTTGTTAATACACAAAGAGGAACAAATTTAGAGAAAAATGGTGTTCAAATTCAAACTTCAGAGCACGTTTTAGCTGCTGCTGTTGGTTTAGATATTGATAATCTTTTGATAGAAATAAATGCTTCAGAGCCTCCAATTATGGATGGTTCTTCTAAGTTTTTTGTTGAAGCTTTAGAAAAAGCAGGAATTGAAGAACAAGATGCAGATATTGAAGAATATGTTGTTAAAGAAATAATTTCTTACAGAGATGATGTTACTGGTAGCGAAATTATTTTAATGCCTTCAGATGAATATCAAGTAACAACTATGGTAGATTTTGGTACTAAAATATTAGGTACACAAAATGCTACTTTAGATAAAATGTCTGACTTTAAAGAGGAGATTGCAGATGCTAGAACATTCAGTTTTTTACATGAAATTGAAATGTTATTAGAAAACGATTTAATTAAAGGTGGAGATTTAAATAATGCAATTGTTTATGTAGACAAAGAATTGTCTGACAATACAATGCAGAAATTAAAGAAAGCTTTTAACAAAGATAATATAGCCGTAAAGTCTAATGGAATTTTAGATAACTTAACCTTACACTGGGCAAATGAAGCAGCAAGACATAAATTATTAGATGTTATTGGTGATTTAGCTTTGGTTGGTATTCGTATTAAAGGAAAAGTAATTGCTAACAAACCTGGGCATTTAATAAATACATTATTTGCAAAGAAATTAGCTAAAATTATTAAAGCAGAAAAAAGGAATAATGTTCCTTCTTACGATTTAAACTTACCACCACTATTAGATATTCATCAAATAATGGAAATTCTACCTCACAGACCACCATTTTTATTGGTAGATAGAATTATAGAACTTTCTGATACACATGTTGTTGGGATGAAAAATGTTACAATGAATGAAAATTTCTTTGTAGGTCATTTTCCAGGTGCACCAGTAATGCCAGGAGTTTTACAAGTAGAGGCAATGGCACAATGTGGTGGCGTTTTAGTTTTAAACACAGTTCCAGATCCCGAAAATTATTTAACATATTTCATGAAAATGGACAATGTTAAATTTAAACAAAAAGTTTTACCAGGAGATACTGTAATCTTTAAATGTGAGTTAATAACACCAATAAGAAGAGGGATTTGTCATATGCAAGCATACGCTTATGCGAATGGTAAATTAGTTGCAGAAGCAGAATTAATGGCTCAAATTGCTAGAAAAAAATAAAATATGAATCAACCCTTAGCGTATGTACATCCGCAAGCAAAAATAGCAAGAAATGTAGTAATAGAACCTTTTACTACAATACATAACAATGTAACTATTGGTTCTGGAACTTGGATTGGTTCTAACGTTACTATAATGGAAGGCGCTAGAATTGGTAAAAATTGTAGAATTTTTCCAGGTGCAGTAATTTCAGGAATTCCTCAAGATTTAAAGTTTGATGATGAAGAAACTACAGTAGAAATAGGAGATAATGTTACCATAAGAGAATGTGTAACTATAAACAGAGGAACATCAGACAGAATGAAAACCAAAATTGGTAACAACTGTCTTATAATGGCTTATTGCCATATTGCTCACGATTCTTTTGTGGGAGATAATTGTGTTTTTTCAAACAATACAACACTTGCTGGTCATGTTACAGTTGGAGACAATGTAGTTTTAGCTGGTATGGTAGCTATACACCAATTTGCTTCCGTAGGTAAACACGCTTTTGTAACTGGTGGTTCTTTGGTAAGAAAAGATGTGCCTCCTTATGTAAAAGCGGCAAGAGAGCCTTTATCTTATGTTGGTATTAATTCTGTAGGATTAAGAAGACGTGGTTATTCAACAGAAAAAATTAGAGAAATTCAGAATATATATAGAATTTTATTCCAAAAAAATTACAATTATACGCAAGCAATTGATATCATTGAAGCAGAAATGGAAGCAACTCCAGAAAGAGATGAAATAATTCAATTTATAAAAGATTCTCATAGAGGAATTATGAAAGGGTATTTTAACTCAAACTAATTTTTGAGTTAAAAAGAATATTTAAAACAAACGAATAGATTAATTATAATAAAATTATTATAATAAAAAATAAACACTAGAAATGGCAACAACATCAGATATTAGAAACGGATTGTGTATAAAATATAACAACGATATTTATAAAGTCGTAGAATTTTTACACGTAAAACCAGGAAAAGGACCTGCTTTTGTAAGAACAAAATTAAAAAGTGTTACCAATGGTAAAGTTGTTGATAATACATTTCCAGCTGGAAGAAAGATAGAAGATATTCGTGTAGAAACTCATAAATTTCAGTATTTATATAATGAAGGAGAAACGTATCACTTTATGAATGAGAAAGATTATTCTCAAATTCAACTACAAAAAAGTGCTTTAGATTCACCAGAATTAATGAAAGAAGGAGAAGTTGTAACTATTATAATTAACTCTGAAGATGATATGCCACTTTCTGTTGATTTACCAGCAAGTGTTATCTTAGAAGTTACGCATGCAGAACCTGGTGTAAAAGGTAATACTGCAACAAATGCAACAAAACCTGCAACTGTAGAAAGTGGTGCTATTGTTAATGTACCATTATTTATTAATGAAGGAGATAAAATTAAAGTAGAAACTACTAAAGGAACTTACCAAGAAAGAATAAAAGAATAAAGATTTGTAAGTCGTTTTCAATTTTAAATAGATTTTACTTATTAAAATTGAAAACGATATACAATCTAATAGTTAATAATGAAATTCAAGAATACACAAACACTTCAGCAAATTGCAAATCTAATAGATGTAGAATTTATTGGTGATGAAAATTTTAAAATTTCAGGAATTAATGAAATTCATGTTGTAGAACAAGGAGATATCGTTTTTGTAGATCATCCTAAATACTATGATAAAGCATTAAATTCTGCTGCAACAACAATTTTAATCAATAAGAAAGTAGATTGTCCGATAGGGAAAACTCTATTAATATCTAACGATCCTTTTCGCGATTTTAATAAAATAACAAAACATTATAACCCTTTTATTGCCTCTAAAGTTAGTATTTCTGAATCTGCAATAATTGGAGAAAATACAATTATACAACCAAATGTATTTATAGGAAATAATGTTTTAATTGGTAAAAATTGTGTAATTCACCCTAATGTTGCTATTTATGATAATGCTGTAATTGGTAATAATGTAATTATTCATGCAAATACAGTTTTAGGTGCAGATGCTTTTTATTATAAAAATAGACCAGAAGGCTTTGATAAATTAATTTCTGGAGGAAGAGTAGTTATAGAAGATAATGTAGATTTAGGAGCATCTTGTACTATAGATAAAGGTGTTACAGGAGATACAACTATTGGTAGAGGAACAAAGATAGACAATCAGGTTCATGTAGGTCATGATACTAAGATTGGCAAAAAATGTTTAATCGCTTCACAAACAGGTATTGCAGGTTGTGTAATTATTGAAGATGAGGTTACAATTTGGGGACAAGTTGGTACAAATAGTGGTATTACAATAGGAAAAGGAGCTGTAATTCTTGGGCAAACAGGTGTTACAAAATCTGTTGCAGGAGGAAAAAGTTATTTCGGAACTCCGGTTTCTGAAACAAGAGAAAAATTAAAAGAAATGGCAGAAATAAAACGTTTTTTGAAAGACAGAAAGAATTCTTAAAAAATTTTTTTAAAAACAATCAATAAACTATTTTTGCGTAACAAAATAAAATATCAAACCAATGAGTGTTTTAGTAAATAAGAATTCAAAAATTATAGTTCAAGGTTTTACAGGTAGTGAAGGTACTTTTCACGCAGGTCAAATGATTGATTATGGAACGAATGTTGTTGGAGGTGTAACTCCAGGAAAAGGAGGACAAGAGCATTTAGGAAAACCGGTTTTTAATACTGTATTAGAAGCTGTAGAAAAAGTAGCTGCAGATACTTCAATTATTTTTGTACCACCAGCTTTTGCTGCTGATGCAATAATGGAATCTGCTGATGCAGGAATTAAAGTTATTATCTGTATTACAGAAGGAATTCCTACTGCAGACATGGTAAAAGTGAAAGCTTATATAGATAATAGAGATTGTAGATTAATTGGCCCTAACTGCCCTGGTGTAATTACACCGGATGAAGCTAAAGTTGGTATTATGCCAGGTTTTATCTTTAAAAAAGGTAAAGTAGGTATTGTTTCTAAATCTGGAACATTAACATATGAAGCTGCAGACCAAGTTGTAAAACAAGGTTACGGAATTACTACTGCTATTGGTATTGGTGGAGATCCAATTATTGGAACTACTACAAAAGAAGCTGTTGAGTTATTAATGAATGACCCAGAAACTGAAGCAATTGTTATGATTGGTGAAATTGGTGGAAATTTAGAAGCTGAAGCTGCACAATGGATTAAAGCTGATGGAAACAGAAAACCAGTTGTTGGTTTTATTGCAGGACAAACTGCACCAGCAGGAAGAACAATGGGGCATGCAGGAGCAATTGTTGGTGGAGCTGATGATACAGCACAAGCAAAAATGAAAATTTTAGCAGAAAACGGAATTCACGTTGTGAGTTCACCAGCTAAAATTGGAGAAATGGTAGCAAAAGTTTTAGGTAAAAAATAAGAGGTTATTGGTAACTAAATAATCTTTTTATAAAATTGATTAATTTGTTATAAAACAGTAACAATAATATAGAATTCCCGTGAAAACGGGAATTTCTTTTTTATATTTGAATATCAACTAAATACTACAATATGAAATTATTAGAAAATAAATCAGCAATAATTACAGGAGCAACAAGAGGAATTGGTCGAGGAATAGCTGTTGAGTTTGCAAAACAAGGTGCAAACGTAGCTTTTACATATAGTTCTTCTGTAGATGCAGCAATTGCACTAGAAGAAGAATTGAAATCTTACGGAGTTTCAGCAAAAGGATATCAATCGAATGCAGCAAATTTTGATGCAGCACAAGAATTAGCAAAAGAAGTACATAAAGAGTTTGGAGCTATCGATATTTTAGTAAATAATGCAGGAATTACCAAAGACAACTTGTTAATGCGTATTTCTGAAGATGATTTTGATAAAGTTATTGAAGTAAATTTAAAATCTGTTTTTAACTTAACAAAAGCAGTAATAAGACCAATGATGAAACAACGCTCTGGTTCTATTATTAATATGAGTTCTGTTGTTGGTTTAAAAGGTAATGCAGGTCAATCTAATTATGCTGCTTCTAAAGCAGGTATTGTAGGTTTTTCTAAATCTGTAGCATTAGAATTAGGTTCTAGAAACATTAGAAGTAATGTAATTGCTCCTGGTTTTATAGAAACAGAAATGACAGCAAAATTAGATGAAGCAACTGTACAATCTTGGAGAGATGGAATTCCTTTAAAAAGAGGAGGACAACCAATAGATATTGCAAATGCTTGTGTATTTTTAGCATCTGACATGAGTGCTTATATTACAGGACAAACATTGTCTGTAGATGGTGGTATGTTGACATAGAATTAAACTTTATGAAAAAGTTATATAAATTATTATGGTCTCCATTTGTAATTCTAATCTTAATTTATGTACTTTTAATACAAGGTCTATTTTTACCATCACAATTACAATTCTATAGATTTTCTGATGAGTATTTCTATATTTATAAGTATGGCAAATTTATATCTAAAAGTTTATTGTATATAGCTTTTACGTTATCTTTATTTTATCCTTTAATAATATGGTTAAAGGAAAAAGAAAATTTTAGAAAAAAACAAATTCTTATATTCTTAGGAGTAATACCGGCATTATATTTTTGTCTTTTATTAATATTACCTTTTATTTTAAAAATATTTGAATATAGTAACTAATAAATATTAAAAACCTGTAACAATTAAACGTTGCAGGTTTTCTTTTTTTAGATTGTTATTTATATCTTTCACACAAATAAAAAAATAATTGCAAACAACAACCATCTTATACATTACAATAGCACTTCTACTAAGTGTTATAGTTGCTTATTTTCAATACTTTTTTAAAGTGAAGAGTAAAGCTAAAATTAATATATTACTTTTTACATTAAAGACATTTTCTTTATTTTTATTGATACTATTATTAATAAATCCGAAGATAAAAACAACAGAATTAGAAAATACTAAACCAACTTTATCTATTTTGGTAGATAATTCTAGTTCTATTCCTTTTTTTAAGGAATCTGAAAATATAAAAGAATTAGTTTATAAGTTGAAGAAAAACAGTGCTTTAACTAATAAATTTACTTTAGAAATCTTCAATTTTAGTAATAATTTAGATGTTTCAGATAGTTTATCTTTTATAGGTAACCAAACAAATATATATAAAGCACTTACAACTGTAAATAAGTTAAATAGCAATAAAAATGCACCCATTTTATTGTTAACAGATGGTAACCAAACCATAGGTAATGATTATGAATATATAAATTCTAAACAAGTAGTGTATCCAATTGTTTTTGGAGATACAACAAGATATAAAGATTTAAATGTTAGTCAGGTAAACGTAAACAAATACAGTTATATTAAAAATAAATTTCCTGTAGAAGTTATTTTAAATTATGATGGAAATGAAACTGTAACAACTAAATTTTCTGTTTTTAATAGAGGGAAAACAGTTTTTTCTAAAAAGTTACAGTTCTCTAAAGAAGAAAAATCTAAGATAATTACAACTAACCTTACATCAACAAAAGAAGGGGTTAATTATTATACTGCATCTATTCAGAAAATAAAAGATGAGAAAAATATAAGAAATAATAGTAAGAATTTTTCTGTAGAAGTTATTAATGAACAAACAAAAGTATTAATTCTTGCAGCTGTTTTACACCCAGATATTGGCGCGTTAAAGAAAGCAATAGAAAGTAATAAACAACGCTCTGTAGAAATTAAAAAATTTAATAATTTTAAAGATAAATTATCTGATTTTCAATTAATTATACTGTATCAACCAAACAACTCGTTTAAGTCTATTTTAAGCGAAATAAAACAATCTAATTCTAATTACTTATTGGTTTCTGGTGCAAGTACAGATTGGAATTTTATCAATAAAGAACAATTAGATTTCTCTAAAAAAGCGATCAATCAAACAGAGAATTACGGGGCAATTTACAATACTAATTTCTTAACTTTCTTACAGAAAGATATTGGCTATAATCAGTTTGCACCATTAAAAGACAAGTTTGGTGAAATTACTTTTACTAAAGATCATCAAAATTTATTGCTTCAAAATATAAACGGACTTGAAACACAACAACCTTTAATTTCTTTGTTAGAAAAAAATAATCAGAAAGTAGGTGTAATTTTTGGTGAAGGAATCTGGAAATGGAGAGCGTCTAGTTTCTTAAATACGAATTCGTTTCAAGATTTCGATCAGTTTATAGGTAATTTGGTTCAGTATATTTCTTCAAAGAAAAAAAGAAATCGTTTAGAGGTAAATAACGAAAATCTCTACCCAGCAAATTCTATTATTAACATATCTGCCTTTTATACAGATAAGAATTATCAATTTGATGCTAGAGCATCTTTAGAAATTCAGCTAACAAACAAGGCTACTAAAGAGGTTACTAAGCTTCCCTTGTCTCTAATAAATAATTCTTATCAAATTGAATTAGAAAACCTTTCTTCTGGTGAGTATAGCTTTAAGGTAAATGTTTTAGGTCAAAATATTTCGAAATATGGTAGTTTTAAAATAACAGCATATAAAATAGAAGAACAATTTACACATGCAAATGTAATTAAGCTTACAAAGCTAGCTAATAAAGCAGGAGGAAAGTTGTTTTATAAAAATGATTCAGAAAAACTAATTAAGAATTTACTTGATAATAAAAACTATTATACGGTTCAAAAAACAACTATTAAAGAGCAGAATTTAATAGATTGGAGATGGATTTTATTCTTTGTAGTCTCTTTATTTACTGCAGAATGGTTTATCAGAAAATATTATGGTAAGATTTAAAATAGCAATTGATTTTACTACAGATATCTTTTAAAAAGCATGAAATTTGGTTTAGAAATAAAAAAATATATTTATGAAATTTCACACTAGAAAATGGGTAAAACCAGAAGATTTAAATCCGAATGGGACTTTATTTGGCGGTAGATTATTGCAATGGATTGATGAAGAGTTGGGTATTTATGCAATTATTCAATTAGAGATTTCTAGAACTGTTACAAAATACATGTCTGAAATTGATTTTGTTAGTTCTGCTAAACAAGGTGATATTATTGAAATTGGTATGGATGTTATTGCTTTTGGAAACTCTTCTATTACTTTAAAATGTACTGTTAGAAATAAACTTACACACAAAATTATTATTGAAATAGATAAAATTGTAATGGTTTCTTTAGATGAAGAAGGAAACCCTAAAAAACACGGTAAAACGAAAGTAGAATATGTTAAAGATAGATTAAAGTCTTAATAATTTTTAGTTTGTAATTTTCCTTACAGATCATTGTAGAAAAAAATAGACCTTTTATTAGTTATCTATTGATTGATAAACTATTACAGGTACATTTAGCAGATGTTATAGTTTAATTCTTAATAGTGAATTTCTAAGTAATTCTAATAGAAAATTATTAAAACTGCTGATTCGTAAAATTTTATAGGTTAATTTTTATATAGAACATGTTACTTTAGAGTTAGAAATGGCTAATGAAGATTGTACCTATATAGATTGTGTTTCCTAAACTTAAATTGTAAATTTGAATGAATTTAAATAGATAAAAAAATGGCAAATAATCAAATGGATATAAAGTTTCCAAAAGGTGGAGTTTTCTTTATAATATTAGCAGTAGCAGTTTTAATTTTATTTTCTAAATCTACAGTAACAATTGGTCCTGGAGAAGGAGGTGTTATTTTTGAAACTTTAGGAGATGGTATTAATACAGAGAAAACATATGGAGAAGGTTTTCATATTGTTGCACCTTGGAATCGAATGATTGTAAGAAAGGTTCGTCAGCAATCTATTTCAGATGAAATGAATGTACTTTCTGTTAATGGATTAGAGGTTAAAGTAAACGGAACAATTTGGTATGAGCCAGAATTGGCTAATTTAGGTTCTTTGATTAAAACAAAAGGAGAAGATTATGAACGTGAATTATTAGATCCTGCAATTAATGCAGCAGCAAGAAGTGTTGTTGGTCGTTATACGCCAGAACAATTGTATTCTAGTAAAAGAGATGTAATTGAACAAGAAATTTTAGACGAAGTAACTAAGTTGTTAGAAGGTCAATATTTAACTGTTAAGAAAGTTTTAGTAGAAGACGTTAAACTTCCACCAACTATTAAACAAGCAATTGAAAGAAAATTAAAGCAAGAACAAGAATCTTTAGAGTATGAATTTAGATTAGTTACAGCTTCAAAAGAGGCAGAAAAAGTAATTATAGACGCTAAAGGTAAAGCGGAATCTAACCGTATTTTAAGTGCATCTTTAACAGATAAGATTCTTCAAGATAAAGGTATCGAAGCTACGGTTAAGTTGTCTGAATCTTCTAATAGTAAAGTTATTATTATTGGTTCTGGTAAATCTGGAATGCCAATTATCTTAGGTAATCAATAAGAAATTATCTTCTTATAATTTTAAAAAAAATCCAACTGATGTTGGATTTTTTTTTGTGAAATATTTTAAGGGATTTAGCCAAAGTTATGTTAAACAAAAAAACAATTGTAACTTATTATAGATGTTGTCGTCTTATGGTTATAGAAGTAATTATAAATAGCTAGTAAAGGATTATGATCTAATTTATTATAACAATTCTAGTGTGAAGTTTATTTAGAAAATAGATATAGAAAAAAAGACTCAAGTAATTAAGAAAAAGTATAATTATACCTGCACAACAACTGTATTTATAATTGTATTTAGTTAGTTTTTAATAGTTGATTAAGGTCAGAAGCGTAATGTTTCTGACCTTTTTCATTATAAAACTTAATTCTTTACAGGAATTTTATCACGATCTATCTTACCTTTCTTTAATGCTTTGTAATTTTCGTAACAATCTAAAACAGCTTCTATCATTTGTAAATCAGATGCTTTTTTGATAAAATAATCAGAGTAGCTACAATCTGTAAGTAATTCAGAAAGTTCTTGTCTATCCATGTCTAGATATTCCATCATTACTTCTCTATCAAATTTACCTGCAAGCATTTTACGCAAATCATCTTCTGTTTTTAATTTTTGAAGTTTCTTTAACTGTTTAGGTTTGTTACCAAAAAGATTGTATAAGAAATCTACTGGCTGAAACAATGCTGCAATAGGAGAGGAGAAGTCTTTAGCTTTAGGTTTACCAATTTCATAAGTTTGTGGTAAGCCATTAATGTGTATTCTTGTAAACCTGTCTTTAGGAACTTGTTTTACATCTATTTCTAAAACACCAATTAGTTTAGTAGATCTAATAACAACTTCTTTAATATTTTGCGGTTTTTCATATAAGGCAATTTCTAGCTCGTTTCCTTTTAATAAATCGTTTGTTATTTTTAATTTAATAGAAGAATACCCTAAATAAGAAACTAAAATTGTATCATTTACTTTTGTTGCTAGTTCGAAAAAACCTTTATCGTTTGTAATGGTTCCAGAAACTGTGTTTAAATTTAATACATGCGCTGCACTTAGAACACTTTTATTTTCTGCATGAATAATTTGCCCTTTTAAAATTTTAGTACGTAAAGTATCTATCTGAGAGAACGTGCTTAAAGAGGCAAATAAGCACAAAATAATTATTAATTTTTGCATGTTGCAAAAATAATGATAATCTTATATAGTTTGGTTAATTATTTGTGAAAGAAGTTAAAATAATAAAAAGTGCGCACGAGAAGAGTCGAACTTCCACTTTCTTGCGAAAACAACCCCCTCAAGGTTGCGCGTCTACCAATTTCGCCACGTGCGCTAATGTTATAAAAATAAAAAAAGCTAAGCGTAAGCTTAGCTTTTTTGTGACCGGGCTGGGGCTCGAACCCAGGACCCTCTCCTTAAAAGGGAGATGCTCTACCAACTGAGCTACCAGGTCTTTTTCTTAAATCGATTGCAAATATACTATCAAACATTGGAACTATTAGCATAAAAATGATTTTTTTTTATCGATATTTGTAAAAAAATAAAAAACATGCAAATTATACTCTTAGGTTATATGGCTTCAGGAAAATCTACCATAGGTAAACAGGTTTCTAAAAAGCTGTGTATGAATTTTATAGACTTAGACGATTACATTTCGGAAAGAGAAAACATGAGTGTTTCAGAAATATTTAAAATTAAAGGAGAAATTTATTTTAGACGAATTGAGAACACATATTTGCAAGAAATTCTAAGTTTTGAAGAAGGTTTTGTACTTTCTTTAGGTGGGGGAACGCCATGTTATGCAAATAATATGGAATTAATAAATAGTTCTAAAGCAAAATCTATTTACATAAAAGCAAGTATTAAAACTTTAGTAACTAGAATAATTGAAGAAAAGAGTAAAAGACCTTTAGTTGCTAATTTAGAAAATGAAAAAATAACAGAATTTGTAGCAAAACATCTTTTTGAAAGAAGGTTTTTCTATGAGCAAGCTTCAATTACTCTTAATACGGACAATAAAACACTAGATGAGATTCTTCTAGAATTAGAAAACAAATTAGATTAAATAAGCGATTGCATCTTTTTCGTTAAACTCTACTTGTACATGTTCTTTTATAGATGTTGACAAAGAGATACCTTTAAAATCTGCTTTTACAGGGTATTTTTTATGGTTTCTGTTTACTAAGACTGCTGTTTTAAATCTTTTTAGAGGAACATCTAAGAAATGTTTAATTCCGTATATTAAGGTAGTACCAGAATTTAGAACATCATCTACTAAAACTAATGGTTTGTTTTTATACTCGTCTACAGAAATAGAGGTTGTTATTGGTAATAATGGTTTTTTCTTATTAATAACAACTTCACAAAGGGTAACCTTTATAGTTGAAATATCTTCTAACACTTCGGCTATTCTTTTAGAAAAAGTATAACCGTTACCAACTATACCTGCAATAATTACTTCTTTTTCAGAACTATTGTTTTCGTAAATTTGGTATGCTATTCTTTTAATCTTTTGATTTATTTGAATATTATTTAATATTATATTGTTTTCTGCAATCATAAATCTTCGGTTGTATCGTCTTGATAATTATCTATATCTCTTCTGTCTTTTTTGGTTGGTCTACCAATACCTTTTTTTCTGTAATAATCTTTCGCATATTTTAAGAGTTCTGTCTTTTCAAACTCTTCTTTAGGCGTTACATCTTTTCTGTATTGATCTACCAATTTGGCACCAACTCTACTTTCTGGTAAACTTAAAGCTTTTATTTGATAATTAATTTGGTTTTTTCTAACCACTATTAATTCTCCACCAAAAATTTCTTTAGATGGTTTTACGCTTTTAGCATCCATCTTAACTTGTCCTTTTTTACAGGCTGTTGTTGCTATTGTTCTCGTTTTAAAAACGCGAATACACCACAAATATTTATCTATTCTCATAAAAAAAGTTAAAATATAATGTTTGTCTTTTTACAAAGGTATAAAAATGGTAAATTGCAGCCTTAAATTTTAAGATTATAATGAATAAAATAAAAAATATTTTTTTACTTCTTTTTTTAGGAGTCGCTGTAATGTATTCTTGTGATGATGATTCTTCTGGTTTTGTAAATCCGTTTGCAGATATTAATTATGAAGAATTAGCTATCTCAGATAATGATTCTCTAGTTAAATTTTTAAAAAACAATTACTATGATGAATCTTTAGATTCTGTAAAAACGTTAGTCTCTGGTAAAACTTCATTATTTGATGATAAAGATAATTTAAAATCTCTAACGGTAATAGATAATGACATAGAACACACATTATATGTATATAGTAGAGAAGAAGGGAAGCCTGTGCCAACAAAAGAGAGTCCTACGGTAATGGATTCTATTTACGTTAAGTATTCTGGACAAGCAATATTAAACACAACACTTCAAACTACTAATTTCGATTCAAATGAAGTTGGTGTTTGGTTTACTTTAAATGCTGTTATTAAAGGATGGACTCATGGTTTTACCGAATTAAAAGGAGGTGAATTAAAGAAAGAGGCAAATGGAGATGTTTTTAACGGACCAATTACCTATTTAAACACAGGTAAAGGTATTTTATTTATTCCTTCTGGTTTGGCTTACCCATCTAGTAATACAAATAACTTTACAAGTAATCTTGTAAATACAAATTTAATGTTTTACATCGAATTATTAGATTTAGTAGAAGATACAGATCATGATAACGACGGTACACCTTCTATAAATGAAGATGCAGATGGCGATGGCGATCCAACAAATGATTTTAGTGACAATAGTAATCCTACTTTACCAGATTATTTAAATCCTAACATTAAGTAGAAACATAATTATATTTATATTAAAAAAGGCTCTTGAGAAATCAAGAGCCTTTTTAGTTTAACTAGATCTATTTTTAGATAGATTGATAACAACTAACATTGGAATTTATTTATAGTGCTGTTAAACGCTGCCAAAATACTTATTATAAGTAATTGAAAGATTATAACTGAATTAAACTTTTAATTTTTTTACTTTAATTTTAACTATAATATCTATGAAGGTATTATAAGAAAGACTGCTGGTTGTAGGTTTTCTATAATCATATCATTTTAGCGCTTCTAAGCAATTTAAAACAGATTAACAAATCCTTATTTAATAGTAATAATTCTAACAAAAAAAGACTCTTGATTTCTCAAGAGCCTTTTTATATTAAATAGTTTATTTTCTTACAATTTTAAAGAAAGACCAAATATTATTTGGTTTGTTCTATTATCTACAGTTAATCCATTTACAAATTTTGCTTCTGTATTAGATAAACCTCTTTCCCAACGAACATCTACACCAACTCTTCCTAATTCTATTCCAACTCCCATTTGAAGTCCAACAGAAAACTTATCAAAATCATCTGTTGTTACATCATTAAATTCGAAATCATCTTCTAAAATATATTGAAACGATGGACCAATAAAAGCATTAGCAACACCTAAAAATTTCTTTCCAATTAAAACAGGAACATCAATTTTCTTAAATTCATAGTCTGAAGTTACATTTTGAGTATTTGTATATTCATTTTTTACTTGTGTATATACTAATTCTGGTCTTAAATATAAACCAACTATTGGTATTTTACCACGAAACCATAAACCTGCATGAAAACCAGATTTAGATTCCCCACCTTTAATTACATCACCTCCTGTTGAAGAAAATGTTGCATCACCATTATTATTGTAGTTTATACCACCTTTTACACCAAAATCTATTTGTGCATTTGATGTCTGGCTAAAAGCAAATGCCAAACACATTACTAAAATTACTTTTTTCATCCTTTTTTTTATTTAAAATTAATATTAAAAACTATCTAAAGATTTAAACGAAATTATTTTCTAGAAATTACTTTTTTAACAGCTTTTACAACTGCAGCAGCATCTAAACCATATTTTGCCATTAATTGTTCTGGTGTTCCAGATTCTCCAAAAGTATCATCTGTTGCAACAAATTCTTGCGGAGTAGGAACGTTTAATGCTAATGTTCTAGAAACACTTTCACCTAAACCACCTAATTTGTTGTGCTCTTCAGCAGTAACAACACAACCTGTTTTAGCTACAGATTTTAAGATAATATCTTCGTCTAAAGGCTTAATTGTATGAATATTTATAACTTCTACAGAAATACCTTCTGCTTCTAATTGTTCTGCAGCTTGTAAAGATTCCCAAACTAAATGCCCAGTAGCAACAATAGTTACATCTGTACCTTCTGTTAATTGAATTCCTTTACCAATTTCAAACTTTTCATCTGCCGGCATAAAAACAGGCACTTTTGGTCTACCAAAACGTAAGTATACAGGACCATCAAAATCTGCAATTGCAATAGTTGCAGCTTTTGTTTGGTTATAATCACATGTATTAATTACCGTCATACCAGGTAACATTTTCATTAAACCAATATCTTCTAATATTTGATGTGTTGCACCATCTTCACCTAAAGTAACACCAGCATGAGATGCACAAATTTTTACGTTTTTACCAGAATAAGCAACAGATTGACGAATTTGATCGTAAACTCTTCCTGTAGAGAAGTTTGCAAAAGTTCCTGTAAAAGGAATTTTACCTCCAATTGTTAAACCAGCAGCAATACTAATCATATTTGCTTCTGCAATACCAATCTGGAAAAATCTTTCTGGATTTTCTTTTATAAATTGATCCATTTTTAAAGAACCAATTAAATCTGCACATAAAGCAACCACATTTGGGTTAGTTCTACCTAATTCTGTTAGACCGTCACCAAAACCTGAACGTGTATCTTTTTTTTCTGTGTACGTGTATTTTTTCATTATAAAGTTGTAAGATGTTGTGTTGTAAATTTCCGTAAAAATAAACTTTTATTTCTCTTAAGAAAAGAAAAGAGAGCATAGAAGTTAGACTTTTTAACATAATATATCTAATACCTATATATTACTTAGATAATTAAAGGTTTTTAGAGGTTCATTAACTCTTTGTAAAGTTTATGAACAGGCAAGCCAACTACATTAAAATAGCTTCCTTCTATGTTTTCTATTCCAATATAACCAATCCATTCTTGTATACCATAAGCGCCAGCCTTATCAAATGGTTTATAATTATTAATGTAATAATTAATTTCATCATTAGAAAGTTCTTTAAAAGTAACGGTTGTTATATCGTTTATAATTTTTTGAAAAGAATTATTTTTAATCGATATCGAAGTAATTACTTCATGTTTTTTACCTGAAAGTGCTTTTAACATGTTAAAAGCATCTTTAGCATCCTTTGGTTTTCCTAATGCTTTGTTTTCTAACCAAACAATAGTATCCGAAGTAATTAAGATATCTTTTTCTTGTAAATCTTTAAAAGCTTTCGATTTTAAATCAGCTAAAAAATCTGTTATTTCTGCACCTTTTAATTCTTTTGGATATATTTCTTCGATTTCTTTTAATTTAATTGAAAAATCGATATCTAAATCTTTAAAGAACTGTTGCCTTCTTGGAGAACCAGAAGCTAAAATAATATTAAATGATTTTAATTTTTGTTTTAACATTTGTGTTAGTTTTTCATTTAAAAACAGACAAATTTAATGATAAATATAAAATAGACTTTAATAATTTTGTTAGAATACGATATGAGTTCAAATTTGAATCGTTTACGCAAATGAAATAATAGAAATATTGTTAATTTTACAATAGAAATTTTAATTATTAATTAATAAATGCAAGAGATTATGAATATTAACTTTGAATACCACAATGTAAACGCTAGTAAAAGATTAGAAGAATTTGCAAAAGAGAAACTAGAGAGCTTATATACTAAATTTCAAATAATTATTAGAGCAGATGTTTTCTTTAAAACAGAAAATACATCTTCAGATGAAACAGGAATGATTTGTAATATTCGATTAAGTGTTCCAGGACCAAGATTATTTGCAGAAGCAAGCAATAGTAATTTTAAAACTTCTATTACAGAGTCTATAAATGATTTAGAAAAACAATTAACAAAGAAAAAAGGAAAATTGGCTAACCATTAAAACCTATTTCATAAGATTATAATTTTAAAAAAAAACAGAAAGAAAATGCAGAAAGAATATTTACTACAAAAATTTAATAATATTACAGATTTACCATTACAAAATAGAGTAGTAATGGCGCCAATGACAAGAAGTCGTGCAGATAATAAAGGAAACATACCTACAGATAATTTACAAGGTTTGTATTATGAACAAAGAGCTTCTGCAGGTTTAATTATTACAGAAGGTTCGCAAGTTTCTAAGCAGGCAGTTGGTTACATTAATACGCCTGGTATTTATAGTAAAGAACAAGTACAAGGCTGGAAAAAAGTAACAGAAAGAGTGCATAATAAAGGAGGTAAAATTTACATACAACTGTGGCATGTAGGTAGAATTTCCCATCCAGATTTTCATGATGGCCATTTACCTTTGGCTCCTTCTGCTATTAATGCAAATGTAAAAGTATTTACGCCTGAAGGCCAAAAAGATACTGTTACACCTAAAGAAATGACTAAAAAAGATATTCAGCAAACAATTTTAGATTTTAAAAATGCAGCTGAAAATGCGGTTGAAGCTGGTTTTGATGGTGTAGAAATTCATTCTTCTAACGGATATTTATTTCATCAATTTTTCAATAAAACATCAAACACAAGAACTGATGAATATGGAGGAAGTATTGAGAATAGAGCTCGCTTTTTCTTCGAAGTTTTAGATGCAATGAAAGAAGTTATTCCAGAGCATAAAATAGGAGCACGCTTCAATCCGTCTTTAAACGGAATTTTTGGAATGGAAATAACTGAAGAATCAATTCCTACGTTCGAGTATATTTTAGAGAAATTAAACAGTTATAATTTAGCATATGTTCACCTTTCTGAACCATTTACAGATGTTTCTAATGTTGCGTATGCTGTAAAAGATGTAGCAAAACATTTTAGACAAATTTATAATGGTACTTTAATGATAAATGCAGGGTTTAATGAAGAATCTGGGAATAAAATTATAGAAGAAGGTTATGCAGATTTAGTTGCTTTTGGTAAACTATTCATTTCTAATCCAGATTTAGTAGAACGTTTTAATCAGAATACAGCCTTAGCAGAATGGGACAACGATACGTTTTATACAACCGGTTCTAAGGGATATACAGATTATAAAAAAGATACCGTAGATTTAAGTGAATTAAAAGAATAATTTTAAACAAAAACCTTACAGAATGATAAAGCCAAGAGAAAAAGCACCTGAATTAACAATAAAGTTAGTAAACGACGCAAAATGGAGTTTACAAGATCAAAAACCAGAGAATTTTACATTAATTTTTTTTTACAGAGGTAAACATTGCCCAGTTTGTCAAAAGCAATTAGAGCAACTGCAAAAAAAGATTGGAGATTTTAAGGAACGTGGCGTTAATCTTATTGCAATAAGTGCCAATACAGAAGAGATAGCAAAAGAAACTTATAAAGAGTGGAATATTGAAGATTTACCTATTGGTTATGGTTTAACCATCGAAGAGGCTAGGAAATGGGGTTTGTTTATTTCTAATGGTATTAGCGATAAAGAACCAAATCAATTTACAGAACCAGGTTTGTTTTTAATTGATAAAGAAGGTAAAGTTTATTGGGAATCTATACAATCGATGCCTTTTGGTAGACCGCTTTTAAATGATGTTTTAAATGGAATAGATTATATTCTAAAAGCTGGTTATCCTGCAAGAGGTGAAGCTTAAAAATTAAAAAACTTCCAATTAAAAATTGGAAGTTTTTTTTATTAGTAACAATAAAGAGAATAGTTTATTTTTGATTTAAGCATTAACCAAATAAAAAAATAGAAGTGCAAATTAAACGAGTAATAAAAGATTTTCCTAGTTTATTAAAAAAAACAGGAAGTAATTGGTTAGATAGCAATCCTTTCGAGCTAAGTGCTATTGTTGCGTATTATGCAATTTTATCTTTGCCAGCACTTGTTGTAATTATTCTTAATTTGGTAGGTAATATTTGGGGAAGAGAAATTGTACAAGGAGAAATGTTAGATGAAATAACTAAAGCTGTAGGCGTACAAACAGCAGAATCTATTCGTTTAATGATGCTAGATAGAGGAGATGAAACAGTATCTGTATTTACTACAATTATTGGTTTTAGTACACTTTTATATGGTGCTACTGGTGTTTTTCATCAATTACAACTCGCTTTTGATAAGATTTGGAAAGTACCTGAAAATAAAAATACAAACGGATTCTTACAAATGGTTTTTGCTAGAATTAAAAGTTTTGGTTTTATACTAATTATTGGTTTTTTATTATTGATTAGTTTTGTTTTAACAGCATTAATTAGTGCTTTTAGTAATCGAATTGAGAAATTTGTACCCGACAATTTATTTGAATACATTTTTATAATAGATTTTTTAATGTCTATCCTTTTTATTTATATTTTGTTTGCAGCGATGTTTAAATACCTGCCAAGTAAAACTGTTCGTTGGCGAGCAGTTAAAGTAGGGGCAGCAGTAACAGCTGTTTTATTTGTAATTGGTAAATATTTAATGGCTTGGTATTTTAATGAAATGGATCCTGGTTCTACATACGGAGCAGCTGGTTCTGTAATTTTAATTATGCTTTGGGTTTCATATTCTAGTTTAATTCTATTTTTTGGTGCTCATTTTACCAAGGTATATTCAGATGTATATCTAATTGAAAAGAAGTAATAAGTAGAATGTTTTACATATTAATTTATTAGTTTTTAAAACTATTATTTTATTAAGAACCTCTTTTTGCATCTTTAATATAGTGCTGTTTTTATTAATTTAATGAAAACAACTACAATTCTTTAACAATTTTATACAATACAGCTCAAGTCTGACTATCTTTGTAGATTATTAAAAAATAAAAGAAATTCCAAAGTAATGGCAAATCATATAAAAGGACAAGAAGAAATACTACAAAAACTGAATATTAGTCAGTTAAATCCTATGCAAGAGGAAGCTATTGCTACGATAAAGAAAAATGTTAATACTATTTTATTATCGCCAACAGGAACAGGAAAAACCTTAGCTTTTGCTTTGCCTTTATTAAATTTCTTAGACCCTAACATCGATGAAATTCAGGCATTAATTCTGGTACCATCAAGAGAATTAGCAATTCAGATAGAACAAGTAATACGTTCTATGGGTTCTGGTTATAAAGTAAATGCTGTTTATGGAGGTAGACCAATGTCTAAAGATAAAATAGAATTAAAACATTTGCCAGCAATTTTAATTGGAACTCCAGGAAGAATTTCAGATCATTTTGCTAATGAGAGATTTTCTAAAGATCATATTAAAACTTTAATTTTAGATGAATTTGATAAGTCTTTAGAGGTTGGTTTCGAATATGAAATGAGAGGTGTTATTAATCAATTAATCTCTTTAAATAAAAGAATATTAACGTCTGCAACACAAGGTGTTGAGATTCCAGATTTTGTAAGATTAGATAAGCCAAATACTGTTAATTATTTAAAAGCAACTACTTCTAAATTACAAATTAAAACAGTTGTTTCTCCTGCAAAAAATAAACTGAATACGTTATTGCATTTACTAAATCATTTAGGTAACCAACAAGGAATTATTTTTTGTAACCTAAAAGATACTATTAATAATGTTAGTGCTTTCTTAGAAAGTAAAAACATTAAACATGGTAATTTTAGTGGAGGAATGGAACAGAAAGATAGAGAACGTTCTTTAATTAAATTTAGAAACGGTACCAATCAACTTTTAATTGCTACAGATTTAGCAGCTAGAGGAATAGATGTACCAGAAATGAAATATATTATTCATTATGAATTACCTAAAGAAGTAGAAGAGTTTACGCATAGAAATGGACGTACAGCAAGAGTTTCTGCAAAGGGAACAGCATATGTATTAAAATGGAAAGAAGAGCGTTTACCAGACTTTATGAAGCATGCAGATTTAGAGAACATTTCTAAGCAAGCAGATAGAAAACCTGTCTTCTGGGAAACTTTATTTATTTCTGGGGGTAGAAAAGATAAAATTTCAAAAGGTGATATTGCTGGTTTATTTATTAAACAAGGTAAATTAACAAAAGATCAGTTAGGAGATATAGAACTAAAACAAGATTGCGCATTTGTTGCAGTACCTGCTACTTTAGCAAAAGAATTAGAAGAAAAATTGAATAATTCTCGTCTAAAAAAGAAAAAAGTTAGAATTTATGGTGTGTAAATAATTATAATTCAGATAATTCCTACTTGTTTGGCTAGTAAAACCTAAATAAATGAGGATAATTAGAAGTTTTATGAGATTTATACTTGATTTCTAATTTATTGGAACCATCTTTGCAATATAATATTACAAATTAAATTATAATAAGATGAGTAAAGGTACAGTAAAGTTTTTCAATGAGTCTAAAGGATTTGGATTTATTACAGAAGAAGGAGTTGATAAAGATCATTTCGTTCACATTTCTGGATTAGTAGATGAAATCAGAGAAGGTGACCAAGTTGAATTTGACTTACAAGAAGGAAACAAAGGATTAAATGCAGTTAACGTAAAAGTTATCTAATATAAATTCATATTTTTCAAAAAAAGCCCATCTTTAAAAGATGGGCTTTTTTATTGCATATAATTTAAGGTTTGTTCCTGTTTTTTTGAATTTCTTTAATTGTTATAAATAAAACTTTTATTCATCAATAAAAAACATCTTATAAACCCAAATAATACTGCATATAAAAAACACAATAAATTAAAACAGTCATTATCTTTGCATAAAAATATTTTCATGTCAAAACAGTTTTCAGATTTAGGAATTAATAAAGAATTACAACAGAGTTTAGCAGATTTAAACATTGCAACACCAACTGAAATTCAAGAAAAAGTAATTCCTATTGTTTTAAATCAAAAAGAAGATGTTGTTGCATTAGCAAAAACAGGAACTGGTAAAACAGCTGCATTTGGTTTGCCACTGTTGCAATTAATTGATGTAGAAAACCCGGATATACAAGCAATAATCTTAGCACCAACAAGAGAGTTAGGGCAACAAATTTCTAGTAACTTAGAGTCATTTGCAAAACACAGTCCTAAAATATCTATAGCTACTATTTGTGGCGGAATACCTATTAAACCTCAGATAGACCGTTTAAAAGAAGCAACACATATTGTTGTTGCAACTCCAGGAAGATTAGCCGATTTAGTAAAAAGAGAAGCTGTTAATATTAAAAATATTTCTTACTTTATTTTAGATGAAGCAGATGAAATGGTAAGCGCTTTAAAAGAAGGTTTAGATAGTATTATTGCAGAAATTCCTAAAACTAGAAGAACGTTGCTTTTTACTGCAACAATGCCAGGAACTATTAAACAGTTGGTTCAGAATTATATGTCTAAACATGTAGTGCAAATTGAAGCAGATATGGCATCTGTTGGCCACCAAGGTATAGACCACAAATACGTTGTGGTAGAGCCAATAGAAAAGTTAGAAGTTTTATTACATTTTCTAAACTCTAAAGCAGGTGAAAGAGGTATTATTTTTTGTAAAACGAAAGCAGCTGTAAATAAATTAGCAAAAAACTTAGCAATTAATAAATTTTCTTCAGGTGCAATTCATGGTAGTTTAACGCAAGGTATTCGAGACCGTATAATGGGGCAATTTAGAGAAGGACATATAGATATTCTTGTAGCTACAGATTTAGCAGCACGTGGTATAGATGTTAAAGATCTTTCTTATGTTGTAAATTATCATTTACCAGATACGTATGATGCGTATGTGCATAGAAGTGGTAGAACTGCAAGGGCAGGAGCAAGCGGTTTATCTTTAACTATTATTCAGAAAGAAGAAAGACAAGATATTGGCGATTTTGAAAAAGCATTAGATATTCGTTTTGAGGCTTTTAAAAAGGCAGATGCTAAAAGTATTGAAGAAAGTAATGGATTAATTTGGGCGAATAAGATTTTTAAAACGAAGCCAAATCGTACCGTTTCAGAAGATTTTAAATCTCAAATAAAAACCATTTTTCATCATTTAACAAAAGAAGAATTAGTAGATAAAATATTAGCTAATTATTTAGCGAGTACAAAAGCTACTAATACAAGTTCTGATGTTATAAAAAAGAAGAAAAAGAAATAGTGCTATTATTTTATGAGCGATAAAAAAACAAATGAGGAAGTAGCATCTTGTATTGCTACAATTCAGAAATTATTGGAAGATACCAATCAACTTTTTGAATTACCGGAAGCGCAAAGAGTGTCGCTTTTTAAAGTAGCAGGAGAGTTGTCTAGACCAAATCGTGATGAATTTCAACGACGAAGAAAAGATGCTAAAAAAGCTGCTAAACGTAAGCAAATAGAAAGCGATAAGCATGCCAGAAAATCTACAGGAATTCGTTCTGCCAGAGAAGCTAAATTATTTGTTGCGCCTAAATTACTTGCTGCAGCTTCAATTTCTTCTGAAGATACACCTGAATTAGAATCATCGAGAAATTGCTATGTTTGTAAAGCTGTTTTTACAAAATTGCATCATTTTTATGATACAATGTGTACAGATTGTGGAGACTTAAATTATGCGAAACGTTTTCAAACGACAGATTTAAAAGATCAGGTTGCTGTAATTACAGGATCTCGTTTAAAAATAGGATATCATATAACATTAATGTTATTACGTTCTGGGGCAACAGTTGTTGCAACCACACGCTTTCCTGCAGATTCTGCTATTCGTTTTTCTAAAGAAGAAGACTATAAAGATTGGAACCATCGTTTGCATATACATGGTTTAGATTTAAGACATATACCAAGTGTAGAGATTTTTTGTAATTATATAGAACAAAAATACAATAGATTAGATATTCTAATTAATAACGCTGCACAAACTGTAAGAAGACCTTCAGGTTTTTATTTCCATTTAATGGAAAATGAGAAGAAACCAATAGATCAATTACCACTATTAGCACAGACTTTATTAAAAGAACATGCAGATTGTTTGGTAGAACTATCTAATTTAAGTGTTTCTACTTCAAAAACAAGTAAAAATAATGTATTGCCTGTTACTTGGCACGGACCAGAACCAGGAATTGGTTTAAGAAATTCTGCTGAGTTATCTCAAATACCGTATAGTTTTGATAATTCTTTGCAGACGGCAGAAGTTTTTCCTGAAGGAGAATTAGATGCAGATTTACAACAAGTAGATTTAAGAAAAACAAATAGTTGGCGTTTAAGATTAGGTGAAATTGAAACGACTGAAATGGTAGAAGTACAGCTAGTAAATGCTGTAGCTCCTTTTGTTCTGTGTAATCGTTTGTCTAATTTAATGATGAAAGAAAATACGGGTAAAAAACATATTATTAATGTTACTGCTATGGAAGGTAAGTTTCATCGATTTAAGAAAGTAGACAGACATCCTCATACTAATATGGCAAAAGCTGCTTTAAATATGTTAACACATACTTCTGCTTCTACATTTGCTAAATCTGGTATTTATATGAATGCAGTTGATACAGGTTGGGTTACAGATGAAGACCCTGCTGAGTTATCTAAATCGAAAGTAGAAGTGCATGATTTTCAGCCACCATTAGATATTGTAGATGGTGCAGCAAGAGTTATGGATCCTTTAATTGATGGTATTAATACAGGTAAACATTGGTCTGGTAAATTTTTAAAAGATTATTTTCCAATAGATTGGTAAAAATTAGATAGAATTCACATAAAATAAAAAGCCCATCTAAAAGATGGGCTTTTTTTATTTAAAGTATAAGTTTTATTTACTCTGCTTATTTAGTAAACCTCCTTTGGCACTATCAACAGTAATTGTAAATTTAGAATTCCCCTTAACAATCCAACGAACTTTTACAACACCACTTCCAGGAATATTATTAACTCTCATTTTAGATGGGTTTACTTTTTGCTCTTCAGTAACATTAAAATCAGCATCTGTTACCAACATACCAGCCACTACTTTTACACCAGAGATACTTACAAAATCGGGTCTTGTAATTTTGTATTTTAAATCTTGACTAGCATGAGTTGGCATTAATCTGTCGTTTTTAATTGTTACAGTTATTTCCTTTAATCCACCACCCATTTTCTTTTCAGAAATATCTGAAATAGATAAATTAGGCATGTGATGTGCATGATAAAATGTAAATGCCATATTTCTATGAGCTTCTTCTTCTAACATAAAACCAGGTGTAGCTCTACCAAAATTCTTCTTAAAGCCACCAACTTCTATTTTACCATATGTAGGATGGTCAAATTCTTGCCAAGGTGTAAAAGCATCTCCCATTAACAATTCTTTATCAAAATCATAAGTTTGGTTTCTATCTCTTCCTTTCTTTTTATAATAAGCAAACGGAGTGAAAATTTCGTTCGTAAAAGTGTAAATTCCTCTACTACCATAAAACCAATCTAACTCACCACCAAAAACAGAATATAAATCTTTGTAAACAGTTAAATAACGATAACCTGGTAACATTTTTTCTCCTTTTTTACCAATTGCATCATATATTCTAATGTCTTGTCTGTTGTATGTTGCAAGGTCTTCTTGTGCACCAGGACCACGTAATATCATTCCGCCAGAGTTATGAAAACTTTGTGCTCCAGAAATGTTTGGGTGTGCTAAAACAAAATCTGCTACAGCTCTGGTTTCTGGTAAAGAAAAAGGATGTCTGTATGCGCCACGTTGTACATAATCTGGTTGCCATTTCCAACCCCAATCTCTATTTGGGTCATAATAACCATGTGTATCTTCATTTATTCTTCCATCACCATCATTGTCAATTCCTTCGTTTCCTAAATACTCGTAACGTTGGGTTGTTACTATATCATCTGGCCCAATAATAATCATCTTTCTTGGGTCTAAAGGATCTACAATATAGTTTCCGTCATCATTTTTTCTACGCATTCTTGTAATAGAACCATCGCCATTAATATCATCATAACCATCTTCATCAAACTTTCCGTCTCTATCATCATCTAAAGCAATCATACCAGATCTTGGACTACTACCTGTATTTGGCTCTTTCATGTAGTCGTTTCTAGCATCAGGATTTATTGTTGGTACAATGTAGAAAACACGATCATTTAACATATTTGTAATATAATCGTTATTGTTAAAGTTTTCTGTTAAATACCAAGCTGTATAGATACTAATTTCTCCTCCTTGTATTTCATTAGAATGAATGTTTCCATCTAAATAAAATCCAGGTTTTCTATCAGCTTTTCCTTCTTTGTAATTGGTAACAGCAAGCATCCAAATATCTTTTCCTTTTGCAGATTTACCAATAGATTGTCTTTTTACTAAATTAGGATGTGCATCTGCAATTTTTTTACCTAATGCAGCTAATCCTTCCGAAGTATAATATCTATTAAATGAAATTTGAACTTTTGGGTTATGTGGTGTTCCTGCTGCTCTAAATATTTCTGAGCTATTTTGTGCACCAATTGCTAACGGAAATAAAAATAGTAGCAACAATGATTTTAATATATTTATATTGGTTTTCATTTTTTCTAATTTTTATTTTAATTTTATTGTTGCTGTGTCTATACCTGTATGAGAAGTTCCTGCTTCTATACCAACACTTCCATTTCCTTTAATTAACCAAGAGAATTTTTTAGTACTATCTCCATCAATACTATTTACCAAAGTAATTTCTCTACCACTTATAATTTGCTGATTTTTATTTAGAGTAACGGCAACTTTAATTTTTCTTAACCATCTAGATTTTTTACCCATGGCTGTATGTGTTGGTAATAAACCACTGTTGTGTACGTCTACAGAAATTCTTGTTATTCCATTTCCTACAGCTTCTGAAGTTAAATTTTGTAGCGTAATATTTGGTTGCATTTTAGCCAATTCTAAGATAAAATCTGTGTGCTTTTTACTAATTTCGGTAACCATCTGATAAGGTGGATTAATCATTTTATAAGGTGCAATTCCACCAATTTCTACTTTCTGATTTGGGAAATCTGGGTGATTTACTTGTTTCCAAGTTACAAATGCATTGCTAATATTTTCTTTTTCTGCCCAGTTTAAATAATTTGCAACATTATTTTTTGAAGCTTTCTTTGTAGAATCTTTTACTTGAGGAACCCACCAACCAGGAGTAGACAAGGCTAGTTTACCAAAGTGAAAATAAGACCATTCAAAAAAGCTACCACCTTTTCCTTTAGAACTAGGTGCATCTTTTGTTTTTGTAATTGTATTGTATTTATCTGATAAAAATTTATTTAAAGCAGCATCTTCTTTTAAAATACTACTTACAACTCTCTTTTTTGCGCCAGAAGCATTATATTTTACAGGAGTAGAAAGGTTGTTTTCTGGGCCTAAAGTTACAATTGCAAAAATATTCCATTGGTCATATAAGAAAGCTAATAAATCTCTATGCTCTTTTTCTGAAACAGGATGTTCTCCTGCACCAGCCGTAAAATATTTATAGTTGTAACTAAAGTTTTTGTTAAATAAAATTCCGCCTTTTCCATCTTCATTAAATAGACCATCTTTATCATTATCTATTCCTTCAGAAAAAAGTTTATAAGTACCTTTTTCTCCTTTATTATTATCTGCTTTAACAAGCACTCTTTCATCTTCTTTTAATTTTGTGTAGTCTCCTGTAATATCTTCTACACGCATCATTGTAATTAAACCATCTTTATTTAAATCATCAAAAGGGTCTTCATTTACTTCTCCATCTCTATCATCATCTGTATTTTTAGCATTACCATTATTATAATGTTTTAATGACGAAAAGTAGTTTTCTGTAGCATTAGGGCTCATGTTTGGGAAAATATAGAAAGTAGTATTTTCTAAAACATCTGCATGCTCTTTTAATATGTTTTCAGCAATATTAACAGCCATTTCTGGTCCTAGAATATGAGAACCATCTACACCACTTACAATTGCTATTGCTGGTTTATTCTTAGCCTCTCCTTTAGATAATGTTAAAGCCCAAATTTTGTGACCTCCAATTGTTGTAGTTAATTCTTCTAGTTTACTGTTAGAGGAATTTGCTCGTTGTAAGCTTTTAATTTTTTGTGTGAGTTTGCTGTAATTACTATAATCGGATTGTGCCGAAATTTGTAGTGAGGTAAAGCAAATAGTTATCCCTATAAAAAAGAGAAGTGCTCGTTTTTTATTAAACATAATAGTTAAGTTTGGTTAATTTAAATAATTATGTTTAAAGATATAGAATTCTCTATATAAACAGATGTTTACTTAAGTTAAGATGAAAACATTAGGTTTTCTTTAACATATTTTAACTTTAAGATTACATTTTTTACTAATAATGAATCTTAAAGTTAATACATGTACCAAATTATGTTTAGGAAAATCTATTTTTTAAGGAATAGCTTATAAATAAGTTATTTTTTTATAACAACAGGTTTCAATTTTATAAAACCTAAGAAATCTAAAACTCTTATAATTAAATAAGTAACATCTACTTCATGCCATTTTACACCAAAGTTAGCGCTACTAGCATGTTTATGATGATTGTTATGATAACCTTCACCCATCATTAAAAAATCGAAATGAAATAGATTTTTACTCGTATTTGTCATTTTATAATTTACATAACCATAAATATGACCAAACCAATTAATAATTACTCCGTGAATTGGAGCCATTAAAAGAGCAACTGGTAATAAAACCCATTGCCATAAAGCTGTTGTAAAATATGCAAAGAATACAATGTAAAAAGTTATCCAAAGAATTCTAGAAAAACGAGAACTTGCAAAAGCATCAAAGCTTTTCCATTGTGGTACATTTTTAGTGAATTTTGCATCTACAGCAATATTTTGATCATTTATGTCTTGATAAATCGTTTTTGTTTTCCACATCATAGCAAATAAATTAGCATCATATGAAGGAGAATGAGGATCTTTTTCTGTGTCTGTATATGCATGGTGCATTCGATGCATAATACCATAACCATAAGCACTTAAGTAACTAGAACCTTGAAAAAACCAAGTTAAAATAAAAGTAATACGCTCCATTGTTTTAGACATTGTAAAAACTTGATGAGCAGCGTAACGGTGTAGAAAGAAAGATTGAAAGAACAAACCTCCATACCAAAGCACCAAAACAAATATAATTATAATCATTTATTTTTTTTACAAAGATAATTCGATATCGAGTATTAAACAATGAACCCAAGTCAATAAAACAACTGTTATAAACGTTTTCTAATTCTACTTAATGCTTGTGCAGTAACACCAATATAAGAGCTAATATATTTTAAAGGAATTATTTTTATAAGCTCTGGACGTTCTTTAAATAATTTTAAATAACGTTCTTCTGCAGTAAGATTTAATAAGTTTTGTTCTCGCTTAGATTTTATAAGAAAAAGACGTTCTGCAGTTAATCTACCTATTAAATTTCCTATTTGAGTTGTTTTGTAAACCTCTTGTAAATCTTTATAACTAATACTTAAAAGACTTGTTTCTGTAAGAGTTTGTAATTGATATAAAGACGGTTTCTGAGTTAAGAAAGAATCGTATGCGCTTATAAATTGATCTTCGAAACTAAAACCAAAAGTAATTTCTTTATCTGGGTTTTCTTTTGGAATATATAATCTTACTACACCAGATTCTATAAAAGAAATATGGTTTTCTACTTCGTTAATTTTTAAAAAAATAGTTTTTTTTGGAATTGTACGACGCAGTAATTTAGAACTAAAAAAATTCCAATCGCTTTTAGAAATGGCAGCTATTTGATCTATGTATGTTTTTATTTGCTCCAATTTTTTTGTTTCATATAATTGAAGTGCTAAGATATGATTTTGATAAAGGAAGTTGTTAATCATTTACATATAAAAGCATTCTTTTTTTAATATTTTAAACTTCGCTATTTTATTGTTTTACATAAGAATATCAATAATTAAAAGAATTAAATATGATAAATTATAGTAATTTTGCGGCAAAATTAAAACCATGAAAATATTTAAATGTGGTCATTGTAATTTCGCTATTTATTTCGAAAACTTAACATGCGAAAATTGCGGACATTTATCCGGTTATAGAGACGTAGATCGTAAAATGTTAACGTTTGCTCCTCATAAAGAAACATTAGTTTCAGATAGAGAGAAAGTTGAATATAAATATTGTAAAAACAAAGAGTTTGATGTTTGTAATTGGGTAATTAAAAAAGATTCTACAGAAGAATATTGTAGTGCATGTGTATTAAATAGAACAATACCTAATCTTTCAAATTCAGATTCAGATAATTTTGAGAATTGGCAAAATTTAGAAGTTGCTAAGCATCGTTTAATTTATCAGCTTCAAAAATTAGGTTTAGCTTTACCTAGTAAATTAGATGATGAAGAAGGTTTGTGTTTCGATTTTGTTGCTAGAAAAAACAATCCTAAATTAATGACAGGGCATGCAAATGGTGTTATTACAATCTTAATTAGTGAAGGAAACTCTGTATTAAGAGAGAAAGCTAGAAAGCAAATGAAAGAACCTTACAGAACTCTTGTAGGGCATTTAAGGCATGAAGTTGGTCATTATTTTTGGAACCAATTGGTAAGAGATAATCCAATTGTTTTATCAGAATTTAGAGCTATTTTTGGTAATGAAGACTTAGATTATGGAGAATCTTTAAAGACTTACTACAAAAATGGTTCACCAGAGAATTGGCAAGAAAATTTTATTAGCGAATACGCAACCTCTCATCCATGGGAAGATTGGGCAGAAACTTGGGCACATTATTTACATATTATGGATATGGTTGAAACAGCTTTCTTTTTTAGATTGAATGTAAAACCAGCCGTAAATAAAAAAGCATTAAAAACAAAAGTTTCATTTGATCCTTATACTAAAGAAAATTTTGATGTAATTGTTCAAAAATGTGTTCCTTTATCTTTTGCTGTAAATAGTATTAATAGAGCAATGGGAGTTCCAGATGTATACCCGTTTGTAATTTCACCTGCTATTATCGAAAAATTAAGATTTATTCACAAACTTCTTTTGCCAAAACGATAGAATTTTTTGTTTTAATTACTAATGCTATAAAATTTATAATGTTAAGTGAATATTTTAATAAAAGTCTATTTTTATTAAAATATTCTCACTAATTTGGTAAGTGTAATTTATATTTACTAAAAATTAAGATTTGAAAAAAACTAATCATTTACCACTATTTTCCTCATATGAGTTTGATCCTAAATTTTATGACGAACTTTTTGATAAGGACAATGAATTAAGAAGCATATATAAAACGTTATTTGATATTTTTGGAACTTTTTCTGTTGATGAATTTAACCGTTTAAACAAACAGGCAAAAGATTCTTTTTTTAATTTAGGAATTACGTTTCAGGTTTATGGAGAAAAAGAAGTGAAAGAACAAATTTTTCCTTTTGATTTATTTCCTAGAATTATAAACAATAAAGAATGGTCTACTATAGAAAAAGGTGTTCTGCAGAGAAGTAAGGCTTTAAATCATTTTCTTTGGGATATTTATCATGATCAAAAAATAATTAAACAAGGTATAGTTCCTTTAGACTTAATAAATTCTTCTGTTAATTTTTTACCAGAAATGAAAGGTTTAAATCCGCCAGGTAATATATACAATCATATTTCTGGTACAGATTTAATAAAACATTCAGATGGTAAATACTATGTTTTAGAAGATAATATAAGATGTCCTTCTGGGGTCAGCTATGTTGTTGGAAATAGAAATGCAGTAAAACATGCTCTTTTTGGTGTTTTTAATCAGTATAACACACATACGGTTGTAGATTACGGTTCTAAATTATTAGAAACTATGGAATCTGTAAAACCACAAGGTGTAGATGCACCAGTTTGTGTAATTATTACACCAGGAGTTTATAACTCTGCTTATTACGAGCACTCTTTCTTAGCAAAAGAAATGGGTATTGTATTGGTGGAAGGTAGAGATTTATTTGTAGAAAATGGTTTTGTGTATATGAGAACTATTTATGGCCCAGAAAAAGTAGATGTAATCTATAGACGAGTAGATGATTTATTTATAGATCCGTTAGTGTTTAGAAAAGATTCTCTTTTAGGTGTTCCTGGTTTATTTTCTGTTTATCAAAAAGGTAATGTTACCTTGGTAAATGCTCCTGGTACAGGTGTTGCAGATGATAAAGCTGTTTATACTTATATGCCAGAAATTATTAAATATTACTTAGACGAAGATCCTATTTTAAGCAATGTGCAAACTTATCATTGTAGTAGAGAAAAGGAAATGAGTTTTGTTTTAGAAAATATAGATAAGTTAGTAATTAAGCCGGTTGATGAATCTGGTGGTTATGGAATTTCTATAGGAAATAAACTTACAAAAGCAGAAATAGAAGTAGTTAAGAAAACAATTAAAGCAGAACCAAGAAAATACATTGCACAACCAATAATGTCTTTATCTACACATCCTACATACATAGATGACCAAGAATCTTTTGAATCTAGACATGTAGATTTAAGAACCTTTACTTTATTAGGTAAAGATGATAACGATTTTGTTTTAAAAGGAGGGCTTTCTAGAGTTGCTCTTAAAAAAGGTAATTTAGTTGTAAACTCTTCTCAAGGTGGAGGATCAAAAGATACTTGGGTTTTAAAAAAATAGAAAATATATGTTAGCAAGAGTAGCCAATAACCTTTTTTGGATGGGAAGATACATTGAAAGAACAGAGCATTTAGCCCGTTTCTTAAATGTAAATTATTTTTCTTCTTTAGATGCACCAGATGAATTATCGCAGTCTAGACAATTTGTACTTAGATCTATAATGTACATGACCGCAAATGATATTACTGAAGCAGATATTACGCTAGATGAAGAAGAAGTTTTATATAATGTTGGTTTAAATTTAGAAAAACCATATTCTATTATTAACTCTTTTATAAATACACATGAAAATGCAAGATGTGCTAGAGATTTAATTTCAACAGAACTTTTTGAGAATATCAATAGAATTAACCATACAATTAAAGCGTACTCTGTAGATAGTTTTGTTAAAAGCGGATTGTATGATTTTACAACCTTGGTTACAAAATCTTCTTCAGAAATTAGAAGTAAAATTCAATCAACACTTTTACATGATGAAGTTTATGCAATAATTATGTTAGGTGTAAACCTAGAAAGGGCAATACAAGTTGCAAGAATTATTAATACAAAAGTAAGTGATGTTTCTGCTGCAAAAGCAAAAGAAGGTGATTCTACTGTTAGTAATTATCAATGGACAACTTTATTAAAATGTGTTTCTACTTATGATATGATGCGTCGTTATTATAAAAAAGCACCTTCAAGAAAAAATACTTTAGAGTTTGTTATTTTAAATGATAGATGCCCAAGATCTATTAAAAGTAGTTTAAATCAAATTTATAAATACATTTCTATTATTTCAAAAAATAAAGACATACCAACTGATTCTGCTGCATTTTTAATTAGTAAAATGAAATCTGAATTTGAGTATAAATTAATTGAAGATATAGAAGTTGACTTAGAAGAATTTACAGCCGATTTAATTAAAAAATTAGTATTAATTGCAGAAAAAATAGAAGACAACTATTTTAATATTTCTGATGCGGTTAAGAAACAACCCGAAATACAAAAACAAACACAAAAACAAAGTAAAAAATAAACTTTAAGATTGAGATTGAGATTGAGATTGAGATTGAGATTGATTTTGAATTGGAAATGTTTTTGCAGGTCTTAAGTCTACAGAGACATCCATTTCATTTTTTCCCATACTAAATATAACTCCTTTTAAAGGTGGTACATCATAATAATCTCTTCCATGAGCAACAACAATATGTTGGTTTTTTGGAATTTGATTATTTGTTGGGTCAAAATCTACCCAACCATACGTGGGTATATAAACAGAAAACCAAGCATGCGAAGCATCTGTTCCTATTAATTTTTCTTTTCCTTTAGGAGGTAAAGTTTCAATATAACCACTAACATATCTTGCTGGTAAACCCATAGAACGAACACAAGCAATAGCTATTTGTGCAAAATCTTGACAAACACCTTTTTTTGCAGTCATAACTTCTTTTAACGGTGTTGCTATGTTTGTAAAACCAGGTACAAAATCGAAGTCTGTAAAAATGCGCTGCATTAATTCATAAGAAGCTTCATATAAAGATCTTTCTGGTTGAAATGAAACAGCAGCATATTCTTTTATTTCTTCACTTATATTAGAAATAAGTGGAGATGATAATACATATTGCCTTACATCTATAATTTCTAATTCCGTACTTTTTAAATGTTTTATAGTTTCTTCGATAGTTACTTTTTTACCTTCAGAAAAATCAACTTCATTAATTTGCAAGCTGTAATCTCTAGAAACTTTACTTCTAGCAATAACTATTAATTCTTCATGATGCTGCTGTATAGAAAAACGGGTTACAGAATTACCAAAGAAATCTAACCTTTCAGAAATATCTGTAGGAGTAGGTGATATTTCTAAACGATACTCTAAAAGCTCTTGCCCTGGGAAATTTTTAGGTTTTATGGTTGTAATATTATGACAAAATGAAGCACCATTTTCGTACGAATATTTAGTTTTATGCCAAAGGTCGAAAATCATATTAATTAGAAATATTTCTGTTTACCAACTGTTTTTGTGGTTGAGAATGGTTAAAGTAAGTATCTGAAATTGATAAAGAAGTTATATGTAATAAATCACTTAAATCTGATAGTAAATTATCTAGTTTTTTACGCATGTTAGATTCTAAATCGACTACCAACATCTCTTTTAAATCTAAACTTTCAATTTTATTAATAACTGCCATAATATTATCTTGACAAACAGTCATTTCAGAATTTTCATTTGTATTTGGTAATTTATCAATATCTTTTTTTAATCTATGCATTTGGTAGGTTAAAGATCTTGAATACTCTTTATCTAAAATTAATAAATTAACTACGTTTTCTACACTTAAATAAGATTTATAACTATATCTATAAATATTTAAACTTTCATGACTATTTAACAAAGATTCTAAAACTTCATATGTTAATTCTTCATCATAATTTACAATTAATAAAGCTCTAAATTTTTCAATAGACATTGCACTAATTTCTATTTGTAAACCAATAAAGTAGAGTAGAAGCCCTTGTCTTACCAATATGCTTTCTTCTATAAGTGCCATAAAAGCAATAAGCCTTGTAATAATTTTATCAAAATAACTAGTTAAACTATAAATTGTATGACTTTCTTCTTCTTTTAATTTTTTAACATGTTTTTGAATTCCATCAAAAACACGCCACATATCTTTAGACCATAAATTTCTTAAAGAATAATAAGAATTATTAAAGCTTTGCATAGATTGTGCAAAACCACCAATTTTAGTTACGTCTAGAATAAGACTTTCCATCTCTTTTAATGGATTTTTTAGTGCTTTTTCTTCGTTTTCTCCTGTAAAACCAGGAAATGTAGATGTTATCTTTGTTATGGATTGATAAAGTATTTTTAATTTTTTAGAATCAGTTTTTTTGTCTTCAAAAGGTACATTAGTCATCTGGTTTAAAACCATTCTTAAATACCTTGCTGTCATTAAAGTTCTTCCTAAATATCTACCAGACCAGAATAAGTTTTCTGCAGTGTTACTAGGAACATCGTTTATATTTATTGAAGAATTAGAACTTGTATTATTCCAAGAGTAGTTTTGTAAGCTAGATTGAGGTTCATTATTAACAACCCAAAAATCTTTACTAGTTCCACCACGTTGATTTGACACAAATAATTCTTCTCTTTCTGGTGCAACTCTAACCAAGCCACCAGGCATTACGCTATAACCATCTTCTTTAGCGATAGAAAATGTACGACATAAAATCTTACGAGGTTCTAATTTATCATCAACAAAATTTGGCGCTGTAGAAAAAGATATTTTATCTTGAGCAACAAATTTATATGGATTTTCAAGAATTTCTTTTTTAAGGTTTTTAAGAGCTTCTTTGCTTAAAAACTCACAAAAATAAATGTGTTCTCTTTGAGATCTATCTATTCTTTTAACAACAAAAGAAGGTAAATCTGCCAAAACATGTTTTCTTTCTTTTTCTTGGCCACACCACCAAGAAGCAATTTGTGGTAGTATTAATTTTTCGTTTAGAAAATATTTACAAATATTTTCCATAAAAGGAACTAAAGCTGGGTTTTCTAAAACACCGCTTCCTATAGGATTAACAATAGTAACGTTCTGTAAACGAACAACTTCTAATAAACCAGCAACGCCTAAATAAGAGTCTTCTCTTAATTCTAATGGATCCATAAATACGTCGTCGATACGTCTTAAAATAACATCTACTTGTTTTAGACCTTTTAAAGATTTTAGCCAAACTTTACCATTTCTAACAACTAAATCATTTCCTTTTACAAGAGGATATCCTAAAAAAGAGGATAGGTAAGAGTGTTCAAAATAAGTTTCGTTGTGCGGCCCTGGAGTTAAAATTACAACCATTGGGTTTTCTACATTTGTAGGTGCAGCATTTAATAATAACTTGTTAAAGTCATTAAAAAAGTTAGAAGGTTGAGATACATTAATATTCGTATATAATTCTGGTATAATTTTACTTGTAGAAAATCTATTTTCTAAAGCATAACCCATGCCAGAAGGTGCTTGTGTTCTGTCATTTACAACCCACATTCTACCATCTGGCCCTCTTGCTAAATCTGCAGCATAAATTAAAAGTTGCTTAGAAGTTTTATATTTTATTTGATCACAAGAACGTAAAAAACCACTGTGAGCATAAATAACTTCTGGAGGAATAATACCGTTTTTAAGCAATTTCTTTTCTCCGTATAAATCTTTTAAAATAAGATTTAAAACTTCAGATCTTTGTTGAATTCCTTTTTCAACTATATCCCATTCTTTCTTTTGAATTATAAAAGGAACAATATTAAGATCCCAAGGTCTATTTAAACCTTTAGGATCATTATATACATTATAAGTAACACCATTTTCTGCTAAAAGCCAATTAATGTCTACTTGTTTCGATGCTAACTTTTTAGCATCGATTTTTAATAAGTTTTGTAATAAGACTTTCCAATCTTCTTTAATATCCATTTTAGGAGAAAGTAACTCATCATAGTTATCAGACTCTAAAAAATAATTTTCAAATAATTTCTTTGTTATGGCTTCCATCTAATGAGCAACGTCACTCTTTATTTTTTTCGTAAATCTAATGTGTAAGGAAACTCGAAGTTAATAGGTAATTCTTTGTATGTAAACTTTTTAGAACTACCTTTTTGTTCAACATTTCTTGTAGGATTATCTACGTCTAAGTTTATATTTTCTATCGGATTAATTTCACCTTGTGTATGACCAAATTCCCAGAAACGATTTATTCTTCTTGATTCTGCTTCATAACCATTTATAGGATATGCGTCATAAGATCTACCACCTGGATGTGCTACAAAATAAGTACAACCACCAATAGAGCGCTTGTTCCATGTATCTACAATATCAAAAACCAATGGTGTGTCTACAGGAATTGTTGGGTGTAGGGCAGAATATGGATCCCATGCTTTGTAACGTATACCAGCAACGTATTCTCCTTTTACTCCTGTATTTTTTAATTGAACTTTTACGCCATTACAAGTTAATACAAACCTTTCTTCTGTAAAGTTAGAAACTTTTACTTGTAACCTTTCTAATGAAGAATCTACATATCTAGCAGTTCCTCCACCAGTCATTTCTTCACCTAAAACATTCCAAGGTTCTATTCCTGCACGTAATTCTAAATGTACATTGTTAATCTCTACCATTCCGTGTAACGGAAATCTAAATTCAAAAAATGGATTAAACCAATCTTCTTGAAAATCGTAACCCGCTTTGTTAAGTTGAGAAACAATATCTTTAATATCTTCTCTTACATAGTGTTCTATTAGAAATTTATCATGTAATTCTGTTCCCCAACGCACAAGATTATGTTCGTATGGTTTTTTCCAGAACCAAGAAACTAAAGTTCTTACCAATAACATTTGTACTAAACTCATTTTTGGGTGAGGAGGCATGTCAAAACCACGAAGTTCTAAAATACCTAACCTTCCAGTAGAAGAATCTGGTGAGTACAATTTATCGATACAAAATTCTGCTCGATGTGTATTACCTGTTAAATCTGTTAATAAATGTCTAAAAAGTCTATCTGTTAACCAAAAAGGAACTTCGCCATCTTTAGGAATTTGACTGAAAGCTATTTCTAATTCGTATAAATTATCCATACGAGCTTCATCTATCCTTGGAGCCTGACTTGTAGGTCCTACAAAAGAACCAGAAAATAAATATGTTAATCCTGGGTGATGTTGCCAAAAAGTTAATAAACTTCTTAGTAAACTTGGTTTACGTAAAAGTGGACTATCAGCAGGTGATGTTCCTCCTAATGTTACATGATTTCCTCCACCAGTTCCTGTATGTTTACCGTCTAACATAAACTTTTCTGTACCTAGCCTAGAGAGTTTTGCTTGTTCATAAAAGGTAAACGTATTTTTACATAAATCTGTCCAATTAGTAACAGGATGCACATTTACTTCAATAACCCCTGGATCTGGAGTAATCTTTAAAGATTCTAGCCTATTATCTTTTGGTGGGTCGTAACCTTCCATAATAACAGGAACATCTAGTTCTTTGGCTGTAAACTCAATTGCAGCAATTAACTCTAGAAAGGTTTCTGCTGTTTCTAAAGGTGGCAAAAACAAATACAATTTACCATCTCTTATTTCTGTACAAATTGCAGTTCTAACAAAATAATTTGGTTGGTTTTTATCCAATCCATTATCCAAATAATCTTTATGCCTATTTTTTACTATATTTTTAAAACTTGGTAGGCGTTTCTTTTTAGAGAATAAATCTGGTTCGTATACAGGAAAAACTTCTGATTCTGGTTTTTCTAATAAAGAACTAAGAGGTAACCTTAAACCCATTGGAGAATTTCCTGGAGTTAAGAATAAATGTTGTCTTCTAAAAGACCATTCGCTAGTAAACCATTTGCCTTCTGTATTGTTTAAAGGCAGTAAATGCCCAACAGGAGTAGAAGTACCGTTTTCTAAAATATCTTTTAGTTTATTTTTTACCAAAGAATTGTCTTTATCTTTAGTAGGATCTATATCTATTGGTAAATTACCTTGTTCCCATAAAAAATAGAAAGCATCTTCGAAACCGGGTATTATATGTTGTGTAGAAACACCTAAATATTTAGTTAGAGTTTCTAAAAATAATTTATCTGTATTTGGTGGTACCACAAAATCATCTGCAAAAGTTGCTAGATACTTTTTATTAAACCAAATTGGTCTGCCATCTTTTCTCCAACAAATTTCTATTTGCCACCTTGGTAAAGGTTCACCAGGATACCATTTTCCTTGTGCGTGATGCAAAACAGCACCATTACCAAACTTATCATATAGTCTTTGAGATAAATCTTTTGCAAGCTTTTGTTTGTGTGGGCCATCTGCAGCAGTATTCCATTCCGGAGACTCTAAATCATCTACCGAAATAAATGTAGGTTCGCCTCCCATAGTTAAACGAACATCGTTTTTTTGTAACTGTTTTTCTACTTTATGCCCTAACTTATCAATATCTAACCATTGTTCTTCAGTATATGGTTTTGTAACTCTTGGCGATTCAAAAATTCTTGTAACAGAGTTTTCAAAAAAGAATTCTGTTTCACATTTATCTGTCATTCCAGAAACTGGTGCAGCACTTTCAAAAGAAGGTGTACAAGCTAACGGAATATGACCTTCACCAGCTAATAAACCAGAAGTTGCATCAAAACCAATCCAACCTGCACCTGGTAAATAAACTTCTGCCCAAGCATGTAAATCTGTAAAATCTTCTGCAGGACCAGAAGGACCGTCTAAAGATTTTTCATCTGACTTTAATTGAACTAAATAACCAGAAACAAAACGAGCACCAAAACCTAAATGACGTAACGTTTGTACAAACAACCAAGCATAATCTCTACAAGAACCATTTTTTTGCTGTAATGTTTCTTCACAAGTTTGAACACCAGGGTCCATTCTAATGTTATAATTTAAATATTCATAAATTTTCTGATTGATATCAATTAGAAAATAAATGGTTTTTCTAGGCGTGTAATCTAATGTTTTTATAAAGTTTTTTAATAGTTTTCCTTTATCTGTAATTTCTAAATATGGCTGTAATTCTTTTTTAATAATATCTGTGTATACAAAAGGAAATTCCTCTGCATACTCTTCAATAAAAAAATCAAACGGATTTATGGTCTTTAAATCTGCAATAATTTCTACATCTATAGACAGTTCATCTGTTTTCTCTGGAAAAACTAAACGTGCAACATAGTTTCCAAAAGGATCTTGCTGCCAATTAAAAAACTGGTTTTCTGGAGTTATTTTTATGGAATAAGATTCTATTGGTGTTCTAGAATGAGGTGCAGGTCTTAATCTAAAAATATGAGGAGACAAAGATACTTTACGATCATATTTATAAGTAGTCTTATGAGAAATTACAATTTTTAATGCCATAGGTTTTCATATTATTTGTCAGTAATTTTATTACTAAAATAACCACAAGGAGTAATTACAAACTTAGCTTTTTTAATTACTAAATAGAATTAAAAGGTATAAAAAAAGTATTGATAAATCAAATTTTATTATAATATTCGTTTTATCATATTTAAAATATCAATTTAACATTTTTTAGACTTTATTAAATTGTTATTAATGATTAAATTTAGATTTAATCTTATAGATAGAAGATAATTACACTTGTTTTCGATCTACATAAAGTTAAAATATTAAAATAGAGGTTGCGTACTACTTTTTATGAATTAGAAGCATATAAAATTAAAAAAACACCAATCATAATTCCTGCTAAAGGAACTAATTTTTTGCGTTTGTTTTTCTCTTTAAAAACAATACCTCCAATAACTACCGCAATTATTAATTGACTCCTTTTTATAGCAGATAGTAACATAATTAAAGCATCTGGATCCTGTAGTGCTTTAAAGTAAAAATAATCTGCTGTTTGTAAAAGAAACCCAACAGCAACAATAGTCCAACGAAATTTAAAAGCTTTTCGTTTTGCTGCATTAGGAAACCAAGTAATCGATAAAATTACCAATAATATTAAGACTGTATACCAACAAAACCAAAATTGTAAGGTTTGTGGATTTAATTCTAAACTCTGAATTAAAAACTTATCATACAAACCACTCGAAGCACCTAAGAATGTTGCACCAATAATAGCAAAAACCCATTTATTACGTTTAAAATTAATACCTTCTTTTTTACCTATTTTAGAATATAAAATAACTGAGAAAATAATAAGAAAAAAACCAATCCATTGTAAAAAATTGGGTTGTTCTTTATAAATTAAAATAGCACCAATAAAAGTAAAAAATGGTCCTGCAGAACGAATAGGAGCAACAATAGTTATTGGTAAATGTTTTAAAGCTTGGTATGCTAAAACCCAAGAAGCGGCCATTATCATCGATTTTATAAATATAAAACCATGTGTTTCCCAAGGAATAGGTGTAATGTAAAAACCGATTTCTTTTGTGTATTCAGGAAAATAAATTGAACCAATAAAAAAGGGTAATAAAAGTAAAAAACCAGAGAGTATTGTACCTAAAAGTACAGGGAAAACTTCATTTCCTTGTACTGCGTGTTTCTTACATAAATTGTGTAATCCTAAAAAAAGTGCGGCCAATAAGCCTAAATACATCCACATGGCGCGAATATAGTTTTTTAAGACATTCTGTAATTATAAAATGATATGATTTTTGAAGCATTTAATATAAAATGTAATTTCTTTTAAACAAAAAAAGGGTTGTCTATAAATAGACAACCCTTTTTAAATTATTTAAATTTAAATTATTTTAAACTCTCTAATAATTTTTCTGCTACTAATTCAGATGAAGCAGGGTTTTGACCTGTAATTAAATTACCATCTTGAATTGCATATGCAGCCCAATCTTCTTTTTTAGAATAAATTCCGCCATTTTTGGTAAGCATGTCTTCTACTAAAAACGGAACTACAGATGTTAAACCAACAGCATCTTCTTCTGTGTTTGTAAAACCTGTTACTTTTTTTCCTGTTACTAAAGGCGTTCCATCTGCATTTTTAACATTTTTTAAAGCAGCTGGTGCATGACATACAAAAGCAACTGGCTTGTCTTGATTATTAAATTTTTCTATTAATGAAATAGAAGTTGCATCATTAGCTAAATCCCATAATGGTCCATGTCCACCAGGATAGAAAACTGCATCAAAATCATCTGCATTTATATCAGATAATTTCTTTGTATTTGCAATTTTTGCTTTAGCATCTGCATCTTTATTGTAACGATCTGTTGCTTCTGTTGCAGCATCCGGTGCATCACTACTTGGGTCTATAGGGGCAGCGCCACCTTTAGGAGAAGCAATTGTAATGGTTGCTCCTTTATCTAATAAAGTATAATATGGGTTTGCAAATTCTTCTACCCAAAAACCTGTTTTTTTTCCTGTATCTCCTAATTTATCGTGAGATGTTAATACAAATAATACGTTCATTTTTTTTGTTTTAATTAATTCTTTTTTTTCTTCTGAAACTTTTTCTGAAGATACTTCTTTTTTTGATTCTTTACAACTTGATGCTGTAACAATTGTAAGCGCTAAGGCTATTATTTTTGTGATTTTCATATATTTAATTAGTAAGCCATTTTTACTATTTTCTCTACTTTTTCTGGTGTTAAATTTTGGTGTTCTCCTAAACCTAACCAACCTCTATCTGTAAAACGTTGTGCTATCTTTTCTGCGGTTCCTTCATATTCTTTCGTATAATCAGATAGTTTAGTATCGATACCTAATTCATGAAAGAAATCTACTGTTTTTTCGATAGCAGCGTATGCTTTGTCATCTATACTTCCATCAGTAATATTCCAAATACGTTCTCCATATTGAGCTAACTTTTCTTTTTTAGCTTCAAAATTATATTTGTAATGACTTGGTGCAATTACTGCTAAAGTGCGCGCATGATCTATACCAAATAAAGCAGTTAATTCATGTCCCATTGCGTGTACTGCCCAATCTCCAGGAACTCCTTTTTGTATCAATCCGTTTAAAGCCATTGTACAACTCCACATAAAGTTTGCAGTAGCATCATAATCTGTAGGGTCTTTTAATACTTTAGGAGCAACTTCTATAATGGTTTGTAAAATGCTTTCAGCAAAACGATCTTGTAATAACCCGTTAACTGGGTACGTCATATATTGCTCTAAGACGTGCGTAAAAGAATCCATTAATCCGTTTGCCAATTGGCGTTGTGGTATAGAACTAATTACTTGTGGATCTAATATTGAAAATACAGGAAATAAACCTGGACCACCCATTGCTAATTTCTCTTTAGTTTCTGCTCTTGTTATTACGGCACCAGAATTCATTTCAGATCCTGTTGCAGGCAATGTTAAAACAGTAGCAAAAGGCATTCCTTTTTCTGTTCTAATATTTTTAGTTAAGATATCCCAAGGTGTTTCACCATCATATACTGCAGCAGCAGATAAAAATTTAGTTCCGTCTATAACAGAACCACCACCAACAGCTAATAAATAAGTAATACCTTCTTCTTTAATAACATCTAAAGCTTCAATTAGGGTTGCGTATTCTGGGTTTGCAGGAATCCCTCCAAACTCTACAACTTCATAAGCTGTTAAAGCTTTTTTTACTTGTTCGTAAATTCCGTTTTTCTTAATACTACCACCGCCATACAATAATAATATTTTGGCTTCTTTAGGAATTTCTGTTTCTATTTGTTTAATTGTATCCTTTCCAAAAATAATTTTGGTTGGGTTTTTTAATTCAAAATTGTTCATTTTTTTCTCTTTAAATTTTAACGATCATTTTTCCTTTGTTTTTACCTTCAAATAAGTCGATAAAAGCATTAGGGATATTATCGAAACCATCTACAATAGTTTCTGTGTACTTTAATTTTCCATCTGCTAACCAACCAGATAAATGTTGCATTGCTTCAGGAAATTTATCAGCATAATTAGAAATAATAAAACCCTGCATTAAGGCACTATTTTTAACTAAAAAGGGCTGTACACTTAAGCTTGTAGGTAATTCTGTATTGTTATAAACAGAGATTGCACCACAAATTATCATTCTAGCAAAACGATTAATATTAAATAAAACTGCATCAGATACTGGTCCACCAACATTATCGAAATAAATATCTACACCATTTGGCGCTGCTTTTTTAATATCAGCATTTATATCTTTACTTGTATTGTAATTAATACCAGCATCGAAACCAAACTTGGTTTTAAGCATTTCTATTTTTTCATCTGTACCAGCAATTCCAATAACTCTAAGTCCTAGTATTTTTGCTATTTGCCCAACAACAGAACCTACAGCACCAGCAGCACCAGAAATAACAATAGTTTCTCCTGCAACAGGTTTACCAATTTGGTGTAAACCTAAATAAGCAGTTAAACCAGTCATACCTAAAACACCTAAATACGTACTTAAAGGAGCTTTAGAACCATCTACTTTTAAAAGTCCTTCTCCATTAGAAACTTGTTTTGTTTGCCATGATAACATTCCAGAAACAAAATCACCTTCTTTAAAATTATCATTTTTAGATTCTAAAACCTTTGCAATAACGCCAGATTGTACTGGTTTATTTAATTCAAAAGAAGGAATATATGATTTAGCATCACTCATTCGTCCTCTTAAATAAGGATCTACAGAAACATATGCTGCCTCTAAAAGAACTTCTCCTTTATTAATTGTAATTTCTGTGTTTTCTGTTTTAAATTCAAAATTTGAAACAGTTGGTTTCCCTACAGGTCTATTATTTAATACTATAGTTTTAATCATAATTTTTTATTTATTCGATTACTGTAACTAAGTCTTTCATTGGTTTTCTAACTTTTACTAAATTAACTAACCAATCTTTGTCATCTGCTCTGTAACCTAATGGTAATAATACTGCACTACGTAATCCTTTTTCTTTTAAACCTAAGATTTCATCAACTGCACTAGGATCAAAACCTTCTAGAGGAGTTGCATCTACACCTTCATAAGCTGCTGCAATTATAGCATGAGCAAAAGCTATGTATGCTTGTTTAGCTGCATGATTAAAGTTCTCTTCAGCATCTTTTTGAGGATATGTATTTAGTAACATTTGACGGTAATCTTCCCAACCTTCATTTTTAAACCCACGAATTTCGTTTGTTAAATCGAACATATAATTAATACGTTCTGGCGTATATGTGTCCCAAGCAGCAAAAACTAGTAAGTGAGAACAGTCTGTTATTACAGATTGATTCCAAGCAATAGGTCTAATTTTTTCTTTTATTTCTTGATTTTTAACTACAAAAATCTCAAAAGGTTGTAAACCACTAGAAGTAGCAGCTAAACGTGCAGCTTCTAAAATTCTCTCAATTTTATCTTCAGCTACAACTTTACCATTCATTGCTTTTGCAGCATATCTCCAATTTAATTTATCTAATAATTCCATGTTTTCAAATTTATTTTTTAATGTTAATGCATCACTTTTATACTGTTCCACGCAGATTGATATGCTTCTTCTATATGTGTTTTGTCTAGTTTAAATGTGCCTCTTTTCTCTGACATCATTAAGAATGATAAAGGGTTTATTGAATAAGCGTACAACAAATAATCTGACATTGGCTTTATAATTCCTTCTTCTATTCCACGAAACCAAAGATCGAGTAGGGGTTGTAAATGTTTAATTCCTTCTTGTCTACTTGGTTCGTCGATCATTGGAGTATTATCACATTGTGCTAAAAACATTGCATTTTCACATTCTTTTAGCTTAAAATTTGCAATCCTTTTCCAAATTAATTCAAACCCATCTTCTACAGACATAGTAGCATCATAAGTTTCAAAAGCATAATCTGTATATTTTGCCTTAACATCTATATATGTCTTGTTTACTAAATCTTGCTTGTTTTCAAAATACAAATAGATAGTTGCTGGAGATACATTTGCCATTTTCGCTATTTTACTCATAGGAGTTGCGTGGAAACCGTTATTGTTTACCAGTTCGATAGTAGCTTTAATTAATGCATTTCTTTTATCTATACTTTTCTGAAGCTTCGCCATATTTTTTTATTCTGATGCAAAGATATAATAAAAAATGAATGTTCATTCTTTTTTAACAGAACTTTATATTTATTTAAAACATTGAAGTAGGAGTTAGTACAAAATCCTAGTAATTTTTAAAATTGTAATTATAAATTAATTGAAAAATAGTGTCTAATGTTTTGGTATAGATGTTTTTAATTAAAATTTAAAATTGGGTAAGTCTAGTGAAAACTCCTTTTTTTATTATCTAAAGAATATATATATATATTTCGTTTAGATTTGTGAAATCAATTTTAAAATAACAAAACATGACAGGTAGTATCCTTTTTCAAGCCATTATATTTTTAGCGGGTGCTATATTATGTGTCTCAATAGCTAAAAAATTAGGCCTAAGTTCTGTTCTTGGATATTTATTAGCAGGTGTATTAATTGGTCCTTATGCTTTAGGTTTTATAGGTGAAGAAGGGCAAGATATTATGCATTTTGCAGAATTTGGAGTTGTAGTAATGCTATTTTTAATAGGACTAGAGATCGAGCCAAAGAATTTTTGGAACATGCGAAAAACCATTGTAGGATTGGGAGGAATACAAGTTGCAGGAACCATGTTACTTTCTTATTTTTTATTCACTTTATTGGGTTATGATTGGAAGGTATCACTAGTAATATCTATGGCAGTTGCATTATCATCTACAGCAATTGCACTACAAACAATAAAAGAAAAAGGATTAATGGATACCAATTTTGGTACATCTGCATTTTCTATTTTATTGTTTCAAGATATTATTGTAATTTTTATGATTGGTGCAATACCTTTAATGTCTAATTCTAGAGAAGTTACTACTAAAGAAAGTACTCTAAATTCTACAAATTTATTAGATAGTTTACCATTAGGTTTTCAAACACTTGCTATTATTTTATCTGTTGTTTTAATTATAGTTGCAGGTAAATATTTAATAGTACCTATGTTAAGAAAAGTAGCAAAAACAGATGTAAGAGAGCTGTTAATTGCTGCTGCTTTTTTAATAGTTTTTGGAATTTCATTTATTATGGAATATGTTGGTTTAAGTCCGGCATTAGGTGCTTTTTTAGGCGGAGTAGTATTGTCTAATAGTGAGTTTAAACATGAGTTAGAAAGTACATTAGAACCTTTTAAAAACCTAATGTTAGGTTTATTTTTTATGGCAGTTGGTGCTTCCATTAATTTTATTGTTATAGCAAATAATCCGTTTACTATTGGTGGTGTTTTAATTGCTATTGTAGTTATAAAGGCTCTTGTATTGTTTATTGCAGGTCGTATTTTTAATTTAAAATTAGATCAAAATTTATTACTAACATTTAGTTTAGCACAAATAGGAGAGTTTGCATTTGTATTGCTATCCTTTGCTTTTCAATCTAATATTTTAGAACAAAAAGAACTAGATATGATGTTGGTTATAACAGCATTAACAATGGCACTTACACCTATAATTGGCTTGTTAAATGAACGCTTAATTCTTCCTAATTTAGGTACTAAAGAGTCTATTAAAAGGCCGATGGATCATATTGCAAAATCTCAGAAAATTATATTAGTAGGATTTGGTCATTTTGGAAGCACTATTGGGCGCTTCTTAAGATCTCATGGAGTAGAGGCTACCATTTTAGATCATGATTCTAATAGGGTAGACTTTCTAAGAAAAATGGGGTTTGAAGTGTATTACGGTGATGCTACACGTTTAGATTTATTAGAATCTGCAGGAATTGCAGAAGCTAAAATAATTATTTGTGCAACGAACAAATTGTCTGTATCAAAAGAAATTAATAAAATAATTAAAGCTAAATACCCACACGTAGAACTTATGATTAGGGCAAAAGATAGGTACGATGCTTATGAGTTATTAAACCTTGGTTTAGAAAATATTTATAGAGAATCTTTAGAAACTTCTTTAACATTAGCAAAAGATGTTTTGGGCAAAATTGGTTTTAAAAAAGAGACCTTAACTCAACAGGTTAAGAATTTTATAAAATATGATGAGGAAAGTTTAAGACGTTTGGCATCTGAACCAGAAAGGAATGAAACTTATATTTTTAAAGCACGTAAAGAATTAGAACAACAAGAAAAATTCTTAAACGAAGATTTTAAAAGAGGTTTGGTAGAGTTTGACGAACATTCTGATTGTAAAAATATTAAATAGGTCTATTTACAAATATTACACGGTTAAGAATATATTATTACTCTAGTTGTTAATTACATGCTTCAGAAAAAGTAAAATTATATAGTTAAAGCACGGTTTAGATGCAGAAACCATTGCGTTAAATTATTATTTAGATCACAAAGCAAAATTGTAACTAACAAATACAATAGTATTACTTCAAAAAATAAATACCAACGGAGTCCTTTTACTTACTGATGTAGTATGTTTTTTCTTATTTTAATTAAAATGTATGGCGTTGTTCATCTATAGAAGAAGCGCTTAACAGTTTATTAAATTCTTTAATAATATCAAAATTCTTAGTAATTTCTTCGGAAACTCCAATACCAGAAATACCAGTTTCTAAAATAACTTTCACATCTTTTGTTGTAATGCCTCCAGCTCCTAAAATTGGGGTTTCTGTTTTTAGAACATCTAAAATTGCTTTAAAACCGTTTAAACCTAATGTAGTAGGTAAATTATCTTTAGTAGCAGAAACTCTAAAAGGACTTAAGCTAATATAATCGACCTCTTTACCAAGTAAAGTTTCACAATCTTGTAAAGTATTCGCAGTACCACCAATAATTTGCCAAGTATACAAATGCTTTCTAGCTGTTATTGGGCATGCATCTAATTGCCCTAAGTGTACACCATCTGCTTTTACTTCTCTGGCTATTTTATAATCGTCATTTATAATTAAACGAGTTTGAAAGTAAGATGTAATTTCTCTTGCCTCTTTAGCTATTTTTAAATATTTTTTTTCAGAAACATTTTTTAAACGCAATTGTACTAATTCTGCACCTGCAGAACATGCTTTCTGAATGTTTTCTATATGCTCTTTAGGAGAATTTCCTTGAGAAATATAATGTAATTTAGGTATCATGATGTGTTCTTTTTTAATAGTAAATTATAGCTATATTTTAAGTATAAATCTATAAAATCTTTAAATAGCAACTGTTCTAGAATATTGCATAAACTGAGATTCTAAACGTTTAAGAATAGGATGATTTGTTTCTGAGTACACCACATATTGACATTTATGAAGACTCTGTGTAACAGCCATAAGTGCTGTATATGAAGTTGTTTTAGATAAAAAAGCTGCATCATCGATACTAAGAATTTTTAACTGAGTGGTATTAACACCTTCTAATAAAAGTAATTTATTCATTGTTACAGGTGTAGAAATAAGAATATCAGCACCTTCAAATATTTCCGATTTTAAAACATCTATATGTAATTTATCATCACACATATAAACACGTAAAGAAGAATGTCTTGTGTATTTTAAAAATAGATCAGATAATTCTATTACTTTTTCTCTATTCTCTACTAAAACAATAGCTCTTGGTGCAACACCAACTTCTTCACATTTTAATTTTTGTAAAGTTGTAATTAAAAGTGTTGTAGATTTACCGGCATTTTCTGGAGCAACACAAAATAGATTCGCACCACTTTTTATTACAGGAATACTAGCTTTTTGAAATGGAGTAGGAGCTGTAATTTCGTGAGATTCTAACTTTTCTAATATATGTGAGTGTAATTTTTTAAAAGGCATAGGAAATAGTAAGATAATTGATACTTAATTTTTAATATTAAAGGCAAATATACAACTAAATAGGCGTACTTAATTTTCTATTAGTACTAGTAATCAATTTTTAATTATCAGAAATAATTAGATGTATTTTATTAAAAAATATTGAATTTATTATTAATTATATTCCCTTATATTTTCCATGTGAAACTAATTTTTATTCCTTTTTTCTCTTCAGATTCTAGTGAGATTACACCATGATTTTCTGCTATTATTTTCTTAACAATTGCAAGACCAATACCAGTACTTTCCACATCGTTTTCATTGATGTCTAACTGACTAAACATTTTAAAAATCTTATGGTGGTATTTCTCATCTATACCTGGGCCATTATCCTTAACCGAAAATAAATACTCTTTAGATTTTTTAGACACTAAAATATCTATTACAGCTCGTTCTTTATCGTTGTGCTTAATAGAATTACTTATTAGATTTTGAAAAGCATGTTCTAATTCAATTTTATTCGCATAAATTTCTAAATCTTCTTTAGGAACATTAATTGTACTTTTATTTTGATGATCTACAATATTTATAACATCTTTTAGCAACTCATTTAAGCTAAACAATTCTTTATTTTTATTTCCTCTTGCAATTTTAGAATACTTTAAAAGTCCATTTATTAAAGCATCCATTTTCGAAACTACATTTTTTAATAATTTTAAATGATTTTTAGTTTCATTGTCTAAAGTAGCTTTAAGATCTTCTTCAATAAAAGAAGCCAATGCATGCACAGCAACAAGTGGCGATTTTAAATCGTGAGACACAATATGATTAAAATCATCTAATTCTGTGTTGTAATTTTCTAACAGTTTTAAATTCCCTTCTAATTCTAAATTAACACTAGACAATTGATTTGATTTTATAGAAATCTCTTTTTTCTGTTGTAAAGCTAGTTCTTTAGAATTTTCTAGTTCTTTAAATGAATTAGAAAAACGAGTCATTAAAAGCATAGAAAGTAGAAGAAAAACTAATACATATCCAAAGTTTACGTAAATTATTGCGTATCCATTTTTTTCTAAAAAGAAAAAGATATGAACATAGAAAATAATTGACCCTAATAGCATACTTACTAATAACAAAAGAGACTCATAGCGCTTAACAAGTACTGCCTTAATAATTACAAAGGTTATGTAACTAAAGTTAATAACCATACATATTAGAAAAGGTAAAAGTAACTTCGTAAAATAAGGTGGTGGCAGAAAAATATCTAGAAGACCAAGTAAAGAAAAACTATAAATTATAATTTTTGTGTAGTTTTTGTGAATAAAATTAGTGAAAATATTTTTGAAAAATAGACTAGCAGACACTCCGGAAATAAATAATGATAGGTATTCTATTTTTGTTAAAATAATCCAATTTACAGAAGGAAAAATTTCTGTTAAAGGTGCATATCTATCACTTAAAGCCATGTAAGATAGAGAGATACAAAGTGTTGCAAAGTAGAGTACTGCTTGGTCTTTATTCCAATAAAAAATAAAGAAAAACAGAAAGAATACTCCTATAAAGCCAATACAACCAATAAAAATCATGTCGGCAATTATTCTTTTAGATTTAATGTTGTAAAGATGATAGCTAGTACCTAATATTAGAGGCTCATTAATACCACCTTTATTATGGTAAAAATTTGAAACCTGAATAACAATTTCAAAATCAGTTTCATTCGTATTTAAAGGAATAATTTGTGAAAACCTTCTGTGTTGTGTTGTTGATTTTAACTTACTAACACGACCAATTTCTGATATAAACTCACCATTTATCCATAATTTAGAAGAAGAATATGCTGCAGGAATGTATAAAGAAACATGTGGCCTTTCTTTTGTAATAGAAATCTTTTTTCGATAAGTCGCATAACCAAAAGAAGGTAATTTATTACTGTTAGAAAGTTTGAATTGAGTCCAATTATTAAGTGAAACTAAAGCAAAAGACTTATGTTTAGTAAAATTATTAGGTGCTATTAACTCATTCCAATAAAACTCCCAATTAGTATCTAATTTTATTTCTGTTTCGTTATTAATAGTAGTGTTTTTAATATCTATTGGTGTAACATTCTTCTTTTCTTGCTCGAAACCATATGAAGCAACATTTAAAAAGAACAATACAAGAAAACAACATATCGTTTTTACATGCTTGTAGTAAAATGGCCTACTATTAGTTAGTGATAGTTTTGTATGTAATTTTGTTTTCATATTTAAGAAATCTAATGTAGGCATAATAACCCTCATTTTCTTTAATTGCAATTATATAACATAATTATCATTGATAAATAATTATTTTTTAGGGAGCAAACATATTAAATCCATCTTAAAATATTTTTATTATAAGAAATTAGTTCATTTTTATTTTTAAAAAATGAACTAATTCATTTTTATTATATTCGTGAAAAAAAAACAAAAAAAAATGAGAAAATTAGTACTCTATTTATTCTTACTATCATTTATTTCAGTTTCTTCTCAGGAGATTTCAGAAAATGATAAAAATGCACTTCTTGCTCTATACAATACAACAGATGGTGCAAATTGGGCAACTCCTTGGGATCTTAATGCAGATCCAACTACTTGGTATGGAGTTGTTACAGCTGTTTATTTTCCTTCGGGAGGAACAGGAGCAGAAAGACATATAGATGAAATAAATCTATCTAATAACAATTTAGTAGGTACAATTCCTGTAGAATTAGGTAATTTAAAAAGTCTTAATAAGTTAGATCTTTCAAACAATAAAATTACAGGAACTATTCCAGGAGTTTTAGGGAATGCAAACGATTTAAATTATTTATACCTTCAGAATAACCAATTAAGTGGAGATATACCTGTTGCTCTTTTTACATTAAATGAAAGACATTTTGTAGAAATTAATTTAAGTTATAATAAACTTACAGGAACATTACCAGTAGAAATAGGTAATTCTATTGCTAATGTAGGTGAAGTTAATGTTTCTAATAACCTTTTAACAGATTTACCAAATTACACTTTTGTTACATTATTTAGAATTAAAACTTTAGATATTAGTAATAATAACCTTTATTTTTCTGTTTTTGGTAGAGTAGTTTCTTTTAATAAAATTGCTAAAATTTTAGAAGATAATGTAGATAATTTAACTTACGAAACTCAGAATCCTATTAATAATATTGAAGATGTTATTATCTTAGAAGGTGAGAATACTACATTAACAACTTCTGGCTTAACACATGTAAGTAATACGTACCAATGGTATTATAACAATGTAATTATAGCAGGTGCTACAGGCATGTCTTATGATATTGTAAATGCATCACTTGCAAACTCTGGTAACTACACTTGTAAAATTAATAATGTAGATGTACCTAATTTAACTGTAGATAGAAATGTAATAACTGTAAAAGTAATTAATGAAAGAAACTCTTTAATTGCAATTTACAATGCTCTTGATGGTGCAAATTGGACCAATAAATGGGACTTAAACGCAGATATAAGTACCTGGTATGGTATTACATTAAATAGTGCAAATAGAGTAGTAGGTATCGATTTATCTCGTAATAACCTTTCTGGTGAATTACCAGATGAAACTTGGAATTTTTTAATGTTAGAAATATTAAACCTTACAAATAATAGATTCTTAGCTGGTACTTTATCTGCAAATATTAAATATTTTACCAATTTAAAAAAAATAGATATTGTTAATACTGAATTGTCTGGTAATTTTCCTTCAGAAATTTTTGCTATTACACCTTTAGAAATTTTAAAAATAGGTGATGATTTTACAGGTAGTTTAGTTGGGATAGAAAATCTTATAAATCTAAAAGAAATATCTATTAATGAAAGTTTATTTGATATACTTCCAGAAGGTTTTTGGTTAATACCAGGACTTGAAAAAATTTTAATAGTAACTCCTGCAAGTAATCTTATTGCATATAATATACCAGCTACTATAAATCAACTTACTTCATTAATTTCTTTAAATATTCATGGTAATAGTTCAACAGCTATACCTGCAGAAATTACAGAATTACCAAACCTTAAAACGTTATCTATTTCTGGTGTAATAACGGGTGAAATACCTACTAATATTGGTAATTTAACAAAGTTAGATTATTTATCTCTTAATGGTTCAAATAGTAGTGGTTTAACAGGGGAAATACCTACAAGTATAACAAACTTAGTAAACCTTAGAGTTTTATCTCTTAATAAAAATGAGTTAACAGGTGAAATACCTTCTCAAATAGGAAATTTAATAAAATTAACCACATTTGTTTTAAATAATAATAAACTTTCTGGGGCTATTCCTAAAAGTATAGGGCAATTAACCAATCTAAAAACTGCATGGTTAATGGATAATGAATTTTCTGGCGTTTTACCCGCAGAAATAGCAGGTTGTATTGCTTTAGAAAGACTGTTGCTTTATAATAATAAACTAGAAGGCAATATACCTAGCACAATAGGTGGTTTACAATCTTTAGATTACTTAAGTCTTCAGAATAATAAATTTACTGGTACTATACCAAACAGTATTACTTCTATAGCTACATTAGAAAAATTATATTTAGGAAGTAATAATTTTTCGGGAGTATTACCAGATTTTACAGTTTTAAACTTAAATACTTTAGATATTAGAAATAACTCATTTGTTTTCGAAGATTTCGAAAATATGTTTTCTTCTTATAATGCTAATATAGCTTCTTTTAGATATTCGCCTCAAGCTTATTTAGATACAGAAGAAACAATATCTAATACTGTAGGAGAAGAAATTACATTTACTGTAATGGGAACACAAAGCAGTAATAATTTATACAGTTGGTATAAAAATAATATATTGATAGACGGAGCTACAGAAAGCACATACACAATATCTAATGTAAGTTCTGAAGACATAGGTGAATATACATGTAGAATAGCTAATAGTATTATTACCGATTTAATATTGATAAAAAATAAAATAACTTTAGATGTAACTTTAGGTGAAGAAGATTTTAAAATTGCAGGTATTAAAGCATATCCTAATCCTACAAAAGGAAATCTTGTTTTATCTTTAGGTGCTATTAGTGGCGAAAACATAATTGCTTCTGTATTTGAATTAACAGGAAAACTTATTATTAAACAAAAAAATATAACAGACAACCAGACGTTAGATTTAACAAGTTTAAAAAGCGGAACCTATATTCTTAAGCTTACATCTAATGCAAAAACATATGTATCTAAAATTGTAAAACAATAACATTTACTATAAGACACTATTTAACAAAAAAAAGCCCTGACTTATCAGGGCTTTTTTTTGTAATAAAAAATAATTATATTTTCTTGTTAGCACCTTCAAACTGGTAAGTAACACCTAAGTTAATTCCGAAAGAAGAATAAGGTACTTTTTGTGATAATTTCTTTGAAATATCTGTATTCGTATTAGATAAATTATCTACATAAGTAGTTTCTTTTACAAAACCTGCAGGCAAATTATCTAAAGAATAAAAACCACTAGCAGTAACTGTTCCGTTAGGTAAAACTACATCTGTATTAAATGCTGTAATTTCAGAATCTTTTCTTTTTAAGCTAATTCCGTAATATTCTGCTTCAACAAAAAGAGAGAAATTTGCATCTAAATCGTATTTGTAACCAAGAGCACCAACAAAACCTAAAGGAAAATGACCATGGTAATCTTCTACATAATTTGTTTCTGAATAAGAACCTAACGGTACACCTAACGCATCTGCTTCAGCTTGCGAAAAAACAGACTTTCTAAATACAACAGCTTCTGTTTTTCCACCAATTTTTAATAAGGCACCAAAACGGCCATAAATATTATTAGTAAAACGATATACCATTGAAGCAGAGGCACCAAAAGCACGAGCTCTAGCAATAGCATCAACATTCATACTTGGTATATTAACCTCAGAAACTGTTTTATCTGCACCTCTTAAATAACCAACTGCTACATCTAAACCAAACGATTCATTAAAAAAATAGGTACCTCTTACTTGAATGTTAGCACCTTCACCATAACTACCATAGCTGTTTTCAGTTTCAGATACATTAACTTTTTCTCCTAATTTCATTCCGGCGCTGCTTAATGCATATCCTGTACTAACGGAAACTTGAACTTGCCCGAAAGAAACGGAACTTATTAAAATAGTTGTAAATACTGCGATTAAATGTTTCATAATTTATTAATTTTAAGTTGTTTATTTATATAAGAAAGATTGAACTTTGTTTTTTCTAATCAGGTTGCTTAGAGAGATTAAATGTAGCCGTTTAGAATATAAAAAAACATAATTTATTCAATAAAATTAGTACACTTTTTCAGGTTCCTTTTTTAGCCTTTTTTAGCCTTTTTTATTCTTTTTTTGATTAAAAAAAATCAAAGGTACATGCTTTTTATATAACTATTTCACCTTTTATGAAATTGATAAATTAACAGTAGGGTAAAAGGTTTAAAACCAATTCGTAAGATTTTATAACCAATAAATTAAAACCTTAATTTAATTATAAAACTTAAAATTAAAATGTATTATTTTAAAGAAAAAAACGACTATTATTTAACAGAGAACTATTACATTTAAATATCTAATTGTTTTATAAAGAATACAATACATTTATGAAAAATCTACATACATTATATTCTATATTAGACCTTGCATTGGTGTCTAAAGATCATACATTAAAGGAAACTTATAATAACGCTCTGCAATTAGCACAAAACGCAGAAACATTTGGCTATACACGTTATTGGTTAGCAGAGCATCATAATTCACCCAACATAGCTAGTAGTGCTACTTCTGTATTAATGGGGTATGTTGCATCTGGTACAAATACTCTTCGTATAGGTTCTGGCGGTATTATGTTACCAAACCATTCACCTTTAATTATAGCAGAACAATTTGGTACGTTAGCATCTATATATCCTAATAGAATAGATTTAGGCTTAGGTAGAGCTCCAGGAACAGACAGGGAAACAGCAGAAGCTATACGGTCTAATTTTATGGAAGCGGCTCAATCTTTTCCTAACGAATTAGACAAAATTCAGCAATATTTTTCTAAAGAAAATGCATTTTCAAAAGTACGTGCTACAGTTGCAGAAGGAGTAGAGGTACCTATTTATATATTAGGTTCTAGCACAGATAGTGCTCATTTAGCAGCAAAAAAAGGATTGCCTTATGCATTTGCAAGTCATTTTGCAACAACTCATTTATTGGAAGCCATAGAAATTTATCGCCAAGAATTTAAACCTTCAAACGATTTTAAAAAACCGTATGTAATGGCTGGTGTAAATATAATTATAGCAGATACAGATGAAGAAGCACAACGTTTATCTACCTCTTTAATACGCATGATTGTTGGCATATTTACTGGTAAACGAGATTTCGTACAACCGCCAACTGATATGACTAATGATCTTAAAGAGGTTTTGCAAAATCCACAAATACATCAAATGCTAAAATATTCTTTTATAGGAAGTAAAGCTACAGTTAAAGCTCAAGTAAAAGATTTTATAGAACTAACAAAAGCAGATGAACTTATTGCTGTTGCTAATATTTATGACGGTAAAGAAAAAATACGCTCTTTTGAATTATTTTCTGAAATTATGAAAGAATTAAATCCTATTTCATAATACCTATTAGTTGCTTTATAGTTGATTGAACCATATAATTAAAAAAAAATATATAATATTTTTAGGACATTTATGAAAACTTTGTATATTCGCAATCCTTTACAAAAAGGGTTGCTTTTTATATGAAAAGCCAAAGTAGTTAATTCGTTTGGTTATAGTAGTAGATTAGCTTGTTCATTGAAATAGTAAATAAAAGGGGAGATACTCAAGCGGCCAACGAGGACGGACTGTAACTCCGTTGACTACGTCTTCGCAGGTTCGAATCCTGCTCTCCCCACAATTTACTTTTTTGATTTCTAAAATGAATTAAATTTCTTTATAATTCATTCAATAAAACCCAAACACAGAAATTCTTATTTTAGTTTTTACTATAAAACTACGATCTTATTTTTATAAGAATTTCAACAGCTTATTTTATTCTTAAAAAAGTCAATTTCATAAAACTTAGATTACAAAGTGTTCTTAAAACTAAAATTATTCTATAAATAATGAATAAAGTAGAAGTAATTATGAGAGAAAATGTGCAGTTATGTACGCTCACAAAAAGCCAAAATTGATTTAGTCTAATTGTATAAAAATTAGTATCTATTTTAAGTACTTAGTGATATCTAGCAATTTTTATAGTATTGAAGCATTAAAAAGAAACTTCCTCTATTTTTTTAGTAAATTAGATTAAAATTCATAAAAAATGAGCCAGTTTTATAAAAAAATTATTTATTTATTAATTATAGTTTGTTTACCATTTTGTTTAAATGCCCAGTCTGTATTGTATGTTTATGGAGACGTTTCTGCAGATGGAAAGATTCCTTCTGGAGAACAAGAACCTTTTCATCAAATGAGATTGAATGATACCGATATTTTAGGTATGAGTCAATTTTTAGAAGCATTAGAAGAAGTTAATTTAGATGTAAGAGAAATTTATGATCAGGAATTAATATTAAATTCAAAAACTTTAAAAACAGTTGATGTTTTAATTTTAGCATCTAACCAACGTGTGTTTTCTAAAGAAGAAGCAGAAGTTGTAAGGGTTTGGGTTAAAAAAGGTGGTGGTTTGGTTGTTTGGTCAGACAGTGGTTTTGGTGGAGAATATAAACTTGTTGGAGTTGATAACCCAACGGGTAGAATTTCTGATAATAGTATAACAGAACAGTTTGGAATGCATTTTTTAACAGATAATGGTGCAGGAAATTACTTAGTACAAAATTATACTGAAGATCATTTTTTAAACAATTTTAATAAAAATGGTGGAATTCGTTTTAGAGGTGAAGGGGTTAGTTTTATTAGAATCTCTAAACCTGCTAAAATGTTAGCGAATGCGCAAGATGGTGGTTTAGTAGGAAAACTTATAGTGATTCCGAATTTAGCAAATTTGCAAAAGATGTTATTTCAAAAAGGTTAAGCATTGCAAAAATAGATTTAAGTGTTGATGAATTTTTACCTGAAAGTAAAAGTTTTCGAACAGGACTTGATGAAGGAAAAGCGAAAGCAAAAAAGAAAGCTAAAGAAAAATACCCAAATCCAAAAGGGACTCAAATTAATGATTATGTAGCTAAATACGGTAGAGCAATATATTTTAGAGAAAGAGGTAATAAAACTAATATACCTGTCTTCTCTGGTTTTGAAACTCTAGTAGATATTTCTACAGGAGTTATTAGAAATTTATTGACTCCTGTTTATTTTATGTACGAAAAGGAACGTGCAAACTCAAGTTCAAATTCCATAAAAGAAATACCACCTACAATTCAAAGGGATATAATTCTAAATAGGAGTGAAACATTTTGGGAAAAGATAAAAGATATAGATTCTGAAATAGAGAATTGTCCTGAAGAATTAGGAGAAAAAATAAATAATTTCTTTAATCAATTAATTATTTATTTAAAAAAGAGAATTAAAAACGAAGACATATCTGAACCAAGAGCTTTAAATTTTATAATTTCGAAAATCTCCTCTATTACTGATGAAGAGCAAAAACAAATTGATGAAATAATAAATGCTTGTTTAAGAAGTACATTGTTATACAAAAGAATGGTAGGTCATAAATCGACTGGAGTTAGATTACCTTTGTATGTTCCAAATAGAATGATGTTACCAATACATGGGTTAGATTCTCATGGTCAATATTCCCATTTTCCAATCCCTGCAAAAGCTTTTTTAGATGCTGCAATAAGTAATAAAGAAATTCCATTTTTTGCGGATGAAAATGAAGAAATTAATAATCAACTTGAATTACTTTTATAATGGAAAATAAAACTTTAATAACAGTTTTAGGTTGGGAAGATAGATTTATTTCAGGAACTGAAATAATTCTAAATGAAAATAATATTCAAAAAATTGTATTAATCTCATTTACAGATTATGCTGAAATGAATATTAAAAACAAATCTACTTTCCTTGAAAAAGTGAAAGATTTAAATATTGAAATTGAAGAAATTGAATTAAACTATTCTGATTCAATAAAAAATTGGAAAACTTTTGATGCTTATTTTGAAAAACATACTCGCACTAGTGATATTTTATTAAATATTACTACAATGCCACGTGAAACAATTTGGGCTTAATTGTTCTTTCTAAAAAAAGCACATAGTAGTATCAATTATATATATTTTAAGCCTAAAAAATATTGTGATACTTGGTTAACTAAGAATCATAAAACCCCACGTTTATTATTTAAACATTCAGGTATTTTTGACTTAAATAAAAATCTTGTTTTATTTATAATTACAGGGTTTGATGATGGTCGTTTAAGTTCTCTTATAGAATATTACGAACCGTCAAAGGTAGTCGTATTAAATCAGGTAGGAAATCAATTTGATAATGAAGAAAGGAATAACGGCTCTAATAAAGATATTTTTCTAAATTTAAATCATGAAAAAATAGAATTTGATAGCTATGATGTTACAAATGCTTCAGATATTTTAAATAAAAAAATTAAGGAATATAAAGATTGTAATATAATTATATCTTCACAGGGGCCTAAACTTTCTTCTCTTAGTACTTATAAAAACTACCTTTTAAATAATAATATTGCTTTAGCTTATGTTTCTGCTAGAGATTTTAATGATAAGTATTCTATTGGTATTGATGAAAATTATATATCTGGAAGTTTTGATTTTAATATAGAGTAAACGTGAAAATAAAAAAAATCCTAGTATCAGAACTAAAAAACTTTGATTTAGAATTAATTCCCAAACAAAATGGGAGGGAAGGAGTAGATTTTTTAATTGGAGAAAACCAATTATATCTACAATCTATTGATTTAGATACTTTACAACGAAATATTAAAATTAAAAAACAAGATTTAGGAGAACTAAAAGACAACTTGTTTGTAGCTTTAGTTTTAGTAATAGATAAAGAACCGAAGGTTTTTTATTTAATTCCTTCAAAAGTTTTACTACAATCAAACAGTAAAATTTTCATCGAAAATAATGTTAGTTTAATGCCAAGTTTATCAAATTGGGAGATTAAAGTTTCTACTAATAATATCCCAGAATTAGTAAAATATACTATAGAAAATATGATTGATAAACTTAAAGTTTAGATTATTATGTTAAATAGACTAACACGTATTTACCCAGATGAAGCGTTGGCAAATGGCCTAATATAAATTTGGTAAAACAATAGGCGAATGAGCGTAATATTTTAGAGAATTAGCAATAAATAATATTGATAATCAAAAAGTTAAAACCATTACAAAGTAAACTTAATCTGTTACAATTTATTCTAAAATATAACAATTGAGCCGTAATTGTTTCCAAATTTATATGTGAGCCTTGATTTTTTTGTTTCTTTTTTTATCAAGAAAAAAAGATAATAATTAACTCTTAATACTAACAATTTCTAATTCCAATTCTAAATTTCATTAAATTCTAAAAACCAGAAAATGTTATACAAATGCAATATTAGAACAAGTGCATAGAATTTTATTTTTACTCACTTTATTAATTAATTCTTACGATTTTAAAGGAGTTCGTGAATCTCGTAAAAACTCAATTTCATAAAATTTATGCTCTTGTGGAAAGTTGACGAAAATTTTATTGGAAAAAAAATACAACGAGAACTTAATTTATACTACAACTTTTGAAGAACTCTAAAAATTTGCTTTTGTGCGGCTGCAAGCGTTGGAAAATTGTGTTTAGAAAAATTACTGCGTAGCATAATTATTTATAAAAAACAATCGAGCGTTTTTTGCAAGAGGCAATTTAACATAATGACGAATTATAGCTACAAATTATTATAGTTCGAATGTTTGTTAGAATAACGTATTTAAAAAATGTTATTGAATAATACCAAATACGAGATTCTACGGAATTATAATTGAGACTTGTTGACGAATGTTAAAACACCCCCAAACGAATGTTTATTTAGCTTTCAAAATTTTCTGGGATATTTTACATAATAGAGAATTATAGCTATCAAATAAATCTAGAAGTTAATTAGCCGTAATTTCTTTTAACATAATATCTATCGATATAAACCTAAAGGTGTTATATCTGATATTATGATTAAATAGCCGTAAAAACGGCTATACAGAAATTACTATATAAATGTATTATAATTTATATTATGTTAAATAGAATATTACAAAGCATACTCCTTACATGCTTTGTGTATAATAATTATAATCTTTAAGAACAACATCTATAAATTCGTTATCGGTTTTATGCACAGATTTAATGTCTGTAACTTCTAATATTTTAGAGCGAAGTTTAATTAATGTTTTAAAATCATTATTCTTTTTGGCAATATGAAAAGTACTTTTAATAATACGAGCATCATTGTCAGACAATCTTATAACATTTGGGTATGTTGGTTTGTATACATTAGAAATGTTTTCTAGAATTGTATCAGAAAATTTAGCAGCATCTTTTAAATAAATTACAACGGTGTTTGCGATTATATCTCCAAAACGCTGACTTTTATTTGTAAAAATAATTAATAAAAAACCAATTAGCTTACCTGCAACAAATGCTAATCCTAATAAAAAATCTTGATTATTAGAATCTACAGAATAAATATAAACACCAATTAAGACAACCAAGTTAAAATCTACAATACGTAGAAACCAACGCATTACATAATCTGTAATAGATGGTTTAAAACCATCTTCATTAATAACTTTAATGTTAACTAATTTTTTACCTAAAGTTTGTCCGCCTAATAAAATTTCAGAATATAAAGAGTAAAATGTAACCGGAATTAAAACAAGAATACCAACGGCTTTAATAGTCCAATTATCACCAGAAAAAAGGCGTTCTACAGCCTGAAAATCAAATACATAATATACAAAATATAAGTATGCGAATTTAATAATGTTATCTAAGAAAAATGCTAACAAACGTTGCCCAATATTGGCAACCGTAAAATTAATGTTTACATTTTGTGCTGTTTTTATTTGGAGTGTTTTCATGCAATGGTTAAATTCGCTCTTAATGAGAGAGGTCGCTTTTATAAAGCAAAATAAAGAAAAATGGCTCGAATTTGAACAAGTAATTTCAAATAAAAAGAAAAAAAGTCCAGATGAGATAGCCAACTTGCATATAAAAATCATGAATGATTTGGTATATGCACAAACCTATTACCCTAAAAGTAAGGTTACTACCTATCTAAACAAGCTTGCCAAAAGTAGTTTCGACACTGTTTATGACGCTAAAAGAAGAGATCAAAATATTTTATTATACTTCTTTTTTGATCAAGTACCACTACTCGCCTATCAATACAGAAAATACATCTATTTATCATTTGTTTTCTTTTTCATCTGCTTTTTCATCGGTTTGTTATCTACTTTTAATGATGAAACCTTCGCAAGACAAATTCTAGGAAACGAATATGTAGATCTCACTTTAGAAAATATAGAAAGTGGCGATGCCATGGCAATTTATAAAGGTGGTAGCAATTGGGGAACTTTTATTGGTATTTATAATAATAACCAAAGAGTTGGTTTAAATATGTTTCTTTCTGGTTTGTTTTTAGGTATTGGAACTGGCTTTTATATTATAACAAACGGAATTATGGTTGCCGTTTTTCAAGCATTTTTCTATCAACAAAATAGTTTTTTCGATAGTTTAAAAGGAATATGGATTCATGGAACTTATGAAATTTTTGGTATGATTATAGAAGCTGCTACAGGTTATATAATTGGCGCAAGTATTTTGTTTCCAGGAACTTTAAAACGTTTAGAATCTTTTACAAAAGGAGTTAAAGATGCTTTTTATATCTTTATAAGTACCATTCCTTTTACCATTGCAGCAGCTTTTTTAGAAGGTTATGTAACAAGGTTTTCTAATACAATGCCAACCATTATTTGTTTTGCAATTATACTATTTAGTTTAGTGTCTATTGGTTATTACTATTTAATTTTGCCTTTTAAAGTGGCTAGAAAACACCAATTGCGTTAATGAAAAAACTACTTGTACTTTTTATAATAACACAATTTACACTGTTTACTAATGCACAAGAAATTGTCTTAGATAGTGTACCTGCATTAAAAGATACTACCAAATATATTAAGACTTTAGATTATGCTGTAAAACGCACTTTTAAAGAAGATTTAAAATCGAGATATTCTGAAGAAGATTTTATATATACAGAAGAAGATGCACCAGAAGAAATTAAAGAATCACCTGCAGATTTAAGTTTTCTTAAAGGGTTTGCTTCTTTTATGATGCTAATTTTCCCGTATTTATTAGGTGCTTTTATTGTATTTATTATTCTGAAATTAGCTTTAGGAGCAGAAATTGGTTTTTGGAACTTTAATAAAACCCAAAAGAAGGTTGCAGAGAAACTCGTTTACGAAGATGAAGATATTCATGAAGTAGATTTAGAAACGCTATTACAACAAGCTATTTTAGATAAGAACTATAGATTGGCGGTTCGGTATTCTTATTTATTAACTTTAAAAGAACTATCTAATAAAAAACTAATTGATTATCATAAAGATAAAACGAATTCAGAATATAAGTTCGAGTTAGAAAAAGGAACGATTAGAGATAATTTCTCTTATCTTTCTTATATCTACACATATGTTTGGTACGGCGAATTTCCTATTGATAGTAGCGAGTTTAGTAGAATTAAAGAAACCTATTCATCATTTAAAAACATGTTAAAGAAATGATGAAACTTCAAAATATATTAAAAACAATTCTTGTACTATCTATTGTAATTTTTACTAGTTGTAATAAAACAGATTGGGTAGAAAATTATAAAGAAAAAGAGAAAAGTCCGTTTGGAACTTATATTATTTCAAATGAAGCAGAATCGTTATTTAAAGATCAAAAAATAACAGTTTTAAAAGAAAATTTCTATGATTATTCATTATTTAATATAGATTCTACTAAGACAAATAATTACATTCTAATAAAAAATGCTGCTTATAAGCAAACTGCAGCTGGTACAGCAGAACTATTGGAATTTGTAAAACACGGTAATTCTGCGTTTATAGCCTTAAATTTCTTCAAAGAAAATTTTAAAGAAGAATTAGAGTTTACTACAAATAATTTAGATGAAAATAAATCTTCTGTTGCAGAATTAAAAAAACTAAAAGGAACGTTTTATTTAAAACAAACAGATTTTGGTAACAAAACCTATAGTTTCGATAGAAACATTCGTAGAAACTACTTTTTACAATACAATAAAAATAAAACCATTGTTTTGGGAACAACTAAAATAGACGGAGAAGAAGTACCTAATTTTATTAAAATATACCATGGTAAAGGCGCTTTTTACTTACATACAAACCCTGTTGTTTTTACCAATTACTATTTGTTAAATAATAAGGAAGCGTATGTAGAGAACCTTCTCTCCTATCTTCCAAAAGATAATGTTCTTTGGGATGTTCATATAAAAACAAGTAAATATTCTAATGAGAATAACAAGAAACCATCTATCTTTAAATTCTTTCTACAACACAAAACCTTAACTTGGTTTTTATTTGTTTCGTTAGCCGGTTTACTGTTATTTATGCTTTTTAACGCACGTAGAAAACAACGCGCAATTCCTATTATAGTTCCTTTAAAAAATACTACAGTAGCATTTACACAAACCATATCTAATTTGTATTTAAGTGAAGCAGATCATAAGAATTTAGTTGATAAAAAAATCGCTTATTTCTTAGAGAAAGTCCGTTCTAGATATTTAATAGAAACCTCTAATTTAAATGCAGCTTTTATGGAGAAATTGGCTGCTAAATCTGGTAACGAAGTTCAGAAAACAAAATATTTAGTAAATACAATTATTGCTTTAAATAAGAAGGTAGAATGTTCTGAAGAAGAGTTGATTGTATTACATAAAATGATAGAAAATTTCTTAAAAAAATAACTATGGAGACACCAAATATAGAAAACATAAACAACGAAAAAACAACAGATAAAATAGCGTTTGAAAACAGAATAGATTTGTCTGAATTACAAGAGAATGTATTTAAAATTAAAGCGCAATTAAGAAAGGTTATTGTTGGGCAAAAAGACATGTTAGACTTGTTAATTGTAGCATTGCTTTCAGACGGTCATGTTTTAATTGAAGGTGTTCCTGGAGTTGCAAAAACCATTACAGCAAAGCTATTATCTAAAACAATTGCTGCAGATTTTAGTAGAATTCAGTTTACACCAGATTTAATGCCTTCAGATATATTAGGTACTTCTGTTTACAACTTACAAACATCTGAGTTTGAATTTAAAAAAGGACCCATTTTTTCTAACATGATTCTTATTGATGAAATTAACAGAGCACCAGCTAAAACACAAGCTGCTTTGTTTGAAGTTATGGAAGAAAAACAAGTTACTATAGATGGTAAAACGTATAAAATGACAGAGCCTTTTATGGTTTTGGCTACTCAAAACCCAATTGAGCAAGAAGGAACATACCGTTTACCAGAAGCACAATTAGATCGTTTTCTATTTAAAATAAACGTAGCATACCCAAATGCAGAAGAAGAATTTGAAATTATATTAAAAGAACAAGCATTAAACAACACAACAAAATCTAGTAAAGTAGAAACGGTTATTTCTGCTGCTAAGATTATTGAGTTTAGAAATTTAGTAAATCAGATTGCAATTGAAGAAAACTTATTAAAATACATTGCAAATATTGTAGTAAATACACGTACTAATTCGTTTTTATATTTAGGTGCTTCACCAAGAGCAAGTATTGCAATTCTTAATGCTTCTAAGGCATTTGCAGCAATAGATGGTAGAGATTTTGTTACGCCAGAAGACATTAAAAGAGCAACAATACCAGTATTACAACATCGAGTAATTGTTACGCCAGAAAGAGAAATGGAAGGTTTAGGTAGTAAACAAATTATAGAACAAATTATAGAAGCTGTAGAAATACCTAGATAATTTAGAAACATAGGCAACAACTTAAACAAACAACTATTTTAATAAATTTACTTACTTGAAACACTTTTACAAAACTCTTTTTTTAAATAATCGTTTTTTCTACTTTATAGCAACTGTAGCTGTATTGTTTGTGGTTGGTTTCTTTGTTCCTATCTTTTTTGAAGTTTCTAAAGTGTTATTATTTATAGTTTCAATATTGGTTTTTGTAGATATATTTCTTTTATACAATACAAAAAAAGGCATTTCTTTAGAAAGAGTGCTACCAGAAAGATTATCTAATGGAGACATTAATAAAGTAACATTAACAATTAAAAATAACTACTCATTTACCAACCATTTATCTATTATAGAAGAGCTTCCTTTTCAGTTTCAAAAGAGAAATTTTATTTTTCCTTTGGTGATTGCATCAAAAGAAGAAAAGAATATTTATTACGACTTAAAACCATCTGAAAGAGGTATTTATAGTTTTGGTAACAGTAATGTATATGTAAACTCTCCGCTTCAATTAGCTACTAAAAAGTATGTTTTAGGAGAAGAAAAAGAATTAAAATGCTACCCTTCTTTTTTAAAATTAAGAGAATTCGATTTTAAAGCTTTTACAAATGATGCTATTTCTTACGGATCTAAAAAAGTACGTAGAATAGGACATTCTTTAGAATTTGAACAGATTAAAGAATATGTTTCTGGTGATGACATTAGAACTTTAAATTGGAAAGCTACTGCGAAGAGAAACCAATTAATGGTAAACCAATATGTAGAAGAAAAATCGCAACCCGTTTATAGTATTATAGACAAAGGGCGTGCAATGCAAATGCAATTTAACGAGTTAAGTTTGTTAGATTATACAATAAACGCAACATTGGCAATTAGCAACATTATTCTTAGAAAACAAGACAAAGCAGGCATGTTGTCTTTTTCTAAAAACTTAGAAGATTGGGTTGTTGCAGAAAAGCGAAATTCTCAAATGAGTTTAATTTCTGAAGCTTTATATAACTTAAAAACAGATTTTTACGAATCAGATTTTAGTACGTTGTACGCTGTAATAAAAAGAAAAATTACACATAGAAGTTTGTTAATAATTTATACAAATTTCGAAACTATGGATGGTTTAAATAGGCAACTCTCCTACTTACGTGCCTTAGCTAAAAATCATTTAGTATTGGTTGTTTTCTTTAAAAACACAGAGTTACAATCTTTAATAAATACAAAAGCAGATAATATTCAAGATGTGTATGACAGTATTATTGCTGAAAAGTTTATGTACGAGAAAATAAGTATTGTAAATGAATTAAAAAAATACGGAATTCAATCTGTTCTTACTTCTCCAGAGAATCTTACAGGAGATACAATAAATAAATATTTAGAATTAAAGTCTAGAGGTTTGTTTTAAAAATTACTATTTTCACAAAAAAAACTATGAACTGGTACATTCACTGTATAAAAAATTACGCCAATTTTTCTGGTCGCGCAAGAAGAAGAGAATATTGGCTTTTCTTATTATTTAATTTTATAATCTTTTTAATTTTAGGGTTTATTGGCGAATTTATTAATGAATATACAGAAACAAACGAAGGTTTTATCTTAGTAGGAATTTACGGCTTGTTTATAATTATACCACATTTAGCATGTGTAGTTAGAAGATTGCATGATATAAATAAGTCTGGTGGTTATTGGTTTGTCCGTTTTATTCCCTTTATTGGATCTATTTGGTTGTTAATATTATTAGTAGAAAATAGCTGGGACGGACAAAATAAATATGGTTTAAATCCTAAAGAACCTTATGGTAAAGAAGAAATAGATGCAATAGGAAGAGAATAAAATCTCCTAATTTAATAAACTTAATAATTCAATAAATATTTAGGTTTAAATCTAGACGATAGTTCTATTCTTTTAATTATTTTCGCGGGACTATTAACAAATTAAACAAAAAAAAATGAATTGGTATTTAAAAGTAATTAAAGAACATTACGCAGACTTTAACGGTAGAGCAAGAAGAGAAGAATATTGGATGTTTACTTTATTCAATTTTATATTTTCTATAGTAATCTCTCTTATTTTTACAGGTATTGGGTTTGCAATAGATGTTCCTGCAATAGCAGCAATTACCTACGTTTATACTTTAGCCCTATTAATACCAAGTTTAGCTGTTCTTGTAAGAAGGTTACATGATGTTGGTAAAAGTGGTTGGTTTTTCTTAATTTCACTTATCCCATTAATAGGACCTATTTATATATTGGTCTTATTATGTACTGATAGTGAAAACGGAACAAACAAATGGGGAGATAACCCAAAAGCACCAAGTAATAGAGAAATAGATGCAATAGGAAAAGAGTAATTTTTCTATTATAATATTATATAAAAAGGACTACAAATTGTAGTCCTTTTTTTTTATTTAAAAAACGAATATTTACATAGATTTATAGCCTAAAAAACTACTTTTGCCCAATGGAAATTAAGCAAAAAACGGAATTAGAATTTATTATAGTAATGGCTTCTTTAATGTCTTTAGTAGCACTATCTATAGATGCATTATTACCAGCCATTACAGATATAGGTCATTCTATAAACGTTCTAGATTCAAAAGACAATCAGTTATTAATTACTATGATTTTTTTAGGATTGGGTGTTGGTCAATTAATTTCTGGCCCATTATCTGATAGTTTTGGAAGGAAACCAGTTATTTATGGTGGTTTTGTTGTTTTTGTACTAGCAAGTTTAATATGTGTATTTTCTACTAATTTAGAAATGATGATTTTTGGTAGAATATTACAAGGAATTGGTCTTTCTGCACCAAGAACTATAAGTATTGCAATGGTAAGAGATCGTTTTAGTGGTAATTATATGGCCAAAGTAATGTCTTTTGTAGTTGCAATTTTTATCTTAGTTCCTGTTGTGGCACCTGCAATAGGTAAAATTATGTTAGATTCTTATGGCTGGAAATCTATTTTCTACAGTCAGTTAATATTTGGTCTTTTTGTAATGATTTGGTTATGGAAAAGGCAACCAGAAACGTTAAAACCAGAAAACAGAAAGAAGCTAAAAATGTCTCTTTTTATTGAAGGAATTAAAGAATTTGTAAAACATAAAAACGCCATTGTTTTTACTTTATTCTCTGGGTTTATTACAGGTTCTTTTATGGTTTATTTAAGTGCTAGTCAACAAATATTCGAGCAGCAATACGACTTAAAAGAAGAGTTTCCTTTTATTTTTGCTGCACTTGCAATTGGTGTTGGTTTTGCTACTTTTTTAAACGGAACTTTAGTTGTAAAATTAGGTATGTTTAAATTGGTAAAGATTTTTACAATTATTTTTACGTTAATTCCTATTGCGTATATCTTTTTATATGCAGGAGAAAGCAACCCAAATATTTATATTTTAATTACTTTTTTCTGGTTGCAGTTTTTTGCAATTGGCTTTTTATTTGGTAACACAAGAGCATTAGCAATGGAACCAATTGGCCATATTGCAGGTGTAGGTGCTGCAATTAATGGTTTTATTTCTACAATTATGGCTGTACCAATAGCAACTTATATTGGTGGTTTTTTAGATAAAACCGCTTTACCTCTATTTGTTGGTTTTTTTATATGTGGTGTAATTGCTTTAGGTTTAATTCAGTATTTAAACTTTTCTAACAAGAAAAAAGTAGCCTAAAAGCACTAGTTTACTTAGCGGTTTCTTTCATTATTTCCCATTCTCCACGATAAGAAATATTTGTTCTATGGCTGCTACTTACACTTAAATTACTTTTATTACTTGCATACAAAGTTAGTACAACATTATAACTTTCATCCTTTGCTTTTAGAACGTATTTTAAAATGTAAGCGGCTTTTTTAGAGTTGAATACTTTTTCGACACTATCTGCGCTACCTTCAAACTTTATACCTCCATCAGAATTATAACCTCTAGAAAGTTGTTGTTGGCCATAATATGGTAAATCTATATGAATACTATCTTTATTAATTCTAAAAAAATTAGAATTCCCCATTAAGTTAATATTACCAGAAGAACTTCCTGGAGGCAATAATGCTTCTAAACCTCTTACATTATTATTTAAAGCTAAAGGTTGCGCCCAATTAAAGGTTGCTTCAATTAAATTAGAATCAATTTTTTCTTTTAAACTGTTTATTTCTGATGTAGTTAATGCCTTTTTAGTAGTTGCACAACTCATAAAAATCACTAAAAAACTTAAAATTATTATTCTCATACTTTTTTATTTTACTGATAATTAACACTATAAATTTACGAAATTCACTTTAAAAATCTTTTAAAGATATTACAAATTAAATAGTATTTTTGAAATCTAAAAAATAGAAATGAGTATGCAAGTCGTTTTTGAAGATGAATACCTATTATGTGTGAGTAAACCAAACAATATGTTGGTGCATCATGCACATCATTCTAGAAATGTTGCAGATGAAACTTCGCTTTTGCAATTAATACAAGAAGAAAAAGGAATTAAAGCATATCCTATTCATCGATTAGATAGAAAAACATCTGGTATTATTTTATTAGCAAAAGACACAAGCTATGTTTCTAAGTTTCAGGAGTTGTTTACCAATAATGAAATTGAAAAAACTTATTACGGAGTTGTAAGAGGTTTTTCACCAGAAGCAAAAACAATAGATTCTCCTGTTAAAGGACGAGATGCAAACGTACACAAAGAAGCTTTAACATATTTAAAAACATTAGCGCAAGTTACCTTAGATGTTCCTGTAAAACCTTATGATTCTTCTCGTTACAGTTTGGTAGAAATGAAACCAAAAACAGGTAGAATGCATCAATTAAGAGTTCATACAAATAAAATTAGTCATCCTTTAATTGGTGATGCTAAATACGGTGATAAAAACCATGATGTAATGTTCGATGAAAATTTTGGATGGAAAAACATGTTCTTACATGCAGGTAAATTAGAATTTAAACATCCTTTCTCTGAAGAAGAATTGGTCTTAAAAGCGAACTTCCCAGAAGATTGGATCTCTTTATTTAAAGAATTTTCGTGGAAAAATCCTTTGCTACAGTAAGTCTCTTTATTAAAATTTTTTATTGCTCAATAGAAAGAGAATCAAACGCAATTAATTCACCAGCCTCAAAAGTTGGTGTAACTTCAATTGGGTTGCAGCAAACCTCACAGTCTTCTATGTAGGTTTGTTGGCGCACGCTTGCATCTAAAATCATTGAAATATCTTCCCAACAATGTGGGCATTGAAAAAAATGTTCTTGTTCCATTATATGTTTACATTATAAATACCATCAATAAACTGATACTAGATACTAAAATAAGGAATTTTCAGAATTAAAAGAACACTTATTGCGTATATATAAATTACATTTTACTAACTTTTCTTTTTAAGATTGATTCTTAATGCAATAGCATTTATTAATTGTTAATTTTTTATTGAAATAATAAAAATGACAAGAACCCTTCGTTTCTTTAGATTAGAAAATAGAAATTAATTTCTACGATGTTTTAAATATCTCTGTAATTAATTTGAAAAACGGATAAAACTAGAATTTGTAAAAAATATATTTTTAAGCTCATTAAATTTATAATTCAAACAAAATAGATTTCTAAATAGTTAAATCCATAAAAAAAATCCTTATCATTTTATTGATAAGGATTTTTTTTATGCTATTGTAAGTCTTAAATACTACAATTCTTTAAAAATTGCATGCATCATTCTCTTTTTATCATTAATGCTTTCTTCTAAAGCAATCATCGTTTCTGTTCTGTTTACACCAGGAATATCATCTATTGCATAAATAATGTCTTTTGCATCATTAGTTCCTTTTGCTCTTACTTTACAAAAAATATTGTATTTACCGGCAGTTACATAAGCTACAGTTACGTTTGGTATACCTCTTAAATTCTCTATAACACTCTGTGTCATAGATGTTTTTTCTAAATAAACACCTACATGAGCTATAAAAGAATAACCCATTTTTTCATAGTTTAATGTTAGTGTAGAACCTTGAATAATGCCTTCGTCCTCCATCTTTTTTACACGAACGTGAATTGTACCTGCAGATACTAATAATTGTTTCGCAATATCTGTAAAAGGTGTTCTCGCATTCTCTATTAAGACGTCTAGAATTTGATGGTCGATTTCGTCTAGGATAAATTTTTTCATTATTTATATATTATTCAATTATATCTGCAAATTTATGATTTTAATTTAAGAAAACAATAATAAAAATGAGAAATATCCAATGTTTTTAACTTTCGAAAACGATTTCGTGGAGCCCAAATTTGTTTTTTAAGCTTTCTTCTTCAATTTTAACCAAAGTTGAAACTAGATTATCCATAATCACTTCATCTTTAAATTGATAAGCAATATCATTTTTAGAGTCGGAATATCTATGAATAATATCATAAAAAGCTTTGTCATTATTAGGTATTAAAAAATAGTCTTTATAAGATGTAAAATCTGTGTTTTTTGCTATGTAATAGATCCCTTGCAGAATCGAGAAGAAAGTATATTTTCTAGATTCTTCTCTTATGTAGTCTTCTGGGTAATGGCCAGATTCTATTAAGATCGTATTATAACCTAATTTCTGAAAATTATCTCCGGTTGCTGTTGGGTAAAATTCATCTGTATATCTACCAACATGGTTTGGTATTACGTTTTGTAACATTGCATTCATGGCAATAATTACATTCATTGTTTCTTTTCTACCAGTTGTTAAAGCTCTAGTAACTTCTTCCGAAGGTGCTAAAAAAGAAATGGTGGCTGTATTTTTTGTGTTTTCTACATTAAAAATAGTTCTTTGGTCGTGTAGGTTAAAACAAAACTGCGGATTAAAATCTTCTAAAACACTTCTTAGTAATTTACTTTCTTTTGCTTTTCTATCTACAGCATCTCTATTTAAATCAATATTATTTCCATTTACTCTTGTGTACACTTCTGCTCCATCAGGATTTAGCATTGGTATAAAAACAAGTGTACAGTTTTCTAAAACGGACTTTAACTCTTCTTTAGTTGAATTTAAGAAACAATTAAAAAGATCAAATAAAGCTCTTGTACCTGTACTTTCGTTACCGTGCATTTGAGACCATAGTAAAATTTTCTTTTTTCCTGAACCAATTTTTAATTGATATATAGGTGTTTCTTGTTCAGAAGATCCTATTTGAGTCACATTAAAAACGTCTTCGTATTTCTTAAATAAATTTTTAATGTCTTTAAAGCGAATCCATTTTCCAGAAAGGGAGGTTTCTTTTTCTTGCTTAAAAATTGTTTCTAAAAAATCTATAGTTAGTAAACTCATAATTGGTGGTTATATAATCTGCCGTAAAAATAAACGAATCACATTTGTAATCAAACTAAAATGTTACAAATGTAAATTTTGGTTTTATTACAATTGTAAACAGTTGCTTTTTCATTTTACATTACTTTTGTAAACAAACAAAAAACAAGTGTTTACTTTCCTAAATAGATAGTTCACTCAGTATAAGTACACTCTATAATACGATATTAATAACTTGTATTTAAGTGACTTAACTTAGTTTTATTAAAGTGTTACTTTATACTATTTTACAGTGAATTAAATTAAAATAAGATTTAACATTGTAGTTAAAATGATAAGTTTTACATTTGTAAAACAGTAAGTTGTTACAATGATAAACAGTGAAGATTTTACAAACAGGCTTAAGAAATTGATGGAACACCATCAACTTTCGGCATCTACCTTTGCAGATAAAGTAGGTGTGCAACGCTCTAGCATTTCTCATATTCTATCTGGCAGAAATAAACCAAGCTTAGATTTTATATTAAAAGTAACTTCAGAATTTAAAGATGTAGACATTCATTGGTTACTAAAAGGAAAAGGTGTTTTTCCTAAAGTAGCTGTTTCAAAAGAAAATACCACTTCTTCTACTCCATCTTTATTTAATGGTAATTCAGAAAACGTAGGAAAAAAAATACAACGTATTGTAGTTTTTTATTCTGATGGCACTTTCGATGAATATCAGAAATAAAAAAAAACAAGTTTAAAAACAAAGTTTTCTTTTTTACCTTAAACTTATTTAAATAATATATTTTAGTATTTATGAATAAAATAGATATTCGAACCGTAAATGTTACGCAATATTTACAACCTTTAAGAGAAGGTGGTTCTTTACCAGCAATTGTAAAAGCAGATGATGGCTTTTTATATGTGTTAAAATTTAGAGGAGCAGGACAAGGAAAAAAAGCATTAATTGCAGAATTTATTGGAGGCGAACTGGCAAGAGCTATAAAGTTAAATGTACCAGAATTGGTATTTATGAATTTAGACGATTCATTTAGCAAAACAGAACCAGATGAAGAAATTCAAGATTTACTAAAATTTAGCGTTGGCTTAAACTTAGGGTTGCATTTTTTATCTAGTGCAATAACATACGATCCTTTGGTTTCTAAAGTAGACTCTTTAACCGCATCTAAAGTTGTAATTTTAGATAGCCTAATTAGTAATATCGATAGAACTGCAAAAAACACTAATTTACTAAACTGGAATAATGAATTGTGGGTTATTGATAATGGTGCAAGTTTGTACTTTCATCATAATTGGCAAACTTGGGAAAATCATTTAACAAGAACCTTTCCTTTAATAAAAGACCATGTGCTTTTACCAAAGGCAACTATGCTAACAGAAGCTTCCGAAGAAATAAAACAACTTGTAAATATTAATGTTATTACAGAAATTGTAGCAAATATTCCGGAAGACTGGTTATTAAGCGAAGGAGATGTTTTGTCACCAAAAGAAATGCGTGCTGCCTATATTGCTTTTTTAAATGCAAAACTTTCTAAGATAGACCAATTAGTTAAAGAAGCTGAAGATGCAAGATAAATACACATTCGAATACGCAATTATTAGAGTTGTGCCAAAAGTAGAACGAGAAGAGTTTTTTAATGTTGGTGTAATCTTGTTTTCTAAACGAAAGAAATATTTAGATATTAAATACCACATAAATGCAGATAAACTAAAAGCACTTGCACCAGATATAGAAGTAGAAAGTCTAAAGAACTATTTACATGCTTGGAAATTAGTTTGCGACGGAAAAGCTGCTGGAGGAAAAATTGGAGAATTAGAAATTTCTGATCGTTTTAGATGGCTTGCAGCTTGTAGAAGTACGATTATACAAAGTTCTAAAACACATCCTGGTATTTGTGAAAACCCAGAAAATGAATTAGATGATATTTTTAAAAAGTATGTTTTGTAAGAAACATACTTTTTAACTTTAAGCGAAACTCTTAACTCCTAAAAATCCTTTTATTAAACCTACTTCTTGTGTTGTTTTAGGAACTTTAAAATTAAAATATTTGTGTAAAGGAATTTCAAAACCTTTATAATTTAAGTAATTATTTAAAGCCGTATTTAAACCTTCGCTATATAAATGATGCTCTGCTCCTGTTGGATCTTCATGATACAAATCATTTTCTGCAAATCCTTTAAACTCTGGTCCTATAATATTAATTTCAAACTCGTCTGGGTTTTTACCTACAGGACTATGACTTGTGCATGCAAATTGATGCCAAAAAGCAGATTGAATACAATTATTCTGAAATAACTGACGCACAACTTCTAAAGAATCGATGGTTTCTTGCGCTGTTTCCGTAGGAAAACCAAACATTAAATACGCATGCACCATAATATTTTCATCTGCAAAAGCCTTAGTAACTCTTGCAACTTGTGCAATATCTACTCCTTTTTTCATTTTAGCCAACAACCTGTCTGATGCAACTTCTAAACCACCTGTAACTGCAATACAACCAGATTTAGATAACAAAGAACATAACTCTGGTGTAAATGTTTTTTCGAATCTGATGTTGGTCCACCAAGTAATATAGACTTTGCGTTCCATCAATTTATTAGCCAATGCTCGTAGCATTTTTGGTGGCGCAGCTTCATCTACAAAATGAAAACCTGTAACTCCGGTTTCTGAAATTATTTTTTCAATTTTATTAACTAAATCGTCTGCTGTGGTATTCTCGTAATTACTAATATAATCTAATGTAACATCGCAAAAAGAACATTGTTTCCAATAACAACCATGAGAAATGGTGAGTTTATTCCATTTACCATCAGACCACATTCTGTGCATCGGATTCATTACATCTAAAAAAGATAAATATTTTTCCGTTGGCAAACCAATATAACTTGGCGCGGGTAAATTTTTATGATGAAAAATGGTATTCGGAATTTTATTAGCATACACAACCTTATTATCTCTACAGATATAAGTTCTTTCTAACTTGTCCTCTCCTATTTTTCCTGCAATAAATTCGGTAATTCTTAACAACGGACCTTCGCCATCATCTAAAGTTATAAAATCTACAAAATCGAAAATTCTAGGATCAGACAAACGTCTTAATTCTGTGTTGCAATAACCACCGCCCATTCCTATTTTAATGGCAGGATAATTTTGTTTTATAAATTGCGCACATCGCAACGCAGAAAATAAATTACCAGGAAAAGGAACCGTAAAACAAACTAAATCATAATTATCTTGCTGTATTTTCTCGTCTAACAAATACAGCATTTCATCTTCTATTAACGTAGTTTCGAATTGCAAGCATTCGTCTAACTCATCGAAACTAGAAGCTGCTCTACCAATTTGTTCTGCATAGCGTGTAAAAGAGAAAAATTCATCTACATTTAAATTTATAAAATCGCCCAGTTCTTCTACAAACAACGTAGCAATATGTTTGGCTTTGTCTAAAATACCTAGTTTACCAAATTCTGTTGTTAAATCTTTGTCTAATTTAATACGTCTATGTCCGTGTGGTAAATAATCTTTATGCACAATTTGATACGCAGCCGTAACTTCTTGTACACGTAAATAACTCATTACAGAATCTACCTTATTTATATAGTCTTCTCTTTGGCTCCAAACCAAAGGCAATTCTTTATTACCAAGCATTTCTGCTTGCTTAAAAATAGCGTCTATAAATTCTTTTGTAAATACCGCAGTAAACAACTCGATACTTAAATCCATTTGCGTTGCAATTACATCTTTAGAATCTAAAAACCCTTTAATATATGCAGTTGCAGGGTACGCAGTATTTAATTGTGTAAATGGTGGTGTTATTAAAAGGGTGTTTATAGACATAAAATTTTGTAAAGTGCAAAGATGCGTTTTTATTCTAATGTATAGAAAGGTTAAAATGGATATCATTTAAAATTATTCTGTGAAGAAAAACAGATTTTCTTCTTATTAGAACCGTTTTAAAGCTTTGCTTATTATTATAATACAACACCAATTACTGAAACCCGTAAACTTAAAAGGCTGTTTATTTATACGTTTGTTTTTGTGGTTTAAATGGTAGGTTAAGCCTTTGTGAAATAATGATGGATATATTAAAAAAGAGTAGTTTTATTATTGATTTTTTAGCACAAAAAAACTAACTTCGCTAACCTTTGATATAAAAAGACTTTAATTTAACACACAAACGTTTTCCTCTCCAATAATGAAATCGAATTTGGTATACCAAAAAGGATTAAAGTACAATTAATATCAGGCGATAATTAATGTTATGATCAATTAATAAAAAGGATATGAAAGAACAAATACAAAGAAATTTTAAAGATTTTCATGATAAAATTAGAATTAAAGATTTAGATCGTGAAGAAGAAAGCAATAAAATACTCCGTGAAAAAAGAGATATATTATTAAAAGATATTAAAACTTATTTTGATAAAAAAAACAAAGACTTAGATACTCAAGAACAGATAAAATACGAATGGTTTAATCAAGGAAGTTACGCTATGTATACAGGTGTAAAACCTCTTGATGATAGTGACTTTGATATTGATGTTGCCATAGTGCTTGATATTAATAAAGAAAACTATTCTAATCCAACAACTGTGAAAAAGTGGATATTTGAAGCGTTGGACACAAAAATTAATAGAACAGTTTTATGGAAGAAACCTTGCATTACTGTTCAATATACAAAAGCAGGTGAAGAAAAATACCATGTAGATTTTGCTATTTATGCAGGAAATAATGATGATAATAAATATTATTTAGCAAAAGGAAAAGAAACATCCATATCAGATGAGAAAAAATGGGATGAATCCTCTCCAAAAGAACTTAAAGACTCAATTAACAATAGATTTGAAGGTTCGGAAGAGAAAAAACAATTTAAAAGGGTTATAAAATATTTAAAAAGATGGAAAGAGGAGAACTTTAAAAGCGAAAACAGCGGTACAGGTAAACCAACTGGGATTGCTTTAACTGCATTAATATATAAACACTTCACTCCATTTGTAAAGGATCACTTCACTAATACACCGGAAGTAAATGACTTAAGCGCGTTACTTAATTCAGTAAGTCACATTATTAATTCTAATATATGGTCAGAGATTGAAATACACTTACCTGTACCTCCATATAATAACCTATTTTCAGAAATGACTTCTATCCAAATGGAGAAGTTCAAAGAGAAATTAACTACTTTAAAAAATAAACTAGAAGAGGCTCAAGAAAATATAGATCCCCACGAAGCTAGTAAATTAATTCAAAAAGTTTTAGGAAGTGACTTTCCAATAATTGAAAAAGAAAAAATTTCTGTAAGATCCTCAATGCCAGCAATGACAAGTTCTGGAGAATCTGCTTAAATGAAAACGCAGAAAATAATTCAGTATTTGAACTCTATTGAGTTTATTTCAAATATTAAAAAAATTAATACCTCTATAAAGCAAGATAGAGGTGTCAATTTTTTATTTACGTTTAGTATGGACTTTCAGAATAAGGAAGAAAAGTTCTACATCGGGTTTCAGTCAAATTTCCCATTAAGTAAACCAATCATATTTCTTGAGACTTATAATCAATTTGGTTTTATACCACATATTGACCCAGATGGTTATGTTTGTTATGCTCATGATGAAGGGTTAGTTCTTGATTTTAATAATCCAAAAGGGATTATTAAAAGTAGTATTGAACGAGCAACTTTAACTTTAATGGATGGAATTCAAGGGAAAAATAATGATAATTTTTTCAATGAATTTGATAATTACTTATTAGCAAACAAATACACAAAAGAAAATATTTTATCATTTATAGAGATTTCCAAAGGAGTAAAAAAAATAGGCACCTATAAATTAAAAGATAAAATGCTTTTATGTGAAAGTAAAAATAAACTCAAACAATATAATCTAAAAGGCTTATTAAATTATAATAATGAGAAACTTGAAGAATTACCCCCTTTTTTATTTGCTCACATTGATTCACCTATAAAACCTCATGATTTTGACAAAAAATGGTATAAAAATGAGTTTATAGATATAATTGAATCTAGGTTATCAAAAGTAGAAAAAATAGAATTGAAAAGGTTAATGTTTAATCTAAAAACTACTCATATAATATTGCATTTTCAAGCTCCAAATCTAAGTAATTGCTTAATTGGATTTAATATTAAAACAAAAGGACTTAAAAAAAGTTTAGATCCCATTGAAATTGATATTTATCCTATATCAAGAATTGATTTAAACTATGTTAATTTACGAGGTGGTGGCTTTGAAAATATTAATAATAAAAAAGTACTTTTAATAGGATGTGGATCTGTAGGTGGATTTATTGCGCATAAATTAGTAAAGTCAGGTGTTGCTAATATAACTTTAGTTGATCATGATAAATTTGACTTAGATAATATTAATAGACATATTTTAGGACTTAATTCAATTGATAAAATAAAAGTAGAAGCATTAAAAGAATTTATTGAAGATTCTGTTATTACATTAAAAATCTCAACAATCAACAGCAAGATAGAAGAGGCTATCAATACAAAAAAGATTAAACTGAAAGACTATGATTTGATAATATCAGCAACTGGTAATCCTACAGTTAACTTATGGTTAAATGATTTGATAATTAAGACTTGTAACAAACCACTTATTATAACATGGGTTGAACCTTATGGTATTGGTGGTCATAGTATTTTACTGAATAATCAAAAAAAAGGTTGTTATCGCTGTTTAATGGATCAAAAAACAAATCATAATCGTGCTGCATTTTATTCTGTGGGGCAATCATTTATTAAAAGCTTAACGAGTTGTTCAAGTGTATTTACCCCTTATGGAGTATTGGATGCAGAAGAATCAGCTATCAATTGTGTTAAATTAGCTTTATCAATTCTTTTAGGAAATGAGAAAGATAATCCTATTATGTCCTGGAAAGGAGATAATAAATCATTTACAGATAATAACTATATTTTATCCCAAAGATATAATTTAAGTCATGAGGATTTGTATAAAGAAAAGTATACGTATAAAAATAAAAGATGTCTAACATGTGCAAAGCTATAAGATTTAAGCTACCGAATAATGAAATACTTCAAATTAATGGAGATGTTATAAAGAAGCTCTCATCATTTAAGCAAATAGAGTCAAAAAGCACTGAAGCAGGAGGTATTTTATTAGGTAGAATAATAAAAGAAACTAATCATTTAATTATCGACGAATTAACAATTCCATCTCATAATGATGTTAGAAAAAGGTTCTATTTTAAAAGGAATAAAAATTCACACCAAGAAATAGTTGATATCAGGTGGTTAGAATCTGATAAAACTGAAAATTATTTTGGAGAATGGCATACTCATGCTGAGGATATCCCAATTCCATCTTCTGTAGATAAAAATGACTGGAGAAGACGTGTCAAAGAAGATAAATTATTTCTGTTTTTTTTGATTTCAATTATTGTTGGTAGAAAAAATATTGGTGTTTGGTTAACAGATAAAAATAAAAAAACAGTTAAATTAAGAAAAATAAATGTGGGAATTTAAATATAAAGAACTTGAATTTAAGTGGCTAGGGATTGGGTTGTATAATAGGTTTTGTTATGGTTTATTTACTCTAGGTTCAACTTTAGTTGTAGATAGATTTACATTTAATTGGTGGTATTTATTAAATTTTGATTTTATATCTGACAATCTAAAATTGAAATATGGTCAAGTTGATGGTATTGATGAACTAATTATAGGTTTAATCTTCATCGTCCTTTCCATTATATTTTTTTTATTTAAGAAAAAGTATGAATTATGGTACAAAACAAAATATCCATGCAATTTGATTGCTATAAAGCAACAAGGATTACAAGCAAATAGTTTTCCTGATTTTAATAAAAAAATAGCTGGTAAAGATTTTAGAAACTCTATAATTCACCCTATTTTGATTAATGAAATTGATTTAGATAAGAATAAAGAATATCAAAAAGCACTTACTAATCAAGATTCTATAATCTCAGATATTTTAAACTTAAAAGATTCTCTCATAAATCACGAACTTGCCTATTGGGGCATTACAAGAATTCCTTTAGCATATCGTTTAGGTGTAAAATTAAGTGACACTCAAACAATATATGTATTTGATTACAACAGAGAAAGTCAAAAGTGGAATCAATTATCTTATTCATGGTTAAAAAATAAAATAATAAGGCCTAAAAAATTTACAATTAACACATCAAATATTTTTAACAATTCATCTCAGAATTTAATAATATCGATAAGTACTACTTTTAATGTGTCTATAGATGAATGCTTAAAAGTTGTTCCTAACTATTATAAATTTTATAACTTGTTTTTATTTAATATTGGTAATGGAAAAAGAGATCGTTTTAAAACTATTAGCGAAATAAATTTACTTTCAGAACAATACAGAAAGTTGATGGATGAAATTTCAACAGATTCTAATATAAAAACAATTCATTTATTCTATGCTGGTCCCAACTCATTAGCTTTCAAATTTGGTTCTGTTTATTCAGAATCTATTCATCCAAATATAATAGTTTATAATTATAATAGAAATGATAACCCATGTTATTCTTGGGGATATAATGTTAGTAAAAATATGATAGTAGGTTCTTAAAGTGACCTAATAATCTAATATAGATACTAAAATTCAATTTTTAAACAATAGATTTATAAAAATTTACATTTTGAATTACTGAAAAAATGAAAAATATAAGAAAATATATTTATGATATAAAATATTAAAATTATAATAGTTCACAGCAATAACAAAATGAGAAACTACCTACAAACCTTTGGCATTTTAACAGAAAAAGAAATCGACATTTTTGAAAGTAAGGTTCAGAAAAGCAATTAAAAAACATTCATCTGAAATAGAATGACAAAAAAACAAACAAAACGAATACTCAGAATAATATTTATTGTTGTAAGTATATCTTCTTTGTGGTTTGTACCATGGACTTTGGTAAAAGCTTGGGTATTGCCACTACCTGATACTGTTGAAGAACAAGTAAATATGGCAATTGATTATGGTTTTGATGGAATGATTGTTTATGTGGACGAAGCAGGTAAACCGCCAGCATTTTATACAAGTGGTTGGAAAGACCGAAAAAACAAAATACCTACCAACCCGCAAGCCTTATTCAATATTGGCAGTATCAGTAAGCTATATGTTGCCGTTGCTATCACTAAATTAGTTAAAGACAAACATTTATCTTTAGATAAAACGCTCGCTGATTACTTTCCAGAACTTGTGGGTAGAATTGAAAATGCAGAAAAAATTACTGTGAGGTTAATGATACAACATCGCAGTGGTATTCCTAATTATACGGATTATGGTTATTGGGATAACCCAACAAAAAGTAGTAAAGAAACCCTTGAATTGGCACTTGATTTGCCAGCTAATTTTGAGCCAGGTGAAGCTTATGGTTATTCAAATACGAATTATCTATTGCTTCGAAAACTCATGGACAAGGTCTTAGGTTATAGTCGCAACCAATATATTAAGGAGAAAATTTTAACACCACTCGAGCTAAACAATACATACAATTCCCTTAATGAAGTAAATATAGATGATATTATGAGTGGCTATCATGTTGGCTATGAATACGATTTAAAAGCGGAATATGGTGGAATGTTTGCTACTGCAGAAGATGTTGGCATTTTTTTAAGAGCACTAAACAATGGTTCTGTGTTTAATGAAGGTGAACAAGAAATCTATTCTTCAATTTATGTGTACAAACATTCTGGTTGGGTTCTTGGATATCAGAGTTTTTCTGAATATCATGAAGATATTGATACTGTTGTTGTTCTGTTTAATAACACAACAGATTCTAAACTATATAAATGGAATTTGGCAGAAATTATATATAACCGAATCGTAAAAATAATTAGAAAGACAAAAAACGCACAACAATCTTTATAGTTAATGACTAAAGTGTTAAATCTGAAGTTCAGTTCTTTTTTTTAAAATTCTGTAATAAACTGAAAGTTTCGACTCTTTAAAACGCCACTAACCATAGAATAACCTTTATCGAGTCCATATAAAACAAACATCCAACATTTTTACACAATGCTAGATGTTTGCTTTTAATCAACTTTGGTTTTTCTAAAAAAGATTTTTGATTATAAATTCTTTGAATTAAAAACAGAAATTAATTAGCTAAGATTATGGTAAATTTGTAAACTAATTATCATAAATAATAATAATAATAATAAATTCAGTTTGCATATAATATAGAAAATACGAGAATTAATTGTTGTAAATGAATAAGGCCTTCTAGTACTTGTTCACTAATTTTCTTATAATAAATTCTAGCCATTAACAAAAAAAATGAAAAACTACCTACAGACATTTGGTATTTTAACCGAAGACGAAATCGATCTTTTTGAAAGTAAGGTTCAGAAAAAGCAATTAAAAAAAGGTGATTTTTTCATTAAAGAAGGTCAAACATCTAAAGAAGTCGCATTTGTAGTTTCTGGTTTGTTCAGGTCGTTTTATTACACTTCATCAGAAGAAGAAGTTACCTATTGTTTTACTTTTTCTAATTCATTTGTTAGCGCCTACTCTTCTTTCTTGTCTCAAACAAAAACTATTGAAAATATTCAGGCATTAACAGCTATAGAATTATTAACGATATCTAGAGAAGAAATTTTACTATTAGAGAAATCGAGTACCAATTGGCTAAAATTTTTTAAATTAATTACAGAACAAGAATACATTAAAATGGAAAAAAGAGTTTTCTTGTTGCAAAAAGAATCCGCAGAAGAAAAATATAAAGATTTACTTATAAATCAGCCAGAATATTTACAAGCAATACCTTTAAACTTTTTGTCTTCCTATTTAGGCATTACCCAAAGACATTTAAGCAGAATAAGAAAGTCAATTACGAATTAGAGACATATGTCCTTTTAAAAAAGTACAGAAGTATTGTTCTTTGCACAAAACAAAGAACAATTATGAAACAAGTACTAATAATAAATGGACATCCTGATAAAGAGAGTTTTAATTATGCATTATCAGAAGCTTATCTAAAAGGAGTAAGTAAAACAAATGCTATAATTTCTAAAATTAACATTGCAGAATTAGAGTTTAATCCTAATTTGCAATTTGGGTATCGCAAACGAATGGAATTGGAGCCTGATTTAGTTTTAGCCATCGAAAAAATTAAAAAAGCAGATCATATTGTTTGGGTGTTTCCAATGTGGTGGTATGGATATCCTGCACTTATGAAAGGCTTTATAGACAGAATATTTTTACCATCAATTACATATTTACCTATTGCCGGAAAAGCATTACCCGAAAAACTACTGAAAGGAAAATCTGCACGATTAATTATTACCGCAGATACACCAAAATGGTATGATTTTCTGGTTATGAAAAGTCCGGCAATAAACCAGTTAAAAAGCGGAACACTAAAATTTTGTGGAATAAACCCTGTAAAAACAACATATATAGCTTCAATAAAAAATTCAACTTCTGCTTTTAGAGCAAAGTGGTTAAATAAAGTAACCTTGTTAGGCGAAAGCGTTAAATAACTATTGTCAATACCGTATATAATTTATAGCTTACTTCTCGCCTAGTCCAAAAAAACTTGCTAATCTATCTTAAAAAATCAGCAACTAATAAAACAAACATCCAACATTTTTATACAATGCTGGATGTTTGCTTTTAATCAACTTTGGTTTTTCTAAAAAAGCACTCTCTTAATTCGAATAAGAATTCAGTTTTTAAGTTTTAATATTTCTTTCACATAAAACAGTATTATAAATATTTACATTTGAAATATTAGTAAAAACTAATTACAGCAAACAATGAAAAACCTAAGAGAACAAACAGATGCTAAAATTGCATCAGGAAGAAAAAATAATCCTGATTTTATGAATGGTGTTGATGCTATTATTGAGGAAGCAAAAGCTTTTCAGAAAGGAAAAAATGCCCTAAAAATTGGTAAAAAAGCACCAGATTTTGAGTTGCCAAATGCCGAAGGAAAATTAATTTCTTTAAAATCGTTATTAGATAATGGTCCTCTTGTGGTTACATTTTATCGTGGAGATTGGTGTCCGTATTGCAACTTACAATTAAGAGCATTACAAGCTAGATTAAGTGAAATAAATGCTTTAGGTGCTACATTAGTTGCTATTAGTCCGCAAGTACCAGACGGCTCATTAACAAAAAGTGAGATTAGTGAAATGGATTTTATAGTATTATCAGATCAAGACGCAAAAGTAGCAACAGCATACGGTGTAGCTTTTGAAGTGCCAGAGTTTTTAGCAGAACACATGCGTGTAGATCGTAAGCTAGATTTAGAAAAAATAAATAATGGAAATGGCAGTGTATTACCAATTCCGGCTACATTTATATTGGGTCGTAATGGCGTTGTTACTTGGAATTACGTAAATGTTGATTATAGAATACGTTCTGAACCAGAAGAGATTATTGAGGCTATAAAAAAACTAGCTTAAGTATAAAATTAAGAAAAAAAGCTTTCAGTATTTTAGACAATTCTGGAGGCTCGTTTTTTTTTAAAATTTTTGATCTTTAAAAACGATTCCTCTTTAGCTGCTAAAAAATGAGTTTCTGAATTACAGCATTTTAATTATTCTTATTATTTTTAAACCTTTTTCTTCTTTTTATACCAGCGTATTGTTAAACTCTATGAAATAGTATTTGCTATTGTTTCAATAACACCTAAAGCAGCTCTTTCTCCAGAAATCATAGCAGCATTTAAAGAACCGTTTAATTGCACATCACCTGCTAAAAACACATTGGTTGTTAAGCGAGTTTCCGACGGTAACATTTCATATTGCAAGTTGTTAAGCTTAGGTAATGCATTCGAAATTTTATAAAGTTTTATAAAAACACCTGCATCGATATTGCAATATTCTTTTAGTTCTTTTCTTACTTGTTCTACAAGCTTCTCTTCTAAAATATTTTTAGAATCGATAACGGTTACAGACAATAATTCTTTATTTGTTTTTGTATCCGTTTTTAAACTTGTGTGGTAAAAAATGTTATTTATTAAAGTATCTCCTTTAGGAATAAGACCAATTAACTTCTTAGAAATCACTCTCTTTTCTGTTTCGAAGTAAAGCGTGTTACAAGATTTCCATTTAGTTGCTTGGTTTTTTAAGTTTGAAATTAAATGACTAGCATTTGCAGTAACTATTGTAAAATTACTTTCTAATTTTTCTCCAGTACTAAGAGTAACTATTCCGTCTTTTATTGATGCTACTTCTGTATTAAATAGAAAAGTAGTGTTTTTTAAATTTTGCTGTAATTGGTTTGGTATTGCCTGTATACCTTTTTTTGGAATTGCTGCATCACCTTCACCAAACATTTTATAGACAAACTCGAACATTCTACTAGAGGTTGCTAATTCTATTTCAAGAAAAATACCACTAAAAAAAGGTTGAAAGAAATCTGAAATCATTTCATTAGAAAAACCATAATCTTTTAAATACGAATATGTAGTTTGTTCTTTCTCTGTAAAAATATCTGAAATCTTTTTTTTCTTCAAATAACTATTCAGCTTTAATATTTTAAGCTTATCCGAATAGTTACCTATTCCAGAAAATAATGTAGAAAAAAGTAAAGAAAAATCTCTTAAAGGATCTCCAATTATTTTTTGTTCTTTGTTTTTAAAAATTGAAGCTCCTGGCAAAAAACGTTGTAATTGCAACGTTTTAAAATCGAGGTATTTTTGAGCCGCAGGATATGCAGTTAACAAAACTTGAAAACCATGATCTAATTGAAATCCATTTACAATATCTGTCTTTACTCTTCCACCAACTGTATCTGTAGCTTCTATAATAACAGGTGAAAATCCATTATTTTCTAAAACTCTAGCAGCTACAAGACCACTAACACCAGCACCAACAATATGTATTTTATACTCTTTATTAATCATGTATTTTACTTTTAATCCTTATATAAAAGATATCACCATCAAATTTACATTAATACTTGTATAAAAAAAAGACTTAAAATATAATTTTAAGTCTTTTTAAGAATTGAAAAATGGTATTTAAAATTAGATTTAATCTATAAATTCATATTCAAACTCCCACCCTTTTTGTGTTTTTTTCTTATCAGATAAAAACCAAACCAATACATCATTTGTATTAGAAATAACTACTGGTGGCTTAGAATTTCCACTAAATTTAGCAAATATGTTTTTAGGTATTAAGCTTTTACCATCTGCTAAGTAAACATAATCAACATTTCCCTGTGTATTCATCTTAATAAAATTGAACTTAATTTTTTTCCCTTTAGGTGCTGTAATTTGCCATTTACAAGAAGATTTATTACTATAGTTATTGGTTTTACTACCATCACTAACGGTTCCTTTTTTATCATTTAGATAGGTAATATCTCTGCAATATAAAGTTGTAGAATCTATTATTTTTGCGGCATAAGAAATTGTAAATAGATCTTTCTTCTTAAGTTTGCCTAATGTCTTAATAGAAAATGTTTTATTTGGGATTAATATTTTTTCTGGTATTTTTTCAAACGAGTACTTTTTCCAAAGTGTATCTTTTAGAAAAATATGAAAACTTTTTTTAGATTTCTTTTTTACATGGTTAACATTTGGTTTTATAAAATAACCTTCTAAACTTACCAAAGAATTCACTTTTAATAATTGATTATTATTTTGATTCGTCCAAATTAAAGTTGCTTTAGATTTTGTAAAATCTTGATATTCTAAAGGTTTTTCTAATGCAATTAGCGCCCTTTTTACATTAACACTTCCTGCACCTAATAAACCCTTAAAATTAATATCTTTTGAATTTAATATGGCTGAATTAGTTAAAATTGTTTCACATTCTTCTGAAGTTAATAACGGATTTTTAGTTTTTAAAATAGCAATTACACCTGCTACTATTGCAGAAGAAGCAGAAGTTCCGTTTTCATGAAAATAAGCATTGTCTTTTGATGGATGTGCTCCTTTTACATAAACAGCAGGAGCCGTAACCACTATATTATCGCCATAATTAGCTTCTTTATATTTTTTTAAATTAGCACCAATTCCTGAAACAGCAATTACTTTATTAAAATTTGCAGGATATAGAACTTTGCGTTCATTAAAATTACCCGCTGCAGCAACAATAATTATACCTTTAGCATAAGCCTCTGCTATAATATTTTTTTCTTGCAAAGTAACATTACCACCACTCCAAGAAAGTGAAATAATATCTGCACCGTTATCTATAGCATACTTAATTCCTAAATACCCTTTTCTTATGGCACTATTAATAGCTTTATCTTCTAAAACCTTAATTGGCATAATTTCTACAAGGTTCTCTGCCTCTTTACCATAATGTAGTTTTACAATTTGGGTAATTATACTGGCAACCCAAGTTCCGTGATAAAAAATTGCTTCTTTACCAATTTTTATACTTACATCATTATCATTATCTGCTATATCCCAACCATAAGCATCATCTACATACCCATTACCATCATCGTCTAAAAAATTACCTGGTATTTCATTTTCTAACTTATGCAAAAATGGTTTGATAGATTTATGCGAAAGTGAAAAAGCATCATCTATTACTGCTACAGTAATTTTATGTAGCTTTTCTTTTTGTATTTTATTTTTTGGTATTTCTAACATATCAAAAGCCCATAAATCTGATAGATTTGTGGACTTTTGAGCAGTAATATTATTTATAATAAAAATACTATTAATAAAAATAAATACTATTATTTTTTTATTCATAAGTAATTGTATGGGTATGAGCTGGTATTATAATCGATTCATTACCAGATTTTTGTCCTAACCTAATATTAGACAAACCTGGACCAGAACCTTCGTGGACAGCTGTTCTACCTCTTAAATCTGGTAATCCAAATGTAGATCTACCATCTCCACCATAAGTAGTACCTATTAAAGAAAATAATGCTTGATATGAGCTAATAGGTAGTAGTTGCCCATCGCAAAACGCCCAACCTCTGGGAGCAAAGTTACCTGCAAAAATCATTATTTCTGCTATAAAAGGGTCAGCACTACTTCTACTAGGAAATATACCTTGCAAAGCAATTACATAATTTACAGCTAAATAAGGATCTCTAGATTGAACTTGTTGTGCTGCTATTGTATTTATTACAGGGCTTTTAGCAACCCAATTTGTACCATCATTTGTAATTAAATCACCATTACTTCCTGTTGGTAAAGCCAAATCATCTCCATCAACTCCTGCAGCCCCAGTATCTCCTGTTTCTCCTTTTACTCCTTGAATTCCAGCTACTCCAGTTTCACCTTTAATTCCTTGCATTCCTGTTGCTCCGGTATCTCCTTTGTCTCCAGTTTCACCTTTTAAACCTTGAGTTCCTGTTGCTCCAATATCTCCTTTGTCTCCAGTTTCACCTTTAATACCTTGAACTCCTGTTGCTCCAATATCTCCTTTGTCTCCAGTTTCACCTTTAATACCTTGAACTCCTGTTGCTCCAGTATCTCCTTTGTCTCCAGTTTCACCTTTTAAACCTTGTATTCCTGTTGCTCCAGTATCTCCTTTGTCACCAGTTTCACCTTTTAAACCTTGAGTTCCTGTTGCTCCGGTATCTCCTTTGTCACCAGTATCTCCTTTGTCACCAGTTTCACCTTTTAAACCTTGTATTCCTGTTGCTCCAGTATCTCCTTTGTCACCAGTTTCACCTTTTAAACCTTGAATTCCTATTGCTCCAGTATCTCCTTTCTCTCCAGTTTCACCCTTTAAACCTTGAATTCCTGTTGCTCCCGTATCTCCTTTGTCTCCAGTTTCACCTTTTAAACCTTGAGTTCCTGTTGCTCCAATATCTCCTTTGTCTCCAGTTTCACCTTTTAAACCTTGAGTTCCTGTTGCTCCAGTATCTCCTTTGTCTCCAGTTTCACCTTTTAAACCTTGAGTTCCTATTGCTCCAGTTTCACCCTTTAAACCTTGAGCTCCTGTTGCTCCGGTATCTCCTTTGTCTCCAGTTTCACCTTTTAAACCTTGCGTTCCTGTTGCTCCAGTATCTCCTTTGTCTCCAGTTTCACCTTTTAAACCTTGCGTTCCTGTTGCTCCGGTATCTCCTTTGTCTCCAGTTTCACCTTTAATTCCTTGAGCTCCTGTTTTAGAATCTCCAGAAGATAATGCATATAAAGCAAAAGGAACACTTAATAATTCGCTTGTCGCAATAACTGTATAATTAGAACCTCCGTCTATATCTATTTCAGATTTAATATAGAAAGGACCATTTGCCCAATTAATCTCTTTAAAAATAGTTGATGGATTATTACCGTTACCAATATTAACACTCATTAAACCATTCATGTTGGTGTCTATGGCATGTGTTTCTGAATAAACACTCGAACCAGATTCAGATCCTTGCAGAATACTAATCTGTAAACCTATTGGTAATTCTTTAATTAACTTATTATCTGCATCTCTTACAATAGCTTGGTAACCGATTTTATTAGGACTTTGACTAAATACATTTGCTGTAATTAAAAAGACTGTTAATAGAAAGTATATTTTTTTCATTTTTTAACTATTTTGAATATTTGAACTAAGTTTTGGTTGTTGATTATTTTTAAAAAATAAAATCCGATTGCTTTATTTTTCATTGAAATTAAAGAAAGTGAAGAATCAATAGTACTACTATCTACCATGGCTCCTTTAATATTATATAATTGATATTTTAGACTACCTTTTGTAAAGTTGTTCACTTTAATATTTAAAATATCTTTAGTAGGATTCGGAAAAGGTTGTATTAACTGAACAATGCTATTATTGTCTGCATTTAATACTTTAAAAACTTCATAAGGTTGTTGTATACTAGTAGAAATTGAAGATTTACCTGATGAAGATGTAACGTTATTTATTATTTGACCGACGGAATAACTTACTTGCCCGGTATTATTTTTACTTTCCCCATAGCTAGATAGCAATACATTTTGTGCAGATATATTAAATGCAAAAAAAAGTACCAACACAAGGGGATAAAAGTGCTTGTTACTGTAAAATTTGAGGTTCATTTTTAAATAGTTTTTTAATTATTATTAAGTTAGGTGCGCTAAAAATAATTAAAAAATCTACTCTAAAACTACTTATACTTAGTTAGTTAAAAAAAACAGGTATTTATACCTGCTTTTTTTTAACCTTATTTAATGATTTGTTAATACTTGTAAATTACAAGTAATACATTATTCTAAAAGCAGTGATTATTATGTTCTTAATATTTAAAAAGTTAAAGTATTCTTTCTAAATAGATATAAGTTTATGTGAAGAGATTATAATAAACCCATCATTCCTTCTTTTACAATTGCAATATTTCTTTCTTTATTAGAATTATCACTTTTTTCTTGATCTTTAATCATAGTTCTCATTAAATTAATAACCACTTTATCGAAACTGAATTTTTTGTATTGATTCCCTTTAGCTACCATATCCACTACCATATTCTGAACAGCTTCCATATTATTACTTTTAGAAATCATTGCAAAAGCTTTTTCATAAAGTGCCTTTGTTGGTCCTGCTCCAGATAAGAACATACCAGAAACCACACTTTTTGCTATAAAAGGCAATTCTGTTTCATCATTAGATTCAATAAAAATCTTTGTTAATGGCGTTGCTAATATTTTACGAACTTCGTCTGGCAATTCTTTAGATTTTTTTAAAGCCAAATCTTTATCTACATAGTACATAGCAACCAAAGATTTACCTAAGACTGCATAAGATTCACTTTCTAAACCTTTTACAAAAATCTCTTTTAATTCTGGATCTGTTAATTTCCCTAAAGTTTCAATAGCTGCAGCTTGTACCAATGTTTTTTTATCAGAATTTGCTACTTGCATAATTTTTCTAATCGCTTCTTTTTTAGTAGATTTATTAATTAAATCGATTTTTTCTAAAGCTAAAACTCTAATTTTAAAAGAAGAATCATTTAAAGCATCTACAACAGCATTAAAAGCATCTTTATCATCTTGTTTTTTAGCAACTTTTAGTAAAGCTTCTTTTCTGTGTGCGTAATGTTGGGCATTCCTTAATTGAAAAATATAATCACTTAATATTTTGTTTTCATTAATTTCTGCTAATAAAACACCATCTGCATTCACTTGAATTAAAGTAGGTTGTGTCTTAAAATCGAAAGTAAAAGAAGCATCATTATTTTCTACAAAAACCGTTTCTCTTCTTCTTTTATTTCCTTCGAAAATATCTAAAGTTATAGGGAATTGAAAATCTTCTGCTTGTAATTGCTGAATATTTACAGTTACTGTTTTTCTTAGTTTATTGTAATCGTAAGAAACATCTATTTTTGGGTGATTTGCACCAAAATACCATTGATTAAAAAACCAGTTTAAATCCTTACCTGTTACTTCTTCAAAAACTAAACGTAATTGATGCGCTTCTGCAGCTTTGTACTTATACTTATTAAGATATGTTTTTAAACTTATAAAAAAAGCCTCGTCACCAATATAATTTCGCAGCATATGTAAAATAGCACCACCTTTATTATAGCTAACCAAATCGAACATGTCTTCTTTATCTATGTAATTAAAACGAACCAACTTTTTATCAGATTCTTGCTCATCTAAATATAGTTTCACGTTCTCTGTCATGTGCATTTCTGCAGCTTCTTGTCCGTATTTATATTCTTGCCACAAATACTCGCTGTAATTGGCAAAAGATTCATTTAAAGTAAGATTAGACCAACTTTCTGAGGTTACTAAATCTCCAAACCAATGATGAAATAGTTCGTGAGCAATTGTGTTTTCATGTTTATTCTCATCTACTAACTGCCCTTTTGTTTGGTAAGCTTGTTCTCCATGCACAACTGCTGTTGTGTTCTCCATTGCACCAGAAACATAATCTCTAACAACAATTTGGCTGTATTTGTTCCAAGGAAATTCTACCCCTAATTTATCTGAAAAGAACTGCATCATTTCTGGGGTATTACCAAAAATATCTTTGGCATATTTTGCGTATTCTTTTTCTACATAATAATCTACTGCAATGTCTTTGTACGTGTCTTTAATAACTTCAAACTCACCAACACCTAAGAAGAATAAATAAGGTGCGTGTTTCTTATCCATTTTCCAATAATCTGTTCTATTTTCTCCGTTTTTAGTCTGGCTAATTAACGCTCCGTTAGAAAGTGTTATATATTTATTAGGAACCGTAATGTAAATTTCTTCTGTAGATTTTTGATTAGGAGCATCAATCGTAGGAAACCAACAACTGCTTCCCTCCGTTTCACCTTGTGTCCATATTTGTGTAGGTTTATTTTTGTCTGCTCCATCTGCATTTATAAAATACAAGCCTTTTGCAGAAGTAATTGCTGCACTACCTTGCTCTTTTACCTTTTCTGGTCTTGCAGTATATTTTATATAGACTGTAAATTCTTCTTCTTTAGTGTATTTCTTCGGAAGTTTTACTGTTACTTTATAATCATCATAATCAAAATCTAATTTGCTACCATTCAAAGAAATTTCATGAATCAACATCGATTTTGCATCTAGTATAAACTGATTGCTAGCATAGAAATAAGGTTTTGCAGTAACCCAAGCTTCACCATTTAATTGTTTTTTAGAAAAATTAAAATCTACTTTTAATTTTGTATGAATTAAAGTGTGTGTTTTTTCTCTTTCTGCTTTATAAATTAAGTTGTTTTGAGAAAAACCAACTGTGGTAATTGCTACAAATAGTATTAGGAACCAATTTTTAATCTTCATAAATAATGTTTTCTTCTAACTTCAAAAATACTAAATATGAAGATAGAACTTGTTAATGAGCAGTTAAATTCAAAAAACGTACCAAATACAGGTGTTAAAGAGATAAAATTAATAAAACAATTACTTTATTTATTAAAAAATAAAAATACTGAAGCTTCTAATACATGGTTTAAAAAATATAGAACCTGTGCTACTTACTTTCTAAGTCTTTTAAAATCCAATCTAATTCAGGATCTGTTTTACTTAATCGATCTTTTATAGTTGGCGTAATTTCTACATCTGGTTTAATACCATAACCATCTGGTTTTTGTTTATAGGGAGCCGCAAGATGCATAACACCAAATCTAATTTTAACTTTAGAATTTGATAATTCATGTTCTCGCATAAAACCCGCTACAGTTCCGTTATAAGAACCACCCGTTTCTTCACCAACAAAAAATGCGCGTTTGCTACCCTGCAAATGTGATGCTAATATAGCAGAAGCTGAATATGAATAACCATTAATTAAAACGTAAATTTTACCTTTAAAATTTAAAGGATTAGGTTGTTGCACTTTGGTTTTATAATTAAAATACAATTGTCCATTTTCTTTTTCTACTTTAAATGCTCTATAAAATGCTACAAAAGGTGAAGCGAACCCAACAATTATTTTAGAATATATTGTTGTAGTATTGGTCATAATAGCTTTTAATACCGGTATTCTAGTATTCACTTCGCTTCTAGTAAAAAATTGAAATTCTTTATCTGCTAAGTAAGAATACAAGTTATTAATTTCTAAAGCTCTACCACCACCATTATAACGTAGATCTATAATTAAAATTTGTGTTTTTTTATTAGCTAATTCTGTAAAGGTCTGTTTATAAAAATCTTTATAGTTTCCTTTAGAAAAGCTTCTAATCTTTATATATGCAACTGTTGTGTCTTTACCTATAAATTTTAAATTTCTATTGTAAGTTTTGTCTTCATAATTATAGCCATGAATTTTATTATACTTTCTTCTTTTTTTTCTTGCTATTTTTTTAGCCTTTTTCTCCTTTTTGTTCAGTTTAATTTTAACGGAATCTTTTTGTACATCAGTTCGTTTAATTCTTTTTCTTAAAACTTTTTTAAAGGTTTTGTTAAATAAGGAATCTTTAATTTTTAGCGTTAATTGAACACTATCTACCCTACCATTATTTTTTAAATATAATTTTTTAAAATGCTTACCAATTACTTTATCATAAAATGTAGTATTAAAGCCATCTGAAGAAAACGTTTTTCTATAATTTACAAGAATATCTGAAATACTTTCATTATTTATTTTTAGTACTTGTGCACCTAATAATAGGCTATCTGATTTTTGAACACCACTTATAAATATTTTTTTATTTAAAGATTCAAAACCTAATGTATTAAACTCATTTTTCTGTTTTACATAAAGTTTGCGCTCTTCTTTAGTTCTTTTTTTTTCTGGTGGATTAATACTAGTATGCCCATGCCCCATTTGCGCAATAATAGTTGCCGTTTTTCTATAGAATTCTCTACTGTTTAAAGGTTTGTTTATTGATTTTTTTAAACTATCAAACTTATAATCTAAAACCTCTTTACTTTTATATTGATATAATTTTGGATGGTATTTTTTGAGATCTAGATATAATTCATCAATATCTTTTCTTAAATCTTTTACAGCATGTAATTTAGAAATTTGTTCATTGTGTTTTTTAACACTAACACAAGAACTTATAGCAATAAAAAATAATATTGTTAATAATCTTAGTTTCATTACATTTTTTTCTAAAAATAACTAAAAAAGCCTCAACTTCTTTCGAAGTTGAGGCTTTTTCTATACTAAATGTAATTATTTTTTATTTATTAAACATTTTAGAAAACTGTTTTAAAGAAGCACTATCTGCATCAATATCTACACTATTTAACATTTGTATTATCTGTGCAGGATTCATATTTTCACCTAATAATCTTGCAACACCTACACCTGCTTTATCTCCATAGCCAAAAGCAATTACTTCATCTATAGAATCTGTATCTCCAGAATAAAACACTTTTACATTCATTCCTTTTGCCTTCATAGACATTAAACTCTTGTACGTATTATTATCTGCAAAAATAGCTTTAAGTTTTCCTTTTTCTAATTCATAAGTAGCTGTATTCTCTGCTGTTTTAGGTAAAAAGGCAACATTTATTTTCTTAATACTTTTTATGGTTTTCTTTACATCTTCAGAAACATCTGCTTTAGCAGAAAGTACAGAACCTACTGGTAAATCACCAGTATAAAAACCTTCTTTTCCACTTGTATCTACCAAATAACTTTGTAAAGATTTTTCATTTTTACATGAAGTTATCATTAAAACTAAAGTTAATATAGAAAGTATTTTGGTTAAATTTTTCATTTGGTTGGGTTTTAAAAAGCAGCGTCAGGTTTTAGAAAAAAAACCTGACGCTACAAGTTGTTACTTATTATTTTTTGGTAAAAGTATCTGCTAAATCAGACATTTTATTAATATCGATGTTTCCTGTTAAAGAAATAATCATCGCTTCAGATACTCCTTTCGTTCTTTTATCTATTCCTTTAATAAACATTAAAACTTCACTTACAAAATCTTTGTTTTTAGTAGATTTTACGTAAATTTTAATACGAGAATCGTCTTCTTTAATTCGCATTAATTGCGTTAAATTTTGTTTCTTGATAGATGAATTTACCATTGTTTCCATTTTGTTTGCAATCGATTTATCATCTGTAGAAAACATTTTAAACTCTTTTAAATCATTTACCATTTCAAAGACCTTCATTTCTTCGCTGTCTTTAAATTTTTCTGGACTAAATTTAGATAAAAGTTCGAAAGCATCTTTGGTAACAACTACCATATCTACTCCATCTAAATCTTCTAAAGAATCGAATAAAGACTGTGCGCTTGTTACCATCGGTGCAACAATAAACGCTATTAATAATACTATTTTTTTCATAATTTCTGTTTTACTTGGTTTTACTAATTTTTACTTGGTTTTATTTTAATATTTTGTTTACTGTATTTTCATACGTGTGTAAAGTTGCTACAGCTTGCTCTCCCTTTCTTAAATTGGTAGATAATAACTCTAAGCCTTTACTTACTTGTGCGTAAATTCTTTGCGCTTCTTTTCTTTGTAGATTCTTATCATACTGTTGTTTGCCTACAAATACGCTTACTAGTAATACTACAGATGCTGCTACAGATAACCATTTTAAGTTTCTTTTTTTAGATTTCTTAGGTTCTAACTTTAAGGTTTTTGTAAACGTTTCATCTTTTGCAATAGCAAAATAGTTAAACATACTTTCATATTCTTGCAAATGTGGTGCAACATTACCTTCTGTAAAATAGTTTTTCAAGGTTGTTTCTTCTTGCAAAGAAGTTTCTGCGTTTAAATATTTTTCTACTAATTTTTCTATGTTAGCTAACTCCATAGTTGTGTTTTTTAATTAATTGTTCTCTTATTGTTTTTCTTGCTCTAGATAATGCAACTCTCACTGCTGTTGGTTTCATATCTACCATTTTACAGATTTCATCAAAATCATATTGTTCAATATCTCTTAACTGAATAATAATTTTCTGTTGTTCTGGTAACTTTTCTATCAATAGGTGTACTTGGTTTACACTATCTCGATATTCAAGCTTCTTATCTAAAGACGTTTCTTTTTCTTGATAATTACTGTGTACTAAAGTTAAATTACTTGCTTGCTTAGATTTTAATCTATCATAACAATAATTTTTAGTCATTGTCATAGCAAATGCTTCAACATTTTTGTAATCAGCAATTTTTTCTTTGCTTCTCCACAATTTAAAAATCAGTTCTTGAGTAGCATCTTCAGCTTCTTCTGTAGAAACTAACAATCTTTTTGCTAATCTAAAGACCTTATCTTTAAATGGTAAAACAACTTTTAAAAAGTCTGACTGGTTCATTTTGGTTAGGTTGGTTAATTGTAAACCTTTTAATTTTTACTATTATATTATCGGGTTTACATTATTACGACGACCCACAATTTAATTTGTTACAATAGAATTTAAAAATAATACTATTTCTATTTATATTGCGTTAGATTTATTAAACAATTCTTATATTTTATAAATGAAAAACCTCTTAAAAGCTTCCTATATTGTTATTGTTGCTATTTTTTTAACACAATGTTCTAAAGAATACACTTTGCCAGAAAATTTAGTAGTACAAGATTTTGTTTGGAAAGGATTAAACGCATATTATTTACACCAAGATGAAATTGCAGATTTGTCTGACAGACGTTTTAATTCAGACCAAGAATTAAATGCATATTTAGGCGGTTTTGCAGATTCTGAAACCTTATTCTCTAATTTATTAATTTCTACGGATGAAAAATCGTCTTTATTAGAAGATTATTCAGACTTAAATGTAGAAATACCAAGAAGTGGTTTTTTAAACGGAATGGAATTTGGTATTATTGCTGAACCAGGAAGTACACAAAACATAATTGGTTATGTAAGTCATATTTTACCAAATTCTAATGCAACTTCAAAAAGTATACTTAGAGGTGAATTTTTTAACGCAGTAAATGGCGTTCAACTTACACAAACAAATTTTGAGGATTTGTTAATAAATGGTACAGATTCTTTTGATTTAACAATGGTAAATTTTAACGGAACAACAGTAACACCTACTACTAAAATTGTTTCTTTAGAAAAAGAAAATTACAGTTATGATACTGCCTTTTTAGAAAAAACCTTTCCTATTGGTACAGATAACATTGGTTATTTAATGTACAACAATAACTTGTCTAAGAGTTCAATAAATAATTTAAATAATACTTTTTTAAACTTTAAAAATCAATCTATTAACGAACTTGTTTTAGATTTAAGATATAGTATTTCTGGTGGTAGTTTTGCTAAAAACATAACCAACTTAGCGAGTATGATTACAGGTCAATTCTCTGACAATGTTTTTACAAAAGAAGAATGGAATTCTAAAGCACAACCTTGGTTTGAAGCAAATCAGCCAGATTCTTTAATTACAAAATTTCCTACAAAGTTAAATTCAACAACAGAGTTTAATAGTTTAAACTTAACAGATGTTTATATTATTTTAAACGGTAATAATTTTAGAGGTTCTTCTGCTATCGAATTATTAATTAATAGCCTAAAACCCTACATAAACGTGCATATTATTGGTGCAAAAACTACTGGTAATAACACAGGTTCTATAACTTTATACAATTCTGAAGATTATGATTTTCCGTTAAGAAATGAAACTCACACAGTAGCTTTACAACCAATTGTGTTAAGTTTCTATAATAAAGACGACCAAACATATGAAAACGGATTTACACCCAACATAACTCTTTGCCCAAATGAAGATATATTAGACTTAGGTATTTTAGGAGAACGTTCTGAACCAATATTAGATAGGGTTTTAGAATATGTTACCTCTAATAATACTGGTACAAATGTTGCATGTAACCCTAATAATTATACATTCTTATACAACTCTATTAATAATCAAAGAGAAGTTGATAAAGGAGTATTTATAGAACAAGATTTACCAAACACCAATTAATATGAAGAAATATATTTTAGCAAGTTTAATTTCAGTTTTATTTTTAACAGTTTCTTGTAGTAAAAACGAAAACGGTTTAAGTGAAGAATTTACGGTTACCACAAACGATGAAATTAATAATTTTATATGGAAAGGTTTAAACACCTATTATTTATGGCAAGCAGATGTGCCAAATTTAGCAGACAATAGGTTTAATGACTTAGAAGATTTGTACACCTTTTTTAGAAGTAATGCAACACCAGACGAAACATTTAATAGCTTACTAAATCAACCAGGAACTATAGACCGTTTTTCTTGGATAGTTGATGATTATGTTGCTTTAGAAAATTCTTTTCAAGGAATAAACTTAAGTACTGGTATGGAGTTTGGTTTGGTTAGATATACAAATAGCAGCACAAATATCTATGGTTATGTGCGTTATGTAATTCCAAATTCTAGCGCAGCAACACTAGGTATTACAAGAGGAATGTATTTTAACTCTGTAAACGGCACACAACTTACAGATAGTAATTTTAGAAACTTATTATTTAGTGATGCTACTACTCTTTCTATTGGAACTGCAGATTATAATGCAGGAAACCCAACTGCAAATAACACAACTATTAGTTTAAATAAAACAGAAGTTCAAGAAAACCCAATAGCAGATTCTAGAGTGATTAAAGATGGTACACAGAAAATAGGTTATTTAATGTATAATCAATTTTCTAGCTCTTTCGACCAAGAATTAAATGCAGTTTTTAATACTTTTAAAAATGAAGCAATAAACGATCTAATTATAGATTTACGATACAATGGTGGTGGTTCTACAAATACTGCAGGTTATTTAGGCAGTATGATAACTGGTCAATTTTCTGGGGAAATATATTCTAAAGAAGTATGGAATAGTAAAATTAATGATGCTTTTTCTGCTGATAATTTTATCAATAATTTCCCTACAACAATTGTAAAGACAGATAGCGATAACAACGTTACAGTTAATGAAGCAATAAACAGTTTAAATCTACAAAGAGTTTATTTTATTGTTTCAGGTAGTTCTGCTTCTGCTTCAGAATTAGTTATAAATGCATTAGATGCGCACATAGATGTAAAGGTTGTTGGAACAACAACTGTAGGAAAACAAGTTGGTTCTATAACATTATATGACTCAGATAATTTACAAAGAAGTGGTACTAATCTTAATACAAAGCACACCTATGCAATGCAGCCTTTAGTTTTAGAAATTAAGAATAAAGACGATAAAAATTACCCTAACGGAATTGTTCCTGGAACAAACTTTACAGGAATTAATTTAGCCGAAAATATTGGTAATTTAGGTGTTATAGGTGAAAGAACAGATCCTTTGTTAGATAGAACTTTAACGTATATTTCTACAGGAGCAAAAACATTTTCTAAGAAAGATAATTTTATAAAAACAGAAGAAGTCTTTAACTCTAAGTTAGCAACTCCAGCTGGTAATAATATGTATTCAGAATTAAGACAATAAAACTTTAACACTGTAAATAAAAAAAAAATCTAGCAAATGCTAGATTTTTTTTATGTTAAATATTTAAGTTCTGTGCTTCCTCGGCAGAATCTTCAATCTCTTTATCTGTAAGTACATCTGGTCTAAACTCACTCATTTTCTCTTCATCTTTAGATTTTGCATATTTAAAGCCAGATTTCCACCATTTCTTCATTAATTTTTCATCAAAAACTAATGAATTTGTAGTTAAAACGGTTGGCGTATAATACAAGTTCAATTTAATGTCTTTATTAGATGCAGCTAATTTACCAATAGTAATATTATGTCTTTCTACATGAACTAACATAAAATCCATTACATCAAACAATAAAGAAAAAGGATTTGTAGCTGGTAATTTATTAATCTGACTAACCTCTGTTTCTAAAATAATTGCATCTATTTCTGTTGCGCCTCTTAAAATAGCTTCTCTAATTGGTATTAAAGACCCAAAACCACCATCTGCATACTGGCAATGATCTTTTTCTAACAAACTCATAAAAGGTACATAATTACAAGAACCCCAAATCCAATCGCAAAAATCTTCATAAGTACAATCGTTTATAGACTTATATTCTATTTGGTTTGCGGTTAAATTAGAAACGGTAACCACTACTTCTTTATTCGTTTCTCTAATTTTAGAGTACATTTCTTTGGTAACATTTCTTTTAATTAAAGAACGTAAGTTTTTACTTTCTCCAAAAGTTTTTCGACCATTAAGAAAGTTCCAAAAAGTATTTAAATGATTAATACTTATTACTTTTTCTCCTGCAACTTTCTTTATTTTAAAAGGATTGTTACTAAAAATAGATTCCTGATCTACATTAGTGTACAATTCTTTCAATTCATCAATCATTCCTAAAGCCAAATGAGAAACCATTAAACTTCCTGTAGAAGTTCCTAAAAACAAATCATATTTTTTATTTTCGTTCTTCATTAGGTATTGTGCAACTCCGCCTGCAAATGCGCCTTTACTTCCACCACCAGAAATTACCAATGCTTTTTTCATTATTTATTATGATTTGTTTACTTTAGTCGCATAAAAATATCAAAAATGAAAAGAATAATCGTTATTATTTTTACTTTCCTTTTTTTAATCTCTTGTAAACAAGAATATCAACCAAGAAATATAGAAAAAATTACCATTAAAGAGTTTAAAGTAGATAGTTCTAGTATTAGAGCAATTGAAGCAGTAGACAACGAAAACCTCTTTTACGCAGGCTCTAACGGTAATATTGGTACAACAACAGACAACGGTATAACTTGGAGTACTTTAAATATTAGATACCAAGATTCAATAATTCCTAATTTTAGAAGTTTAGCTTTTAATGGCTCAGATTATTTTGCATTATCAATAGGAAACCCAGCTTTATTATATAAGATTTCTGAAGACGAAGCGACATTGCAATATATAGAAGAAGATGAAAAAGTTTTTTACGATGCACTTACTTTTTTTGATGATAATATGCATGGAATCGCTGTAGGAGATCCTACAGATGAATGTGCATCTATAATTATAACCGAAGATGGTGGAGAAACTTGGAATAAAATTCCGTGTGAAAATTTACCAGAAATAATAGAAGGCGAAGCTTTTTTTGCAGCAAGTAACACCAACATTAAAACAATAGGAAGTACTGTTTTTATTGCTTCTGGTGGTAGTAAAGCAAGAGTTTTAAAGTCTACAAATTATGGTAAAACTTGGCAAATTTTCGAGACTCCAATAATTCAAGGAAACGGACCACAAGGAATATATTCTATCGATTTTATTGATGATAAAAATGGTATTGCAATTGGTGGAGATTATTCTAAACCTTTAGAAAACAAAGCAAATAAAGCTATTACTACAGATGGTGGAAAAACTTGGATGTTGATAGCCAACAATGAAAACCCTAATTACAAAAGTTGTGTGCAATATGTACCAAATACAAACGGAAAAGAAGTTTTTGCTGTTGGTAAAACGGGTGTTTCTTTTTCTAATAATGGCGGATTAACTTGGACGGAAGTTTCTAAAGATAGTTATTACGCTATACAATTTATAGATAAAAATACTGCTTGGTTAAGCGGACATCAAAAAATAGGAAAACTTGAATTATAACAAAGTAATAAATAAGGTAATATTCGTTTTTATAGCATCTCTTCTACTTTATTCTTGTAATGAACAATCTACACTAAAAGAAGATTTTAATTGTAAGGAGAGCTTCTTTAACGACTTAAAAAAAGTAAAAGATGTAGAAAATAATTTTTCTATTAACTTACCAACAAGTTGGAAAACTAGTGTTTATACAGATGAAATACAATCTTCTATTTACACAGCAGATACTACAAAACAATTAACAAATGCCATTCTCTTAGATGTAAATTACATTTCTAATTCCATAGAAATTAACGATATTTTTAAACTAAAAATAGAGCACGAAAACTTATCTAATAAACTAATTCAAAAAAAAGCAAAAGAATTTACATTTCTAAATAAACCAAGTTACTATGTAATTTCCATTGGTAAAAAAGGAAAATTTAGATACAAATCTTTACAAATTTTCACGAATCTAAATAAAGAACAATCTTTAATTGTAAAAGCAGAAATTTACGGTGATTCTTTAGTTGACGAAAGACTTTGCAAAGCGATAACTTTAATAGAGAAAATTAAAATACAGCAATAATGATTGAGAAAAAACTTATAACCGATAGATTCTTAAAATACGTAACTATAGACACAGAGTCAGATCCTAACAATCCTGCTTTTCCTAGCACAGAAAAACAATGGAATTTAGCCAAAGTTTTAGTTGAAGATCTAAAAAATATAGGAATGCAAGATGTAGATTTAGATGAAAATTGCTACATCATGGCAACGTTACCAAGCAATATAGAACATAGAGTGCCAACAATTGGTTTTGTTGCGCACATAGATACAAGTCCAGATTTTACAGGAAAGAATGTAAAACCACAAATTGTAGAAAATTACCAAGGAAATGATATCATTTTAAATGAAGAAAAGAACATTATTCTTTCTCCAGATTATTTCGAAGATTTATTACAGTATAAAGGGCAAACTTTAATAACTACAGACGGTACAACGCTTTTAGGAGCAGATGATAAAGCTGGTGTTACAGAAATTGTAACTGCAATGGAGTATTTAATTCAGCACCCAGAAATAAAACACGGTAAAATTAGAATTTGTTTTACACCAGATGAAGAAGTTGGTAAGGGAGCACATAAATTCGATGTGAATAAATTTGATGCAGAATGGGCGTATACAATGGATGGAAGTCAGATTGGAGAATTAGAATATGAAAATTTTAATGCTGCAAGCGCTGTTGTAACTATTACAGGTAAAATTGTACATCCTGGTTATGCTAAAGGAAAAATGATAAATTCGATGCAAATTGCAAATGAGTTTATGAGCTCACTTCCGCAAGAAGAAGTGCCAGAAAAAACAACAGATTATGAAGGTTTCTTTCATTTACATGATATGAATGGAAATGTAGAGAAAACCGTTTTAGAATATATTATTAGAGATCATGATTTAGATTTATTCGAGAAGAGAAAATACTTAATGCAGAAAATTGCATTTGATTTTAATGAAAAGCTAGAGCAAAATTTAATTGAAGTAGAAATTAAAAATCAATACTTTAATATGAAAGAAAAAATTGTTCCGGTAATGCATATCGTAGATTTGGTAGAAGAAGTAATGAAAGAAATAGGTATTACGCCAGTTATAAAACCAATTCGAGGAGGAACAGATGGTTCTCAGTTATCATTTAAAGGTTTGCCTTGTCCTAATATTTTTGCTGGAGGACACAATTTTCATGGCCGTTTCGAGTATTTACCTGTAGAATCTATGATAAAAGCTACAGAAGTAATAGTAGGAATTGTTAAAAAAGTTACAGAAAAAAATGCATAAAAAAAAGTCTTCAGTAAACTGAAGACTAATTTCATAGCGTATGCTATTTGTAAATTACTAATAATAAAGCCCCTAATCTCTATTAAAAACGGTTTACAGTCGCAAATTTAATAAAATTTATTCATTAAACAGCAATTATTTAAGATAATTCAGGTTTTTTTCCTTTTATATTTTTAAAGAAGGCCTTAAACACTTTAAAATCTGCTTCTATACTGTCTGTTGTATAATAAGGTTCAGAAATTTTTATCTTTTTATTTTCAAAATCTAAAGTAGCCATAACTACTGGTACCTTTGCTCCTTTAGCAATATAATAGAAACCTGTTTTCCATTTTTCTACCTTCTTTCTAGTTCCTTCAGGAGAGATACCTAATCTAAACTCTTCTTTAGAATTAAAAACAGCTACAACAGCGTCTACCATATTATTACTTTGTGTTCTGTCTACTGGCGTTCCTCCTAACATTTTAAAAAAATACCCAAAAGGCCATTTAAAAAGAGAGCCTTTACCAATAAAATGAACCATAGTACCAGAAGACATTCTAGATAAAATTGCAATAGGAAAATCAATCCAACTTGTATGTGGTGCTGCTATAACAACATATTTTTTAGGTTGTTGCGGAAAATCGTTTTCCAGTTTCCAACCTAAAATAGTGTATAAAATAAATTTAGATATTGTTTTCAAAAATTTCTTTTAGTTAATTGTTTACAACAATATAATATAAATATTTTATGTTGTTTTTTAAAGTGATAAATTTAAACACTTAAATTGACATGATGACTGAAATAATTACATACTTATTAATTGCTATTGTATTCGCCTTAGTAGGCGTATTCATTGGAAAACTTTTGTCTAAATTAAATTTCGAAAAAGAAAAAACTCTTTTAGAGAAAGAAAAATCTACTTTAGAAGAGCGTGTAACCTTACTACAACAATCTAAAGATATCACAGAAAATAATTTTATAGAGTCTCAAAAAGAATTAAAAAATAATCAAGAAGAAAAAGAACGGTTAATTACTTCAAATACAAGGCAAGATTCAGAAATAAAAAATCTACAAATAAAGCTAACCGAAAATAAAGGTGAAGTTGAGAAATTAAATGAAAAATTCACAAAAGAATTTGAAAACTTGGCAAATAAAATTTTAGACGAAAAATCATCAAAATTCACACAACAAAACCAAGAAAACATAAAGAATATACTAAGTCCGTTACAAGAAAAAATTAAAGGATTTGAAGATAAAGTAGAAAAAACACACAAAGAAAGTATCGATTACCATGCAGCTTTACGTCAGCAAATAATTGGTTTAAAAGAATTAAACCAGCAAATGAGTAAAGAAACCTTAAATCTTACCAAAGCTTTAAAAGGCGATAATAAAATGCAAGGTAATTGGGGTGAATTAGTTTTAGAACGCGTCTTAGAAAAATCTGGTTTAGAGAAAGATAGAGAGTATTTTGTACAGCAAAGCTTTACGAATGATGAAGGGAAACGTGTGTTGCCAGATGTTGTAATTCACTTGCCAGATAATAAAAAAATGATTGTAGATTCTAAAGTTTCTTTAGTTGCTTACGAGCAATATATTAATGAAGAAGACGCTGTTTTAAAAGAAGGATTTTTAAAAGAACACGTAGCCTCTCTTAAAAGGCATGTTTCACAATTAAGTGATAAAAAATATGAAGACATTTACAAAATTGAATCTCCAGATTTTGTGCTTTTATTTATTCCTATAGAACCGGCTTTTGCAGTTGCCTTAAATTCTGACACCTATTTATATAATAAAGCTTTCGAAAAAAACATTGTAATTGTTACACCTTCTACCCTATTGGCAACACTACGTACAATAGATACAATGTGGAATAATGAAAAACAACAAAGAAATGCTTTAGAAATAGCAAGACAAGCGGGTGCTTTGTATGATAAGTTTCAGGGGCTTTTAAGTGATTTATTAGGAATAGGGAAGAAAATTGATGACAGTAAAAAAGAATATTCTAATGCAATGAATAAGTTGGTTGAAGGAAGAGGGAATATAATTACAAGTGTAGAGAAGTTAAAGAAAATGGGTGCAAAAGCTAAAAAATCGATTCCAGAAAATATTATAGAACGTGCAAATACAGATGATTAATTGCTAATGAGTTACTATTTATAGGGTTTTAGTTAATCTAAGATTGTCATATTTTTTAATTTTGATGTAATTATTAATCTTTAAAAATAAAAAATATGTCAGACATAAAACATGAAAGAGGATTACACCCACTAAAAGGAACTGTAAAAACTGGTTATAAAGACAAAGATAGTAGTAAAGACAGATTAAAAGGTGAAGACAAAGACATACTAAAAGATCAAGTACAAAGTGCTACTGATGATGATGGTGCTATTGCAGATAAAATTCAGAATTCTGAAAATAAGTAACAAGTATCTAATGAGTTAAAATTTTAATGGATACGATTAATACCTTATAAACTATCTCTTTAAATTTGTACTATTATTAACCAGTACTATTATAAGTACACAAACGAAATGATTATGAACAAGGATACAGCACAAGGGAATTGGAAACAGATTAAAGGAGAATTTAAAGAAAAATTTGGTAGTATTACCAATGATAAATCTACAGAAACAGAAGGATCTTTTGATAAGTTAGTTGGAGAAATTCAAGAAAAGTATGGGGAAACTCGTGAAGCAATTGAAAAAGAAGTAAAAAGTTGGTAAACAATTTTTATATAAAAATAAAAAAAAAGCATCAAGTTTTAACTTGATGCTTTTTTTTTATTTTTATTCTCGCAAGAATATAACATTTAAAACCACTGTGTGGTTTACATTACAAATAATCTTCTTGCACTCATCATATCAGAAACACGTTCACCTATTTCATGTAAAGCTTCTTCATTTTCTGCATTTTGTATTGCTTCATCAATAAAATTAACAACAGCAACCATATCTTCTTCTAATAAACCACGAGTTGTAATAGCAGCTGTACCAACACGAATTCCTGAAGTAACAAATGGTGACTTATCATCAAAAGGAACCATATTTTTATTTACAGTAATGTCTGCTTTTCCTAAAGCTATTTCTGCATCTTTACCAGAAATATTTTTATTACGTAAATCTATTAACATACAATGGTTGTCTGTACCACCAGATATAATATCATATCCTCTAGCAACAAATTCTTTTGCCATTGCAGCAGCATTTTCTTTTACTTGTAATTGATATTCTAAAAACTCATCTGTTAAAGCTTCACCAAAAGCAACTGCTTTAGCCGCAATAACATGCTCTAAAGGGCCACCTTGGTTTCCTGGAAAAACTGACGAATTAATTAAAGTAGACATCTTTTTAAGATTTCCGTTCTTTAATTTTAATCCAAAAGGATTTTCAAAATCTTTACCAATCATAATCATTCCTCCTCTTGGTCCACGTAAAGTTTTATGTGTTGTAGTAGTAACAATATGACAATGAGGTAATGGATCATTTAAAATTCCTTTGGCAATTAAACCAGCAGGATGAGAAATATCTGCCATTAAAATAGCTCCAACGCTATCTGCAATCTCTCTAAATTTTTCAAAATCGATATCTCTAGAATATGCAGAAGCACCAGCAATAATTAATTTTGGTTTGTGTGCTTTAGCTTGTTCTGCGACATGATCGTAATCTATTCTACCTGTTTCTCTAACAACACCATAAAAAACTGGGTTGTATAATTTACCAGAAAAGTTTACTGGAGAACCATGCGTTAAATGACCACCATGTGATAAATCGAAACCTAAAATAGTGTCTCCGGGATTTAAACAAGCTGCAAAAACAGCAGTATTTGCCTGAGAACCAGAATGTGGTTGTACATTTACATATTCTGCACCAAATAATTCTTTAGCTCTGTCTATTGCAATTTGCTCAATAACATCAACTACTTCACAACCTCCATAATATCTTTTACCAGGATATCCTTCAGCATATTTATTGGTTAAAATAGAACCTTGGGCTCTCATTACATCATCACTTACAAAGTTTTCTGAAGCGATTAATTCTAATCCATTTAACTGTCTTTCTTTTTCTTCCTGAATAAGGTCAAAAATTTGATTGTCTAATTGCATTGTTATTGTTTTGAGTAAGTATCAAAAGTAAGGAAAAAGCAACTCTTTTTAAATATCTTTTTCGTATATTTTACACAACTTATTAATATTTATACAATTCAAAAAAAAGCAGTGTTAAAAATAAGTTATTCGTTAAATTTCATTTTAACAATGGAAAAAAATTGCATAAATTTGAACAAAATAAAGATTTTAAAGAATGATCATAACAGCAAATAATCCGAATAGAAAATCATGGTTAAAAGTAGAGGAAGATTCAGATTTTCCAATACAAAATATTCCGTTTGGTGTTTTTATTACGAGAGATGATATTATTACAATAGGAAGTAGAATTGGAGATTTTGCTATAGATTTAGGCGCTTTTCATCAATTAGGTTATTTTGAAGGAATTCCTTTAACAGAAGACATATTCTTACAAGATAATTTAAATGATTTTATTGCAGATGGTAGAAAAACATGGCGTTTAGTAAGAAATAGAATTGCAGAAATTTTTGATGTAACCAACGGATCTTTGCGTGACAATGCAAACCATAAAGATAAAGTTATCTTTAGAATGGAGGAAGTAGAAATGTTGTTACCTGTTTCTGTAGGAGATTATACAGATTTTTATGCAAGTAAAGAACATGCTACAAATGTAGGTTCTCTATTTAGAGACCCAGAAAATGCATTATTACCAAACTGGTTGCACATACCTATTGGTTACCATGGTAGAAGTTCTTCAATTATACCTTCTGGTACACCAATAAGAAGACCTTTAGGGCAAACAAAACCTTCTGAAGGAAGTAATACGCCAAATTTTGGACCTTCAAAACTAATAGATTTTGAATTAGAAATGGCTTTTATTACAACAGATGCTAATGTTTTAGGAGACAGAATTCCTATTGATGAAACAGAAGAATATATTTTTGGTTTGGTACAATTTAACGATTGGTCTGCAAGAGATATTCAAGCTTGGGAATATGTGCCTTTAGGTCCGTTTTTAGGAAAAAACTTTGCCTCTACAATTTCACCTTGGATTGTAACTTTAGATGCTTTAGAGCCTTTTAGAACAGACAACCCAAAACAAGTACACGAGCCTCTACCCTATTTAAAACAAACAGGAAAAGGAAGTTATGATATTAAATTACAAGTAGGAATTCAACCAGAAAACGGTGAAGAAACTGTGGTTGCAAACTCTAACTTTAAATATATGTATTGGACTATGGCGCAACAATTAGCACACCATACTGTAAATGGTTGTCCTGTAGAAGCTGGAGATATGATGGGTTCTGGTACAATTTCTGGGCCAACAAAAGATAGTTTTGGTTCTATGCTAGAATTAACATGGCGAGGACAAAACCCAATTACTTTAAAAGACGGAACAACACGTAAATTTATTAATGATAATGATACTGTAATTATGCGTGCACATTGTAAAAATGATAATGTTCGTATTGGTTTTGGAGAGTGTGTTGGTAAAGTTTTACCTGCTAAATAACTTTTATTAAACCAATTCTACAGAAGTCGTTTTTTTAATAAAATATTTTAAACCTCATTTTTTTATTAAAAATGAGGTTTTATTTTTTTATCAGTAAATTTAGTAAAAATTATCAGTAAATAATCTTATCAAAAAAATTGAAAGAAAAACTTAAACAAATAGAATTATTTCTAAGAAGTTCTAATTTCGATAGAGGAATTCGAATTGGTACTGCAATTGCTGTTCCCTTTGCTTTGCTCTACTTTTTGGGTTATTTTGAATTTGCTCCTGCAGTTGTAGTTGGTGCTTTTTTAAACTCTCCTGGAGATGTTCCTGGAAGTATAAAACGTAAAGTAAATGCAATATTAATTAGTATTGTTTTAACAATGTTAATTACAGCAATTATACTGTTTGCAAAACCGTATTTACTTCTTTTAATAATTGTACTTGTAATTATTTCTTTTTTTGTTTCACTTATTTCAGTTTATGGTTTTAGAGCTTCTTTAGTTTCCTTTTCTGGTTTGTTAGCAATGGTTTTAGCATTTGCTATTAAGAAAGAAACCACAACAGATATTCTAATTCAGGTTGGTTTAATGGGTATTGGTGGACTCTGGTATTTACTTGTTTCTTTAATTTTTCAAAAATTAGCTCCTAAAAAAGATCAAAATCAATTATTATCAGACTCTTTATTGCTTATTGGAAAATACCTAAAATTAAGAGCTAAGTTATTAACCAAAAAAACCAAAAGAGATACAATTCTTAAAGAAACGTTTGTACTTCAAAATTTAATTAATGAAAAACACGAGACACTAAGAGAGGTTTTACTTACCGCACGTAAACGTTCTGGAAGATCTCGTTACGAAGAAAAACAGCTATTAATATTTGTTTCTTCTATTAAGATTTTCGAATTAATTGAAGCCAAACATCTAGATTATAAAATGATTGATGGAATCTTTGGAAAACACAAAGAATTCTTAAAAGGTGCAAAAAAGTTGAATAAAGTTATGGGAAATCATCTTATACTTTTATCAGAGTTATTAATTCAGAATGCCAAAATACCAAATAAAAATATTTTATTAAATGCATTAGAAAAAGCAAATGAGTCTATTTCTAATTATGTAGAAGTTGTAAAACTACCAAAAGCAAGAGAAGGCGCTTTGGTTTTAAAAAACCTATACGATTACCAAGAACAATTATTAGAAGAAATTAGAATTATTAGAAGAGTAATGGCAAATGTACATGATGCTTCTAAATTTTCTTTAAAAAGAGAAGATTCTAGTCAGTTTTTAACGCTTCAAGAATATAGATTAAATGTACTTTTTCAAAACTTTAGTTTAAAGTCTACTATTTTTAGACATTCTGTAAGGTTAACAATTGCCTTATTAAGTGCTTATTTGCTTGGTTATTTCTTAGAAATACAAAATACTTATTGGATTTTACTTACTGTAATTGTAATAATGAGACCAAGTTATGGCCTTACTAAAGAAAGGTCTAAAGATCGTATTTTAGGCACGCTTATTGGCGCATCCATTGCTGTTGCTATTGTACTCGTTACGCAAAATGTTTATGTATATGGTGTATTGGCTTATACATCGTTAATTTTTGCTTTTTCTTTAATTCAGCAAAACTATAAATCTGCTGCTGCTTTAGTTACAATAAGTATCATATTTGTATACTCTTTAATAAACCCTAATGCATTTGAAGTAATACAATATAGAGTTTTAGATACTATTATTGGTGCTGTTATTGCAGTGGTAGCTAATTATTTAATCTTACCAAGTTGGGAAGTAAATAACTTAAAAAAAGTAATATTAAATGCTTTAAAGATGAATAAAAAATATCTTTTAGCAACTCAAGAACTATATCAAGACCCTACAATAAATAAACTGCAATACAACTTGGCTAGAAAAGAAACTTTTTTAGCCATAAGTAATTTAAATGCATCATTTCAAAGACTAACTCAAGACCCTAAATCTAAACAAAAAGAGTTTCAATTAATTTATGAAATAGTAACTTTAAACCAGACAATGGTTTCTGCAATTGCTTCTATTGGTAACTTTATAATTAACCATAAAACTACTGCTGCTTCAGAAGAATTTAATTTATTAATTCATAAAATAGCCAATTCTTTACAAGTTGCTTGCAATAATTTATGCGCTTCAGAATCTGAAAAAGAATTTATTGAAGAAACTATTAATAACGCAGAACATAAGTTATTAAATACCTACCAAGAACTTTCTAATTTACGTGATAAAAATATTGAAAAAGGAAATACAGAATTAGATACAGAAACACTTCATGGGTTGCAAGAAGCTTACTTAATATCTAATCATATTAGCTGGTTAAAATCTCTTTCTGAAAGCTTAGAAAAAGCAACGGAACGCTACAATAATTCTGTTATAGAAGACATTTAAGTGTGTTTTTAATTAACTTTATTATAATGATTTTTAAAACTTTATGCAGAAAAATTAATTAAAAAACGCGTAAAAACAGTTCATAATATATATCTAAAAAATACTCGAAAATTTTTTTTTATTTTAAAAAACTAATCGTTTTTTTATCTAATTTTGTTATTATAAAATGGTCTATTTTAAAAAACCATTACAATTAAAATGATACAAAATATAGAAAACATTGAGCTTCATTATTTAACTCTAAACGATTATAAACAGTTAAAAGAAGCAATGATTGAGGCATATTCTAGTATGCCAGACTCTTATTGGAAAGAAGATCAAATAAAATCTTTAATCGATAAATTTCCTGAAGGTCAAGTTGTTATTAAAATTAATGGAGAATTAGCAGGTTGTGCACTTTCTATAATTTTAGATTATGATAGTTTTGATGATGAACATACCTATAAAGAAATAACAGGTGCTTTTACGTTTGATACGCATGATAAAGATGGCGATATTTTATACGGTATAGATGTATTTATTAAATCTGAATATAGAGGTTTACGTTTAGGTAGAAGATTGTATGATTATAGAAAAGAATTAACAGAAAAACTAAATTTAAGAGGTATTGCATTTGGAGGAAGAATTCCTAATTATCATAAATTTGCAGCTACATTATCTCCTAAAGAATATATAGAAAAAGTAAAACGCAAAGAAATTCATGATCCTGTTTTAAATTTTCAAATTTCAAATGATTTTCACCCTTCAAAAATTTTAAAAGGGTATTTAGAAGGTGATGAAAACTCTGGTGAATTTGCCGTTTTATTAGAATGGGATAATATTTACTACGAAAAGAAATCTAAAAAAGCAGCAAGTAATAAAACAGTTGTGCGTTTAGGTTTAATTCAGTGGCAAATGCGTTTGTACAAAGATTTAGAAGAATTAATGGAACAAGCAGAGTTTTTTGTTGATTCCGTTTCTGCTTATCGTTCAGATTTTGCGTTGTTTCCAGAGTTTTTTAACGCACCATTAATGGCTGCTTATAATCATTTACCAGAATCACAAGCAATTAGAGAATTAGCAAAGTTTACGCCAGAAATTGTACAACGATTCTCTAAACTAGCTATTAGTTACAACATTAATATTATTACTGGTAGTATGCCAGAAATTAAAGATGAATTACTTTATAATGTTGGTTATATCTGTAAAAGAGATGGTACTTTAGAACGTTATGAAAAACTACACGTTACACCAAATGAAGCGAGAGTTTGGGGTTTACAAGGTGGTAATCAATTAAAAACATTCGATACAGATTGTGGTAAAATTGGTGTGTTAATTTGTTACGATTCAGAGTTTCCAGAATTAAGTAGATTGTTAGCAGATGAAGGAATGGATATTTTGTTTATTCCGTTTTTAACGGATACACAAAACGGCTATTCTAGAGTTAGACATTGTGCGCAAGCAAGAGCTATAGAAAACGAATGTTATGTTGCCATTGCTGGTAGTGTTGGTAATTTACCAAAAGTAAATAATATGGACATACAGTATGCACAATCGATGGTTTTTACACCTTGTGATTTTTCTTTTCCTGCGAACGGAATTAAAGCGGAAGCAACTACAAATACAGAAATGATTTTAATTGCAGATGTTGATTTAGATTTATTGAAAGATTTAAATAAATTTGGATCTGTTAGAAACCTAAAAGATAGAAGAAAAGATATTTTCGAATTGCGTAAAAAATAATGCCGTTATAATAAAATAAAAAAGCTCCGAAATTCGGAGCTTTTTTTGTTTAAAATCTATTTAATTTTCATCTTCAATATCATTTACATCAAAATCATCATTATCTTCAAAAAACTCTTCATCTTCTGCATATTCTTCCATCGCGTTTTCTAAACGATCACTAATTTTAACTAAATAAATAGTTTCTTCAGTTTTAACTTCAACAGCTTTTACGGTTTCTCCTTTAGCATTTTTAAAGGAAATAACATCGCTATAATCATATCCATCAGGATATTTTTCAATTAACATATCTAATATGTCAGTTGTTAGTTTTGCATATTCTACGATTACTCTTTTCATATTAATAGTTTTTTTTACTAATACGGTGTTGTACGTTTTTATTATTCAAGTTAAAATACTTAAAATCAACTTTTCTACAAAAACATTTGCAATGTTACATTTCCAGTAAATAAGCAAAAATTAAAGGAGCAACAATAGTTGCATCACTTTCTATGATAAATTTTGGCGTATCAATGTCTAATTTTCCCCAAGTAATTTTCTCATTAGGTACAGCACCAGAATAAGAACCATAACTTGTTGTAGAATCAGAAATTTGACAGAAATAACTCCAAAATGGAGTATCTGTTCTTTCCATATCTTGGTATAACATTGGTACCACACAAATAGGGAAATCTCCAGCTATTCCTCCTCCTATTTGAAAAAAGCCAATTCCGTTATTCGCATTATTTGTATACCAATCTGCAAGAAACGTCATGTATTCGATACCAGATTTTACTGTAGAAGCTTGTAATTCTCCTTTCATAACATAAGATGCAAAAATGTTTCCCATAGTAGAATCTTCCCAACCAGGACAAATTATTGGTAGGTTTTTTTCTGCAGCAGCATACATCCAAGAATCTTTTATATCTATCTCATAATATTGTTCTAAAACACCAGATAACAATAATTTATACATGTATTCATGAGGTAAAAAACGCTCTCCATTAGCTTCAGCATCTTTCCATATTTTTACAATATGTTCTTGTATTCTTCTAAAAGCTTCTTCTTCTGGAATACAAGTGTCTGTAACTCTATTTAGGCCTTGTTCTAACAAATCCCATTCGTCTTGTGGAGTTAAATCTCTGTAATTAGGAACTCTTTTATAATGAGAATGTGCAACTAAATTCATTACATCTTCTTCTAAATTGGCACCTGTACAAGAAATAATATGCACTTTATCTTGACGAATCATTTCTGCAAAAATCTTACCTAATTCAGCTGTACTCATTGCACCAGCTAAAGAAACTAACATTTTATTTCCTTTATTTAATTGGTCTTCATACCCTTTTGCAGCATCTACTAAAGAAGCAGCATTAAAGTGTAAGAAGTATTTTTCTATGAATTCTGAAATTGGTTTTTGATTAGTATTCATCTTCATCATTTTTAAATTTAGCTAATTTGCTAAAAGAGTTTTCTTTTTTATTATCATCACCATTGTCATACGAATCTTCATTAGAAGCAAACTTATAACTTAACATTTTATAGAATAATTTAGCTGCTAAAAAATCAGATGATTTTTCATTTTTATTTGGGCATAATTCAACCATATCAAAACCAACCACATTTTTTTCTTTAAAAACTTGTTTTAAAAATTCTAATGTTTCATAATAAAACAATCCTCCAGGTTCTGGTGTTCCTGTAGAAGGCATAATTGAAGGATCTAACGCGTCTAAATCAAACGTAATAAATACATTTTCTGTTAATTGATCTACTACATCATCCATCCAATCTTCATTTACAGCCATATCATGCGCAAAGAAAACTTTGTCTGTATTCATATTTCTTTTTTCTGAAATATCCATACTTCTAATACCAACTTGCACCAAGTTTGTATTTTGATTTGCTTCGTAAACAGCACAAGCATGGTTGCATTTAGAACCTTCGTATTCTTTTCTTAAATCTGCGTGGGCATCTATATGTAATACAGATAAATTATCGAAACGTTCGTTAAAGGCTCTAATTGTACCAATAGAAACTGAATGTTCACCACCAAAAACAGTAACAAATTTATTTCTGTTAATGTATTTTTTAGTTATTTGATGTACTTCCTCTACCATAGCTTCTGGCGAAGAATTTTCTGTAATTGCATCTGCAAGAAAAATTCCTTCTTTGTAAACTTCAGAATCTGTTTCTATATCATACAATTCCATGTTTTCTGAAGCATCTAAAAATGCTTCAGGACCTTTGTCTGCTCCTTTTTGCCAAGTAGTCGTTCCGTCATAAGGAACAGGTATAATTACAATTTTAGATGTTGATAGGTTTCCAAATTCTTCTGGAATTCCTGCGTATGTTTTCTTTGTGTTCATTTTATATTTTGTGTTTTAAAAACACTATTTTTTTATTGTTCAGATTAATTAGTACCCTAAAATTGAAAGTAATTCACTACTTTTTTGTTGTTCTTTAAAAACTTTAAAAGTTAGTTCTCCGTTTTCATCTCTATCGATTAGTAAATGTTTTGGATGCGGAATTAAACAATGTTGCAAACCACCAAAACCACCAATAGATTCTTGATACGCGCCGGTATTAAAAAAACCAATATATAATGGATTGTTTTTTTCATAAACAGGCAAATAAATTCCGTTTATATGTTGTTCAGAGTTATAATAGTCATCACTATCACAAGTTAAACCACCTAATAAAACACGTTCATATTGTTTATTCCATTTATTAAGTGGCAACATTATAAAGCGTTTATTTATTGCCCAAGAATCTGGTAACGTTGTTATAAATGAAGAGTTTATCATATTCCAACGTTCTCTGTCATTTTGTTTTTTCTGATACAAAATCTCATAAATTGCTGCTCCAGATTCTCCAACAGTAAAACTACCAAACTCTGTAAAAATATTTGGTACATCCACTCCTGCTTCATCACAAGCTTGCTTTATTTGATTGATAATTTCATCAATCATATATTGATAATCGTACTCAAAAGCCAGTGAGTTCTTTATAGGAAAACCACCACCAATATTTAAACTATCTAAAGTAGGGCACACTTTTTTAAGGTTAATGTAAACATTTAAACATTTCATCAATTCGTTCCAATAATACGCATTGTCTTTAATACCTGTATTGATAAAAAAATGCAACATTTTTAAATCTACTTGTGTATTTTCTGCAATTTCACGCTCATAAAAAGAAACAATATTTTTATATCCAATTCCTAATCTAGATGTATAAAACTCGAATTTAGGTTCTTCTTCAGAAGCAATTCTAATACCTACTTTAAATGGTTTAGAAGTTTCCTTTTGTAACAAAGGTAATTCTTCATAATTATCTATAATAGGAATTACATTTTTATGACCAGAGTTAATTAAACCAGCAATATTTTTAATGTATTGATCGCGTTTAAAACCATTACAAATAACAAACGTATTGTCTTTTATTTTACCCTCTTTCTTTAAATTATTTACAATATCTATATCGAAGGCAGAAGAAGTTTCTATATGAATGTCGTTTTTTAAAGCTTCATTTAAAACATGTTTAAAATGAGAACTTTTAGTACAATAACTATAAAAATAATCTCCTTTATAGTTGTGTTTTTCTATACTATTTTTAAACCAGCCTTTTGCTTTATTTATGTTTTCTGATATTTTTGGTAAGTACGTAAATTTTAACGGAGCGCCATATTTAGCAGTTAATTCCATTAAATTAATTCCGTGCCAAAACAATTTATTATTTTCTGTTTTAAATTCTTCTTGTGGGAAATCAAACGTTTGTTCGATTAAATCGATATATTTTGTGTTCACTTTTTTTTTTAAATTATGTGTATGATAAATCTGTCTAAACTAGAACATTAGAATGTTTTAGGATAGAAATAGTAACCTTTAAAAAAGGGAATTTATCACTGTAATATTTGCAAGTAAACAACATGCAACTTTGAGAAAAGCTGCAATTCTGGAAGAATTGAGAATGGAGATACCTTAATTTTTTCGTTACATTTCCAAAATGCTATATAACTATCATTCTCCGATTGAGAGCTATATCCGAAATAAGAAAAACTAAACATTTTACTTAAATAAGTTAAACAAATGTATATTATTTTTGAATATAAAAAACAAAAGTAAAAAAAAAATCACTTTTTTTTATTTAATCATTTTTCCCTTTAAAAATAGACTGTAGAGACTGTTATAAAAATGTTTTAGAAGAAAATAAAAAAAATAAAGCCCTTTTTAAACATTTAATTCTGTCTAAAAAGGGCTTAAAAGGTAAAAATGGTATGTAAATAAAAAAAGCGCTGAAATTTCAGAGCTTTTAATTATAATTTATTCTTCAATTGGTGGATGGCCATGAATTTCTTCGAAGTCTTCATCAAAATTTGTTCTTAAATAAGCGTTTAATTTCTTTCTGTAATCATCTTTTAACCACGTTACAAAATTGTGTGTACTTTTAGAAATACATTTTGCATATCTATTAATTCTATCATCTATCTCCTCACCTATTAATTTTGCTAAAATTAAAGCATCAAAAACATCTTCACTGTTTTCAATACACATTTTTGCATGATGTATAATAGATTTTTCTAAGACTCTTTTAGAAGATTCACCAGCTTTAATAGTATCTATATATACTTTTTTCATATCGAAATAAGTATCTGTAGATTTTTCGAATTGGTTTTTAATATCCGCAGGAAGTTCATATCTAAATGTGCTCTCTATCTCTTCATCAGAAAGAATTGCATCTAAATAATAATCTGGCGCTCTAAACATTTTTTGCCAATCTAAATCTGCTCCCCAAGGACCAAATCTATGAAAGTTGTTACCAAGATCGATTACTTCAAACGTTTTTTTGTCACCAAAAATACGAGATCCACGGCCAATCATTTGGTAATATAGTGTTAGAGATTTTGTTGCTCTATTTAATATAATAGCCTCAATACTTGGCTCATCAAAACCAGTAGTTAAGATACTTACAGAACTAATTATTGCATTTGGTGTTTTATGAAACCATTTTAAAATAAGTTCTCTTTCTTTTTTTGTGTTGGTATTATCTAAATGCGCGATAGGATAACCTGCCTTTTTAAAAGCATGAAATACTTGTATAGAAGTATTAATACCGTTGTTAAAAATTAAAGTCTTTTTACCTTTTGCAGTTTCTTCATATGCACTTACCAATTTGGTAAGCATATCTGTATTCATGTATAAATCTTCCGAAGATTTTACAGTATAATCTCCATTTGCACCAACTTCTAAAGAAGTTAACCCAACATTATAAGAATACATATTAGCTTGTGCTAAATAACCACTTTCAATTAAATGATGAATTGGCTCTCCAACAAAAAGCTCTTGGTAATTCTCATACATTGGTAATTTAATGTTAGAACTTAAAGGCGTTGCAGTAACACCTAATACAAAAGCATCATCAAAAAACTTAAATATTTTTGTAAAAGAATTGTAGTGAGCCTCATCAACAATTACCAAACCAATATCAGAAATATCTAATTTATCATCTGTTAACCTATTTTTTAAGGTTTCTACCATGGCAACAAAACAACTAAAATCTTCTTGGTCGTCTAGTTTAGCGGTACTATTAATAATTTTATTATCTACACCAAACTCGTTTAGCATCCTAGAAGTCTGCTTACTTAGCTCAATTCTATGCGTTAATACTAAAACTTTCTTTTTAAAAGTTTCGATATAACGTCTTACAATTTCAGAAAATATTACTGTTTTTCCACCACCTGTTGGTAATTGATATAATAAATGATAATCTTTAGGTGCAGTTTCAAAACGATTAAAAATCTCTTGAAGTGCATCTTTCTGATATCCGTATAACTCTTTACCTACTTTTACTTGTGGAGTGTTTGTTTCTGACAAAATTTTAAAAATTTTAAGCTACAAAAGTAAGACTTAAAATAGGTTATTCCCAAATTAAAACTATATAAATCTCGATAAGTTTGTTTGAGTAATATCATAATGTGCTGCATCGTATACAGAAACACCATTTCTAACCGCAATAAGTTGTGGAGATTGGTGCATTACTTGAAACTTATAGCCTACTTCATCAGAGATATTACGATAATTCAATAAATCTAAATAATACACCTTTAAACCCTTATGTTCTTCTGTAAAAAGTTTCTCGAACTGCTTAATAACCATACTACTAATTCCGCATCTTGTAGAGTGTTTAAAAATTAAAACAGCCTCTGTATTAGATTCGTTTTTAATAGTTTCTAATTGTTCTAAAGACGTTAATGGAAGCCAGTTTAAGTGTGACTTTTTTTCTGGTTTAGATTCTTTATCACTTTTACCTCCAAACATACTATTAAATATACCCATTTCTTGTTTTTTATTCTTTGTCGCTACAAATATAAGAAACTTTCATCAGTCAAAAAGTCAGTATTAAAACTATTTTTAAAGACAAAATGACCGATTAACTAACTATTTATCAATTGGTATTAAATTTGTACTTACGTTAGAAAATAAAAAAAACGAAAATGAACTTTAATAATTATACCACTAAATCGCAAGAGACCATACAAATGGCGCAACAGATTGCGCAAGGTTTTGGTCATAATCAAATAGAGAACGAACACATTTTTAAAGCTTTAACACAAGTAGATGAAAATGTACTGCCTTTCTTATTGAAGAAATTAAATATAAATACTGTTGTTTTAGAGCAGATATTAGATAAACAATTAGAAAGCTTACCTAAAGTTTCTGGAGCAGAACTAATGCTTTCTAGAGAAGCAAATAAAACATTAACAGAAGCTAGTGTTATTGCTAGAAAAATGAACGATGATTATGTTTCAATCGAACATTTAATAGTAGCAATTTTTAAATCGAAAAGTAATATTGCACAGGTTTTAAAAGACCAAGGTGTTACAGAAAAGCACTTACAAGCTGCAATAGACGAATTAAGAAAAGGAGAAAGAGTTACTTCACAAAGTCAAGAAGAAACCTATAATTCTTTAAACAAATATGCTAAAAACCTAAACAAATTAGCAGAAGACGGCAAATTAGATCCTGTTATTGGTCGAGATGAAGAAATTAGACGTTTGCTTCAGATTTTATCTAGAAGAACCAAAAACAACCCTATTTTAGTAGGAGAACCAGGAACGGGTAAAACCGCTATTGCAGAAGGTTTAGCGCATAGAATTGTAGATGGTGATGTACCAGAAAATCTAAAAGATAAATTAATTTTTTCTTTAGATATGGGTGCATTAATTGCTGGAGCAAAATACAAAGGAGAGTTCGAAGAACGCTTAAAATCTGTTATCAAAGAAGTTACAAGCTCAGATGGTGATATTGTACTTTTTATTGATGAAATTCACACACTTGTTGGTGCTGGAGGTGGAAATGGAGCAATGGATGCTGCTAATATTTTAAAACCAGCTTTAGCTCGTGGAGAATTGCGTGCAATTGGAGCAACTACTTTAGATGAATATCAGAAATATTTTGAAAAAGACAAAGCTTTAGAAAGACGTTTTCAAAAAGTACAAGTAAATGAGCCAGATACAGAAAGTGCCATTTCTATTTTAAGAGGAATTAAAGATAAATATGAAACACACCACAAGGTTCGTATTAAAGATGAGGCAATTATTGGAGCTGTAGAATTATCGCAACGTTATATAACCAATAGGTTTTTACCAGATAAAGCGATTGATTTAATGGATGAAGCAATGGCAAAACTGCGTATGGAGATTAACTCTAAACCAGAAGAGTTAGATGTTTTAGACAGAAAGGTAATGCAGTTAGAAATAGAAATTGAAGCCATTAAAAGAGAAAATGACGAAACAAAGTTAAAATCTTTAAGATCTGATTTAGCAAACCTAAAGGAAGAGCGTAATGAGATGAATGCTAAATGGAAATCTGAAAAAGAAGTTGTAGATAATATTCAGAATTCAAAAGCAACTATAGAAGACTTAAAAATTGAAGCAGAGAAAGCAGAACGTGATGGAGATTATGGTAAAGTTGCTGAAATTAGATATGGGAAAATTAAAAAGGCTCAAGAAGATTTAGAAGCTTTTCAGAAAGTATTGGAAGAAAATCAATCTGAAAAATCTTTAATAAAAGAAGAAGTAACGTACGATGATATTGCAGAAGTTGTTGCAAAATGGACCGGAGTTCCGGTAACTAAAATGATACAGTCTGAACGTGAAAAGTTGCTGAAATTAGAACTACAACTACATAAAAGAGTTGTAGGTCAAGAAGAAGCAATTGTTGCCGTTTCAGATGCCGTAAGACGCTCTAGAGCTGGTTTACAGAACCCAAACAAACCAATTGGTAGTTTCTTGTTCTTAGGTACAACTGGTGTTGGTAAAACAGAATTAGCAAAAGCGTTAGCAGAATATCTTTTTGATGATGAAAACGCGATGACCAGAATAGATATGAGTGAGTATCAAGAGAAACATGCTGTAAGCAGATTAGTTGGTGCGCCTCCTGGTTATGTTGGGTATGATGAAGGTGGCCAATTAACAGAAGCTGTTAGAAGAAGACCTTATTCTGTGGTTCTTTTAGATGAAATTGAAAAAGCACACCCAGATACGTTTAATGTATTGTTGCAGGTGTTAGATGAAGGAAGATTAACGGATAACAAAGGACGAGTTGCTGATTTTAAAAATACGATTATAATTATGACCTCTAATTTGGGAAGTCATATTATTCAAGAAAAATTTAGAGATCCAAAAACAGATTTAGATGCTGTTACAGAGTTGGCTAAAATTGAAGTTTTAGCCTTATTAAAACAATCTGTTAGACCTGAGTTTTTAAATAGAATTGATGATGTAATTATGTTTACACCTTTAAAAGAGAGTGATATCTTTAAAATTGTAAAATTACAAATAGATTATTTAAAGAAAATGATTGGCAAACAAGATATAACTTTAGATGCTACAGATGAAGCTATTAAATATCTAGCAAAAAAAGGATATCAGCCAGAATTTGGTGCAAGACCCGTAAAGAGAGTTATTCAAAAAGAAGTTTTAAACATGCTTTCTAAAGAGATTTTATCTGGTGAAATAACAACAGATAGTATAATTCTAATAGATTGCTTTGATGATAAATTGGTTTTTAGAAATCAGTCTGATTTAATAGAGAATGTATAGTTTTTAAGTTTGGTTAGTTAATAGTTAGTTAGGAAGAAGTGATACTGTAAAGGTGTCACTTTTTCTTTTTTGTTTATATTCGTGCCATAAATAATACATTATGAAAAAATATTTCTTCCTTTTTGTTTTTGCTTTTAGTTTATTAAGTTCTTGTACTTCAGAAGAAACGACAACGTATTACTTAATTCGTCATGCAGAAAAAGATAGATCTGATAAAACAAATAGAAATCCGGATTTAAATAAAAACGGACAAGAAAGAGCAAAAAAATGGGCAGAAAGATTTAAAAATGTACAGTTTGACGCTATTTACTCTACAAAATACAATAGAACAATGCAAACTGCTACTCCTACTGCAGAAAGTAAAGGTTTAGAAATTCTGAATTACAATCCTAGTAAAATGTATGATTCTATTTTTAAAATAGACACAAAAGGAAAAACAATTTTAGTTGTTGGCCATAGTAATACTACTCCGGTTTTTGCAAATAAAATTCTAGGAGAAAAAAAGTATGAAAACATGGACGACCATAATAACGCTAGCTTATATATTGTTACTATTTCTAAAGATAAAAAAACAAGTAGTATAGAGACTGTAAATTAACACCAAATCTATTAAAACGAATAGCTTAGGCAAGCAAGTTTAGCCCTGATTGTAGCAATTGTTTGAGCTCTTTTTTATTCTTTTTTCTGAATAAAAAAAGCGAGTGCGAAAAGCAGGAAATAGCTTCTAAAAAGATTACTCTAATATCTTAACTTCAATATTTTTTAAGACAATTTCAGATAGTTTTTTAAGCTGATTATTTTCAAAGGCTTTATCTATATTAACTAAAGAAATATCTTTGTTTAAAGGCTTGTAATTATGGTAATCTACAAAGCGAATTCCGTTTTTTACGCATTGTTCTTTTAGAACTCTAAAACGTTTTCCTCCATTATTTGTATGGTAAGAATAAGCAAGATAATCTACTAAAAAATCGTTTTTACCAACCCAATAAATAAAAACATCTTCGAAGTCTTCTCCTCCTCCATTTTCAGAAAAAGTTACTTCTATTTTGTAGTAGTCTTTTCCTTTAATTGTTGATGATTTTAGTAGTTTTTTATTTACTGCTTTGTCATTTAAACCAAATGGTAATACAGAAAAATAATGTACAGAATTTATCGAGTTACTATATTTAGAAACCATTGTATCTGCAACCTTAACTTCTTGTGCGTTTATTAATCTTTCATAACCGTTATTTGTTACTACTTCGTCAATTGCTATAGAATCTTTAATAATATTTCTAAAAAGTTTAAAACTTCCGTTTTTTCTAGTTGCATGATAGTTTTTGTCTCTAAAATTAAAGCTAATTTCTGAATTTGCTACTTTATCCGCACCAGAATAATCTATTGTTTTGTCTATAATTTGTTGCGCAGTTAATTGTTTTTCAGAAGGTTTGCATGAAATTAATAGAAGTAATAAAAAGACGCTTAAATATCTCATTTGATTTTGTTTCTGTTATTGTAATAGAAATCAAAATTACATTTCTTTGCCCAAAGTAAAAATGTATCTTTGTTAAAATTATTTAAAATAAAATCAGTCTATGGCTGTTCAGAAAAACATTAATATAAAAAATAAGAAAGCTCGTTTCGAATTTGAAATTCTAGACAAATATGTTGCTGGAATTCAGTTAACTGGAACGGAAATAAAATCTATACGCTTAAGTCAGGCTAGAATTACAGAGAGTTTCTGTGAATTTAATGATGGTGGCGAATTGTTTATTGTAAATATGTATATACAAGAATACATGTTTGGCTCTCACTTTAATCATAAACCTAAAAGTGAACGTAGGTTATTGATGAATAAACGCGAATTGCGTAGTCTAAAAAAAGATGTAGAAGCTAAAGGTAATACTATTGTGCCACTACGTTTGTTTATTAATGATAGAGGTTTTGCTAAACTAGAACTTGCGCTTGCAAAAGGAAAGCAAACACATGATAAACGAGAAGTTATAAAAGACAGAGATAATAAGCGTGATTTAGCTAGAATTAAAAAGAATTTTAACTAAAATGTTTTCTTTTTTAAAACTGATTCGTTACAAAAACCTTCTAATGGTTTTATTAACGATGGTTTTAACGAAATATGCATTGGTGAATTCTATTTTTTTTAGCAATATTAGTTTTAAAAACTACACCTTAATTCATACAACTTACCAAGGTGTAACTTTAACTCATTACTTATTTAGCATACTCGCTTTCAGTATTTTACTAATTACTACGGGTGGTTATATTGTTAATGATATTTTTGATATTTATACAGATAAAATAAACAAGCCCACTAAGGTTATTATTGGTACTTCTATTTCTATAAAAAAAGGATGGATTCTTTACGCTATAACTACTTTTTTAGGCTTATTATTTGGACTTTACATATCATTTATAACAAATAATTACGAATATTCTTTCATATTTATTGGAACCATTTTAGCGTTATTTATATATTCTAAATTCTTAAAAAAAACACTATTAATTGGCAATTTACTAATTGCAATTCTTTTGGGCTTAGTTATTTTTACAACAATACTTTTTAATGAACCTAAACCAAATAGTAGTAATATTATTGAAGCGATAAGCAACTTTGGTACAAGTACTTATTTATTTATTACCATGTTTACCTATATAATATTCTCTGTATTAACCACTTTTATTAGAGAAATTATAAAAGATATTGAAGATATTAATGGAGATTTAAAAATAAAAGCAAAAACACTACCAATTCTATTTGGCAGAAAAAGAGCTTCTAATATCGCTTTTTTCTTTAGCTGTATTTTACTTTTGTTCTTATTAATAGTATTGCAGTCTTTAAAAAATGAAACACTCTTTTTAGCTTACGGTATTATTTTAATTCTTTTACCACTACTCTATTTCATGTATAAACTATGGTTTTCTGAAAGTAAAAAAGACTTTTCTAAATTAAGTGATTTAATGAAAATTATTATGCTTTTCGGAATATTATCTATGTCTTTATTTTTATCTAAATAAAAGGATATTTAGTTAAAATACAATACATTAAACCTACTTACTTAATTAAAAAGTTTAAATTTTTAAAACTATAAAAAGCATTCTATAACACTTAAGGTTTTACAGATTGATTAACTTTTACCTTCGCTATTCTTTTACGAGATGTAATAAAATAAACACCAGATAACAAAACCATAGAAGCAACAATAGATTGCGTAGTTAAAACTTCATCTAGAAAATACCATCCTAAAAGCATTGCAACAATTGGGTTCACATAAGCAGATGTAGATACTTTTTCTGTAGACACCTCTTTTAGTAAATAATTAAATGCTGTAAAAGCAATTATACTTCCAAAAACAACTAATACAACCATAGAAAGTTGCACTTTTTGTGGCCACTCTAAAGGAGAAATCATTGTTTCATTAAATGAGAAACTCATAATTAATAATAAAAGCCCCGCAAATAACATTTGATACCCAGTTGTTATAAAGAAATTTTTAGGTAAATCTGCTTTAGACACAAATACACCTCCGTAACTCCAACTTAAAACACAGGTTAAAATCATAAAAATACCAAGTAAACTACCTTCTGAAGTAGTTATAGATTGCTGACTAACTAATAAATACATACCTACTAATCCTAAACCAACGCCAATTATAGATTGTTTTTGCATTGGTTTTCTATCTATAAGCCTAAGTAGTATTAAAACAAATAAAGGTTGTGTAGAGGCTAATAAGGCCGCAAAACCACTATCTAAATACTTTAGAGCCCAAACAAAAACACCGTTTCCATACACCAAAAAGAAAAAACCAGAAATACAGCAATTAATTAATTGTTTCTTAGAAATTCTAAGATTTAATTTCATAAATTTTGCAATAATCATAATTAATACACCAGCCACTAAAAAACGAATAGACGCCATAAAAAATGCAGGCAAATAAGTAACTGCTATTTTATTGAATAAATAGGTAGAACCCCAAACAATGTAAATTGTAAAAAAAGATAATACTATTAGTAATTTTGAATTTTTCAAGTCGTTTGATTTTATAGTCAAAGATAGATATAGAAAAGTTTAAAATAAAATTTCAAATTAACCTATTTAACAATTATTTTAATGCGATATTAAATGGTAAATGCTTAAACCTCATAAGTCTAAACTTATGAGGTTTTGGTTTAAAAACCGTTATCAAGCTAACTACTTTTCTTCTTCCGTTTTGTTGTTGATAAAATCAATATCTCTTGTGTTTTTTTGAACAGTAATTGCACCAAATAAGCTCAATAAGAAAGATATTCCGTAAAATCCTTTTTCACTTAAAAGCAAATCTGCATTTCTAAGACCTATAATTAATAATAGTATTGCTGCAATAACAACCACCCAACTTATACCATAATACATTTCACTTACCTTAATCTCTTCTGCTTTATCTCTTACTGCTTTTTGTAGAGAAATTACGGCATAAATTCCCATTAAAAGAATAGAAAAATAATATCCTTTTTCATTTAGCTCCATAGAAGCATTCCATAAACCAATACAGTAAGAAACCAGACCAATCATTAAAACTCCCCAAGAAGCACCTATATAAGCCGAAGTTGGCTTGTAATTAGACTCATTACTTACTTTTCTTTTTTTACTTACTTTTTTAGTTTCTTCATCTATAGAAGACGTTGTTTGATAATTCATAATATTTAGTTTAATAATTATGATACAAATTTGCGGTTCTTTTAAAGTTTTTAAAATTCATTTTTTAAAAATTACTGACGATATAATATATAATAAACATACTATTTAGTATTATTAAGTTAAATTTACAATCTATTTACTGACGATATAATGATAAATTTAAAAGAGATATTAAGCACTTTTACTAATGAACAACAACAAGATTTTCTACTATATCTTGATAAAAAAAATAAAAGGAAAGACGCAAAAGACTGTTTATTAGTAAAACTTATACTATCAGATAATTTATCTTCTTCAGAAATTTCTAACATACTCTACAGAAAACAGAATAAGCCTGCATTACATGCTTTAAGAAAAAGATTATTTCAGTCTTTAATAGATTTTACTGCAAATATGAGTATGAAAGAAGAAAACTCAATAGACATAAAGTTGATAAAATATATTCTTTCTGCTAGAAATTTTCTCCAAAAAGGACAAGTTAAAGTTGGGTATCAAGTTTTAGATAAAACAATAATTATAGCCAATGAACATCAACTTTTTTCTATCTTAAATGAAATTTATCATACTAAAATTCAGTTTGCTCATTTAAATAAAAGCTTAAACCTACATCGTTTAATTATTGATTTTAAGGAAAATCAGCAACAATTATTATTAGAAGATAATTTAAACATAACCTATGCACAGATTAGAAAATCTCTAGTAGATTATCAACAAAACAAATCTAATTTAGATATAAAACAACTTATTGAAAATGTATTAGAGGAACATCAGATTACAATATCAGACTCTTTATCATTTAAATCATTGTATCAAATTATTCAAATTACAAGTATATCATCAGCTCAAAAGTTTGATTACTATAATATTGAACCATTTATTATAAACACTTACCAGGTTATTAAAAATCATACTTCTAAAGAAAAGCAACTATACTACCACATAGAAGTACTATACCTTATTGCCAATGTTCTTTTTAGAAATAAAAAGTTTAATATATCGCTACAATATTTAGATTTAATGCAGTTTTATATGAATGAAAAAAGACAAAAATACTATTCAGATTTTGCTTCTAAACATGATTTATTACTTGCCTTAAACCTTAATTACTCTAAAAATCAAGAGAATGCAATTACTTTATTACAGCCTTATATAGATAAAAAAAACATAGATACCATTGCTCAATTAGATATTGCACTCTCATTAATAGTTTTTTATTATCAGCATAAATCTTTAGATAAAGCTCAAAAGATATTTTCACAATTTTACCATACAGATAAGTGGTACATTGAAAAAGCAGGAATTGTTTGGACAATTAAAAAGAACTTAATTGAAATCTTATTACAAATAGATTTAGGTAATATAGATTTGGTTGATTCTAGATTACAAAGTTTTAAAAGAAACTACTTTACAAACTTATCTGAAATTAATGAAGAAAGAGTAATTACCTATTTAAAGCTTGTAGAAATCTATTACAGAAACCCAGACATAGCAACTTCAAAAGAATTTAAAGAGAAGGTAGAAAGATCTTTTAGTTGGATTGATACAAAAAAAGAAGATGTATTTATGATAAGCTTCTTTGCTTGGTTAAAAGCAAAAATGACCAAACAAGATATATATTTAATCACTTTAAATCTTATTAATAATTAATCTTTTTTTAATAATCTATATTCCCAAAAAAATACTTGGCATAATAGTTGAGCTGATTTTATTTTTATTGAAACTTAAAAATTGTATTATGAAACATATTACCTTGATAACGTTACTTATTTTAACTTCCTTTCTTTACAATTGTAGTAAAGATAATGATGAAATAGACGTTAGATATACTTTAAAAGATTTACAAAAACTACATGCAAATAGTTCTAAAAAATGGGTAATTGAAAGTTTTTTTCAAAATTATGAAACGAACTCATTAAGTGAATTTAACGATTGTTACACAGATGATGAATTCACTTTTTTTTATAATAAAGACGAAGCAAAAGCTTCACTTGGCAATATTTCTTGTTTCTATAATACCCCTACAGATCAGCAAGCTACCTTAACTTATCAATTTTATGAAGATATTGGTAAAGTTTACTTAAATGTTAGTAGAGGAGAAAATTTTAATGATAAATTTAGAACACGTTTTTTTATACTTGAATTAGAAGAACTTAGTGAAGATAGAATGGTTTTTACAAGTGGCGAAGCACCTAATTACGGAAAAACTATAATTTTCAAATCGTCCTTATAATTTTTACTTCTGTCTTTTCTTTAACTCTGTTTCTATATCTTTTAATGTAAAACCTTTAGCTTGCAACAACATTAAGTAATGGAAAAGCAAATCTGCAGATTCATATAAAAATAATTCATCATTATTATCCATCGCTTCAATAACAGTTTCAACTGCTTCCTCTCCTACTTTCTGGGCAATTTTGTTAATGCCTTTATCAAATAAACTTGCTACATAAGATTTTTTAGTGTCTTTGTTCGCAACTCTTTCTGTTATAACATCTTCTAAAGTACTAAAGAAACCGTAATTCTGCTTATTTTCTTCGTTCCAGCAAGTATCTGAACCTTTATGACATGTTGGTCCATTTGGGTTTACAGAAACTAACAACGTATCGTTATCGCAATCTAGTTTTATATCTACTAAATTCAATACATTTCCGCTTTCTTCACCTTTTGTCCACAAACGTTTTTTAGTTCTAGAGAAAAAAGTAACTAATTTTGTTTCTTGCGTTTTTGCAAACGCTTCTTCATTCATATACCCCAACATTAACACATTTTTTGTAGTTGCGTCTTGAATGATTGCCGGTACTAAACCGTCGTTATTTTTATTGAAATCTATTGTCATTATTTTAATTTTAACTCCATTTTTACATCAGCAGACTCAAAATGTGTATCTACTATTTCTATATGCTTAAAACCTAACTTTTCGTATAACCTTAAAGCACTTTCTAATTTACTACTCGATTCTAATGTAATTGTTTTTACATTTTTCTTAATACAAATATCAATACAAGTTTGCATTAATTTCCTACCAATTCCCAAACCTTTATATCCATCTACAACACCTAACTTTAAAATTTCAAAGGTATTATCATTAACAGGAATTAAACTAATTGTTCCAATAATTTTTGAATCTAAATGTGCTAAAAAAATAACACTTCCTTTCTCTAAAAATTTTTGAGGATTATCTAATAAATCATCATCTGCTTTTTCATACAAATTATGTTTATGAAGCCAATTTAAAGAAATCTCTTTAAACTCTTTATGATATTTATCTTCATATTTTTTAATTTGTAATTCCGTCATCATTTATATTCTTTAAAACTAAAGTCTAACAGGAATATTATTCTCTTTTAACTCTTGTTTAAGTTCTAAAATTGGTATTTCTCCAAAATGAAAAACACTCGCTGCTAAAGCTGCATCCGATTTTCCAATTTCGAAAGTATCTATAAAATGTTGAACCGTTCCTGCACCACCAGAAGCAATTATTGGTATATTTAATTCTGTAGATAATTTTGCCAAAGCTTCATTTGCAAAACCAGCCTTTGTACCATCATTATTCATAGAAGTAAACAAAATTTCTCCTGCGCCACGTTTTTCTACTTCTTTTGCCCAATCGAACAAATTTAATTCAGTAGGAATTGTTCCTCCTGCCAAATGTACAATCCATTCGCCATCAATTTGTTTTGCATCAATTGCAACTACAACACATTGGTTTCCGAATTTTTCTGCCAATTCATTCACCAATTCTGGTCTTTTTATAGCAGATGAATTTATAGAAACTTTATCTGCACCAGATTTTAACAACAAATCTACATCTGCAATAGATGAAATTCCTCCACCAACTGTAAACGGAATATTAACTTGCTCAGCAACCTTTAAAACCATCTCTAACATGGTTTTTCTGCCTTCTAATGTTGCAGAAATATCTAGAAACACCAATTCATCGGCTCCTAAATCTGCATATTGTTTTGCTAAAACCACAGGATCGCCTGCATCTATTAAATTTACGAAATTAACACCTTTTACAGTTCTTCCGTTTTTAATATCTAAGCAAGGTATTATTCTTTTTGTTAACATCTTATTTGCTAATTATAAAGTTTTCTAATTGTTTTAAACTAATTTTATTTTCATAGATTGCTTTTCCAATAATAACACCTTCACAACCATTTTCTGCTAATTTAGGCAATTCATTAAAAGTAGAAATTCCACCAGAAGCAATTAGTTTAACGTTTTTTACTTCGGATAAAATCTGTTGATAAATTTCGAAACTTGGTCCTTGTAACATACCATCTTTAGAAATATCAGTACAAATTACATACTGTATTCCTTTTTGTTGATAATTAGAAATAAAAGGAATTAATTCTAATGTACTTTCTTCTTGCCAACCATTTGTTGCAATCTTTCCTCCTGAATTATCAGGATAAAAATCTGCTCCTAAAATAATTTTTTCTGAACCATATTTAGCAATCCAGCTTTCAAAAATTTCGCTATTTTTTACAGCAATACTTCCTCCAGTTATTTGATTAGCACCAGAATTAAATGCAATTTCTAAATCTTTATCAGATTTTAAACCACCACCAAAATCAATTTTTAAATTAGTTTTAGAAGCTATTTGTTCTAATACTTTATGATTTATAATTTTACTAGCTTTTGCACCGTCTAAGTCTACTACATGCAAATATTCAATACCTGCGGCTTCAAATTCTTTAGCAACTTCTAACGGATTTTCATTATAAATTTTCTTTGTGTTATAATCTCCTTTTGTTAAACGAACACATTTTCCGTCGATAATGTCTATAGCTGGTATTATTCTCATTTTTTAAGCTTTTTCACTTTTAGCTAACAATTAGCTAAAAGTATATTTTATTGTAATTATTTATTTAATGCTGTAACTTGAATTTCAATTTTCATACGAGAATCATACAATCCTGCAGAAAACATAGTTGCAGCAGGTCTTATATCACCTAAATATTTTTTTAATACAGGCCAACATTTTTTAAAGTCTGAGGCAACTGGCAAAATATATGTTACTCGTACAATTTTATTCATACTAGTACCTGCTTGTTCTAAAACTTCTTCTATATTTTTAAAACATTGTTCTGTTTGGTTAACAACATCTTCTGCAATAGTCATTGTATTATAATTAAAACCTGTTGTTCCAGAAACAAAAACCCAATCTCCTTCAATTACTGCTCTAGAATAACCCATTTCATTTTCAAACGAAGAACCAGAACTTATTAATTGCCTTGCCATAGATTAATTAAAGGTTTAAAAAGTTTTGTAAAATTTTTGCTCCTTCTACACCACTCTTTTCTGGGTGAAATTGTACTCCGTAAAAATTATCTTTTTTTAAAGCTGATGCATATTCAAATTCATAGTCTGTTGTTGCAATTGCTTCACTACAATTTTCAGCATAAAAACTATGTACCAAATACATAAATTCTTTATTGTTAATTCCTTTAAATAAATCAGATTTTAAATCAGAAATTACATTCCAACCCATTTGTGGAACTTTAACTGCATTCGAAAACTTCTTTATAGCAACATTAAAAATTCCAAGTCCTTTTGTATTTCCTTCTGCAGACGAATTACACATTAGTTGCATTCCTAAACAGATACCTAAAACTGGTTGTTTTAATGTTGGTATTACTTTATCTAAGCCACTTTCTTGTAGCATTTTCATAGCAGAACTTGCTTCTCCAACTCCAGGGAAAATTATTTTATCAGCAGCTCTTATTTCATCAATATTATTTGATAAAACTGCATCCACGCCTAAGCGTTTAAATGCAAACTGAATGCTTTTAATATTACCTGCTCCGTAATCTATAATTACTACTTTCATTTTTATGCTTTTGGCTTTTAACTATTAGTAAATAACTAACAGCATAAAGCTATTTTATAACACTCCTTTTGTAGATGGTAAAAACATCTTATTAGCATCTCTTTTTACAGCCATTTTCATCGCTTTTGCAAAAGCTTTAAAAATCCCTTCAATTTTATGATGCTCGTTTGCGCCTTCTGCTTTAATGTTTAAATTACATTTAGCGCCATCTGTAAACGACTTAAATAAATGTAAAAACATTTCTGTTGGCATATCACCAACCATTTCTCGTTTAAAATCTGCATCCCAAACCAACCAAGGTCTTCCTCCAAAATCTACTGCCGCTTGCGCTAAACAATCATCCATTGGCAAACAGAAACCATAACGTTCTATACCTAATTTATTACCTAATGCTTTATGAAATAATTCACCCAAAGCAATCATAGTATCTTCTATTGTGTGATGTTCATCAACTTCTAAATCTCCATCAACTTTTACCGTTAAATCCATTGCACCATGACGACCAATTTGATCTAACATATGATCGAAAAACTTAACACCTGTAGAAATATCATTTTTACCAGAACCGTCTAAATTTAGTTTGATATAAATTTTTGTTTCGTTGGTATTTCTTGTAATTTCTGAAACTCTATCTTCTAGCTTCAAAAACTCATAAATTGCTTTCCAATCTGTACTTGTTAACGCAATACAATCTAAAATCTCTTGTTTAGATGTTTCAATTTCATCAGCTCCTAATTCAGAATCTTCAGATAAAAATATCCCTTTAGATCCTAAGTTTTTAGCCAATTCCATATCTGTAATTCTATCTCCCAAAACAAACGAATTCTCTAAATCATATTCTTTAGAAAAATACTTGGTTAACAAACCTGTTCTTGGTTTACGGGTTTCAGCATTTTCATGCGGAAAAGTTTTATCTATATGAACTTCTGTAAAAATAACACCTTCTTTCTCGAAAGCAGACATTACTTTATTTTGAGCAGGCCAAAAAGTATCTTCTGGAAAACTATCTGTACCTAAACCATCTTGGTTGGTAACCATAACCAATTCATAATCCAACTCATTAGCAATTTTTGCCATATATTGAAAAACTTTTGGATAAAATTCTAACTTTTCTAAACTATCTAGTTGATAATCTACAGGTGGTTCTAAAACTAAAGTTCCGTCTCTGTCTATAAATAATACTTTTTTCATCTTAAATTTCTTTTAAAACTTGCAACAACTTTTTATTCTCTCTTTCTGTTCCAATAGTAAATCGCAAACAATTTTCACACAAAGGTTGTGTTGTTCTGTTTCTAATTACAATTCCTTTTTTAATTAACTGATTGTAGCGTTTTGTAGCATCGTCTACTTTTACTAGAACAAAATTACAATCTGTAGGATAAATTGTATTTATAAAATTTACTTCTTTTAAAGATTCTAATAACAAATCTCTTTGATTCATTATTTCTGAAACTTCCTTTTTAACTTCATCAATTTTAAGTAAACGTTCTAATGCTTTTTGCTGCGTTAATTCGTTTACGTTATATGGTGGTTTTATGTTATTTAAAACTGCTATGACTTCTACGGAAGCATAACAAACACCCAATCTAATTCCTGCTAAACCATAGGCTTTAGACAACGTTTGTGTAATTACTAAATTAGGAAATTCTTCTAATTTTTCTATCCAACTTTTTTGTTCAGAAAAGTCGATATAAGCTTCATCTATAACAACTAATCCTTTAAAGCTATTCAATAATTTTTCTATACTTTCTGATGAAAAACTATTTCCTGAAGGATTGTTTGGAGAACATAAAAACAATATTTTACTGTTTGTATTTACAGCTTCTAAAATATGCTCTACTTTTGGTTGAAAATCTTCTGTAAGTAAAACTCTTTTATTTTCTATTGCATTAATATTTGCCAAAACATCATACATACCATACGTTGGTGGCAATGTGATAATGTTATCTTTATTAGGTTCACAAAAAGCTCTAAAAATTAAATCTAAAACTTCGTCACTACCATTTCCTAAAAGAATGTTTTCTTTAGCAACTCCTTTTATTTCAGATAATAAATCTTTTACATTGTTTTGCTGCGGATCTGGATATCTATTTACACCATTTTCGAAAGGATTTTCATTAGCATCTAAGAAAATCATTTCGTCTGTAGTTACATCTTTATACTCATCTCGTGCAGAAGAGTATGGTTTTAGAGACTTAATATTTTCTCTAATTAGATTATTTAAATTGAATTTAGTTTTCATAATAAAACCTCTCGATTGCGCTCGAGGAGACATTTAATATATTATTTTAAATCTTTTAAACGAATTGAAACTGCATTTTTATGTGCGTCTAATCCTTCTGCTGCTGCCATTAATTCAATAGAGCTTCCTATTGTTTTAATACCTTCTTTAGATATTTTCTGAAAAGTAATACTCTTAGTAAAACTATCTAAATTTACCCCAGAATACGATTTAGAAAATCCGTTTGTAGGTAATGTATGATTCGTTCCAGAAGCATAATCTCCTGCACTTTCTGGCGTATAATTACCAATAAAAACAGAACCTGCATTTTCTATATTATCTATATAAAAATCATTATTACTTGTACAAACAATAAAGTGTTCGGGACCATATTCATTAATTAATTCTAATGCTATCTCATCGTTTTCTACAAAAATAGATTTCGAATTATTAATTGCTTTTTGTGCAATCGTAACTCTTGGTAAAACTAAAATTTGTTTTTCAATTTCTTTTTCTACTTCTGTAATTAATTCTTTTGATGTTGATACCAAAATAACCTGACTATCTGCACCGTGTTCTGCCTGACTTAATAAGTCTGATGCAACATAGCTCGCATTTGCAGAATCGTCTGCAACTACTAATAATTCACTTGGGCCAGCTGGCATATCTATAGCAACACCATGTTTTGTAGACAATTGTTTTGCAACTGTTACAAACTGATTTCCTGGACCAAATATTTTATAAACTTGCGGTATAGTCTCTGTACCAAACGTGTAACTTGCAATTGCCTGTATTCCACCAACTTTAATAATTTTTGTAACACCACAAAGATTTGCAGTATACAAAATTGCTGGGTGAATTTTTCCTTCTTTATTAGGCGGAGAGCACAACACAATCTCTTTACAACCTGCTATTTGTGCAGGAATTGCTAACATTAAAACTGTTGAAAACAATGGTGCTGTTCCTCCAGGAATATATAAACCTACTTTTTGAATAGGTCTTTTTTCTTGCCAACATTCTACTCCATTTACTGTTTCTACAAAAACTTTTTCTGTTTTTTGAGCTACATGAAACTTCGTTATGTTTTCTTTTGCTAGATTAATTGCTGCCTTTAATTCATTAGAAACTAAATCGATTGCTTCTTTTATTTCATTAATAGAAACAATATTGCTTTCTAAAGAAACACCATCAAATTTTTGAGTGTATTTATTTACAGCTGTATCTCCATTTTTTTGAATATCAGCAAAAACTTCGTTCACAATACTTTCGATATCATCAACTGTTTTTGTTGGTCTTTCTAAGATTTTATTCCAATCTTTTTTTGATGGATTTAGAATTGTTTTCATTTACAATACCATTTTTTCAATAGGGCAAACTAAAATACCTTCTGCTCCATTTTCCTTTAAGCCGTCTATAATTTCCCAAAACTGATTTTTAGAAATTACTGTGTGTACAGAACTCCAACCTTTTTCTGCTAGAGGTAAAACTGTAGGACTTCTCATACCTGGTAATAAATTTAGAATAGCATCTAACTTATCATTTGGTGCGTTTAGTAAAACGTATTTAGAATCTTGTCCTTTTAAAACAGATTGAATTCTAAATTGAATTTTATTTAAAATTGCTTTTCTTTCTTCAGAAATCTTAGGAGAAACAGCTAAAACTGCTTCAGACTTAAATAAAACTTCTATTTCTTTTAAACCGTTTTTAAACAAAGTACTTCCACTAGAAACAATATCACAAATTCCGTCTGCTAAACCAATATTTGGTGCAATTTCTACAGAACCATTAATAGTGTGTAACTGTGCATCTATATTTTGTTCTTTTAAAAACTTCTTTACTGTTTCTGGGTATGAAGTTGCAATTCTTTTACCTGCTAAATCTTTAAGAGAATTTGCTTCAGATTCTTTAGGTACAGCTATAGAAACTTTACATTTAGAGAAACCTAAACGCTCTACAAATTCTAAATCACTTCCTTTTTCAATTAGAACATTTTCACCAATAATAGCGGCATCTACTACTCCATCTCTTAAGTACTGTGGAATGTCTCCGTTTCTTAAATAAAAAACTTCTACCGGAAAATTTCTTGCGGATGCTTTTAGTTGATCTTTACCATTGTCTATAGATATACCAATGTCTTTTAAGATTCTCATTGAATCTTCATTTAATCTTCCTGACTTCTGTACTGCAATTCTTAAATTACTCATTTTTTGTTTTGTTTGATGCTTGAGCAAATACGGTTTAAAATTAAAAAACCCGTTTGATTTGCTCAAACGGGTTTCTAAATATTTTGATTTTATTCAATACACTTTTAGATCGCTTGACTGCAATTGTAAAAATGATGATGATGTAATTGAATAAAATTCATGTCTTTGTTTCTTATATGCAAATATCTTAATTTTATTTAATGTAATCCAAACAAAAACTATAAAATTTTAATAGAACTTCAAAATTTATCAATTTCTTAGTATTTGTTAGATTTTTAACTTTTAAACTAAAAAAAAACCAAACACGAATGTTTGGTTTCTTAAATTATAAATTAAGTAAAAATTACATCATAGAGGCTGCAATCTTTTTATAAGTACCATTTTCTAACAACTCTCTAATTGCAGAAAAAGCAGTAATAGTTTCATCTATATCTTCTTGCGTATGTGTTGCTGTTGGTATTAATCTTAAAATAATTAATCCTTTAGGTATTACAGGGTACACAACAATAGAACAGAAAATACCATGATTTTCTCTTAAATCATTTACCATTGCCATTGCTTCAGGAATATCTCCTTTTAAAAATACAGGCGTTATACATGTTTGCGTAGTTCCTAAATCGAAACCGGCATTACGTAAACCAGATTGAAGATTTCTTGTGTTTTCCCACAATTTTTCTTTTAATTCTGGCATTGTACGTAACATATCTAAACGTTTTAAAGCACCTTTAACCATTGCCATTGGCAAAGATTTAGCAAACGTTTGAGAACGCATGTTGTACTGTAAAAACTGAATTACATCTTTATTTCCTGCTAAAAAAGCACCAAAACCTGCCATAGATTTTGCAAAAGTTGCAAAATATACATCAATATCATCTTGAACTCCTTGCTCAAAACCAGTTCCTTTTCCGTCTTTACCTAACGTTCCAAAACCATGAGCATCGTCTACTAATAATCTAAAATTATATTCTTTTTTAAAAGCTACAATTTCTTTTAAACGTCCTTGTTCTCCACGCATTCCAAAAACTCCTTCAGAAATAACTAAAATTCCTCCACCAGTTTTTTCTGCCATTTTAGCGGCACGTTTAATATTTTTTTCAAAACTTTCCATATCGTTATGACGATATACAAAACGCTTTCCAGAATGTAAACGAACACCATCTATAATACAAGCATGTGTATCCATATCATAAACAATAATATCGTTTTTTGTAACCAAAGCGTCTATTGCAGACATTATACCTTGGTAACCAAAATTTAATAAATATGCTTTCTCTTTATCTACAAATTCTGCACACTCTACTTCTAATTGTTCGTGTAAAGGTGTATGACCAGACATCATTCTTGCACCCATTGGGTAAGCCATACCATGTTCTAAGGCTGCTTCTCCATCAACTTTTAATACTTCTGGATGGTTTGCTAAACCTAAATAATCATTTATACTCCAAGTAACTACTTTTTTTCCGTTGAAAGACATTCTATTAGAAATAGGGCCTTCTAACTTAGGGAACACGTAATATCCTTCTGCTTTATCTGCCCATTTACCTAATGGACCTTTATCTTTTACTATTCTATCAAATAAATCTGTCGTCATTTTACCTTCTGTTTTTACAATTTGCAAAGTTAACGAATTTTAACAGTTTATGCAATTGAGTATTAATGTAGAATACATATGAGTTTTTTAGTCTAAAAAACCTTGTTCTTGCATCCAAGAATCACTGTAAATTTTGTTCATATATCTAGAACCATGATCTGGAAAAATAACCACAACAAAACTATCTTCATCAAAGAAATTCATTGCAGCGTATTGTCTAGTTGCTTGAATTACAGCACCACTTGTATACCCACAAAATAAACCTTCTTTTTTTACAATTTCTCTTGCTGCTAATGCAGATTCTTTATCAGATACTTTTTCGTAGACATCAATTACATCAAAATCTGTAGCTGTTGGAATTAATGTTTTTCCTAAACCTTCTATTTTGTATGGTTTAATTTCATTTGTATCAAACTCACCAGTTTCATGGAATTTTTTAAGTACAGATCCTATTGCATCTACACCTAAAATTTTAATAGCAGGATTTTGTTCTTTTAAATATTTACCTGCACCAGAAATTGTTCCTCCAGTTCCACTTGCAGCAACCAAGTGCGTTATTTTACCACCTGTTTGTTCCCAAATTTCTGGTCCTGTGGTTCTGTAATGTGCTTCAATATTTAATTCATTAAAATATTGATTGATATAAACAGAGTTCTTTGTTTTTCTATGTATAATTTTTGCTACTTCGTAATAAGATCTTGGGTCTTCTGGCGCCACATTTGCTGGACAAACATGTACTTCTGCACCCATCGTTTTAAGTAAATCTATTTTATCTTGTGAAGATTTATCGCTTACTGCTAAAATACATTTGTATCCTTTTACTAAGCTAATCATTGCTAAACTAAAACCGGTATTACCAGAAGTAGTTTCTACAATAGTTGCTCCTTTTTTAAGAATTCCTTTCTTTTCTGCATCATTAATAATATGCAAAGCAATTCTATCTTTTGCAGAATGACCAGGATTAAATGCCTCTATTTTAGCAAAATAAGATCCTTTTAATTTCTTTGTAATTTTATTAAGTCTTATTAGCGGTGTTTCTCCTACTAATTCTAAGATACTATTGTTAATTCCGTTATTTTTTGTCATTCTAATACATATATAAAACGTCATTACAATAGTAAGACGAAATAATCTTATCTTAAAAAGATTGCTTCTTTACACTTGTAATGACGCTTAATAGTCTTTTTATCGACTGCAAAAGTACATTATCGTTTTGAAATATAAAATTGATTTTATAGCTTAATTAAATCTGCATCTATTTTGTTCTCTAATGCTAATAAAAACGTATAATCTTTAGCTGTTTCTTTTAATGCATCGAATCTACCAGAAGCACCTCCATGACCAGCTTCCATATTTGTTCTTAATAACAATATATTACCATCTGTTTTTAACTCTCTTAATTTAGCAACCCATTTTGCTGGCTCCCAATATTGTACTTGAGAATCATGAAAACCTGTAGTTACTAATATATTAGGATACGCTTTAGATGCTACTTGATCATACGGTGAATACGATTTTATATAATCGTAATATTCTTTATCATTTGGGTTTCCCCACTCGTCATACTCTCCTGTTGTTAAAGGAATAGAATCGTCTAACATTGTAGAAATTACATCTACAAAAGGAACAGCTGCTATAATTCCGTTATATAATTCCGGATTCATATTAACAATCGCTCCCATTAATAAACCTCCTGCAGAACCTCCCATTGCATATAAATGCTTCTCTGAAGTATATTTGTTTTCTATTAAATATTTAGAACAATCTATAAAGTCTGTAAAAGTGTTTTTCTTTTGTAACATCTTACCATCTTCATACCAGTTTCTACCTAAATACTCGCTCCCTCGAATATGTGCTAAAGCATAGACAAAACCTCTGTCTAATAAACTTAAACGTGTTGTAGAAAAACCGTCTGGAATTGTATAACCGTAAGAACCGTATGCATATTGTAACAATGGTGTATGCTCATCTAACTTTGTATCTTTATGATACACCAAAGAAATAGCTATCTTTTTTCCATCTCTTGCTGTAGCCCAAACACGTTTACTTATGTAGTTTTCTTTATTAAATTTACCTCCTAAAACTTCTTGTTCTTTTTTAATTTCTTTCGATTTATCACTCATGTTAAAATCGATAATCGAAGCTGGTGTTGTCATCGAATTATATGCATAACGAATAACATGTGTATCAAAATCTGGATTTGAATATACACCAACAGAATATGTTTCTTCATCAAAAGGCAAGTAATAATCAGCAGAATTGTCCCAACGTTTTATTCTAACTTTATTTAATCCGTTTGTACGTTCTTCTAAAACTAAATATTCTTTAAATATTGAAAAATCTTCTAATAACGTATCTTCTCTATGCGGAATTACATCTACCCAATTTTCTTTCTCTGTATTAGAAACAGGGGTTTTCATCAATTTAAAATTGATGGCATTGTCTTTATTTGTAAGTAAATAAAAGTCGTCTCCAAAATGAGAAACACTATATTCTAAATCTCTTTCACGAGCTTGTAACATTGTAAACTCTCCTGTAGGATTGTCTGCATCTAAATATTGAGCTTCTGTAGAAACAGTACTATGAGAACCTATAATAATATATTTATCTGATTTCGATTTTGTTACATAAGTACCAAAAGTTTCATCTTTTTCATGAAAAACTTCAATATCTTCTGAAGTTGGTGTTCCTAAAACATGTCTAAAAATCTTCTCGCTTCTTAATGTATGTGGATCTTTCTTTGTATAAAAAATAGTCTTGTTATCGTTTGCCCAAACAGAACCACCAGTAGTGTTCTCTATAATGTCTTTATAAATTTCACCAGTTTCTAGATTCTTAATTCTTAAAAAATACTGTCTTCTACTAATTGTATCTGTCGCGTAAACTGCTAATTTATTATCGTTCGAAATATTTAAGCCACCTAATTGAAAATAATCGAAATCTTTAGCCAACTCATTTACATTAAACATTATTTGTTCTTCTGCTTCTAAATTGTCTTTTTTTCTACTATAAATAGGATATTGCATTCCTTTTTCGAAACGCGTAATATAAAAATAACCATTGTCTTTATATGGCACAGAAGAATCATCTTCTTTAATTCTGCCTTTCATTTCTTCGAACAAATTCTCGTCAAAATTCTTAGAAAACGCTGTTACTTTATCGTGATATGCATTTTCCTCTTCTAAGTATTTAACTACTTTTTTCGTTTGATCATCTTTAACGTCACCAAGTTTTTGTTCATCAGACAAACGCATCCAAAAATAGTTATCTATTCTTACATCTCCGTGTTTTTCTAATTTTGTTGGTTGTTTCTCTGCAATAGGTGCTTTCGCATCTGTATTCTTCATGGTTTCATTTTTACAAGCGGTTGCAAAAATAAGACATAAAATGATGGTTGTAGTAAATAATTTTCTCATTTTTAGTTGATTTAAGTATCATTACAATTTACTAAATTTGCAACCAACTTAATTTTTAAAATAAAAAAACATGTTTGGAGACTTATCTGGAATGATGAATAAATTAAAAGATGCGCAACAAGAAGTTGAAAAAACAAAAACAAGATTAAATTCTGTTTTAATTGATGAAGCTTCTGCAGACAATAAAATTAAAATCACATTAACAGCAAATAGAGAAATAAAAAATATTTCTATTCACAATTCTTTACTTACAGACGCAGAAGAATTAGAAGATTTTTTAATTATTACCTTAAATAAAGCAATTGCAAAAGCATCTAAAATTAACGAAGATGAAATGGCTGCTGCTGCAAAAACAAATATGCCAAATATACCAGGAATGGATATGTTTAAATAACGTAACTATTTTTATTACAATTTACTAAAACTCATTTGAGTTAGTTTTAACATTATTTAAACTAAGATACCTCTTGCAAAAGAGGTATTTTTGCATTATAAATATAATATTGATTATGATAGAAGAAAAAAAGAAATCATCTTTAGGAAAGAAAATACTTAAATGGACTGTTTCTATTTTTTTAGTTTTATTAATTGCATTAATTTCTATACCCTTTTTATTTAAAGATAAAATTGTAGAAATGGTTGCTAAAACAGTTAATAATAACATAAATGCAACAGTAACTTTTAAAGATACAGATTTAAGTTTATTAAGAAATTTTCCTTTAGCTAGCCTAAAAGTAAATAATCTTGTAATCGCTAATAAAGCACCTTTTTTAGGAGATACTTTATTTAATTCAGAAGAATTAAATTTAAAACTAAATATTACAGAGCTTTTTAAAAGTTCAACAGAAACCTTAGAAATTAATAGTATTACTGTAGCTAAAGGTGCGTTAAACATCATCTTTAATAAGGATAATCTTGGTAATTATGATATTGCTAAGAAAAGCAATACTGCAGCAGAAACTTCAGAAAACTCATTATCTCTAGCTATAAAAGAGTACGAATTAGAAGATGTAGATTTTAGTTATTTTGATAAAAACTCTCAAATAAAATTAGCAATTGACAGCATTTATCACACTGGTAAAGGTAACTTCGAAAAAGACATTTTAGATTTAGATACAGAATCTACTGCTAAAGTTTCTTTAGATATGGACAACGTAAATTATCTAAAGGATGTAAATGTAAAATTAGATGCCGTTTTAGGAATCGACCTAAAAAACTCGAAATACACATTTAAAGAAAATACTGGTTACATTAACCAATTACCTTTAGAGTTTAATGGTTTTATTCAATTAGTAGAAGAAAATCAGTTATATGACATGACGTTTAAAACGCCAACTTCTTCATTTAAAAACTTACTTGCCTTATTACCAAAACAATATGCAGGAAATTTAAACACCATAAAAACAGAAGGAAATTTTGACTTAAAAGGAATTGTTAAAGGAACACTTTCTAAAACTACAATACCAACTTTAGACATTTCTTTTATCTCTAAAAATGCCATGTTTAAATATGCAGATTTACCAAAAGCTGTAAATAATATAAATATCGATGCCAATATTATTAACAAAACAGGTTTAATTAAAGATACATACGTTGCTATTAACAACACTTCTTTTAAGATAGATAAAGATGTTTTTAGTGCAAGTGGTAAGGTTGCAAATCTAACAGAAAATGCTAAAATAAATATAGAAGCTAAAGGAAGCATCAACTTAGATAATATTAGCAAAGTCTACCCTATTGCTTTAGAAAACGAATTAGAAGGTATTTTAAAAGCAGATGTTATTACAAATTTTGATATGAATTCTATTGAAAAAGGAAACTATCAAAACATAAAAAATAAAGGAAACATTACCGTTTCTAACTTTAAATATAAAGGAGATGATGTTGCTAATCCGTTTTTTATTGATAAAACTTCCGTTACATTCAACACAAATACCATAAAACTAGAAGAATTTAATGCAAAAACAGGTTCTTCAGATTTGGCAATTCAAGGAAATCTAGAAAACTTTTATGGCTTCTTGTTTAAAGACCAGAAATTAAAAGGAAACTTCAATCTAAATTCTAATACCTTTAAAGTAGACGATTTTTTAGCAAAAAGCAATACTACAGCTAAAACACAAGAATCTTCTAGCTTAAAAATTCCTGCTTTTTTAGACATTACCTTAAATACAAAAGCAAAGAAAGTAATTTACGACAATATTAATCTTACAAACGTTTCTGGTAGTGTTTTAATTAAAGATGAAACAGTAAACTTAAAAGACTTAAAGTCAAATATTTTTGGTGGTAATATAGGCTTTAACGGAGTTGTTTCTACTAAAGGAGCAAAATCTAAATTTAATATGGATTTGAATCTAAAAGAACTAAACATTGCAGATTCTTTTAGTAATCTAGAAATGTTAAAAGCCATTGCTCCTATTGCAAAAACTATAGAAGGTAAAATAAATTCTACCATTAAAGTTTCGGGAAATTTAGGGGATGATATGACGCCAGATTTAAAATCTATTTCAGGAGATTTATTAGGTCAATTATTAAATACCAAACTAAAACCTAGTAATTCTAAAATGCTAAGTTTACTAGGTTCTAAAGTAGATTTTTTAGATGTTAGTAAACTAAATTTAAATGAAGTAAGTGCTTTGTTTACTTTTAATAATGGTGAAGTAAGTCTAAAACCTTTTAACCTTAACTATAATGATATTGGTATAAAAATTGGAGGTAAACATGGTTTCGATAATACAATGAATTATAATATTACTTTCGATGTTCCTGTAAAATATTTAGGAAGTACAGTTACAACTGCTTTAGCAAAACTAACACCAAAAGATGCTGCAGAAGTAAAAAGCATTCCTGTAAACGGAACACTAACAGGTAGTTTTTCTAGCCCTAACTTCTCTTCTAACATTAAAAATGCAACAGCAGATTTAATGAAAAACATTATAGAAAAGCAAAAACAGAGCTTAATAAACCAAGGAAAAGATAAATTAAAAGATTTACTTTCTAATGGAACTAAAAAAGATTCTACAAAAACAAACGACAAAACTAAAGACAAAATAAAAAATGTTTTAGGTGGTTTATTTGGTAAGAAAAAGGATACGACTAAGCAAAAATAAACTCAGTTTAAAGAGAAAAAAAAACGGAAGCAAATTGCTTCCGTTTTTTTTTGCTGTAATAATTTTTATTTACGATGAAGCAACCAAACCAATAATACCAACAACTGCAGCTAAAATATAAATAGATAAAATTATAATAGTAAAGACTCCTATAAATTTATAATGAGATTTTAACATTTCGAAAGCCTTTGCTAAAACATCATTATCCTTAGATATTAATGCTTTTTTCATTTTTACAGAAAACTGATATAAATAATAGATTGGAAAAATGTAAATAAGACCACAAACTAAATAAAACCCAGTCATCATTCCACCAACATTAAAAGGCATTGCTTGTGTTTGCGGTAAATTTTCATAAAGTGCACCAATAAAGAAACTACCAACAAGCATTAAACCTGTAAAAATAAAGCCCATTATAGATAAAAACTTACACCATTTAGCTGTTTCTTTTAAAAAACTTCTAGAAGCTCCGTTTAAAGTTAATTCTTCTAATTCTGTAATTGCATTTTGCATAGTAATTTATTTTGTTAGTTAAGAATCTCAAAAATAGTCAATTTTAAATTTTAACAAAAAAGAAAGCCACAAATAATAAAATTTGTGACTTTGTAAATATATAATTTATATAATGTTATTTCTAAAACTCAGAAATTGTGTTTTTAATAATCGCAATACAATCCATTAATTGCTCCTCTGTCATTACTAAAGGTGGCGCAAAGCGAATAATGTTACCATGTGTTGGTTTTGCAAGTAAACCGTTGTCACGTAATTTCATACAAATATCCCAAGCAGTAGAACTGTCTTCAGAATCATTTATTAAAATAGCATTTAACAACCCTTTACCTCTAACAGATTCTACTAAATGATTGTTTTCACAAAATTCAGTTAATTCTGCTCTAAAAATAGCTCCTAATCTATCTGCGTTTATTGCTAATTTTTCATCTGCAACAACCTCTAAAGCCGCCATTGCAACAGCTGCAGAAATAGGATTTCCACCAAATGTAGAACCATGGTTTCCAGGGCCAATTACATTCATAACAGCATCATTTGCTAAAACAGCAGAAACAGGATATACTCCTCCACTTAAAGCTTTTCCTAAAATTAAAACATCTGGTTTAACTTCTGGTGTACCAGAACAGTTTTTCTCTGGGCAAGAACAGTTACCACAAGTAGCTAATAAACGTCCCGTTCTAGCAATACCAGTTTGTACTTCATCTGCAATAAATAACACATTATGGTCTGCACACATCTTTTTTGCAGCAGCTAAATAACCATCCGAAGGTACAAAAACACCCGCTTCACCTTGTATTGGTTCCACTAAAAATGCAGCAATATTATTACTGCTTTCTAAAGTTTCTTGTAATTGCTGTAAATTATCATACTCAATTTTAATAAATCCTTTAGTGTATGGACCAAAATTCTTTCTAGCTACAGGATCATTAGAAAATGAAATAATAGTAGTAGTTCTACCATGAAAGTTGTTTTCACAAACAATTATTTCAGCTTTATTTTCATCAATACCTTTTACTTCATACGCCCATTTTCTGGCAATTTTTAAAGCTGTTTCTACAGCTTCAGCACCCGTATTCATTGGTAAAAGCTTATCAAAACCAAAAAGTTCTGTTGCATACTTCTCATACTTTCCTAACATGTCATTATAAAATGCACGCGAAGTAAGCGTTAAGGTTTTTGCTTGCTCTACCATTGCATCTACAATTCTAGGATGACAATGCCCTTGGTTTACTGCAGAATAAGCAGACAAGAAATCGTAATATTTTTTTCCTTCAACATCCCAAACATATACACCTTCACCTTTACTCAAAACCACAGGAAGTGGATGATAGTTATGTGCACCATGTTTACTCTCTAATTCTATCGCTTGTTGCGATGTAAGTTTGTCTAAAACAGCCATTTTTTTCGTTTTAAATGTTTATAATTAAATAACCATTCCTGTTCTACCTTTATCCTTTCAGTAAAAACTGAAAATTCAGCGTGGGAAAGAAATCATCCCCGAAGTTTTACAAAAGTACTAAAATAAAAACTTGAAATAAAAATTATTTGTGCGTTCCCAAAAGGTCGCGCTTTCACTACTCGCTTTTTTCGTACCTCAAAAGAGCTCAAACAAACCGTTCTATCGCTAACGCAAATGGCAAACTAGAAAGACCGTAAACTTAAATTCAATATCAGCAAATCTATCAATATCTTTTCCTAATTTTGCAAATCAAAATAATAAGAAATGCCACGTAGAGAACGAAACAAATTTGTAAAGAAAAATCAAGTTTTAGAATTAAAAATTGAAGATTACGCTTTTGGAGGAAAAGGAATTGCAAGAATCCATTCAGAAGAAGGTAGTTTTGTAATCTTTGTACCTAATACTTTACCTGGTCAATTGGTAAAAGCACAAATAAGTAAGTCTAGTAAAAACTATGCAGAAGCTAAGTTAATAGATGTTTTAGAGCCTTCAGAAGACGAAATTGAAGTTCCTTACCAAGACATTCCTGGTGCACCATACATTCAATTACCCATAGAATTACAACATAAATATAAAAAAGAAAGTACTTTAACACTATTTAAAAAAATAGGTAAAGTAGAAAATATAGAAGATTTATTTGACGAATTTGTAACCTCGCCAAACGTGTTTCATTATAGAAATAAAATGGAATATGGTTTCTCTGCAATTGGTTATGATAGAGTTACAAAAAGAGACAAAGACGAATTTACGTTAGGTTTTAAGAGACGTGGCGTTTGGTGGATGGGAGATAATTTAGAGAAAGACTCTGGTTTGTTTGATAAACAAATGGAAGACAATCTAAAAAACATTAGACAATACTGTATAGAAACAGGTTTAGAACCTTGGCACGGACCCAAAAAGACAGGTTTCTTTAGGTATTTTGTTGTTAGAAAATCTTTTAAAACAGACGAGTTACTTTGTAACCTTGTTACTACTTCACCAGAATTAGAAAATTTCGATTTAAATAAATTTGCAAACTTTTTAAAAGATATTTTCGGAGATCGTTTAGCAGGTTTATTACATACAATTAACGACGAGACTGGCGATAGAACTATTGCAACAGCTGGTAGTTTAGATCTAGTGTATGGTAAAGATAAAATTGTAGAAGAATTATTAGGTTTAAATTTTGAAATTAGCATGAAAAGCTTTTTTCAAACCAACCCAAAATGTGCAGAAAAATTATACGATAAAGTTGTAGAGTACGTTTTAGAAGATAAAACCAAAGTAGACAATACTGTTGTAATGGATTTATTCTGCGGTACAGGAACTATCGGACAAATTGTTGCTTCTAAATCTGAAAACGCAAAAATTGTTGGTGTAGACATTGTTGCATCTGCAATTGAAGACGCAGAGAAGAATGCTAAAAGAAATAATATAGATGGTTTAAAATTCTTTGCTGCAGATGTGGGGAAGTTTTTAAGTGCACACCCAGAATATGAGAATAAAATTAAAACTATTATTTTAGATCCTGCAAGAGCAGGAATTGCACCAAAAACCTTGCAAAAGATAATAAACCTTAAAGCAGACAGAATGGTGTACGTTTCTTGTAACCCTGCAACACAAGCAAGAGATACAGAATTGTTGGCTGAGGCAGGTTATACTATTAAAAAGATTAGTTTAGTAGACCAGTTTCCACATACAAGCCATATTGAGACGGTTGTTTTATTTGAGAAGAATTAAACTCAATTTAACATCATTTTAATTAAAGTTTATTTCAATAATTATATATTTAAAAATTAAATCCTATTACCTTGAAAACAATAAAATTATCTGAAACAGCAATCGAGAAGAAGTTAGAAAAACTTATAGATTGGGAATATTATGACAATGCATTACATACAGATTTCGAGTTCGATAACTTTAAAGATTGTATGTCTGCAATGAACAGAATAGCATTTGAATGTGAGGCTTTAAATCATCACCCAGAATGGACAAATATATACAATACGCTAGATATTACATTAACAACGCATGATGCAGATGGTGTAACAGAATTAGATTTTAAATTAGCAACTGCAATTAATAAAATTGTAGAAGTTGAAGAAGAAGACTAATTCAATAAAAAAAATCTAATTCTTATATTTAACTTGTGAAAAAAATTATTCTATTACTTCTTATATCTGTAGCTATCTTTTCCGCATGCGAAAAAGATGATTTCTGTACACAAAACCCTGTTACATCAAAACTAATTATTACTTTTTATGATGAAACAAACAGAGAAACATCAAAAAATGTACAGTTTCTTTCTGTTTGGTCTGGTACCAAAGATACAATAGCACAATACACAAGTGTAACCTTAGATAGTATCGCCATTCCTTTAAACTCTTTAACGTCTGAAACTGTTTATACTTTAAAGAAAAATGCAACAGGTGGTGCTAAAATAGATAATGAAATTGCAACTTTTACTATAAAGTATAACACAACAGAAGAATATGTTTCTAGATCTTGTGGTTTTAAAGTGCTTTTTAACAATGTAGAGTTTTCTTCTAGCGCAAGTTCTTGGATAACAGATTTTACACCTACTACTATTACTAATTTAAATAATCAAACAACAGCACATGTACAAATATTTCATTAGCATTTGTTTGATTTTTGTTTTTGCTGAAAGTTTTTCTCAAGAACAAAAAAAAGACACAATTATTAATATTGAAAAAGATTCTACTATTTTTAAAACGAATTACGGTTTACGTTTAGGAATAGATATTAGCAAACCAATAAAAGCTTCCTTTGATGGTACTTATAGTGGTTTTGAAATTGTTGGAGATTATAGAATAAAGAAAAACTTATATTTAGCTGCAGAAGTTGGTTATGAGGAAGAAATAAGTGACGAAGATTATACGAACTCTACCTCTAAAGGTAGCTACATTCGTTTAGGTGTAAATTATAATGCCTATAAAAATTGGTTAGATATGAATAACGAAATTTTTGTAGGTTATAGATATGGTTTTAGTCTATTTGATCAAACTTTAAACAATTATACACCTAATGTTTCAGACGCAGAAAACGGTAATTATTTTCTTGCAGACCTTAATTCAGCTACTATTACTTCTTCTAATTTAAATGCACATTGGTCTGAATTTATGTTAGGAATAAAAGCAGAAACATTAAAAAATTTCTATGTTAGTTTTAGCGTTTCTTATAAAGTTTTAATGAGTGTTAAAGAACCAGAAGATTTTAAAACATTATTCTCTCCTGGGTTTAATCGAATTTTTGAAACAAATACTGGTTTCGGCTTCAATTATACCTTAACTTACCTAATTCCGTTTTCAAAAAAATAAAATCAGTTAGTTAATTACTCTTTTTTTAGTAACTTTAACCTCTGTTTTTAATAAAAAACTAAAACAATGAATAAAATACCAAGTGTAAACTTAGCAGACTTTTTATCTAATGATAAAAATAGAAAGCAAAAATTTATAGATGAAATTGGTCACGCTTATGAAAACATAGGTTTTGTGGCTTTAAAAGGGCATTTTTTAGATGATAAATTAGTGTCTGACTTATATAGTGAAATTAAGAACTTTTTTGATTTACCAGTTGAAACAAAAGAGAAATATGAAATACCAGGTATTGGTGGGCAAAGAGGTTATGTTTCTTTTGGTAAAGAGTCTGCAAAAGGCAAAAAAGAAGGAGATTTAAAAGAGTTTTGGCATTTTGGGCAATATGTAGAAGATGATGTAGAAAGAGCCAAAGAATACCCAGAAAACGTACTTGTTAAAGAATTGCCAAAGTTTAATGAGGTTGGTAAACAAACGTATAAAATGTTAGAAAAAACGGCTAAATATGTATTGCGTTCTTTAGCATTGCATTTAAATTTAGACGAAACGTATTTCGATAATTATATTAAAAACGGAAATAGTATTTTACGTCCTATACATTACCCACCAATTGAAACAGAACCTAAAGGCGCAGAAAGAGCTGCAGCTCATGGAGACATTAACTTAATTACTTTGTTAATGGGTGCTCAAGGAAAAGGTTTACAAGTACAAAACCATAATGGAGATTGGATTGATGCTATGGCAGAACCAGATGAGTTAATGATTAATGTTGGAGATATGTTGTCTAGACATAGTAACAATAAATTAAAATCTACTATTCATAGAGTCGTGAATCCGCCAAAAGAAATGTGGGGAACTTCTCGTTATTCAATTCCGTTTTTTATGCACCCAATATCAGAAATGAAATTAGATGTTTTAGAAGATTGTATCGATGCTGAAAATCCAAAACAATTTGAAGATATTACCGCAGGTGAATTTTTAGACCAACGTTTAAAAGAATTAGGCCTTAAAAAATAAGTATTCGATTTACAGTAGTAGTTTCAAATTAAAAAATGAATAGAATACTGCTACTATAAATTGCAAACGATAAACAATGGATTTTAAAGATCAATTAAAAAACTTATTTCCAGAACATGAGGAAAAAATTGAACCAGTAAAGGAGAAATCTAATATTTGGTTACAAGAAGATCCTATAATCTGTAAATATGAAAAACGAAAAGGAAAACCAATTACTATTTTAGAAGGTTATACTGGTGCAACCTCCGATTTTAAAATTTTAGCAAAAGAAATTAAAACCAAACTTTCTGTTGGTGGTAGTTTTAAAGATGATAAAATTATTATTCAAGGAGATTACAGAGATAAAATAATGACTATGCTTAAAGACAAAGGTTTTAAAGTAAAAAGAGTTGGTGGTTAAAAAATATAAATATGAGTATACAACAATCTGAATTAATTTTAAATCCTGATGGTAGCATTTATCACTTGAATTTAAAACCTGAAAATATAGCGAACGATATTATTTTTGTTGGCGACCAAGATAGAGTAGATAAAATTACAGACCGTTTTGATTCTGTTGAATTTACAACACAAAAAAGAGAATTTAAAACCTCTACTGGTATTTATAAAGGCAAAAGATTATCTGTAATTTCTACAGGTATTGGGCCAGATAACATAGATATTGTTTTAAATGAACTAGATGCTCTTGTAAATATCGATTTAAAAACAAGACAATCAAAAAAAGAGTTAACAGCTTTAAATATTGTAAGAATTGGTACTTCTGGTTCTTTACAAAAAGATATTCCTGTAGATTCTTTTTTAATGAGTTCACATGCCTTAGACTTAAATGGTATGCTTCACTCCTATCAAATTGAAGAAATTTCTAATGAAGAAATTGAAAATGCATTTGTAAAACATACTAATTGGAGTACTAAGAAATCAAACCCTATTTTAATTGAAAATAGCAGTGAATTAGCACAAAAATTAGATTCAGAAAAAATATTTAAAGGAATTACTGCTACAGCTGGTGGTTTTTACGGACCACAAGGAAGAGTTTTACGTCTACCTCTACAAGATGCAGATATTAATAATAAAATAGATTCTTTTAATTTTAACGGAAATAGAATTACCAATTTAGAAATGGAAACTTCTGCTATTTATGGTTTATCAAAACTTTTAGGGCACAACGCAGTTTCTATGAATGCAATTATAGCAAATAGAGCAAATGGTACTTTTAGTGAAGATTACCAAAAAGTTGTAGAAGACTTAATTGAGTATTCGTTAAACAAATTAGCCGAATAAATGACAAATTTAAGAGTTGGTGGTGTACCAGAACACTTTAACTATCCTTGGTATTTAACATTAAAAAATAAAGAATACACAAAAGAAAACATCAATTTACGTTGGCAAGATTTCCCTGGCGGAACTGGTGCTATGTGTAAAGCACTTCGTTCTGGTGAAGTTGATGTTGCTATTGTTTTAACAGAAGGTATTATTAAAGACATTGCTGCAGGAAATCCTTCTAAAATAGTACAAACCTTTGTAGAAACTCCTTTAATATGGGGTATTCATGTGGGGCATAAATCTAAATTTAAAACAATTAAAGATTTAGAACACGCTACAATTGCAATTAGTAGATTTGGTTCTGGTTCTCATTTAATGGCTATTGTAAATGCTTTTAACCAAGGTTGGAATGTAGAAAACTTAAAATTTAAAGTAATAGGTAATTTACAAGGTGGTATAGATGCACTAACAAACGGAGAAGCAGATTATTTTATGTGGGAGCATTTTACAACAAAACCTCTGGTAGACAATGGTACTTTTAGAAGGGTTGAAGATTGCCCAACACCTTGGCCTTGTTTTGTTATAGCTGTTAGAAATGAAGTTTTAGAAAATAATTATAACGAAGTAAAAAAAGTCTTAAGCATTATAAATGCACAAACTAGAGATTTTAAAAATATTAAAAATATTGATGAAATTCTAGCTAAAAGGTACGAACAGAAGTTAGAAGACATTCAAAAATGGTTAAAAATTACCGAGTGGAATGATGGAGAACCTATAACAGAAAACTTAATTACACAAATACAAAATAAAATGGTTCGTTTTAACGTTATAGAAGAGAAGAAAAAATCGAGTGAGTTCATAAAAAATATGTACATTTAAGCCTTTAAAAACCTTACCAATGAAAAAAGTAGTATTTGTTGCAATTTGTATCGTAGGAATTATTTGTTTTTCTTCTTGTAGAAGTACCTCTAAATCGTGTGGTTTAGCAGATACCTCAACAACCAACCAAACAACATTAAAACAGATAGAGCTATTATAATCTTTCTGTTTCTTAATTTCAAATTCAATGAATCCGCTTTTAAGCGGATTTTTTTATGCTTTATAAATAACTGTTAGACATAACATTAAAATTACTTTAACCAAACTTTTTCATAAGATTTACCTTACCAACTTTTAATAATTACTTTACCATAACAAAACAATAAGCTTGTAAGTTTGAGAAACTAATTAAAACATGCTTTTGTTTTTACTTCTTTTTAAAAATCAAATTTTTAGCTTAATAACTAAAAATAGTATCATTTATAGAAAATTTAAAGACAACGCACCTTTTACTTTTCAAAATGAAAAAACACAAGAAACGTAAGTTAGATTATGTTGTAATATCAGATGTACACTTAGGTACTTATGGTTGTAAAGCAACAGAATTATTAAACTATTTAAAAACAATAGAGCCTAAAGTATTAATTCTAAATGGTGATATTATTGATATTTGGCAGTTTAACAAACGTTATTTTCCTAAAGCTCATATGAGCGTAATTAAACACATTACCTCTCTCCTATCTAAAGGAACAGAAGTATATTATATTACAGGAAACCATGATGAAATGTTGCGAAAATTTAAAGGATTTCAATTAGGGAACTTTAAAATTCTAAACAAATTAATAGTAACTATTGATAATAAAAAAGCATGGATATTTCATGGAGATGTATTTGATGTTACTATGAAACACTCTAAATGGTTAGCCAAATTAGGTGGCAAAGGCTACGATTTATTAATTTTAATAAACACCTTTATAAATTGGATAAGTAAGCTTCTAGGATATGGAAAATTATCACTTTCTAAAAAAATAAAAAACAGTGTAAAAAGTGCTGTTAAATTTATCAATCATTTTGAAGAAATAGCGTCTGAAATTGCAATAGACAATAAATACGATTATGTTATTTGTGGGCATATTCATCAACCAGAAATAAGAGAAATTTCAAATGCAAAAGGTAAAACTACATATTTAAATTCTGGTGATTGGATAGAGAATTTAACTGCATTAGAATATGAAAATAAACAATGGAGTTTGTATGAATATGCTAAAGATGATATTGCAAAAAGTTCAAATAAAGAATTAAGTAAAAAAGAATTAAAAGCTTTACAAAAAGAAGAATCTAATAATTTTATTTTTGATGAGTTCTTAAAAGAATTCGAAATTCAAAAACCTTTAAAATAGTTTTTATGAAAATATTATATGCTATTCAAGGTACAGGTAACGGGCATTTAACAAGAGCTAAAGAGATTATACCTTTATTACAAGAAAAAGGAGAACTAGATATTTTAGTTAGCGGAAACGAAAACAATTTAGAGTTAGGTTTCGAAGTTACTTATAATTTAAAAGGTTTAAATTTTACGTTTGGTAAAAACGGAGGAATTGATTTTTATACAAGTTATAAAAAGATGAAACTTGGTCGTTTTTATAAAGAAATTAAAAACTTACCAATAAAAAATTACGATTTAGTTATAAATGATTTTGAACCTATTTCTGCTTGGGCAGCAAAACTACATAATATTAATATTATTTCTTTAAGCCATCAAAATGCAGTGTTAGACAAAGCGTCTCCAAAAACTGGTAAATTTAACATAGAAAAACTAATTCTAAAGTATTATGCGCCTGCAAAAGAGCGATTTGGCTTTCATTTTAGTAGTTATAGTTCTACTATATTTACACCTATTATTCGACAGAAAATAAGACAAAAAAGAACTATTAATAAAGGGCACATTACTGTTTATTTACCGGCATATCATCATGATAAAATAATTAAAATACTTTCTAAAATACCAATAGTAAAATGGCATATTTTCTCAAAAAACACTACGAAATTAATATTTCAAAAAAACATTACCATTTTTCCTGTAAGTGAATTCGACTTTATAAAAAGTATGGCTTCTTCTAGTGGTGTTCTTTGTGGTGCTGGTTTTGAAACACCGGCAGAAGCTTTGTTTTTAAATAAAAGGCTAATGGTAATACCTATGAAAAATCAATATGAACAACAATGCAACGCATTAGCATTAAAAGAAATGGGAGTACATACTCTAAGTAAATTAAGTAGAAAACAAGTTCCAAAAATTGCAAAATGGATACATTCGGAAACTACAATAAAAGTAAGTTATGAAGATACTACAGAAGATATTTTAGATGCTCTTTTATTACCTTTTTATAAAGAACCTATATTACCTACCATTTTATCGTAGCTTTATCTATTTCTGTTAAAAAATTATTAGTTTTAGAAAAATGTTTACTGCCAAACCAACCTCTCCAAGCACCTAAAGGAGAAGGATGAGGAGCTCTATATACCGTGTGTTTATTTAAATCTATAAGTTGTGTTTTACTTTCTGCAAATTTTCCCCAAAGTAAAAAAACAACATTTTCTTTTTTTGTAGATATTTGTTTAATAATAGCATCTGTAAAAGTTTCCCACCCTTTTTTCTGATGACTACCTGCTTCGTGAGCTCTTACCGTTAATGTTGCATTCAATAATAAAACTCCTTGTTTTGCCCACCTTTCTAGATTACCGCTTTCTGGTATTTCTTGATCTAAATCTGTAGCAATCTCTTTAAAAATATTTTTTAATGATGGAGGATGTTTTACTTCGTCTTTTACCGAAAAACACAATCCGTTTGCTTGATTTACATCATGATAAGGATCTTGACCAATAATTACCACTTTTAAATCTTCTATAGAACAAAAATTAAACGCCGCAAAAATATCTTCTTGTTTAGGAAAACATTGGTGAGTTTTATATTCAGAATCTACAAAACTTGCTAACTCTTTAAAATAAGGTTTCTCAAATTCTGATTGTAATATTACTTTCCACGATTTAGAAATATACTTTTCCATCTTAATATCAATTTAATAATTTCATCAAAGGTATTTAATTTAATCAGAAGCAACTTTGCTTTAATCAATCATTTGTTGCAAGCTGTAAGAGAAGTTTAAAATTTAAAACAGGGTTACTTTTAAGTGTGTTTTTCCTTAAAAAAAACAGTGTTTTCCCTCTATACTTTTAGAAGTGGTAAAACTAACTTTGAATAACTTTAAATAATAATTATGAAAAAAAACTATTTATTCTATCGACTAAAAAAACTTTGCCAAAGTAAAGGCATTGTTTTAGCCATACTATTTATGGCCGCTTTTAGCACAAAAGCACAAACCAATGTTTCTAATACTGTTACAATTGGTAACCACAATATGTACAAATCTGCCTCTGTAGATTCTATTAAAACTGGTGCTTTATTTAATTATAAACTCCATTTAACAGTTTATGGAGATGGTAGTACAATAACTCTTTCAGATCAATTACCACCTTTTATAGAGTTGGTAAATGGCGTTGGAAACATTCAAGTTACTCCTGCAGGTTTTAATCCTAATGCTACCATTAATAATACAAATTTAGTTTCTGTCGTTTTAACTGCTCCTTCAAATGGAAGTAGTACTTCTGTAGAGGTTATTATACCTGTTCGTTTTAAAGGAGGTATTACACCAGATTGCACAGTTGCAAGTAATTCTGCTTCTATGTCAATTAATGATCAATCAGTTACTACAGCACCAATAGACGTAGAAGCAATAGCAAAACTAAACTGGGAAATAAAAAAACAAATAATAGCACCTACACAAAAGGATGCTGCTGGTAACTGGGTAATAACACCAGGAGGAACAGCAAGATTTCGAATTGCAATAGTAGAAAAACATCCTAGTGAAAATATTGGTGTTTTAAATTTAAACAGCTTACAAATTATAGAAATACCACAACCTTTAAATGCTACAATTAGTATTGCTAGTGTATTTGGTAATAATAATATAGTACCAGGAGATTTTACTCAAAATGGGAATACATTTACTTTAAGTACTAATAGATTTTTAGATGCAACAAAACCTAACAGTTCTCTTTATTTAGACCTAAATATAACCTACCCAAGTAATGCTGCTATTGGAACCTGTTTTGGTAATGTAGCAGAAGTTACAGCAAATTATGCCGCATGTAATACTAATGGCGTTTTTACAGATAGCAGCCCTGTTGGTGTTAATGCACCTTGTGTTACTGTTGTTGCAAGTATTGGTAGTAACTATAATACTTATTTTTATAAAGGGTTAGTAATGCCAAATAAAACTGTAGGTTGTACTGGTGAATATTTTATTCATTTTCAAAATAATTCTACAACTGGTGAAATAGTACAAAATTTCAATATTTTAGATAATATTCCTTCTAATATTACTGTAAATTCTATTAGTTGGCAAACTAATCAGCAGCAAACAGGTAATTATATTTTAAATAGTACATCTACCAATATTACTACAACTAATGGTTCTGTTGGTACTATTCCTAATTCGCTAAGTTCTATTAATTTTAACCTTGCCTCTAATTTAAATAGTGGTAAATATTTTAGAATTAAAATAGGCTTTACAGTTAATAGTAATATTGCCGTTGGTACAACTATTTCTAATACAGCAACAGTTACTGGTAATTTTATTAACAATAATACTGTAATTAATAAAACTAGTACTAACGAATTTGTTGTAGAAGCAGGTAAACCTAAAATTTATGTAGGTAAAGAAGTTTGCTTAGGAGATAATAAGTTTTATAACCCTGGAGACATTGTTAGGTATAAATTATCTATTATAAATTATGGTTCAGATGCTTTAAATAACGTAGTTATATCAGATGTTTTAGATCCTAATTTTACCTATGTTGGTAACCCTAGTTATTATTCTAGTACAGCACCAACAAATAATTTAGGCTGTAACCCAGCAATATCTGGTAATCTTAATAGTTGGGGTGTTAATTTAACCACACCAAACCCTACAGCTTCTGCTACTGGTACTAACTTAGAATGGACAATACCATCTATAGGACCAAATTGTAATTCTTTGGCATGGTTTCATCCTAGTATTACTTATGCAAATAATAATAACGGGTATGAAAAAAATTATATAGAGTTTGATGTTAAAATTAATGAAAATGCACCTCCTGGTTTATACAATAATAATTTTACAGTAAATGGAGATGAGATTAGTAATGCAGTTACGTCTAACAATTCTAGAGTTAATGTAAAAGAGTTGGCTGGTATTTCTACTATTAAATTACAAAGTTTAGATAATGGTACAACTTGGACTAACTCTTCTATAACTCCTAATGTTTTACCTGGTCAGAATATTTTATATCGTTTAAATATTAAAAACCTTGGTAATCTAGAATTTAAAGATTTGGTAATTACAGATGCTTTACCAAACGTAACCTATACCTCTGGTTCAGAAACCATTTCAGTTTCTACAAATAACGGTGGTCCTTTTATTAATAATACAACAGATTTCACAGCAACAGTATCTAGTAATAGTACAATTGTTATTTCTTCTATTACTGGTTTTCTATTTGTAAATGGAGATGAGATTAACATAGATATACCTACTAATGTAAAAACAGATGCGCAAATAAATAGTACTATTTGTAATACTTTTAATTTAACAGGAGTAGATTATTTAAACAGAGGCGCACCTATTAATTTATCTCCCGCAAATGTTTGTGCAATTGTTAAAGATAATTGTCCTGGAGTTGACAATGCAGACCAAGTAGATACAGATGGCGATGGTATTGGTGATGCGTGTGATAATTGTTCTACGATAAACAATCCTAACCAAATAGATACCAATGGAAATGGAATTGGTGACGCTTGTGAGCCAATTATAGATGAAGATTGTTTTACTTTTGATAGCTATTTTAATAAAGAAAATTGGATAAATAATAGTTTACAAGATGTTTATTTTGAAGAAGACAAAGAACATCAAACATACATTTCATTTGTAAATAGCCAAAAAGAATCTAGTCTTATAAACAATAATGATTTCTCTGGTGATTGGATTAAAAAATACCCAGGTAATTGTATGTGTTTCGATTTTAAAATCAAATACAAAGATCCAAAAAGTAGTACAATTGGTACAGCACCTAAATTAGCTATTTATACTGGTCAACAAATATCTTCAATAACTCAAATAAATACAAGATTAAGAGCTGTATTTGTTGGTAATAGCGCAAACCAAACGTTACCAAATAATGTATGGAATAACTATTGCTTGCCAATATATGAGGCTAGTAACAACACAGTACCAAGTAATAGTTATGGTGGTTGGCAATTATTTAATGCAAATAGTACAACGCTATTAACCGGAACTGCTGCTGTAAATGCATGGAATCAATTAATTATTGGAGTAACAGGTATTGTATTTGATTCTGAATATGATGGTACAAATTCTGAAATTATTAGTTTAGACAACTTTTGTGCATCGGAATGTGAACCTCCTTGTACAGGTAGAGAAGACACGGATAAAGATGGTATACCAGATAAATGTGATAATTGTCCTGATGAATACAATCCTGATCAAAAAGATACAGATGGTGATGGTATTGGTGATGTGTGTGACCCAGATTGTATTAAAGGTGAAGGACCAGATAGAGATAAAGACGGTATTCCTGATGCTTGTGATAATTGCCCTACAAAGTATAATCCTGATCAAAAAGATACAGATGGTGATGGTATAGGTGATGCTTGTGACCCAGATTGTGAAGGTGGAGAAGATAGAGATAAAGATGGAATTCCAGATTTATGTGATAACTGTCCAGATAAATACAATCCAGATCAAAAAGACACAGATGGTGATGGAATTGGTGATGCTTGTACAGATGATGGTTGTACAGGGGAAGATTCTGATAAAGATGGTATTCCTGACGAGTGTGATAATTGCCCAAATACATTTAATCCAGATCAAATAGACACAGATGGAGATGGTATTGGTGATGCGTGTGATAATTGTAAAGAAATTTCAAACCCAGATCAATTAGACACAGACCAAGATGGTTTAGGAGATGTTTGTGACCCAACTCCATGTGGAGATAAAGATTCTGATGGAGATGGTATAGGTGATTTATGTGATAATTGTCCTAATACTTATAACCCAGATCAATTAGATAGCAATAATAATGGTATAGGTGATGTTTGTGACGATCCAATAGACACATGTGGCGATATAGATACTGATGGTGATGGTGTTTTTGATGATTGTGACAATTGTATTAAAACTGAAAATCCAGATCAATTAGACACGGATGGAGATGGTATTGGTGATGTATGTGACCCTACTCCTTGTGGTACTGAGGATAAAGACAATGATGGAATTCCAGATTTATGTGATAACTGTCCAGAAATTTCAAATCCGAACCAAGAAGATACAGATGGTGATGGAATTGGAGATGCGTGCGAACCTTGTATTACAGATTCTGATGGAGATGGTATATTGAACAATGTAGATAATTGTCCTAATAATGCCAATCCGAATCAAGAAGATTCTGATAACGATGGTATTGGCGATGTATGTGACCCTATAATTGACTTTACTGTTGGTCCGTTTATTTGGACAGATTTTACATTCGAAGTAATTGAAAATACTGGTGTTATAATAGATGATTATGACTTTAATATTGGTTCAGATTTTGTTACAGACTTTACTATCAATTTAGTGTATGCAGATATTGTATTTGATACTGAACAAGATCCTAAAACAACTTCTAAAGTTTCTTTAAATCCTTTAAAAAGTGAAATTTCTCATAAGGACATGGAATTGAAAAATCCTGTTTATGGAAACGAAAATAAAGGAAACTCTATTTTTAATGAAGTTTCTTGGTTCTCTAAAGACGGTGTAAGTTTAAAAGAAAAACAAAACTTTAAACTATCTTTTAATTTACCTCATTTTAAAGACTGTGCAGATTGTAACTATATAGCTACCTTATATTTTAAAGTATCTATTAAAGATAAATATGGTAATTATAAAGAAGATCTTATTTTAAGAGAAGTAAAAGTTAAAGCTGGTAAAGTTCTAGCTACTTCTAATGAGAACTTAAAAACATCATTTTTGATTTATCCAAATCCTGTAAAAGAATATTTAAACATATTTACAGAACAAAAAGGAAATAGTGTTTTATATGATATTAATGGTAAAGAAATAAAACGTTTTATTATTAATAATGGAGACAATAGAATAAATTTAAGTAATTTATCTAAAGGAATTTACATTCTAAAAACAACAGGAGATAGTTTTAAAAAGACCTCTAAGATTGTTATAGAATAAGAAATTATATATAAATTTTAATCACTAAAGCTCCATGTTATTATAACATGGAGCTTTTTTTATACTATAATATAAAAGTGGCTATTATTTTTTGTTATGTGTTTTCCCTTAATAAAAAAGAGTGTTTTTCCTCTATACATTTCTAAACGGTAAAATTAACTTTGAAAAACTATAAACTAAAATTATGAAACTAAAACTACTTGCAATTGTCTTCACTTTTATATCTAGTGGCATCTTGTGTCAAAATGTAGTAATACCAAGCTATGAATTTAAACAAGTTTTGTTAAACTACTCACCTTCTATTGATATTAATAACGATAACCAAATTTCATTTATAGAAGCTTTGGCTGTTACTACATTAGATGTTTCTTATTATCAAGAATCTATAATGAATGATCCTATGGATCCTTTCGGAGGTGGTGGTACTATTGGTATTTCAAATTTCACAGGTATTGAAGCTTTTAAAAATTTAACCTCATTAACATGTAAACAAAACGATTTAACAAGTTTAGATGTTTCTGCATTAACAAAACTAACTTATTTAGATTGTTCTTCTAATATTAATCAAATGGGCAGTATTAATAATAGTGGTATTTCTAGCCTTATACTTCCCAACAGTGGAACTTTACAAACTTTAATTTTTAATGAAAATTACATAACATCATTAGATCTTACAAATCAAACTGCTTTAACTAATATAAATGGATCAAGTAACTCTTTAACTAGTATAAACTTAACAAATACAAACGCTTTAGAAGTCTTAAATGTAAATTATAATTATAGTTTAACCACTTTAGATTTATCTAATCATATAAATCTTAATACATTAAAAGCAGACAATTGTACTTTAAGTAATTTAAACCTAAATAATACACCACAATTAAAAACACTTAATTGTAAACAAAACCTATTAGTTACTTTAGACACATCAACTAGTATAGCTCTACAAACTTTAAAGTGTTATCAAAATAAAATAAGTTCTTTAGATCTAACGAATAATATTAATTTAATTTCAGTAGCTACAAATAACAATTTACTAACTAATTTACAGTTACCAAATACTACAACACTAACTAACTTATTATGTCAAAATAACAAATTAACAAATTTAGATACATCGATTGCTACAGAACTTGTAACACTTAACTCAAGCTCAAATTTATTAACAAATCTAACATTACCAGTTACAAGTACCTTGTTAACAATAGAAACAACATCTAATAAACTTACAACATTAAATACAACTAACGTTACTGGGTTAATAACTCTAAAGGCTTTTAATAACCTTTTAACTAGTTTAACATTACCAAATTCTATTACTTTAAAAACTTTAGAAATTCATAACAACCAATTAGCTGTTATTAATTTAGCTCCACAAACTGGTTTGGTAACTGTAAACATAGGTAATAATCTTTTACCTTTATTAGATGTATCTCAAAATTTAAGCTTACAAACATTACGTTGTGATAATAATCAATTAGCATCTTTAAATACCTTATCTAACACTTCTTTAAATTACTTAAGTTGCTCAAATAACTTATTAACTGATATCAATACAACAACTACAAATACGTTAACTAGTTTATATTGCTCTGGAAATTTACTAACAGAATTAGATTTATCTAGTTTTTCTAATTTGAGTGCAATTTATTGTAACAATAATTTATTAACATCTTTAAATCTTAAAAATGGAAATTCTAATTCTTTAAGATACTATTCTAGCATCTTTTCTGGTACAACAACTTTTAATGCTAAAAATAATGCTAACCTAGATGCTATTTGTGTAGACGATGCATTAGTAGCTGCTGGAAACTTAACTAATGGAATAGATTCAAATACAAACTTCACACAATATTGTTCTTTTGTTCCTGTAAATTCTAATACAATAACAGGTACTATATCTTACGATTTTAATAATGATGGTTGCGATGCTACAGATACAAAATCTGTTAATACAAGAATTAATAGCGCAAGTACAAATGTAAGTGCTTCTTCTTTTAGTTCTTCAGATGGTTCTTACACAATATATATTAATGATACAGATGTAAATACAGAAATCATTCCTAATTTTCCTTCTTTCTTTTCTGTAACTCCAAACACAAAAACAACCAATTTTACAGGTTCTGGCAATACAGAAGTAATCGATTTTTGTATTACAGCAAATCAAGTTGTAAATGATGTGAAAATTACAGTAATACCAACTACAGAAGCTAGACCTGGTTTTGATACTTCTGTAAGAGTTTATTATGAAAACATAGGTTCTAGTACTTTATCTGGTACAGTAGATTTAGCCTTTCCAGATAATCAACTTAGTTTTCTAAATGCAAGTATTGTTCCTGATGCACAAACAAGTACATTATTAACTTGGAACTATACGAACTTACTTCCTTTTGATAAAGGTTATATAGATGTAATTTTTAACATCAACACACCTGTTGCTGCAACAAATCCTGTAAACGGAGGTGATTTAATAGTATATACAAGTAATATTACTAGTTCAGATACAGATGTTAACCCAACGGATAATACAAGTACGTTTACAGAAATAGTAGTAAATTCTTATGACCCTAATGATATTGTTTGTTTTGAAGGAGATTATATAGATGCTATCGAAGTTCCTAATTTTTTAAATTATAGAGTTCGTTTTCAAAATACAGGAACCGCTTCTGCTATAAATATTGTTGTGAAAAATGAATTAGATGCAGATTTAGATTGGTCTACTTTTACCCCTGTTTCTGCAAGCCATAATTATAGAACTTCTATAGAAGAAGGTAATAAAGTTGAATTTATTTTTGAAAACATTCATTTAGCAGATAGTTTATCTAATGAACCCGAAAGTCATGGTTGGGTTTTCTTCAAAATAAAACCAAAAAGTACTTTTAGCTTAAGCGATGTTGCAGAAAATACTTCTTATATTTATTTTGATTATAATGCTCCAATAATAACAAACACTGCAACAACCCAATTAACTAGAATTGCTTCCTTAACAACCACTACTGCAAATAACATTACCCAAACTAGCGCAGATTTGGCAGGTAATATTTCTACCAATGGTGGTGCATTAGTTACAGAAAGAGGAATTGTATATACAATAACCAGTAATAATGGTAACCCAGAAATTGATGGAACCGATGTTATAAAATTAAATAACGGAACAGGTATTGGAGCTTTTAGTAATTCTATAACCAATTTAATACCAAATACACAATACTCATTTAAATCTTATGCTATAAACTCTGCAGGTATTAATTATGGTAATTTAGAAACTTTTACAACCAATGCACTTATAGTACCAACTATAAATTTTACAGATATTTCAAAAACTTATGGAGATTCAGATTTTCTATTAAGTGCTACTTCAGATTCTACAGGCGAAATTATTTATACCATAGAAGGTAACGCAAACGGAACTTCAATAATTGGCACAAATAACAACCTTATAAACATTGGCGATGCTGCAACAATAACAATTAGAGCCACTACAACAGAAAATAATATGTATGCTCATGGTTCTAAAGACATTACTTTAACAATTAATAAAGCTAATTTAACAGTTACTGCAGATAGTTTTTCACGAATTTACGGAGATGCAAACCCAACATATACATTCCAATATTCTGGTTTTGTAAACGGAGAAGATGTAACTATTTTAGATGAAGAACCAATAATTTCTTCTGTTGCTACACAAAATTCTAATATTGGTTCTTATGATATATTGTTTACTAATGGTGCAGACAACAACTATTCTTTAATTTTTATAAATGGAAATTTAAGTGTTAGCAAAAGGTTAATAAGTATTTTAGCAGATAATGTAACAAAATCTATAGGAGATTCAGACCCAAACTTAACCTATCATATTACCAGTGGTGCTTTAGTAAATGGAGATGTTTTTACTGGAAATATCAACAGAGTTTCAGGAGAAACACTAGGTACCTATGCTATACAAAAAGGCACTTTATTTGTTAGTAATAATTATTTAGAAACTTTTACAGAAGGTATTTTTACTATTTCTTCAACGGCAGGTTTAGCTTCCGATTTTCTTGATAAAAACCTAACAATATATCCTAATCCTGTTAGAGATATATTAGTAATAAAAGTAAATAATAACATTATTGTAAACAAATTTAGCCTTTATAATGTACAAGGTAAAATCATAAAAAATGTAATCCTTAAACAAAAAACAAATATTTCTAATTTGCCAACAGGCATATATTTTATTAAGATTGAAACAGATAAAGGAATTGGCATTAAAAAAATAATTAAACTGTAAAACCTTTTCTAAAACTTCATAAAGTTACTAATTTAATCTCCGTTTAGTAATTATTGTTAGAGCTTATACTATTAGCAAAGTATAAGCTCTTAACATTTATAAAAACACAAAAAAACAACTTTTTTAACTTCATAAACTTCATACTTTAAGTCTTCAAAAAATAACTTCTTTTGAAAAGATGTTTATATTAAAAAGAACAATAAAAAAAGAGTGCTTGTTTCTAAAACCAAACGAAAAGAATTTATAAATTTGCTATAACTAAAAAACCTTATTGTTGAGCACTAATATTTCAGAAAAAACATTACAAGATTTAGAGTTTTCTACCGTTTTACAGCATGTTGCAGAACATTGTATTTCTGGTTTAGGAAAAGAAAGCGTACGAGAAATTCAGCCAATAGAAAGCAGAAAACAGCTTTTTACAGAGTTGTATTTGGTAAATGAATACCTATCTTCTTTTCAAAGTGAGAATAGAATACCAAATCATGGCTATGATAATGTTACAGAAAGTGTAAAACGACTTGCTATAGAAAATAGTTTTATAGAAACAGAAGCTTTTTTAAAAATTGCAACTACTTCTTTAACAGTAAATGAATTAATTAAGTTTTTCAAGAAATTTAAAGTGCAGTTCCCTACATTTTTCGAACTTTCTCAAAAAATAGAATTCACTACTTATGTAGATGATGAAATTAAGAAAATTATCGATATTTCTGGTGAAGTTAAAAATAACGCGTCTTCTACTTTAAAACAAATTAGAAGAGATATTAATAATATTCGTGGTAAAATTGGTGCTAGCTTTTCTAGTGCTCTCTCCTCTTCTATTTCCTCTGGTTATTTAGATGATATTAAAGAAACAGTAGTAGATAATCAGCGTGTTTTAGCAGTTTCTGCTATGTACAGAAGAAAAGTTGCTGGTAGTTTATTAGGTGCTTCTAAATCTGGTAACATAGTTTATATTGCACCACAAGCAACATTAGCATATAGCAGAGAGTTTCAGAATTTGGTATATGAAGAAAAACAAGAAGTAATTAAAATATTACGTGCTTTAGCAGAAACTATTCGTCCTTTTACACCACTTTTAGAGGAATATTTAGCCTTTTTAGTACACACAGATGTAATTGGTGCAAAAGCAAAATACGCGCGAGAAATGAACGCTATTTTGCCAAAAATAACAAAAGAGAAGAGAATTTATTTTAAAGATGCTGTACACCCTATTTTATGGCGAAAAAATAATGCCCAAAAAGTAAAAACAATTTCACAGTCTATAGAGTTAAACGAGAAACAACAAATTATAGTTATTTCTGGCCCAAATGCTGGTGGAAAAAGTATTACGTTAAAAACGATTGGTTTATTGCAGTTAATGCTACAAAGTGGAGTTTTAATTCCGGTAGATGAACGCAGTCAAACCTATATTTTTGATACTATTTTAACAGATATTGGAGATAACCAATCGATAGAAAACCAATTAAGCACCTATAGTTATCGTTTAAAAAACATGCGTAATTTTTTACGCAGATGTGGGGAAAGTACCTTGTTTTTAATTGATGAATTTGGTACGGGATCTGACCCCGAATTAGGTGGTGCTTTGGCAGAAATCTTCTTAGAAGAATTTTACAATAAAAAAGCGTTTGGTATTATTACAACCCACTACTCTAACTTAAAAGTATTGGCAAACGAATTAGAAAATGTTACCAATGCAAATATGCAGTTCGATGAGCGTTCTTTAGAACCTTTATATAAATTGTTTATTGGGCAAGCTGGTAGTTCTTTTACCTTTGAAGTTGCTCAAAAAAATGGAATTCCGTTTAGTTTGATAAATAAAGCAAAAAAACGGGTAGATACAGAAAAAGTACGTTTAGATAAAACTATTTCTAGACTTCAAAAGGAAAGAACAAAACTACAAAGAAACTCAGATAATTTAGAAAAACAGAAATCTAAAGGACAAGAGCATTTAGAAAGCTTACAGGAGAAAGAAGATAAAATACAGTCTAAACTAGCTGGTTTTCAAGAATTGTATGATAATAACCAAAGAATGCTTTCTTTGGGAAGAAAAATTAACGAGTTTCTAAACAAATACTTTCAGAATAATAACAAGAAAGAGTTAAATACTAACTTTAATAAATGGGTTGTGGATGAAAAGGTAAAATATGCCAAGAAAAATCCTATAAACCCCAAAACAAAATCTCAGAAACAAAAAGCTAAAGTTGTTGAAAAACAAATGCAAGAGGTAATTAAAAAAGTAGAAAAAGAGGTTTTGCAAAAGGTTGTAGAGGTTAGAAAAGAAAAGAAAATTGCTGATGTTAAAATAGCAGAGGAAAAAGCAGCTTACAATTATCAAATTAACGACAGAGTGCGTATTAAAGATTCTAATTCTGTAGGTACAATAGATAAAATAGACAAGAAAAGTGTAACTATAAATTACGGAATTTTTACTACAAAAACATCTGTAAATAATTTAGAATTGGTAGAAAAAGTTAAAAAATAGTTTATAGATAATAGTGGAAAACATAAGTAGGTACAAGAATAATTTTATAAGGAATTAAATTAACATTCAATTAAAGAAAAGTAAAACCTAAATTATGCCATAAAAAAAAATAGAGAAGTAAAACTTCCCTATTTTTTTTTATATATTTAAAAGTATTCTTAAATTATACTTTAGTCAAAATCCAAAGTTGTACTTCTTCTGCAGCACGCCAATTTGCATTTCGTTTGGTTTTATCCGAAGAAGTCTTTACAGTTTTCTTTAAACATTTTTCTAATTTAAAACGAATTCCTTTCGCCAATTCTTTTTCAATTGGGTGTTCTTTAGAAACATTTGTAATTTCTGCTAAATTAGAAAATAAGATAACCAATTTTCCGTCTTTAGATAATCTATTATTTGCTTCAGCAAAAAACTTAGGAAATAAATTTTTATTATAATAAATAGCTTCATCTATATTTTCTACACTAGTATGTGCTGGTAACCAAGGTGGATTAAAAACAATTAATTCTGTTTCTTTTTCTATGTTGCCAAAAAGGTTTCCATAGATTAGATCGATTTTACGAGACAATTTTGTGTCTCCCATAAACTCTTTTAAACCAACAATTGCATTTGGGTTTGTATCTGTACCAAAAACTTTCTGAAAACCATGTTGTATCATCTGAAAAGAAAGTACACCACTACCAATACCAATATCTATTGCCGTTTTTTTAGCACCATCGTAACGTTTTAACCAATTATCGAACAATATTAAATGATCGAAACGTGTAGGGAAATAAGTACCATAAAAAGGATGTATTTTATTTCTTAAAACAGGTACCTTAATTCCGTTTTTATACCATTGCCACGCACTATTAAGCCCTTGTACTTGTGGAAACGTTAAGAAAAAACTATTATTATCTGGATATAGTTTTTCTAACCAACCAATACTAGGTGCTTTTTTTAAAGCAACTTCTTGTTTTTTAATCTTTACTAAAATCTGATTAGACAATTGATGGTATTCTGCTCTATATGCACGTTGTTCTGAAAACGTTTTATTTGGTAATCTATTTTTTAAATGCTTGTGCAACTCTTTTAAAAGTAACATTCCATTGCTATAAAATTCAGTAATTAAAACAGATTTACCTTCTTTCATTGCGTAAATTGTTTCTCTTACATCTGTTGTACTTTCAAACTTAATTAAGTCATCTCCAGGAATAGCTGGTGTTGGTATATTTATTTGTATATCAGAATTCATCTATTAACTTTATATTATAACGTTTTGCAAACTAATGAGACTTGCAAAATCGTGTGTTTAAAATAAGCTTAAAAGTATTTAGTAGCAAATAATACATTAAGTTCTTTGCTTGTTTTAGCTTTTAAATTAGAGAACTTAGCTAAAATGCTATAAATTCGCTAAAACCGGCGAAACTATCTCTTTAAATAATATACTAAATACTATTTTGCAAAGATACTTTTAAAAACCTATTAAATTGGCTATTCAAGTAAATAGCATCAATTTATAGGAATCATTTCTTTACTTCTCAAAATCTCAATATTTTAAACTAAATTTTATAGAATCAATAAAAATAGTGAAAGAAGTTTTTTAAGGGTTTAAATTGAGTTTTTTATTCAGATATTTGTTTTAAGAATACTTATTTACACAACAAAATGATTAAAAACGCTGTTTTAGAACAACTTCATAATTCACTTTCTGGAGATGTACTTTTCGATAATTTACATAAAACTTTATATGCTACAGACGCTTCTGTGTATCGTAAAATTCCTTTAGCAGTTGCTTTTCCAAAGGATAAAAAAGACTTAATAACTTTAATTGACTTTGCTACAAAAAATAAGATTACTTTAATACCAAGAACTGCCGGAACTTCTTTAGCGGGACAATGTGTTGGAGACGGACTTGTAGTAGATGTTTCGAAACATTTTACCAATATTATTGCTTTTGATGAAAAAGCAAAGACAATTTCCCTACAACCAGGTATTGTTAGAGATTCTTTAAATGTTTATTTAAAACCTTTTGGTTTGTTTTTCGGACCAAATACATCTACTTCTAACCGATGTATGATGGGCGGAATGGTTGGTAATAATTCATCTGGTAGTACTTCTATAAAATACGGAGTTACACGTGATAAAGTATTAGAAATTGATGCTATTTTAAGTGATGGAAGCACTGCAGTTTTTAAAGAAATATCTTCGGCAGATTTCATTAAAAAAACAAAAGAAAACACAAAGGAAGGAAAAATATACAAAAGTCTTTTTGATGAACTCTCTATTGTTGAGAATCAGGAAGAAATAAAAAATGAATTCCCTAAAGAAAGTATTCATAGAAGATGCACCGGTTATGCGGTTGATGAGTTGTTAAAATCAGATTTATTCGGTGGAACTTCAAAAACTATAAATGTTGCAAAACTATTAGCAGGAAGTGAAGGTACATTGGCTTTTTCTACGTCTATCACCTTACAATTAGATGCTTTACCTCCAAAGGAAAGTATTATGGTTTGTACCCATTTTAAGAGTGTAAACGAAAGTTTAAATGCTACTGTAATTGGTATGAATCACAATTTATATAATTGTGAATTGATGGATAAAACCATTTTAGATTGTACTAAAAACAATAGAGAATTGGCAAAAAACAGGTTCTTTTTACAAGGAGATCCAGAAGCTGTTTTAATGTTAGAAGTTTCTGCAAACACTATTGAAGAAACAGAGATTTTAGCAGATAAATTAATTGCAGATTTAGAAAAAAACAATTTCGGATATCATCATCCTAAAGTATACGGAGCAGATATTGCTAAAGTGCATTATTTACGTAAAGCAGGTTTAGGTGCTTTGGGTAATATTGTGGGAGATAATAAAGCAGTTGCTTGTATAGAAGATACTGCAGTTGCTTTAGAGGATCTGCCAAATTATATTGAGGAATTCACTCAAATTATGGCTAAATACAAGCAAAATGCAGTCTATTATGCACATGCTGGCGCTGGTGAATTACATTTACGTCCCATTTTGAATTTAAAGAAGCAAGAAGACGTTGTTTTATTTAGAAAAATTACCACCGAAACGGCTGAGTTAGTTAAAAAATATAAAGGTTCTTTTTCTGGTGAACACGGAGACGGAATTGTGCGTGCAGAGTTTATTCCTTTAATGATTGGTGATAAAAACTACCAGTTATTAAGACGAGTTAAAAAGGCTTTTGACCCAAACAATGTTTTTAACCAAGGAAAAATTACAGATGCTTTTTCTATGGATAAAAATCTTCGATATGAAATTGATAGAAAAGAGCCTGAAATTAAAACCATTCAAGATTTTTCTGATAGTGAAGGAATTTTAAAACTTGCAGAAAAATGTAATGGCACCGGAGATTGTAGAAAACCAGTAGAAGCTGGCGGAACGATGTGCCCTAGTTACAGAGCTACCAAAGACGAAAAAGACACTACAAGAGCAAGGGCAAATACTTTACGTGAATTCTTAACAAATTCAACAGAAGCAAATAAATTTAATCATAAAGAATTAAAACAAGTTTTCGATCTATGTTTAAGCTGTAAGGCTTGTGCTACAGAATGCCCAAGTAATGTAGATATTGCAACAATGAAAGCAGAGTTTTTATATCAATATCAAGAAGCAAACGGATATTCTTTTAGAAATAAAATGTTTGCAAATAATGCCAAGTACAATAAATTAGGAAGTATAGCGCCTTCGATTACAAACTTTTTTACCAATTCTACACTAGCTAAAAAGGTTTTAGGAGTTGCGGTAGAACGTTCAGTGCCTAAATTAGCGAATCAGACTTTAGAAAGTTGGTTAAAGAAACACTTTGTTGCTTCTATTACAGTTGAAAAGCCTAAAAAAGCAGTTTATTTATTTAATGATGAATTTACTAATTTTTACGATGCTGAAATTGGACAAGATGCTGTTATTTTACTTGAAAAATTAGGTTACGAAGTAAAAACAGTAAAACATGATGAAAGCGGAAGAAGTCATATTTCTAAAGGTTTCTTAAAAGAAGCCAAAGCAATTTGTAACAATAATGTTGCAATTTTTAAAGATATTATTACAGATGAAACTCCTTTAATAGGTATAGAACCTTCTGCTATTTTAGGTTTTAGAGATGAATATATTCGTTTAGCTGATGATAAAGCATCTGCAGAAAAAATTGCGAAAAATAGTTTTACTTTTGAAGAGTTTTTGGCAAAAGAATTAGAAAAAGGAAATGTAAACAGTTCTCAATTTACCTCGGAAGCTAAGACTTTAAAAATTCACGGACATTGTCATCAAAAAGCATTGTCTAGTACGCATGCTAGTTTTCAAATTTTAAATATTCCAACAAATTACTCGGTAACTATTATCAATTCTGGTTGTTGCGGAATGGCAGGTTCTTTTGGATATGAAAAAGAACACTATAAAGTTTCTATGCAAGTTGGAGAAGATACTTTATTTCCAAAAATAAGAAACACACCAAAAGAAACCCAAATTGTGGCTGCAGGAACAAGTTGTAGACATCAAATTTTTGATGGAACAAAACGTATAGCAAAACATCCAATAACTATATTAAAAGAAGCATTAGTATAATGGCAAAATACAAAGCAAACTCAGACCGATACAATAAAATGAACTACAGAAGAACAGGAAATAGCGGTTTGCTTTTACCTGAACTTTCGTTGGGTTTATGGCATAATTTTGGTGAAAATGATGATTTTGACAATGCAAGAGACTTATTAAAATGTGCGTTCGATAACGGAATTACACATTTTGATTTAGCCAATAATTATGGCCCTCCTTATGGTTCTGCTGAAACTACATTTGGAAAAATTTTAAAAAAAGATTTCAAAAAATATAGAGATGAAATCATAATTTCATCGAAAGCCGGTTATGATATGTGGGAAGGTCCTTATGGAAATTTTGGGTCTAAGAAATATTTAGTTTCAAGTTTAGACCAAAGTTTAAAAAGAATGAAGTTAGATTATGTAGATATTTTTTATCACCACAGACCAGATAACGACACGCCTTTAGCGGAAACTATGGGTGCTTTAGATTTAATAGTAAAACAAGGAAAAGCATTGTATGTTGGTCTTTCTAATTACAGACCAGAAAGAGCAAAAGAAGCTTTTAAAATATTAAAAGATTTAGGAACACCTTGTTTAATTCATCAACCAAGATATAGTTTATTTGACCGTTGGATTGAAAATGGATTGTTAGATTTATTAGGAAATTCTGGAGTTGGAGCCATTTGTTTTTCTCCTCTGGCACAAGGAATGCTAACCGATAAATACATAAACGGACTGCCAAAAGATTCGAGAGCTGTAAAAGATGGTCGTTATTTAAAGTCGAATAAAGTAATGGAAATGCTACCTCAAATTAAAGCATTAAATAAAGTTGCTAAAAGTAGAAATCAGAATTTAGCTCAAATGGCCATTTCTTGGATCTTAAAAGATGATAGAATTACTTCTGTTCTTATTGGAGCTAGTAAGACTTCTCAAATTTTAGATAGTATAAAAGCTATAGAAAACACTAAGTTTTCTGAGGCTGAAATAATTAAAATAGATGCAATTTTAAAAAACACGTAGTTATACCCTAAGATAATCCAAAAATAATTCTTATATTTAAGTACTTAAAAAAATTACTTTGATATTTAGAAAGAAAAATTCCCTCCTCTTTTTCTTAATATTTTCGATGATTAGTATTTTTACATGTGCTCAAAACGCAGTAAATGTTTCTTTTCACCAAGACTTAAAATTATTAGTTTTTGGTGATAAAATAGGAAATGATGCAGGCACATTAAATTACATAATTCGTACAAAATATGAAGCTAGAGAACAAAAAATAGGCTATTTTATACATGGTTTAGAATACGAAAAAGCTATGTTAAAAGACCAATATTCTAGATTTGGTGGGTTTACTGGCTTTACCTTTACAACTCTTTTCGACAGTAAAAACATTCATATAACTCCTACTATAGGAGCTGGATCTATACACAGAACGGGTAAAAATATGTTTAGTTGGTCTGCTTCCTTACAAATAGAATATTTAATTAGCAATCGCGTAAGAATTAGTGCGTTAAATCAAATTACACAAAGAACAGATTTAAAGTTACTTTACAACGATTTACAACATCGCTATAGTTTTTTTATAGGTCTAGAAGTAAATTTATTTAAGATTAAAAAACGTTAAGAACTCCAAAACTCACGTTTCTTATTTAATTCTTCTTCTTGTTCTGTAAGTTCTTCTAATTCTTTAACAGATAAAACTTTTAAGAAAGAAGGGTGCTGCTCAATAGCAAATTCAATTTTAGTAACAATGTCTGAAATTTCGTCATTTTCATAGTCAATTTCTAACGGCTCTTTAATAACCATAGATTGTAAGACATTACGTTTTTTAATACTTAATCCTTTTTTATCAAAAGAACGTCTAAAACCATCTATAACAATTGGTACTACAACGGGTTTACATGTTTTAATAATATGAGCTGTTCCTCTTCTAATTGGCTTAAAAGGTGTTGTTGTTCCTTGAGGAAATGTAATTACCCAACCATCTTTTATTGCTTTTTGAATATTAGAAATATCAGAATTTTTAACTTGCCTGTTAACATTTTTACCAGCACTACGCCATGTTCTATCTATAGAAACAGAACCTGCATAAGCAAATATTTTAGGTAACAAACCAGATTTCATAGTTTCACCAGCAGCAACAAAATAAATATTTAATTTTGGGTGCCAAATGTAACCAACATTCTTAATAGAATCATCTCTACCGCTTAAAGAAGCGTTAAATACATGAAACATCGCTGCTACATCTGCAAAATATGTTTGATGATTCGAGATAAATAATACATTTTTATCTGGTAAATTTCTTAAAATCTCAGATCCTTCAATCTGTAAATTATTAAACTTACGATATCTTCCGTGAGAGATTAATCCAAAAATTCTAATAATCATCTTTTTTAAAAATAAAATATGACCAAAAGGATTTCTTTTAAATAAAGGCATTATTAGTTATGTTTAAGTACTTGATTAAAAACAAATTTACAAAAGAAATCACAAAAATTAATACTTTAAAAGTTCTTTAATTTCTGATAGCATCATTGCCGTTGCCCCCCAAACAACATAACCATTTAGTTTAAAGCACGGTACATCTACATTAGTCATGTAAGAAGTGGTTAAATTCACAGTAGATAAAGAAGTTTCATTCAATAAATCTTCTACTAAAACTTCTATTGTTGTTTCAACCTCATAATTAGTTATAAATGTAGGTTTTTCATCAACAAAACCAATAAAAGGAGTTGCTAAAAAATTACTTGGCGGAATGTAAACATCTGTTAATTCTCTAATAATTTCTACTTTTTTTGGTATCACACCAACTTCTTCAAAAGCTTCTCTTAATGCTGTTTCTTCTAAGTTTTTATCCGTTTTATCATTTTTTCCACCTGGAAAACTTATTTGTGCAGAATGTGTGCCTTTGTAGCTTGCTCTTTCAGTTAATACAAACATAGCCTCCTCTTTTTCATTAGGATAAAAAAGAGCTAAAACAGCGGCTTTTCTAGGGTTATTCGCTTTTATTTTGTCTGTATCATATTTTAAACGTAATTCTGGTGCTAATCTAAATTGTGCACTTAAACCACCTAATTCCTTTGTTTTAAATGATGCTATTTTGTTTTTAAATTGATTAAATTTCACCTGAAAAGAGTATTTTTAGCTAAATTATTGAATTCTAAACAAAATCTATATTTTTTGGCAAGAATTTTGAATAAGATATAGTATGAATAATAAATACAAAAAATTAGTAGCAAGTATTGTCTTAGATGTTATTGGCCTTATTCCAGTTCCGTTTTTAGATGTTATTTGGGCACCTTTATCTGGTTACATTATGACCAAAATGTACAAGGGAAAAGAAGGTAAAGTAGCAGGTATTGTCTCTTTTTTAGAAGAAATTCTTCCTTTAGATATTATACCAACATTTACAATAATGTGGGTTTATAGCTATGTAATAAACAAAAGGAAAAATGAAGAATTAATAGAAAACTAATCTTCCTTATTAAACAAAAAACCCAAACCTAATCTACTTAAGAATTTTTTCTCGAAAGCCCAGAAAAACTTAAACTGACCAAAAACCCAACCAATAATAGGTAGAGTAAGTTGATAAATAGGGAATATAAGTAAAATTCTTAAAGGCCAATAAATAAAACCAGAAATGGTTTCTGGGTTTAATCCTAAAAAATTAGTAATAGGTTTTGCAACCCAAGTAGCAAAAGAACCGTTAATTGCAAAAACTATAAAAATGGCAATTATAGACCAGTTATTTTCTATACCCCAACGTTGTTTTAATTTTTCCATAAAAATCTAAGCTACTTTTTTTGATTTTCTCAACATTAAATAAACTCCAATTAATACTAACGGAATACTTAAAACTTGCCCAGTATTTAAAGGACTAAAAATCCATTCTTCTCCTCTTTTTTGTACTTGTGGTTCTTTTAAAAATTCTATTACAAAACGTAAAGACCAAAGAACAACCATAAATAAACCAAAAAGGAAACCAATTTGCTGTTTCTTGTTTGTTTTCCAATATAAATGCCACATTACAAAAAACAAGGCCAAATAACTAAAGGCTTCATATAATTGCGTTGGGTGTCTTGCGGCAGTTTCTCCTGCAGCTTTAAAGATTACACCAAAACTAGAACCGGTTTCTTTTCCGTAAATTTCTGAATTAAAAAAGTTACCAAAACGTATAAAAAAACCTGCAAGAGCAACCATTATAGCTAATCTATCTAAAATAAACAACCAAGGTTTCTGTAAATGCTTCTTTGCATAAAAATACATTGCAATAGGAATACCAATTGCTGCACCATGACTTGCAAAACCAGTAAAACCTGTAAACTTCCAGCCTTCAGCAGATTTTTTGAATGGTAGAAATATCTCTAATAGGTTATTCTGATAATAATCCCAACTATAAAAAAAGACATCTCCTAAACGCATTCCTATTAACATAGAAAGAAAAACGTACATAAATAATGGATCCATTTTTTCTACAGGAATTTTATCTTCTATATAGATTTTTTTCATGAAACGCAAGCCTAACAAGAATGCGGCTACAAACATTAAACTATACCAACGAATTACAAAAAAACCTAAATCTATTCCTAAAGAAGGATTCCACTCTATTGCTAAAAAACTCATATTATTTATTGAATAATTAAATGATTCAAAAATTATTTATAACTTTAATTATATTTATTTTTTCTTTTCTGGTACAGGATCATAACCACTTCCGCCCCAAGGATGACAACTAAATATCCTTTTTAAAGCCAACCAACCACCAGAAAACAAACCATGTTTTTGTAATGCTTCTATGGTATAATGAGAGCATGTTGGACTGTATCTGCAAGTTGCCGGTGTAAAAGGCGAAATTGCAGTTTGATAAAAACGAACCAACAGAATAAACGGATATGATATTATTTTTTTCAATCTAACTTACTGAAAATGTTGTACCATCTTTACCGTCTTTTAATTGAATTCCTAATGCAATTAACTCATCTCTAATTTGATCTGACAACGACCAATCTTTATTTTCTCTAGCTTCTTTTCTTAGCTTAATTAACAACGCTACTACTCCATTTATTTTTTCTGAATTGTCTTTAGAATTTTCATTCATCAAACCTAAAACATCAAAAACCATAGCATTTAAAGTTTCTTTAAGAATTGCTAAGTCATCTGCAGTTAAACTTGCTTTTTCCTCTTTTATCTGATTGATAACTTTTACTGCTTCAAATAAATGAGAAACTAAAATTGGTGTGTTAAAATCGTCATTCATTGCTGCGTAACAATTGGCTGTCCAATCTTTAACACTAAAAGTAGATGTTTTACTAGCTTCTATTTTATCTAAAAAATTAACCGCTTCCATCAATTTAGCATGTCCTTTTTCAGATGCTTCTAAAGCTTCACCAGAAAAATCTAAAATACTTCTATAATTAGCTTGCATGTTAAAGAAACGAACCACACTTGCAGAAAATGCTTTAGGTAAAATATCATTCTCACCAGATAAAATTTCATTAGGTAAAATAAAATTCCCTGTAGATTTTGCCATTCGCTGGCCATTTAAAGAAAGCATGTTTGTATGCATCCAATAATTAACAGGAGTTACACCACTACATGTTTTAGACTGTGCTATTTCACATTCGTGATGTGGAAATTTTAAATCCATTCCACCACCATGAATATCAAAACTTTCTCCAAGGTATTTTGTACTCATTACAGAACATTCTAGATGCCAACCAGGAAAACCATCACTCCAAGGAGAAGGCCAACGCATAATATGGCGCTCATCTGCTTTTTTCCAAAGTGCAAAATCTTGTGGGTTTTTCTTGTCTGATTGCCCGTCTAAAGTTCTTGTATTGTGTAATAAATCTTCTACTTTTCTTCCTGAAAGGATTCCGTAGTTTTCTTTTTCATTATACTTATGTACATCAAAATAAACAGAACCATTTACTTCGTACCCAAAACCTTTTTCGATGATTTCTTTAATCATTTCAATTTGCTCAACAATATGACCGGTTGCTGTAGGTTCTATACTTGGTGGTAAAAAATTATAGTTTTTAAGTACATTATGAAAATCTACAGTATAACGCTGTACAACTTCCATTGGTTCAATTTGCTCTAAACGTGCTTTTACAGCTATTTTATCTTCACCTTCTTCTGCATCATTTTCTAAATGACCAGCGTCTGTAATATTACGTACATAACGTACTTTATAACCTAAATGTAGTAAATATCTATATACAACATCGAAAAACATAAAAGTTCTTACGTTTCCTAGATGTGCATTACTATATACAGTTGGGCCGCAAACATACATGCCTACGTAACCTTCTGTTATTGGTTTAAAATCCTCTTTCTTTTTAGATAGAGAATTATATACTTTCAATTGATTTTCTTTGTAGCGTTCCATTAAAAAAGTGCATTATTACAGCCGATAAAGATAGGCACTTTAAAAAGAATAGAGAAATGGAATTTGAGTGAAGTTTCCTTAAAAAAGAGTTAATAAAATTACTTAATTATAATACTGCTATATTCTCCTTTAACTTTTAAAAGATTTTTAGTAGTCTCTAAATTTTTAAAATCTTTAGAACGTAGGTTATTTAAATTAACTTTATTTACATTGTAAGTAATTTTAGAAGGCACATTGCCAAAGCTTAAGACTGCTTCAGAATTACTTAAGTTTAAAGTGAATTCACCAAAATTATCACTAAAACTATCTACTTTAAGCTTACCAAACTTATCTAAAATACTTACATTATTATATATTTTTAGTAACTCTATGTTAGATGAATTATTACTAATAATAGTATTTGTAACTGATGCTATTTTAGCATCAGTTACATTATTTAAGAATAAAGTACACGCATTTAAACTGTTAATAGTTACTGGCGAATAAGCAACAGTAAGCCTACCTCCTAGCAAATCATTTGCTTTAAATGTGCCATATTCTACATTACCAGAAGCTACTGTGTCTGGTAATATTACTTTACAATGGCGTGTATTTAAGTTAAATGTGGCTCCTTTAGGAACTTTAATTTCTATTCTCTTTTTAATTTTAACTTTTTTACCATTAATAGTAAGGTCGTTTGTTTTTCCTCTAAAACTAAAATTCATGTTTTTTAAAACTTCTTTAGCTTTTAACAGACCTATTCTAATTTGCTCTGTATCTATATTTTTAATTTGAAGTCTCGCCTCTTCTAAAGCATTTTTAATTTGTTGTTTATTAATACTTTTCATTTGTTTTCTAGAGTTTTCTAAATCCTTTTTAACTCTTAAACCTGTCTTTTTAAGATCTTTTTTTATAACAAGATACTTTTTGCTTTTTTTGAATTTATCCCATTCCTTTTTAGATTTTATAATGATATGTTCATCATCATTATGATATTCAAAAGTGTATTTACCTTCTTTTACCATTTTCTCTTCAATAGAGTCTAAAGAATCAAAATCGAAGTCAAAATTCATATCTGGTATTTCGATAGCATCAAAATCTGGCATTTCTATTTCTGGTATTACCATATTAAAGTTCATGTTATCAAAAAATACAATATCATTTTTTAATTGAGAAAAATTACCGCCTTTAGAAGTAATACTTACTTTTTTATTATTTCCTAAAGCTTCAAAATTCCATTTTTCGAAATACTCTTCTGCTTCTCTTTTAGAGAATCCTTCTATTTCTATATAAGCTTCTACTTGTACTTCATTTTTTGACCAAGTAGTTACATTTATATCTGAATTTGATGCATTTATTACAATTTCTACATCTTTATTTACTTTAAAATTCTCTGTAAATTTTTTATCAAACTTTTGCGCAAAAGCTGTTCCTAAGAAACAGATTGCAATACCAGTAAAAACTTTTTTATATAATTTGTGTTTCATTTTGTGTTTTGTTTAAATTTTTAAGTTGTTTTAATTGCTTTTTTAAGCGTTTTAGCAACTGTAAGCGTAATTGTAAATTACGTATTAATGCATCTATTGTTGCATCATTAACCCCGTTTTCATTGAGCTCTAGCGTTAATGACTTGTATTCTTCTGTTAATTCTGTTATTTTAATTAAATAATTATCTATTATTTCTTTGTTTCCGTCTGTCATTTCTAACTGACTAATTTCTAAACTAATACTATTCTTATAATACTTTTCTATGGTTTCAAATTCTGGTGAAACACTACCTAAACTAATTTCTTTAACTTCTTTTACTGGTATTTCTATATTTTCTGTTGGATAAAACTTGACTCCCAAACTAATAAGTAAAACTACAGACGCTGCAATAGAAAGCCATTTAAAATTTTTCTTTTTAGGTTTTTGTTGATGTAATTCCTTTTCTAACAAAGCCTCAAATTTATTGAAATGATTTGCAGATAATTCTATTTTATTTTCTTTAAAATCCTTTACAGAATCTCTAATATCTTGCTGCATAACTAGTGTCTTTAAGCTGTTCTTTTAATACATTTTTCCCTCTTAATAATTGAGTTCTAGAGGTGTTTTCTGTAATGTTTAATATTTCAGAAATTTCTTGATGATCATAGCCTTCTAATAAATATAAGGTTAAAACTAACCGGTACTTTTCTTTTAGATTATAAATTTCAGCTACAATTTCATCGACCAAAATAGTGCTCTCAACACTCCAATCATCTTCTTCTTCTATTGCTACAACCTCTTCATTTATAGAAACCAATTCTAATTTATTTTTCTTTAATTGATCTATACTTTGGTTAATTACTATTTTTTTTAACCAAGCACCAAAAGCAACTTCATTTTTATATGAATCGATATTTTTAAAAGCCTTAATAAAAGCGTCTTGCATAACATCTTCTGCCAGAAACCTGTCTTTTACATATCTATTTGCAACCAACAACATTGCATTGCAATACAAATTATACAATTGCATTTGCGACTTTGCACAATTGTTTTTGCATAAATTAATTATAGGTTGATGTAATTGTTTGGTTGGCTTCATTACTTCTTTCTTACTCTAAAGACGATACATTTTTCGAAGTGTTGCAAAAATTGTAAAAATTTATCTTTAAATTTACATATTAACTTTTACAATGAATAAAAAACCTTCTGCATTACACGAAAAAGATGGCGTTTCACAACCAGAAACTACTAGTAAATCTTCTGCGGAAAAAATAAAATTAAGTAGAGCGAAACAAAACTCTGTTAATGAGTTTGTAACTAGAATATTAAAAGGAAATATTACTTTTTTAAGTAAAGCAATTACCTTAGTTGAGAGCACGAATGCAAAACATCAACAAAAGGCAAATGAAATCTTAGACTCTTGTTTACCATATGCAAATAACGCTATAAGAATTGGTATTACTGGTGTTCCAGGAGTTGGAAAAAGTACTTTCATAGAAACTTTTGGTAAACACCTAACTTCTTTAGGAAGAAAAGTTGCCGTTTTAGCTGTAGACCCAAGTAGCTCTGTAAATAAAGGGTCTATTTTAGGCGATAAAACAAGAATGGAAGAATTGGTAACTGATAAAAATGCATTTATTAGACCTTCTCCTTCTGGTACTTCTTTAGGCGGTGTTGCTCAAAAAACTAGAGAAAGTATTATTCTTTGTGAAGCTGCTGGTTTCGATACTATTATTATTGAAACAGTTGGTGTTGGTCAATCTGAAACCGTAGTACACTCTATGGTAGATTTTTTTTTATTATTGAAGTTAGCCGGCGCAGGAGATGAACTACAAGGAATAAAACGCGGAATTATAGAAATGGCAGATGCTATTGTTATTAATAAAGCCGATGGAGAAAACAAACAAAATGCAAAAATTGCCAAAGTAGAATTTAACAGAGCATTACATTTGTATCCTTTAAAAGATAGTAAATGGCAACCAAAAGTATTAACAGCAAGTGCTTTACATAACTCAGGAATTTTAGAAATAGATAAAATGATTACAGAATACATTTCTTTAACTAAAGAGAATTCTTATTTTAGCAAGAAAAGAAATGAACAAAACAAATTTTGGTTATTATCTACAATAGAACAGCAACTTAAGGCTAATTTTTATCAGAATATAAAAGTTAAAAATGCTTTAGAAAAAGAAATTCTAAACCTAGAAAACGGAAAAACAACACCTTTTAATGCAGCAAAACGTTTGTTAGATTTATAATAATTTAGCTTGTTACAACATCTATTAATAGATAACTTCGCAAAAGAGTTTTAAAAAGAAAACTTTTCTATAAAATCTATTTTATTTACCATAAAAAAACAGCTTCACATGAAACTAAAAATCTTAACAATTACTCTTAGTATTTTACTTTTTAGTTGTAATGAAAAGAAAGAGATTAGTTCTATAAACAGAGAAAACTGGGGAAAAAGAACTATTAATATTAGCAATAAAGATTCTTTAGAATATGGTAAATCTTACCTTTCTATTTATTCGCAAATCTACAGTATGTCTGAACATAAAAAGCACAATCTTACTGCTATGATAAGTTTAAGAAATACAAGTGATTTAGATTCTATTTATATTTTAAAAGCAGAATATTTTGACACGCATGGTAAATCAATTAGAAAATATTTTGACTTTCCTATTTTCTTAGCACCAATGGAAACTACAGAAATAATTATTGATGAAATTGATGTTTCTGGCGGAACAGGTTCTAATTTTATTTTCGAATGGAAAATTCCTAAAAACGCTTCTGAACCTTTATTTGAAGGTGTTATGACTTCTACAATGGGCCAACAAGGTTTATCTTTTACAACACAAGCAAAAAGAATTAAATAAATATGATAGAAATTTTAACTAAAATATTTTTCATTTTTGCTGTAATAGATCCTATAGGTTCTATACCCGTTTATTTAGAAGCTACAAAAGAATTAGATTTAAAACACAAAAAGAAAGTTGCTTTAAGAGCTAGCATAATTGCTTTTTTAATTCTTTTATTTTTTATTGTTATTGGGCAATTAATTTTAGAAGGAATGTCTGTTTCGTTAGATGCTTTTCAAATTTCTGGAGGTGTTATATTATTCCTTTTTGCCCTAACAATGGTTTTTGGAGACGGTAAACCTGAGCAAGAAAAAAAAGGAATTACAGATTACAAACACGTAACTATTTTTCCTATTGCAATACCTTCTATTGCTTCTCCTGGTGCAATTATGGGTGTTGTTTTAATGACAGATAATCATATTTATTCTATACAACAACAAGCTATAACAACTGGTTTAGTTTTAGTAGTTATAGGAATTACTTGCTTAATTCTCTTAACGGCTAACCATCTACAAAAAAGAATTGGTAATTACGGAATTACTGTTATTAGTAAAATTATGGGATTAATTCTTGCTGCTTATGCTGTACAAAGTATTTTAAGCGGAATTAGTAGTTATTTTACTAAATAATTTAAGCTTCTATACCTTATTATATAAAATTAAAATGCCTGTTACATAACGTAACAGGCATTTCATCCAACTAAAATCAACCAAAACAAACATGGTTAAGATTTTTATATATTTTAAAATGTATAGCTAATACTCGCTTTTGCAAAAAATGGTGTTCCTGGTGTAAAATGAATTTCTTCTACTGAATTAGGTTCATTTTGTAATCTAGATTCTGTTGCAAATTGAGTTTCATTCCAAGAAACATCAAAAATATTTTCTATTGCAATACCTAAAGTAATATCGTTCATTTTATAATTGATGTTAAAATCTGCTATAAAATAACCTTCTGCAACAATCGAATTATCTTCATTTGCAGGTCTATCGTCTATATATCTATATTGTAAACCTCCAGAAAAATTACCTAAATTAGAAACAGACAAACCACCAACCATTGTAAAATCTGGTGCTAAAGGAATGTAATCTTCTCCACTAATGTTTTCTAAACTTCTTGCTTTTGTATAATTTAAATCTGTATTAAAATACAACCAATCTGTAAATTGATATCTAACACCAAGATCAAATCCAAAACGCTCAGATTCACCAGAAGGTTCTACAATACCAGCATCACCAACATAAACAAACTCTTCTTCAGATAATAAATACCAAACTGCTGTACTTAAAACCATGTTTTTAGTAGGTTTCCAGATATTACCAAAATCTAAACCATAAGCCTTAGGTAATATTTTATCTGCATTTTGTTGTAAAACCACCCTTGTATCATTAGAATGGAAACCAATACCAGATTTTATAAACCATTGTAAATTATCGTTTTGTGAATATAAAAAATTCAACTTTGGGGTCGCAATTATTTTACTTTTAGTTAAGGTTTCAAAATTTGTTTTTAAAGCATCATTATAAATAAATTTAAAATAATCTAAACGAACTGCTGGCGAAATTTTAAATTTCCCTAATTCAAATTCAGAATTAAAAAACGCATACATATTTGTTTGTTTTACGTCTCCTAATTGTATTCTTTCAATAACTTCTTTTCTGTTTTTTGTGTGTGAAAGTTCGATATCATTTATTAAATCATAACGAAAACCTGCTCCTTTTGTAAATTTAGCCTCTACATCTCCAAATTCTTTATTTGAAATTATTTGTGCATTTGCTCCAAAAATATCTCTATTTTCAAATTGTTTAATTTGATCTCCGTTAATAGGATCTTCTAAAAAGAATGTAAAATTAGAAAACAATTCAAAATTATACTTAGAATAAAAAACATTGGTTTTTAATATTGATTCTTCTGATAATGTTTTATTTAATTGAATATTAAAATTTGTTCTAGAAGTAGTCCCTCCTTCTGTATCATCTATTGCTCCAAATCTATTTATATTCCCGTTTTTAACCTCTCTTTCTGGTATTTGTCCGGATGCGTCCCAACTACTTGTAAAATGCGATGCTGTTAAACTAACTCTATCTGTTCCATTAATAAAAGTATTATACTTACCAAAAAGGTTTACTCTATTAAAGTTTTGAGGAGACTCGAAAGGACCGTCATTAGAAATATATTCTATAGCAACATAGGCGTCTTCATCTTTCTTGTTTTCTAAAAGATTAAACATACCCAACGTTCTTAAAGAGTTAAATTGCCCTACTTCTAAAGAAACTTTGTTTTTCTGAATACTGTTTTTAGTCGAAAAATTAACATAACCAGCTGTATTAAAATCACCTTGATTTGAATAATAAGGTCCTTTACCAAAATCTATTTTTTGAATAGTTTCTGGAATCATAAAGTGCAAATCGCTATATCCTTGCCCATGTGCATGAGAAACCATATTAATAGGCATTCCGTCTACAGAAAGCGTAATATCTGTACCGTGATCTATATCGAAACCACGTAAAAATATCTGTTCTGCTTTACCGCCTCCTGCATGTTGTCCAATAATTAAACCAGGTACTTTTCTTAAAATTTCTTGAGAATTATTAACAGGATTCACCTGTAAATCTATCTTAGAAATTGTTTGCAAAGCATTTATTTCTTTACGTAAAACAAGTTCTTCTAATTGAAATATCTTAGTTTCTAAGAGAATTACAAAGTCTTTAAAATTAGCTTTAGTAAGAATAATTTCTTGCTTTTGAAACCCCAAAATACCTATTTGAATTGTATTTCCTATTTTTGAATTGGCGACTTTAAAATTTCCATTTAAATCTGTGTGAGTATGCGAATTAGAACTTACATTAAAAACATATGCGTTTTCAATTGGTCTATTAAATACATCTAAAACACGTCCTTTAAAATCCTGACTAGACGTTTGTAAACTAGCTACAAAAAGAATAAATAGTATGAATTTATTTTTCATTTTTATTTTTTTTGGAGAATTTAAATATTTTTAATTTCACTTTCTGTTAAAGGCCCTAATTCATATATACTTTCAATTAAATCTTCTTTTAATTTAATAGCATCTTCTATTCTACCATTTGCTTTTAAAATATAAGCAGTATGTAATAATGCTTCAGGTTCAAAGGTTTTGTTAATTACATGTTTTTTAGAAATTTCTAAAGCCTTTTCTTTTTGTCCGTTTTTTAAATATGACCAAGCTAATAAATCATAAGACTGTGCTGTTGGTCTTTCAGAAACTTCTTGTGCTGCAATTTCTAAAGCTTTAGAACTTTTAGTAGCGTCATCTGCATATAGTAAAACATCATATTTATGATACATTACTCCGTAATTTTTATCAGAAACTTTTACTAAATATTTCTTTATTTCTTTTTCTTTTTCTTCTAAATTCCCCATAAACTCTAAAATCTCTGCTTTTAACAAATGGTAATCTGGTGCTTTATTCTCTTTTGTTACTGTTTCTAAAATTCTTAATGCTTCTTGTGGGTTTCTTTCATAAGAATACACAATCCAAGCAATTCCTTTTTTTGCATAACTATCGTTAGCATTTAATTTTAAGGCTTTTATATATGAATTATAAGAATCTTTAATTCTACCTGCATGTCCGTAATAATCTGCAAGATTTGTATAATTCCATTGAATTAAAGTCTTATTATTAGAAGATTTTGCAATTTCTAAAGAAGCCTCTAAGTACTCTATAGCTTTATTTAAGTTGCCAATATGATCATTATATTTAGAAATTCTAAGTAAATAATCGAAGCTTTTAAAATTCTTAACTTTAGATAAATATTTTTCTGTTTCTTCTAAATTTCCTAGTTCTAGATTTACATCAATTAACATAAATTGTGTTTGTTGTAAGTCTTGCCCGTTAATCTCTGCTTTTTTAAGTAATTTTAGCGATTCTTTAAATCTATGTTGAGAGATATAATTTCTAGATAAACTTCTTAAATAACCAGCGTTATTATAACTTGTTTTCTCATTTGCTAATACTAAGTTATGTTCTGCTTCTTTAAGTGATTCTATTTCTCCCGTAAGTTTAAAAATAGCATTATTTGCAGATGCTAATTTTACGTAATAAGGATATTGATTTGGTGTTTTCTCTAATTTTTGCTTCCAAAAATTAAAATCTTTTTGAATATTTTCTAAAGATGTATTTTCTGAACTTATTAAAAATTCGTTATAATCTTTAGTGTTTGTTATTTGTTTGTTTGTTGATGTTTTGCAACTTGTTGCGATAGAAAAAGTTACAAATAATAAAAATAGTTGGAAATATTTCATTGCTTGTATTTTAAGATGGTTAAATAACTGACGTATCTTTTAAAAAAAATACGTCAGAAAAAATAAAAAGGAAAATAGTATTAAACACTGGCATAAATTCCCCCAAAAATATGCCAGGTTTAAAAAACTTCTACCAAGGTGAAGCTAAATAAGGAAAGCTTGTTAAAAACTCTTTATCATTTGCATCTACATTATCATTAGATAAAGTTGGGTTTTCAGTAAAGTCTTCTCCACCAAAAATTAACAACAATTCTACTGTAATAACATCATCTGTTAAAGCTCTACCAGTTAATACATTTGTACCGTCATAGAAAGTTGTTGTGCCATCTAAAGAAACATTTAATACATCTGTTGCTAGTAAACCTGTAAAAGAAGCAGCATCTAAACCTAAAGCATTTTTGTCACCCGCATTTGCATAAGCAGGACTTAAACCTGTTAAATTTGCTTCGAACATTGCTTGAAACTTAGCGTTTTGTTCTGAAGGAATTGTACTATTAAATTCATCTTTACTAGAAGAAGAAACAAATACAGTATTTACTGCTGGTCTTCCCATTTGATCTTTTTGCACATAAGTTCCAGAAAAATCTGTTGTTATTGAAGCAATATCGTTGTCATTATCGTTACAACTTACCAATACTATTGAAGACATTAATAACGCTGCTGTATATTTTATAAAATTTGTTTTCATGATATTTTGTTTTAAAGTTTGTTAATTATTGTTTTACTTTTGCTTCTACCCAAGTATTAATTGTACCAGAAGTACCAACTAAACTTTTAGGAACTTCTACAACTATAGATAATACATTAGAACCTGCAAATGTATCTGCTCCAGGATTATTAAAACCAGGTGCTGTTCCTCCAACAACTTCTCCATATCTAGCAAAGTCCATAAAGAAAGGATCATCTCTTGGTCCTGCAAACATTTTCATTCCAGAATTATTAGTTCCTATAACAGCATTTGAACCATAAGCAGTAATTGCAACTTCTCCTTTTATAGAAGACATCGTAGAAATATTACTATTTTTCCCTGTAGATAATGGCCCTATTGGTCCAAAGAAATACATCTTACCATCTTTTGGTATTGCTTGAATAACTAAATCTTCTACATTATCTCCATCTGTATCAATATTAAATTCGACTAATACATTTTCATCGAAAACAGTTGTACTTGTTGCAGTAGGACTTAATAAACCTTGCACATTAGCAACAAAAACCAAATTATCTGTATCTTCTGCTTGAAAAGCATAAAAATCTGTAATGTCTGCAGAAGTTCCTGCTGCTGCTGGAGCATCTATATGATCTGCTGCTACTGTAATTAAACCGATAATTCCAAGAATTACAGTTCCTAATAAAATTTTACTTTTTTTCATTTTGTGAGTTTTTAGTTTATATTTAATTGAATCTCACACATACTTACGAGAAGATTTAAAGTACGGTTTTAAAAAAGGTTGTTTTTTTTTGATTTTATTTTAAAACCCTTGTAAATACTGATAAAATTGAATGAAAAATTTTTAAAACAAATAAAAAATTGTAGTATTGTAATAGAAAAACAAGCTAAATTTTGAGTGATTCTATAAAAAAACCTTCTTGGAAAGAAAAACTTCATGAAATTATCTATGAAGCAGATACTAAACAAGGTAAATTCTTTGACGTAATTTTACTAATAGCAATTCTAGCAAGTATATTGTTAGTAATGCTAGAAAGTGTAGAAAGCTTTGATAATGAATACCATACTTTATTAAATATAGGAGAATGGATTATTACCATCTTTTTCTCTATTGAATACGTTCTTCGTATTGTCTCTATAAAAAAACCTTTTAAATATATTTTTAGTTTCTACGGCATAATAGATTTGCTATCTACAATTCCTAAGTATCTTTCATTTATATTAATAGGTTCTCATAACCTTGTTGCACTTAGAGCTTTAAGACTATTAAGAGTCTTTAGAATCTTAAAATTAGGGCGTTATGTTGGTGCTTCTAACAAATTACTATTAGCACTAAATGCAAGTAAGGCTAAAATTGCAGTCTTCTTATTTTTTGTTTCAATTGTTTGCGTTATTTTAGGAACTGTAATGTACATGATAGAAGGTGCAGAAAACGGGTTTACAAACATCCCTAAAAGTATTTATTGGGCAATTGTAACTTTAACGACTGTTGGTTTTGGTGACATTGCGCCACAAACACCTTTAGGGCAATTAATAGCAAGTGTAATAATGATTTTAGGGTATTCTATTATTGCTATACCTACTGGTATTGTAAGTTCTGAAATGACAAAAACAGATGCAGAAATAGACACAAACACCCAATCTTGCCCAACTTGCTTAAAAGAAAAACATACAAAAGGTGCTACTTTTTGTCATAACTGCGGAAGTATTTTAAACTAAATGAAGAATTCTAAAAACACCTTAATTACCATAGTTGGTCCTACTGCTATTGGTAAAACAGCCTTAAGTATAAAATTAGCCAACGCTTTTAATGCAAGTATTATTTCTTGCGATTCTAGACAGTTTTTTAAGGAAATGACAATAGGAACCGCAGTTCCAGAACCAGAAGAACTAGCTGCTGCTAAACATTATTTTATTCAAAATAGAAGTATTTTTGAAGCTTATAATGTTGGCGAATTTGAAAGAGATGCTTTAGAAAAACTAGAAGAACTCTTTACAGAAAACCCTGTTCAAATAATGGTTGGTGGTAGCGGTTTATATGTAGATGCTGTTTTAAAGGGTTTAGATTATTTTCCGGATGTTGATGCTAAAATAAGAGAAGAACTAACTTTAAAGCTAGAAAAAGAAGGAATTGAAGTTCTTCAAGAACAATTAAAAAAGTTAGATTTAGAGACTTATAATACAATTGCAATAGACAATCCGCATAGAATTATGAGAGCTTTAGAAGTTTGTATTAGTTCTGGTATTCCTTATTCAACATTTAAAAATAAACCTAAAAAACCAAGAAATTTTAATGTAATAAAAGTTGGTTTAAACGCAGATAGAGAAATTATTTACAACCGTATTAACCAACGTGTAGATATAATGATTGCTAATGGTTTGCTAGAAGAAGCTAAAAGCCTTTATACTCATAAAACATTAAATGCGCTGCAAACTGTTGGTTACAGAGAGTTATTTTCTTTTTTCGACACTATATTTACTAAAGAATTTGCTATTTCAGAAATTAAAAAAAATACAAGGCGTTTTGCTAAAAGACAACTAACTTGGTTTAAAAGAGATGAGGAAACTTTATGGTTCGATTATTTAACTGCTTTCGAAACCATTAAAAATACAATCAGTAAAAAAATAAATTAAGATGAAGGATAAATTTTCTACCTTATTAAGTAAAGTTTATAATTTAAAAAATAAGATAGCTTTCTTTCCTTCTATTATAGCCTTGGCTGGTGTTATTTTTGCTTATATAATGATGTTTGCAGAAAACCAAGGTATTTCTGCTTACTTACAAGAGTTTCTGCCAGAATTAGTAATTAATGATGAAGAAACGGCTAGAACAATTTTAGCTACTTTTATTGCAGGCTTAACCTCTATAATGGTTTTTAGTTTCTCTATGGTTATGATTTTATTAAACCAAGCTTCTAGCAACTTCTCACCAAGATTATTACCCGGTTTAATTTCTAATCGAAGACATCAAATAGTTTTAGGAATTTATTTATTCACTATAATTTATTGCATTTTTATATTAGTTTTTATAGAACCCAAAGGGCAAGCGTACCAACTTCCTGGTTTTTCGGTTTTACTTTCTATTGTTTTTATGATTAGCTCATTGGCTTCTTTTATCTACTTTATTCACTCTATATCACAAGAAATTCAAATAAATAATATTTTACTGAAGATTTATGTGTCTGCAGAAAAAAAATTAGTACAATTAATTAATGATGAAGAAAAAGCAAATAACGAAGTAATTGACACCAAAAAATGGGTTCATCATAATACAAAATGTACTGGCTATTTTAAATTATTATCTTTAGATAACTTGATAGATTTAGCACATAAAAATAATTTTAAATTAGAGGTATTAGCAGATAAAGGTTCTTATTGCAGCGAAGATGCTGTTTTATTTAAAACCAATATTGCAGTTAATAAAGATCTTTTAGATAAAATACATGCAAACTTTAGTTTTTCTAAAGGACAATTAATAGATGATAATTATTTACTTGCTTTTAAGCAAATTACAGAAGTAGCTGTAAAATCTATGTCGCCAGGAATAAATGACCCAGGAACAGCAATAAATGCTATCGATTATCTTTCTGAATTATTAATACTTAGAGTTCAGAAAAAAAATATTGAGGTTACACAAAAAGACAATGTTACCTTGGTACTTGTAAATTTTTTAAAGTTTGAAGATTTATTATACCCTATTATGGCGTCTTTAAGAACTTATTGCTCGCATGATATTGTTATTGTTTTAAAACTTTTAACTTGTTTAAAAAACGTAGAAAAGAAATCTAAATTTGAAGAATACAATACAATTATTAACACAGAAATCAGTAATTTATTAGCTGATGCAAATACAAACATTACTAATATTGAAGATTTAAAAAGATTAGAAAACATGAATTCTATGAAGTAAATAAGGAGTTAACCTTGTTATTAAAATAGAAATTTCATTAAACAAATCGCTTTTATATCTTTGTCTCACTAAATTTAAATTATGAAATTAAAAATTACAGTATTATTTATTGCTTTTGTTAGCACATTATCTATTGCACAAACAAAAGTTGGTACCATTGATAGTGAATATATTATCAACTATATGCCAGAAACGAAAGTGGTTATTAAAATGACCCAAAAATATGGTGCAAAATTAGACTCTTCGTTTAGTATTAAAGTTGATGATTTTAAAGCTAAGCTAGATGATTACAAGAGTAAAGAAAATGCAATGGGAGATTTAGAGAAAAAAACTATTCAGGCAGAATTAGGTGCTATAGATCAAGACATAAAAAAGTATCAAAAAAACGGAAATACTTTAATGGGTTTAAAAAGAGACGAATTAATGCGTCCTTTATACAAGAAATTAAACAATGCTATTGAAGCTGTTTCTAAAGCAAATGGATATACTCAAATATTAACTACAACAGGTAATCAGTTTGCTTATATGGATAATAAATTTGATATTACAGATTTAGTAATTAAAAAATTAGGGATTACAATTCCTGAACCAAAAAAGTAAATTACAAATAACAACATAAAAAAAGCCTTACATTAAATGTAAGGCTTTTTTTATGTTTAGAAAGTTAATTAGTTATTCAAATTCTTTCATTTCTTCATCATAAAACACACCTGCTTTATCCATTAAATCTGCTAACTCTGTAGCAATATCTTCTTCATTTTCTCCTGTTAAATCTTCAAACCATTCTATTTCATCATCTTTTAGATTAATCATAAAACGAGGAAATTCTGTATGCAATACAAAAATATCTTCTGGAGATTTACTGTTGTCTGCTAATAAAAATTTTGGTAATTCCATTGTATAATAAAGTTCTTTGTTTTTTTTTATTTAAAAATGTTATTCAGTAATAAAGGAAAACAACTAAATAAAAAGTTTTTAATTTATTTTTTTAATTTATTCTTGCTAATACGTTTTGCTCTAATGTAAAGAATTAATACCACTAAAATTGCTGTTGCAGCACCAATTAATAGCATACTTCTATTCGATAATGTAATTTCTAAAAAAGTCATAGTTTTTTGTTTTTTAATATTTCACTAAAAAAGTTATTCCTTTTAAACAATATGTTTAAGATTGTTTTCTTTCTCTTTAATGAGCTTTAAAGTTAAGGAATTAAATCGAATGAATAATAAAACTGAAGCTGTTGTTAAACCTGCTAACAAACCTAGCCAAATACCAAAACTACCATACATTTCTTCTTTTCCGAAATAATAAGAAACAGGAAAACCAACAACCCAATAAGAAACAAAGGTTAAAATAGTTGGTACTTTTACATCTTGTAAACCTCTTAGAGCTCCTAACATTACTACTTGTATACTATCTGAAATTTGAAAGAAAGCTGCAGCTAATAATAAGTTTCCTGCAATCGTCATCACTTCCATATTATCTTTATAATTTGCTGTATCACTTAAATCTACATATAAGTTTGGTAGACTTTTATGGAAAATAAAAAATAACAAAGCAAAGAAAACAGCTAATAGAATACCTAATAAAAAGATAGAAAAAGCTATTCTACGTAATTCTTTATAATTTTGTAATCCTTTTTGGTTTCCTACCCTAATCATAGAAGCAACACTTAAACCCATGGCAACCATAAATGTCATAGAAGACAAGTTTAATGCTATTTGGTTTGCTGCTTGCGGATTTTTACCTAACAAACCACTTAACCAAATTGCTGAAGTAAAAATAGCTACTTCAAAAAACATTTGCATCGCACTTAAAGAACCTAAATTTACAATTCTTTTAATCATTAGAAAATCTAAAACAAAGAACTTTATATTTTTAACAATAGCACTAGAACGTTCTTTATAACGTAACAATGCCCACAGATAAATTACCATTACAACTCTAGAAACCAATGTACCATAAGCAGCACCAACCATTCCCATTTCTGGAAAACCAAATTTCCCGAAAATTAAAAGGTAATTTAAAATTACGTTTATAATATTTGCTATTAAGGTAGCATACATTGGGTATTTCGTCATCGACATTCCATCACTAAACTGCTTAATCGCTTGAAAAATTATTAACGGAATTAATGAAAAGGCAACCAAATCTAAATACGGAATTGCCAATTCGACCACTTCCTCTGGTTGTTGCATTAAATACATTAATGGTTTAGAAAAGAAAACCAATAAAAACAATAAAATACCTAAAGCTGTACACAAAAACAACCCATGTTTATAAGTAGATTTAGCTTGTTCAAAATTATTTGAAGAATCTGCTTCTGCTATTAATGGTGTAATTGCTGTAGAAAAACCTATACCAATAGACATTGCAATAAACATAAAACTGTTACCTAAAGATACAGCTGCTAATTCTGCCGTACCCAATTGACCAACCATAATATTATCTATAAAACTTACAAATGTATGTCCTAACATTCCTAACATTACAGGCGCAGCAAGTTTCCAATTGTATTTAAATTCAGATGTATATTGTGCTATATTCACTTATAATTTCTTTTAAAGACTGCAAAAATACAATTAGTAATTAGATAAGTTAATAGCTATTCTGTAAAATAAAAGTACAAAAAAAGCCACTCGTTTAAAAGTGACTTTTTAATTACAATAATTATTGTTTTTTCTACATTGCTGGCTTTGGTAACAAAACAGCATCTATTACATGAATAACACCATTAGATTGGTTTACATTAGCAATTGTAACTTTTGCTTTACCTCCATTTTCATCAGAAATATAAACCTCTTTTCCTTTCATCCAAGCAGTAATAACACCACCACTTACTGTTTTAATTACTGCTTTTCCATTTCCTTTTTTTATCAACTTAACAAGATCTTTTGCATTCCATTTACCAGCAACAACATGGTATTTTAAAATTGATTGTAATTTCATCTTATTTTCTTCCATTAATAGAGTACTTACTGTTCCTTCAGGCAACATATCGAAAGCCTTATTGGTTGGAGCAAAAACTGTAAAAGGACCTTCACTAGATAAAACACTTACTAAATCTGCTGCCTTTACTGCAGCTACCAAAGTTGTATGGTCTTTAGAGTTTATTGCATTTTCTACAATGTTTTTAGAGGGATACATTTCTGCGCCACCAACCATTTTAGTTTTTTGAGCAAAAAAAGACTGACCTAAAAATAATGCAAATACGAATACTGATGTTTTAATAAAATTTGATTTCTTCATAATATATAATTTTAATGATTATTAATTTTGTTTCAACCACACTTACGCAATTTTTTAAGTCTTGGTTTTATGAAATCATTAAAAAAATATATTTTAGAAAAAAATAAACTAATTATTTCTTATGATTAAGAGTTTATAATTACTCAAATAATTTAATTATTCTTACTTTTGATTTTTAATTAAAACTAAATAAAATGGCAAATATAACTTTAAAAGGAAATGCAATAAATACAATAGGAAATTTACCAGAAGTTGGTTCTAAAGCTTCTAATTTCTCATTAACAACAGTAGAATTAGGTAACAAATCTTTATCAGATTTTTCTGGTAAAAAAGTAATCTTAAACATTTTTCCATCTGTAGATACAGGAACTTGTGCTACATCTGTAAGAGAGTTTAACAAAAAAGCTTCTGAATTAGAAAACACAGTTGTTCTTTGTATTTCTAAAGATTTGCCTTTTGCTCAAGCTCGTTTTTGTGGTGCTGAAGGAATAGATAACGTAATTATGCTGTCTGATTTTGCAACAGGAAGTTTTGGTAAAGATTATAACTTAGATATTTCTAACGGACCACTAGCCCACTTGCACTCTAGAGCTGTTATTGTTTTAGATGAAAAAGGAACAGTTACTTATACAGAACAAGTTTCAGACATAGTTAATGAACCTAATTATGAAGCTGCATTAAAAGCTATCTAATTACATGAAAAACCCAAATGACAGTTTTGTTAGAGGAAGAATACGCAGTTTAAAGTTTGCTTTTAGAGGAACTTGGTTGCTATTAACTACAGAAGATAGTATTAAAGTACAAGTTGGTGTTGCAGTTATTGCAACAATTTTAGGCTTTTACTTTAATATTTCTAATGTAGAATGGATGCTTCAATTTTTAGCAATAGGAATGGTTTTGGTTGCAGAATCATTAAATACTGCTGTAGAAAAAGTTGCAGATTTTGTGCACCCAGATTTTCATGTAAAAATAGGTTTTATAAAAGACATTGCTGCTGGTGCACCAACATTTGCAGGAATAATCTCTTTAATAATTGCTGGCATCATTTACATTCCAAAAATCAATTTACTATTTTAGCGTAACTTACTTTAAAAACACGATACATACTTAATGGCTAAAAGAAAACCTAGCACAAAAAAGACTACAGAAACATCTGAAATTAAACCAAGTATTTTTGCTTTTTTAAAAACAAAACAAGCACAAACAATTTTTGGCATTTTTCTAATGTTGTTTTCACTTTTTTTATGCATCGCATTTATTTCTTTCTTTTTTAATTGGCAAGAAGATCAAAGTACACTAGATCAATTATCTAACAGAGCCGTAAAAAGCAATAATTTATTAGGAAAAATAGGCGCTAATTTAAGTCACTTTTTTATTTATAAAGGTTTTGGTATTGCAGCATTTGTAATCTCATTTCAATTATTTTTAACAGGACTAAATGTTTTATTACAAAGAAAATTATCTAAAATAATTATTTCTTGGAATTGGGGCTTAATAGCCATGGTTCTAGTTTCTATAACTTTAGGTTTTTTACATCAAAAATTTGCTTTACTTTCTGGTATTGTTGGCTTCGAAATTAACAGTTACTTGCAAGATTTTATAGGAAAAACAGGCCTTTCTATATTATTAGTCTTTTTATTTTTAGCATACATTGTTATTCGTTATAAAGTAACTTTCGATTTATTTATAGAACAAATAAGACAAAAAAGAGCAGCAAGATTAGAAAAAGAAGATGCAGAACCTTTATTAGAGACAGAAGAAGACACTACTTTAGAAGAAATTAAAAAGGTTGTTGCAACAAAAACTGTCTTAGAAAAAACTTCTGAAACAATTTCTTTAACTTCAGATAAAAAAGAGAAATCAGAATTTGAAAAATCTGTAGTAAACTTAAAACCTACAATTTCTAAACATTCAGACACAACAACTAAAAAAGAAGAGATTAAATTAACTGTTGAAGATAAAATAACACCTGTTTTAAAAACAGAAGTGTTGGTTGAAGAGGAAAAAGAAGTAGAAATTGATGTAGAGGAAATTGAAGAAGAAAAAAGTGTAGCAGAAAATTTATCAGATAAATTAGTAAAAGATTTTGGTGAATTTGATCCTACCTTAGAATTGGCTAATTTTAAGTTTCCTACCTTCAATTTATTAAAACAATACAACGAAACAATTTCTATAGACCCAGAAGAATTAGAGGCAAATAAAGATAGAATTGTAGAGACTTTAAAAAATTACAAAATTGGTATTGCAGAAATTAAAGCAACTGTAGGACCAACAATTACTTTGTATGAAATTGTACCAGAAGCAGGAATTAGAATCTCTAAAATTAAAAATCTAGAAGATGATATTGCACTTTCTTTGTCTGCTTTAGGAATTAGAATTATTGCACCAATTCCTGGAAAAGGAACCATTGGTATTGAAGTGCCAAATAAAAAATCTACTATTGTTTCTATGCATTCTGTTATTTCTTCAAAGAAATTTCAAGAATCGGATATGGAATTACCAATTGCTTTGGGAAAAACCATTTCTAATGAAACATTTGTAGTTGATCTTGCTAAAATGCCTCACTTATTAATGGCTGGAGCAACAGGACAAGGTAAATCTGTTGGTTTAAATGCAGTTTTAACATCACTATTATATAAAAAACATCCTGCTGAAGTAAAATTCATATTAGTAGATCCTAAGAAAGTAGAATTAACATTATTTAATAAAATTGAACGTCATTATTTAGCAAAATTACCAGACGTAGAAGAAGCAATTATTACAGATACAACAAAGGTTGTACATACTTTAAATTCTCTTTGTATAGAAATGGACAACCGTTACGATTTGCTTAAAGCCGCAATGGTTCGTAATATAAAGGAATACAATACTAAATTTAAAGCACGTAAATTAAATCCTAATGACGGGCATCAATTTTTACCATATATTGTTTTAGTTATTGATGAATTTGCAGATTTAATAATGACAGCTGGTAAAGAAGTAGAAACACCAATTGCACGTTTAGCACAACTTGCCAGAGCTATTGGTATTCACTTAATAGTAGCAACACAAAGACCTTCTGTAAATGTAATTACAGGTATAATTAAAGCCAATTTCCCTGCAAGAATTGCATTTAGAGTTACTTCTAAAATAGATTCTAGAACAATTTTAGATGCAGGTGGAGCAGATCAATTAATTGGTCGTGGAGATTTACTTTATACTGCAGGTAATAATTTAAATAGAATACAATGTGCGTTTGTAGATACACCAGAAGTTGAAAAAATTACAGACTTTATTGGTTCTCAAAAAGCGTATGCAGAAGCTTATTTATTACCAGAATATGTAGATGATGAAAGTGGCACAACTATTGATATTGACATTGCAGATAGAGACAAACTCTTTAGAGATGCTGCAGAAATAATTGTTACAGCTCAACAAGGTTCTGCTTCTTTATTGCAAAGAAAATTGAAATTAGGATACAATAGAGCTGGTAGATTAATAGATCAGTTAGAAGCTGCAGGTATTGTTGGTGGTTTTGAAGGTAGTAAAGCAAGACAGGTTTTAGTGCCAGATTTTGTAGCTTTAGATCAATTATTAGAAAACGAAAAAAAAGTATAATCTCTTTTAAATAAGAGTTGACAAGTATTAAATTATGAAGAAAATAGGAATCTTATTTTTAAGTCTTTTTATAACTACAATGGCATTTTCACAAAGTGATGCTAAAGCAAAATCTTTATTAGACGAAGTATCTACTAAAATGGGTGCTTATAAAAACATGTACATTGGTTTTAGCCAAACTCTAAGTAATGAAGATGCTGGTATAAAAGAAGGAGATGAACCACCAATTAGAGGTGAAATTAACTTACAAGGAGAAAAATACAGTCTAAATTATTTAGGAAATCAGTTTATTTATGATGGTAAAAAATTATACGTAATTAATCATGATGAAAAAGAAATATCTGTTTCAGACAGCGATTTAAGTGGTGATGATGGTTTTATTTATCCATCTAAACTATTAACCTTTTATAAAGAAGGATATAACTTAGAAATGGGAGATTTAAAGAATATTAAAGGTAGAAACATACAGTTTGTAACTTTAAACCCAATAGATAGTAATTCTGAAATTGTAAAGGTAGAATTAGGTATAGATGCAAAGACAAAGCATATTTACAAACTAATACAAACAGGTGCAAACGCATCTAAAACTACATTTACAATTACTAAATTTAAAAAGAATGAAGATTTATCTGCAAGTTTCTTCTCTTTTAATAAAGCAAAATATTTAAGTCAGAAATACACAATAGACTAATTTTTCAATTAACAGAAAATTAGTAGCATATTTATATTTAAGAAACTACTTTTGCTTCAATGAAAATTTTAGATAAATACATCTTAAAAACATTCCTTGTACCCTTTGCAGCTACATTTTTAATTGTTTTGTTTGTTTTGGTAATGCAGTTACTTTGGCAAACTTTTGAAAGTATAGCGGGTAAAGGTATTAGTGTAACTTTTATTTTAAAGTTTTTATACTATACATCTCTTAGTATAGTGCCACAAGCATTACCAATTGCAGTTTTACTATCATCTATTATGGCCTTAGGTGCTTTAGGTGAAAACTATGAGTTTGCAGCTGCTAAATCTGCAGGAATTTCATTACAACGTTTGGTAAGACCGCTTATATTTTTAACACTAATTTTAAGTGGTATCAATTTTATTTTTTTAAATAACATTTTTCCATATGCTATTTTTAAACAGCAAAATCTATACTACAATATAAAAAAGAAAAAACCAGCATTAGCTTTAGTTCCTGGGAGTTTTAATAGCGATTTACCTAATTATCAAATTAAGTTTGACGAAAAGTATGGTGAAGAAAAAAACCTATTAAAAAATGTATTAATTTATGATTTAAGTTCTAGACATGGAAACCAAAAAGTAATAACTGCAGATAGAGGAAAAATTATTTCTGAAGAAGGAAGTAGATACATGACCTTTATTCTTTACGATGGTTATTATTATGAAGATCACACGAAATCTACAACATCACGTTCTAAAAAAGATAAAATGCCTGCTTCACAAGCAACATTTAAAGAATATGAATTTAATATTGATATTTCTGATATTGTTGGTGATGGTGAATTAGACCAAGAAAGAATTAAGAATAATTTTAAGATGCTAAAATTAGAGCAGCTTAATGACACAATACCTGTTTTAAAAAATTCCTATAACGAACTACTTTTATCTAGAACAAAAAGTATATCATCTATAGCTAAATCGAATCAACTATACAAATATGCCGATTCTATAAAAGCAGAAAATATAGATGCTACAAATATATTAGCAAACTTTTCTCTAAAGGATAAGATTAGTATTTTAAATGGATCAAAATTAAAAATAAATAGTGCTGTTACTAATGTTAAGAACAATATAAAAAGTATTAAATGGAAAAGAAAGACATTAAACTTCTTCGATTCTGAATACTATGGTAGAATTGCATTATCTCTTTCTTGCTTAATTTTATTCTTTATAGGAGCTCCTTTAGGTTCTATTATTAGAAAAGGTGGTTTTGGTTTACCTATGATTCTAGCAATTGCTATTTACGTTCTTTATTTCTTCGGAAATACTATGGGAAAAAACCTAGCAGAAGAAAGTTCAATTTCTTCTTTATTAGGTTCTTGGATATCTGCATTGTTTATGATACCATTAGGTATATTCTTAACAAGAAGAGCAACAAAAGACAAAGGTTTATTTAATGTAGATGCAATTCTAAACCCAATTAAAAATTTCTTTTTAAAATTTAAGTCTAAAAAAGACATATAAAATTATGACCTCTTTATCAAACAAAAAAAATACACAACTTAACAATATTGCAGATGCAATTGAAGATGTAAGAAACGGAAAAGTAATTATTGTAGTTGACGATGAAAACAGAGAAAATGAAGGAGATTTTTTAGCTGCAGCTGAAAAAGCAACTCCAGAAATGATTAATTTTATGGCAACTCATGGCCGTGGATTAATATGTGCACCGTTAACCGAAAAACGTTGTAAGGAATTAGATTTAGGTATGATGGTTCACAACAACACAGATCCTATGGAAACTGCCTTTACCGTTTCTGTAGATTTACGTGGTAAAGGTGTAACTACAGGTATTTCTGCTGCAGACAGAGCATTAACAATGCAGGCTCTAGTAAATAAAGATACAAAACCTTTCGATTTAGCAAGACCAGGACATATTTTTCCTTTAAAAGCTAAAGAAGGTGGTGTTTTAAGAAGAACAGGTCATACAGAAGCTGCAATTGACTTTGCACGTTTAGCTGGTTTAGAACCTGCAGGAGTTATTGTAGAAATAATGAATGAAGATGGTACTATGGCTCGTCTACCACAACTTCTAGAAGTTGCAAAAAAGTTTGATATTAAAATAGTTTCTATAGAAGATTTAGTTGCTTATAGAATGGAGCATGATTCTTTAATTGAAAAGAAAGATGATTTTAATATAATTACTCGTTTTGGGGAATTTAGATTAAGAGCATACGAACAAACAACCAATAAACAAATTCATATTGCTTTAACAAAAGGTTCTTGGTCTAAAGAAGAAGGTATTTTAACACGTGTAAATTCTACTTTAGTAAATAATGATATTCTTGGTACGTTAACAAATAATGCAGACAAGAAATTAGATCAAATGTTTCAGGTTATTAATGATGAAGGAAAAGGTGCAATTCTTTTTGTTAATCAAGAAAACCAATCTCAAAACTTATTACAGAGATTAAGTATTCTAAAAGAAAATCAAGAACATGGAGAAATAAAAGCACCAGAAATTAAATTAGATAATAAAGATTTTGGTATTGGTGCTCAAATTTTACACGATTTAAATATTAGTAAATTAAAATTAATTACAAATTCTCAACAAACCAAAAGAGTTGGTATTATTGGTTATGGTTTAGAAATTGTAGATTATGTAACTTATTAATTATACTTTATATTAGTCTATTAATAGCTATCTTTTTCTTTGTTCGGTATTTTAACGGAACAAAGAAAAGAAGCTTTAGGCAACAAAAATCTACTTACTTTAAACGTAAGTTTTAACAGTTTACTACTTCTCCACTTTCTAACTCAATTGGCTGTGTATTCTGTTTAAATAATCTTGCAGTAAATTTACCTTGAAGCGTTATTTTATCTCCTTCTACAGATAACCAACTTCCTTCTCGCAAACCTAAAACAGCTGTATCATTAAAAACATGAAATTCTTTTATTCGAGTTTCTCTAGTTTCTCCCATATGTTTAGAGCCATCAATAGGATCTAAATAATGCGCATTTATATTAAAAGGAATACATCCTAAAGTTGTAAAACTTGGCGGATATACAATTGGCATATCATTCGTATTCATCATATTCACTCCACAAATATTACTCCCTGCACTTGTGCCTAAATAAGGAGTTCCTATCTCTAAAACATCTTTTAAAACGGTTAGAATATCATTTTTATATATTTGATTTACCAACTCAAATGTATTTCCACCACCGGTAAAAATTGCTTCAGCATTTAAAATAGCTTCTTTTGCATCTTCATACTCATGAATTCCTTTTACATCAATATTTATTTTTGTAAAAGCTTTCTTTGCTATGCTTGTATAGGCATCATAAGAAATACCACCTGGTCTTGCATAAGGTATAAAAAGAAGTGTCTTTACATCTTTAAAATGCTCTTGTAAAATTGGTAATAAATACTCTAAATAACCGCTTCCAAAAACCGTTGAAGTACTAGCAATAATCATTTTTTTCATACCTCAAAAATACTAAAATTGTTTTACAAAATTCACTTTAACAAAATTTTACAATACTGTTAATACATTTTTAAGAAGCACTTTGTATTTCTTTGTAACATGAGATATTTAATACTCTTAATACTACTTCTTTCATTTAGTAAATCGATACTATCTCAAGAAAAAAGAAAATTAATAAATGGTGAAGTAAAGCTAGATAGTTTACCTATTTATGATGTTCATATTGTTAATTTAAAAACTAAAATAGGAACCATATCTAATAGTTTGGGTGAATTTGATTTACCCATAAAAATAGGCGACAGCATTTCTATATCTCACCTAAACCTTCAAAATAAAATAATAACAATTACTAAAAAGCATTTGGTTTCTTTAAAACTAACAATTGTTTTAAAAGAACAAACAACAACTCTTAAAGAGTTTACCTTAGAAAAAGGAAGAAGTATCTTCGAAGAAGATAAAGATATCTTTACTTATAGCGGTCCGCCTGTAAATGCGAATACCTTAAACCTACCGTATGCAAATACAAAAGCCAAAGTAGATAAAACAATTTTTAAACTGAGTTCTGGTGCTGTTGTTAGCTTAGATAATTTAATGGGTTTTCTTAACGGAAGTAACAAAAGAGAAAAGGTTTTAAAGAAAATAAGGTTAGAAGATGACCGTCTATTAAAGATTAGAAAATACTTTACAGACGATTTTTTTATTACAGATTTACAGATTCAAGAAGCGCATATAAATTCATTTTTAAATTCCTGTATGAAACGAAATATTATATACCTTTTTAATAAAAAAGATAATTTAACTTTAACAACTGTTTTACTAAGCGAAAGTAGATCTTTTCCGCAAAAAGAGAACTCTGTTATAAAGCTTGCTTTAAAAAAGAACTGATTTTAACAACATTTTACAATTCTGTTAATAGAGTTTTAAGAAGTGGTTCTGTTTTCTTTGTAAAAAATCAACCGCATGAAAAAAACATTACTTATTATTCTTTTTATTATTTCTTTCTCTTCATATTCACAAAAAAAAAGTTTTTTCTTCGGAAAAATTATCGATTCTAGTTTAGTTGTAAAAGACGCACACATTATTAATATAAAAACAAATAAAGGTACTTTTTCTAATGATAATGGTGTTTTTAAAATTTCTGCAAATGAAAACGATAGCTTACAAATAACTTCTATAGGTTATAAAACTAGGTTTATAAAGGTAAAATCGTTTCATCTTAGAGAAAAAGAGAATCTAATTTTTATAAAAGAACAAACATATAATTTAAAAGAAATTGTTTTAAAAAGAACAGAATTAACTGGTTCTCTATCTTTAGACATTAAAAAAACACCTAAAAATTATAAAGAAGAAGCTGTAGAAAAACTGTTATTAGATCTTAAAAACATGGATTATTCTGCAATTTCTAAAATGCCTCTTAATGCTAAAGAAATGCATTTAACAAAACCTACTGCTACAAACTTACCTGGTACATTTGTTGGTTTGGGTATTTCTATTGGAGGTAAATCTTCTATAAATGAACAAAAACCGTCTTTAAACAAATTAGAAGAAGAGCAAGAAGTTGCTATTAAAATATACAGTTTATTAGGTGAAAACTTCTTTTTAAAAGAACTAAAAATACCCAAAGAAAAATACAATAACTTTCTAATTTATTGTTCTTTTAAAGGAACTACAGAACTTTATAAAAACAACAATATCTTAAAACTTATAAAAGTATTAAAAGAAGAAAGTATTGGCTACCTTAAATTGTAAACATCTTTTAACACAAGTTTATCAAATAATATGGTAATTTTAAAAAATCTAATTCCGAAATTTGTAGGTAACAACCTTAACTGTATGATAAAAAAAATACTTTTATTAATCCTTTTTAGTACTGCCACATTTACTAGCTTTACGCAAGAAAGTAGGGCTTTAGTTAGTGGTAAAATAACAGATTCTTTAAATACGGTTAAGAATGCGAATATTATCAATATAAAAACGAATCAAGGTACATTTTCATCTGACAATGGTGAGTTTAGAATTTTTGTAAAAGATGGCGATTCCTTAAGAATATCTTCTATACAACACATTACAAAGTTTATTCTTATAAAAAGAAAAGATATAAATAATAAAGTTTTAAATATAAAATTAGCTTACAATACTGTTGTTTTAGATACTTTCGAGCTAAAAAGACACAATTTATCTGGTAGATTAGGTATAGATTCTAAAAATGTACCAAATAATAAAAAAGATTCTCTGCTAAGAAATCTTATGGATTTTTCTGATATTGATATGACGGTTGTTGCACCAGATGACCATATAGACAAAATGAAACCACCTATAGTTAATACAGATCCAACAGCTAGATTTGCTGGTGCAGGTGGCGCTTTTTCAATGCCTTTTAAAGATTCTGAACGTTTATGGGCTTTAAGAAAAAAGTTAGCTAGAAAAAAAGCCTTTCCATATAAAATATTATCCGAATTAGGTGAAAAGTTCTTTTTTGAAAAGCTAAAAATACCTGTAGATAATTATTTTCATTTCCTAGAATATTGCAATCCCCTTGGTATAGAAAATTTACATAAAGACAAAAAGATTTTAGATATTATTAAAATTTTTCAATCTGAAAGTAAAACATACTTAGAAATTATAAAAAATGAGTAATTTGGCTCAGTAATTGTTTTTACAACTATATGAAATTTAAAAAAACCTATTTATTACTTTTAGTAATACCACTTCTCTCCTTCTCTGCTCATAAATACTATTTGAGCTTAACACAGATAAAGTTTAAGGAAGAAACAAAATCTGTACAGATAATTATAAATGTTTTTATAGATGATATTGAAACCGCTTTAAATAAAGATTATAATATAGATTTACAGCTTACAACAACTAAAGAATTAAAAGATAATGATGTTTATTTTGAGAAGTATTTAAGAAATAAACTTCAATTTAAAATTAATAATTCTGCCCAAGAATATAACTACATTGGTAAAGAATATGAAGGCGATTTAGTTTATTTTTATTTAGAAATAGAAAACATTGCACAAATTTCTTCTATAGAAGTTTCTAATAAAATACTAATGAAACACTTTCCACAACAAGAAAACTTAATAAAATCTAAAGTGGGTAAAAAGAATAAAAGCGTTTTACTTTCTAAAGATAATTATAAAGAAACATTAACTTATTAAAATTAATACTAACCAATACAAACTTCAAAATATGAAAAAATTAGGTGTACTAATCCTTTCAATGCTATTTGTAACCATTGCAACTTTTGGTCAACAAACCAAAACAAAACAAGGGCATACAAATGAAAACAAATTTAAGCAACTAAAAGAGCTGTTGCCAACACCAAATTTACAAAGAACTGCTTCTGGTGCGCCAGGTTTAAAATACACGCAGCAGAAAGTAGATTATAATATGGATATTGTTCTAGATGATGAAAATACTAGAATATACGGTAATGAAACAATTACATATCACAACAATTCTGATGATACCTTAGAATATTTATGGGTACAATTAGACCAAAACATGAGAGCTGCAGACTCTAAAACACCAGACATTCAATCTAGTAGAATACCTAATAAAACATCTAAAACAAGATTTAATAAATCTTATATGGATGCTGCTTTTGATGGTGGTTTTAAAATTGAAAGTGTTAAAAATATAGACGATAGTAATTTATCTTATACTGTTAACCAAACAATGATGCGTATTAATTTAGCGCAACCTTTGGCTTCTGGAGAAAAGTTTCAATTCAAAATAAAATGGTGGTATAATATTAACAACCACAGAACAGATGGTGGTAGATCTGGTTACGAGCATTTTCCTAAAGATGGAAACAACAACTATGTAATTGCGCAGTTTTACCCAAGATTATGTGTCTATGATAATGTAGAAGGTTGGCAAAATGATCAGTTTTGGGGAAGAAGTGAATTTGCTTTAGAATTTGGAGATTTTACAGTAAATATTACTACACCAGAAGATCATATGTTAGGTGCAACAGGAGTTTTAAAAAATGAACGTGAAGTTTTAACTAAAAACGAGTTAAAAAGATTAGAAAAAGCTAAGACAACTTTCGATAACCCTGTTGTTATTAGAACACAAGATGAAGCAGTAAAAATTGAAAAAAGTAAATCTAAGAAAACAAAAACTTGGAAATTTTACGCAGAAAATGTGCGTGATTATGCATTTGCAACATCAAGAAAATTTATTTGGGATGCAATGGCTGTAGATATTAATGGTAAAACTGTAATGGCATATTCTTTATATTCTAAAGAAGCGAATCCTTTATATGGCGATCACTCTACAAGAGCAGTTGCACAAACTTTAAAAACATATTCTAGATATACGTTCGATTACCCTTACCACAAAGCAATTTCTGTAGACGGTCAAATGGGTATGGAATATCCTCAGATTTGTTTTAATCCTGGAAGACCAAATGCAGATGGTACGTATTCTGATAGAGTAAAATATAGAATGATAAAAGTAACCATTCATGAAGTTGGACATAACTTTTTTCCAATGATTGTAAATTCTGATGAAAGACAATGGACTTGGATGGATGAAGGTTTAAACTCTTACATGGAAATGTTAGCAGAATTAGATTATGACAAAGATTTTCCTATAACAAGAGGATATCCAAAAAATATTGTTGGGTATATGTCTGGCGATCAATCTAGAATTGCACCAATAATGTCTAAAGGAGACAACGTATATAGTTTTGGTAACAATGCTTACGGTAAACCTGCAACTGCTTTATGGATTTTAAGAGAAACAATAATGGGTAAAGAATTATTTGACCATGCTTTTAAAACATATTCTAAAAGATGGAAATTTAAACACCCATCTCCTGCAGATTTCTTTAGAACAATGGAAGATGCTTCTGGTATAGATTTAGATTGGTTTTGGAGAGGTTGGTTTTACTCTACAGATGTAACAGATATTGGTATTGAAGGTGTTAGAAAATTTTATGCAACAGACAACAATAAAGAAACTATAGATTTTATTGAAGACAAAAGTGCTGGTTTAAAAATTACAAAACCTAAATCTTCTAATTCTAAATATTTCTATGAAATTACATTTAACAAACCAGGTGGTTTGGTAATGCCTATTATTGTAGAATATACGTATGATGACGGTTCAAAAGAGAAAAAAACATATCCTGCTCAAATTTGGAGATATAATGACCAACAAGTTACAAAAGCAGTACATTCAGACAAGCAGATAACTAAAATTGTAATAGATCCAGATTTAGAAACTGCAGATGTAGACGTGTCTAACAATAGTTTTCCTAAAGAAAAGAAAGACAAATTTAGCAAGTTTAAAACAAAAATGAAAAACTAAATTTTAGTTTTCAATTTTTTATAAAGCGATGTAAATTAATTTTTACATCGCTTTTTTATATAAAGATTTGTTAAAATTTTAACAACAATTAACAAAACTGCTCATATATGCGTAATTTAGTCGGCATAATTAATTCAAACAAAACAACATGAAAAAACTTTCTTTACTAGTATTTTCACTTTTCTTTATCAGTTTTGCAACAATAGCGCAAGAAGGAGTTAAAGAAAAGAAGAAAACACAACAAGGGCACACAGACCAAAACAAATTCCGACAGATGAAGGATGTTTTGGCTACACCAAATGACCAACATGCGGCTTCAGGAGCGCCAGGTCACCAGTACACACAACAAAAAGTAGATTATGTAATGGACATTCGTTTAGACGAAAGTGCTAACAAAATTTACGGTGATGAAGAAATTACTTACCACAACAATTCTAAAGATCATTTAGAATACTTATGGGTTCAGTTAGACCAAAACATGAGAGCAGATGATTCTAAAACTCCATTAGCAAAATCTAATAGTGCTGCAGCATTTGTTACGCCAGATAACTTTAAAAGTTCTTATATGGAACAAAAGAAAGGTTTTGGTTTTAATGTAACAAAGGTAGAAAGTAATGGTAGCCCATTATCTCATACGATTAACAGAACTATGATGCGTATTAATTTACCACAAGCATTAGCTCCTGGTAAATCATTCGAATTTAGAATACAGTGGAACTATTTAATTAATGATATTAATAAAGATGGTGGTCGTTCTGGTTTAGAGTCTTTTAAAGACGGAAACAACAACTATACAATTGCACAATTTTTTCCAAGATTAGCAGTATATAATAATGTTGAAGGATGGCAAAATATGCAATTCTGGGGTCGTTCTGAATTTGCTTTAGAATTTGGAGACTATGAAGTAAACTTAACAGTTCCTTCAGATCACATTATAGAAGCTACTGGTTCTTTACAAAACGAAAAAGATGTTCTTACAAAAACACAACGTAAACGTTTAGAAAAAGCAAGAACTAGTTTCGACAAACCTGTAATTATTGTAACGCAAGAAGAAGCTGAAAAAGCTGAAAAAGGACGTGCAACAGGTACAAAAACTTGGACATTTAAAGCTAATAGAGTTCGTGATTTTGCTTTTGCAACTTCTAGAAAATATATCTGGGATGCAATGGCAGTTAACGTAAACGGTAAAACTGTTATGGCTACTTCTTTATATCCTAAAGAAGGAAACCCATTATGGGAAGAGCACTCTACAAGAGCTGTAGCTACAACTCTTATCGAATATTCTAAATTAACATTCGATTACCCTTACCCTAAAGCTGTTTCTGTTCATTCAGAAAGACAAGGAATGGAATACCCAATGATTTGTTTCAACTTTGGTAGACCAAATGAAGACGGTACATATTCTGATAGAACTAAAAAAGGAATGTTAGGAGTTATTATTCATGAAGTTGGACATAACTTTTTTCCAATGATTGTAAATTCTGATGAAAGACAATGGACTTGGATGGATGAAGGTTTAAACTCTTTTGTTGAAATTTTAGCTGAAGATGTGTATGATGCAGAATTATTTGCTTCAAACCCAGCAAAAGAAATTACAAGATATATGGGTGGAGATCAATCTAATATTTCTCCTATTATGTCTCAAGGAGATTACGTAAAACAATTTGGTCCAAATGCATACTCTAAACCAGCTGCTGGTTTATATATGTTAAGAAAAACAATTATGGGGCCAGAATTATTTGACCATGCATTTAGAACATATTCTAAACGTTGGATGTTTAAACACCCAACGCCAGAAGATTTCTTTAGAACTATGCAAGACGCATCTGGTATGGATTTAGATTGGTTTTTTAGAGGTTGGTTCTACACAACAGACGTATCTGATATTGGTATTAAAAGCGTGAAGCCTTTATACTTAACAGATAAAGAAAGCGAAAGAGTTACCAAATTAAAAGAACAGTACAAGTCTTACTTCGATAACTTAGGTGATTTAGTTTTTATTACTGATAAAAAAGAAGATGCAAACGCAAATGCAATGAGTAAATATGCTGATGGAAAAGAAGTTCCTGCATTTATTTATTCTGTAGAATTTGAAAAACCAGGAGGTTTAGTAATGCCAATTATTGTTGAATTAACATATATTGATGGTACTACAAAAAGAGAAACTTTTCCTGCACAAATTTGGATGAGTAGTGATACTACTGCTAAAAGAGTGTTTGCTTCATCTAAAGAAGTAAAAAGCATTGTAGTTGATCCAGATTTTGAAACTGCAGATGTAGATACATCTAATAACAGCTGGCCTAAAAAAGAAGGTAGCAAGTTTAATGACTTTAAAAACAAAAAGAAAAACTAAACTCTTTTCTTTAAGAATAAAAAAAGCCTCGTTTACAAATTGTAAACGAGGCTTTTTAATTGTAATATATTTAAATTTTACTCACCAGAATAACTCACAAAATTTCTTGGCGTTTCATACAATGTAATTTCTAAATCTAAATTAGATGGTAATAATTTTCTTAATTTATTATACGTAACAACAGATATATTCTCTGCTGTAGGATTTAAATCTTTAAATTCTGGAACTTCTAAATTCAAGTTTTTATGGTCAAAACAATCTTCTATCTCTGTTTTAATATGATTTCTTAAAATACCTAAATCATAAACATAACCTGTTTCATTATCTATTTCTCCAGTTAAAGAAACAATTAAATCATAATTATGCCCATGAAAATTTGGGTTGCTACATTTACTAAAAACTTCAAAGTTTTTTTCATCACTCCAGTCTTTTCGATACAATCTATGTGCAGCATTAAAATGCGCTTTTCTATGAACTGTTACTTTAGGCATGTGTTAGTTTTTCGTAAGATTTATCAAAAATAATTTTAAACCACTCTGTATAAATAGATGGATTTTCTGCAATGTCTTTCTTTACATTTTCTAAAGTCATCCATTTATAACTCTCAACTTCTTCTTTATTAATGTTTGGTACATCGTCATAACGACCAATCATTACATGATCTAGTTCATGTTCTGTTAAGCCATTATCAAAAGGCGCTTTATAAATAAAAGAAAAAACCTCTTTTACCTCTGTAACAAAGCCCATTTCTTCTTGTAGTCTTCTTCTACCCGCTTCTACATTACTTTCGCCATCTCTTTGGTGAGAACAACAAGTATTAGTCCATAATAAAGGGGAATGATATTTAGAAGCTGCTCTTTGTTGCAGCATTAATTCTCCTTTTTCATTAAAAATAAAAACTGAAAAAGCTCTGTGTAATAAGGCTTTCTCATGTGCTTCAATTTTTTCCATCAAACCAATTGGCTTGTCATTTACATCTACTAATATAACTTGTTCTTCCATTATTACAAAAATAAGAAATCAATTATCAATTATTAGCGAAAAATGATTAAAAACTATCAAATTTATCTATTCTTTTATTTTGATGATTTATCTTTGATACTTCAAAATAGCTTCTTTTTTTATGAAAACTTCAACAAAACTTCTTTTATTGGTCATTTTTCTATCCTTTTATCAATGTAAAGAGGAAAAAAAATCAACCTTAAAAACGAAAGAAACTTTAAAAAAAGAAAAAAAAAATGATGCTAAAAAAGCATTAGAAAAAAAAGTATTAAAACCTTGGGACAGTTTAAATAAAGAGAATGTTGAAGCATTTTTTACTGAATACGGAAAGCAAAACAACGAAACCAAAGTAATTATTAAAACAGAATTTGGCGATATCAAACTACGTTTATACAATGATGTTCCTATTCATAGAGCTAATTTTATCTTTTTAACTAAACTAAAATACTTTAACACTACTGTTATTTATAGAGTTGCTAAAAACTTTGTTATACAAGGTGGCAATTCCGATGAAACTTACACAAAAAAACAGCGAAGGTTGTACGGTAATTATTTGCTAAAACCTGAGTTTAGAAATAACAGAAAGCATAAGTACGGCGCTTTAGCAGCAGCTAGACAATGGGAAAAGAATCCTAATAAATTATCGAATCCGTTTGAGTTTTACATTGTTCATAGTAGAAATGGTGCACATCACCTAAACAATCAACATACCGTTTTTGGCGAAGTTATTTCTGGTTTTAATACTATGGATAAGATTTCTAAAGTAAAAGTTGGTGTAGATCAATGGCCTGTAGAAGATATAAAAATGACGATTGAAATTTTAGATTAACTAGCTATTTTTCTTAAGAATCACCTTTAAGCTACCATAAAATAAGAATTGTAAAAAACTATAAAATAGATGTCTAAAACTTTTAACAGATTTAAGACGTATATACCTATATTTAATCATAAATTATAGAATAAAACCTATCTTTGCACCTCAATTTTTGTAGATGAACTTTTTAAAGGAAATTAAACGTAGAAGAACTTTCGGTATTATTTCGCATCCAGATGCAGGTAAAACAACACTAACAGAAAAACTACTACTTTTTGGTGGAGCAATTCAAGAAGCTGGTGCCGTAAAAAACAATAAAATTAAGAAGGGCGCAACTTCAGATTTCATGGAAATTGAACGTCAGCGTGGAATTTCTGTTGCTACTTCTGTTTTAGCATTTATATACAAAGACAAAAAAATAAATATTTTAGATACTCCTGGTCACAAAGATTTTGCAGAAGATACTTTTAGAACTTTAACTGCTGTAGATAGTGTTATTGTTGTAATTGATGTTGCAAAAGGTGTAGAACCACAAACTGAAAAGTTAGTGGAAGTTTGTAGAATGAGAAGCATACCTATGCTTGTTTTTATTAATAAATTAGATAGAGAAGGTAAAGATGCTTTTGATTTATTAGATGAAGTTGAACAAAAATTAGGCTTAAGAGTTACTCCTATGAGTTTTCCTATTGGTATGGGATATGATTTCAAAGGAATTTATAATATTTGGGAAAAGAAATTAAATCTTTTTTCTGGTGATAATAAAACAACAATTTCAGACGGAATTGAATTTGACGATTTGTCTAACCCAGAATTAGATAAAATTGTTGGGGAGAAAGCTGCAGAAACTTTACGTGAAGAAATAGAATTAATAGATGAAGTATATCCGCCTTTTAACCAAGAAGAATATTTAAGTGGTCATTTACAACCAGTATTTTTTGGTTCTGCGTTAAATAACTTTGGTGTAAAAGAATTATTAGAAGCATTTATAGAAATTGCGCCTTCACCACAACCAAAGAAAGCAGAAGAACGTTTGGTAGATTCTAAAGAAGAAAAACTAACTGGTTTTGTTTTTAAGATTCATGCAAACATGGATCCTAAACACAGAGATAGATTAGCTTTTATAAAAATAGTTTCAGGAACTTTTAAAAGAAACTCTCCTTATTTACACGTTAGAACGGGTAAAAAAGTAAAATTTTCTAGTCCGAATGCCTTTTTTGCAGAAAAGAAAGAAATTGTAGACGAATCTTTCCCTGGAGATATTGTTGGTATTCATGATACCGGAAACTTTAAAATTGGTGATACTTTAACTGAAGGAGAAATATTAAACTTTAAAGGAATTCCTAGTTTCTCTCCAGAACATTTCCGTTACGTAAATAACGCAGACCCAATGAAATCTAAACAATTATACAAAGGTTTAGACCAATTAATGGATGAAGGTGTTGCACAATTATTTACATTAGAAATGAATGGTAGACGTGTTGTAGGAACAGTTGGTGCTTTACAATACGAAGTTATACAATATCGTTTAGAACATGAATATGGTGCAAAATGCACCTATGAAAACTTACATGTACACAAAGCTTGTTGGGTAGAACCAGAAAACCAAAAAAGTGATGAATTTAAAGAATTTAAACGTGTTAAACAACGTTACTTAGCTAAGGACAAACAAGGCCAATTAGTGTTTTTAGCAGATTCTGAATTTACTATTCAAATGACACAAAATAAATATCCTTCTGTAAAATTGCATTTTACAAGTGAATTTAAAAAGTAAGATATGAATAAAATTCTATTTTTATTAATTGTTCTACTAAGTTTTAATAGTTTTTCTCAAGATTTTAATTTAGATAATTTAAAAGGGAAAGAATTAAGAAACAGTATTCGTTTAAATTATATTTTAATAGATCAACCAGATAGAACTTATACTTATAGTGATGGTAGTACCTATAAATTAGACCCAACTATGGGTTTATTTGGTTTGAGTTATAATATTCCTTTAAATGATTGGCTGTACACTGGTGCTGGTTTTCATGGAGCTGTTTATGGAGATCAAGGAGGTTTATTTACGTTAGGTGTTAATTTAGGAGTGAATAAACAACTTTATAAAAATTTATATTTTGATGCCAACATCCATTTTGGTGGTGGAGGTGGTTTTAGAAGTTTGGTAAATGGCGGTGGAATTTTATATCCAAATGCTGGTTTACAATATAAAACTGATAATTTTGCCTTCGGTATTCAATATGGTTATGTAAATTTCTTTACTGGAGTTCAAAAAGGAGATAATATTTCTTTCTTTGTAGAAATTCCAACTACCATTAGAGCTGCTTCCTACAAAGATGCAGCCGAAAAATTTGAAGTTAATAATAATTCAGAAGATGAATTTTGGAAAAAACCCGCTGTAAAAAGTGTACAACAAATAACTTTTGATTATCTTTTTCCTATTGGTAACACCAGAAATGATGGAATTGGAAACTTTAACAACACAACCCCAATTACGCAAACATTAAGTTTAATCGGTTTTGAATATCAACGATATTTAACAAAAAGCACTTTTGCTTACGCACATGTAGATGCTATGTATGGTGGTTTAAGAGCTGGTTTTATGGATGTTTTTATTGGTATTGGTAAAAACTTTGTAGAAACAAAATATGTAAATTTATTTGCAAAAGTTGGTATTGGAGCTGCAGGAGGTAGAGTTTTTCCTGAAGGTGGTTTAACAATGTACCCAAGTTTAGGCGCAGATGTAAAAGTTACCAAAAAAATTGGAGTAAGCCTTCATGGAGGTTATCATAGATCTGTTGGGGGAACTTTTGAAGCTTACACTGCTGGTTTTAGTTTAAAATATTATGGATTAAGTGGAGGAACAAAAGATCCTTATTCACCAGAAAAAATTAAACAAATAAAAACTCAAGGTGTTCAAATAGGCTTTCAAAATCAAACGTATTTTGATGTTGCCATTCTTGATAAACCCGATAATGATTTACAACTTATAGCAGTAAAAATTAATTACGATATTAACAAACGTTTTTATGTAGCTGGTGAAGCTTCATTTGCCTATTTAGGTGGTGCAGGTGGTTATGCTCATGGAATTTTTGGATTAGGAATAAAATCAAACAAATTTTTGAACGATAATTTTTCATTATTTGCAGAAGCTGCAGGTGGTGTTGCTGGTGGTGGAGGTGTAGATTCTGGAGAAGGAGTTTTAGTGAGACCAACTATTGGCATCAATTATCATGTAACAGATGATTTATCTTTTCATGCTTCTGGAGGGCAAATGTGGTCTCCGTTTGGTAACGTAAACTCATCAAATATAAATATTGGTTTATCTTACGGTTTATCAATTTTAAATGCTAAAAAATAAAATGATTCTGAATTCGTTCAGTAATCCTATAAAATTAAGTAAAACGATTAAATAATAAAAAATGAATAACGGAATCTACGCAAAATTCACCACTGCAAAAGGTGAGATTTTAGTACAATTAGAACACGAAAAAACTCCTGGAACTGTTGGTAATTTTGTTGCTTTAACAGAAGGTAATTTAGAAAATGCTGTAAAAGACCAAGGAACTCCTTATTATAACGGATTAAAATTCCACAGAGTAATTCCAGATTTTATGGTTCAAGGTGGTTGCCCACAAGGATCGGGAACAGGAAACCCAGGTTATAAATTTGATGATGAATTTCATTCAGACTTAAAACATGATGCACCAGGAAAATTAGCTATGGCTAATTCTGGACCAGCAACAAACGGTAGCCAATTTTATATTACCCACGTTCCTACTCCATGGTTAGATGGTAAACATACCGTTTTTGGTTCTGTAATAGAAGGACAAGATGTTGTAGATGCAATTGCGCAAGGAGACGAATTAACTTCTGTAGAAATTATTAGAGTTGGTGCAGATGCAGAAGCTTTTAATGCTGTAGAATCTTTTAGAACTTTCGAAGGATCTAGAGAAAAGCGTGAAGCAGACGAAATAGCAAAACAAAAAGAATTATTAGATTCTGTTGCAAAAGGATATGACGAAACTGCAAGTGGTTTACGTTACCAAATTTTACAAAAAGGAGCTGGAAAAAAAGCGACAAAAGGAGCTGGAGTTTCTGTACATTATAAAGGTCAATTATTAGATGGTACTGTTTTCGATTCTTCTTATAAAAGAAAAGAACCAATCGATTTTAATGTTGGTTTAGGTCAGGTTATTGCAGGTTGGGATGAAGGAATTCAATTATTACAAGTGGGAGATAAAGCTCGTTTTGTAATTCCATCTAACTTAGCTTATGGTTCTGCAGGAGCTGGAGGAGTAATTCCACCAGATGCAACACTTATTTTTGATGTTGAATTAATGGGTGTAAAGTAAATTTATTTCCTTTAAAAATATTAAACCTCAAAACTATAATAAGTTTTGAGGTTTTTTTGTTTTAGTAAAAAACTTTTTAATTTAGCATAATCAATTAAAACAACAGCGTACTATGAATGATAAAATTTCTTTAAAGGATGCCATTTCAATTGGAATTGGAGGAATGGTTGGTGGTGGTATTTTTGCAGTTCTTGGTCTTGCAGTTTCTTTAGCAAAAGGAGGCACGCCAATTGCTTTTCTGTTAGCTGGTATAATTGCTTTATTAACTGCATATTCATATGCGAAACTTTCTAAAAAATATCCAGAAAATGGCGGAACCGTTAAATTTATACATCAACAATATGGAAATGGTGTTTTTGCAGGCGGAATTAACAATTTACTTTGGGTAAGTTATATTGTAATGTTAGCACTTTATGCCTCTGCTTTTGGTTCTTATTGTGCACAATTATTTTCTATTACTAGTGAAAAAAGTATTGATGTAAGAATATTTCAAACATTAATAATAGTAGGTGCTTTAATAATTAATTATCTAAGTGTAACTTTAGTTAGTAGAATTGAATCTATTGCTGTAATTATAAAACTTTTAATTTTAATTGCCTTTATAGCTCTCGGTTTTTACGGCTTTACAAAATACCCAGACAATTTAGAACAACTTTCTCCTACTAATTGGGAAAGTCCTTTACTATTACTTTCTGGTGGTATGGTTATCTTTGTAGCTTACGAAGGTTTCGAATTAATTGCCAATTCTATTTCCGATTTAAAAGACAAAGAAAAAAATACTGAAAAGGCTTATTTTGGTGCTGTAGGATTTGTAGTAATTTTATATATCTTAATTGCAATTGTTACCGTAGGTTCTTTACCTTTTAACCAAATTGCAAATGCAGAAGATTATGTTTTAGCAAAAGCTGCAGAACCAATCTTAGGTAAAATAGGATTTACAATTATTACAATAACTGCTTTAATTTCTACATTTTCTGCTATAAATGCTACTATTTTAGGTAGTGGTAGAGTAAATTATGATATTGCTAAGGATAATGAATTACCTCAATGTTTTTGTCATATTCTGTGGGGCAAACCTATTGGTTTATTAATTACTGCTGTTTTATCTATAGCATTGGTTAATTTGTTTGACTTAAAAAGCATCTCTACTGCGGGAAGTGTTGGCTTTTTATTAATATTTAGTATTGTAAACTTTATAGCTTATAAAAAACACAAAGAATTACAATCTAAAAAATGGATTCATTTTCTCGCATTTATATTCTGTTTTTTCGCTTTTCTTGTTTTAATTATTCAACAATACACAAATAATAAAACAGGAGTTATAATCTCTTTGAGTATTATTATTATTTGTTTTATTCTAGAATGGCTCTATAAAAAAGTAAATTAAAAAAAATAAAAAACTATTGTTAATAAAAAAGCGCTCGAAATCGAGCGCTTTTTAAAATATGTACAGTAGTTAAAATATTAGATGTTTTTTGCTAACCAGTCTCCTACTTCTTTTGTTCCATAAGATTTTCCTCCATCTGCTAAGTCTTCAGTTACAAAACCTGCATCTAAAGCACTATTTACAGCTGCTCTAATTGCTTTACCTTCTTCGTGTAAACCAAAATTTTCAAACATCATTGCTGCAGATAAAACGGTAGCCATTGGGTTTGCAATATTTAAGCCTGTTGCTTGTGGATAAGAACCGTGTATTGGTTCGAATAAAGCATTTTCTGTACCTACAGATGCACTTGGCATTAATCCCATAGAACCAGAAATTACAGAAGCTTCATCTGTTAAAATATCTCCGAATAAGTTTTCTGTAATTAATACATCGTAACTGTTTGGCCATTGAACTAAACGCATTGCAACTGCATCTACAAATTCATAAGAAACAGTAACTTCTGGATAATCTTTTTCCATTGCTTGTACCGTTTCTCTCCATAAACGAGAAGTTTCTAAAACGTTTGCTTTATCTACACAACATAATTTCTTAGAACGTGTCATTGCCAATTCAAAACCTTTAACAGCTAATCTTTGTACTTCTGCTCTTGTATATACACAATTATCAAATGCCGTTTCTCCTCCATCTCTTCTACCTTTTTCGCCAAAGTAAATTCCTCCAGTTAATTCACGTAAAAAAACCAAATCTGTTCCTTCTATTCTTTCTCTTTTTAAGGGAGATTTATCTAACAAAGAAGGAAAGGTAAACGTTGGTCTTACATTTGCAAATAAGCCTAATTTTTTACGCATTTTTAACAACCCTTGCTCTGGACGAACCGTTGCAGAAGGATCATTATCATATTTAGGATGCCCAATTGCACCAAATAAAACAGCATCTGAAGCTACACAAATATCATGTGTTGCATCTGGATAAGGCTCACCAACTGCATCTATTGCAGCAGCACCTGTTAAAGCTGGTTTCCAAGTAATTTGGTGGTTAAATTTCTTTGCAATTGCATCAGATACTTTTACTGCTTGGTCAATTACTTCAGGTCCTATTCCGTCTCCTGCTAATAATGCGATATTTAATTTCATGTGTTTAATTTTTATTGAATGATTAAAAGATTAAATAGTTCAATCTTTTAACTTTAAATTTTTAAATAATATTAAGCATTTTCTCTGTAGCTTTAATTGCAGATACTGTTTGATCTGAATCTAAACCACGAGTTATAAATTCTTTTTCTTCTAATTTCCAAGTAATAATTGTTTCACACAAAGCATCAGAATTACTTCCTGGTGGAATTCTCACAGCATAATCAATTAACTTTGGTAACTCTTTTTTACTATGTGTTTTATACAACTTCTTTAAAGCGTTCATAAACGCATCAAATTGTCCGTCTCCTTGGGCATGTTCCTCATAAATAATACCTTCAACCTTTAATTTAATTGTGGTTGATGGTTTCATTCCTTTTGCGTGACCTAAAACATAATTTTCTACAACAACACGTCTTTCAATAGTATTACTGTCTAAAACATCAGAAATAATATAAGGTAAATCTTCTTGCGAAACCACTTCTTTCTTGTCTCCAAGCTCAATTATTCTTTGCGTTACTTTCTTAAGGTCTTCATCATTTAAACTCAACCCTAAATCTTGTAAGTTCTTCTGAATATTTGCTTTACCAGATGTTTTTCCTAAAGCATACTTCCGTTTTCTTCCAAAACGCTCTGGCATTAAATCATTAAAATAAAGATTATTTTTATTATCTCCGTCTGCATGAATTCCAGCAGTTTGTGTAAAAACATTTGCGCCTACAACAGGTTTATTAACTGGAATTCTAAAACCTGAAAATGTTTCTACAAGCTTACTTACTTTATTTAATGCTTTTTCATTTACAGTTATTTTAACATCCTTTAGAAAATCATTAATAACCGCAATAACACTTGCCATTGGTGCATTTCCTGCACGTTCTCCCATTCCGTTTATGGTTAAATGCAAGCCGTTTGCACCTGCTTTTATAGCTTCCATAACATTGGCAACACCTAAATCATAATCATTATGACCATGAAAATCGAAATGCGTTGTGGGATATTTTTCTCTAACTTCAGAAATAAATTTATACGTTTCATCGTGTGTTAAAATACCTAATGTATCTGGTAATAAAACACGTTCTATATTTAGAGCTATTAAGAAATCTAAATATTCGAAAACATATTCTTTAGAATTGCGCATTCCGTTAGACCAATCTTCTAAATACACATTGGTTTTTATATCATGCGCAGCAGCTAACTTAACAGTTGCTTTAATATCTGCAAAATGTTGTGCTGGTGTTTTTTTAAGTTGGTGTGTTAAATGGTTTAAAGATCCTTTGGTTAATAAATTCTGAACTTTTGCGCCAGATTCGATCATCCAATCGATAGATTTCCCTCCATCAACAAATGTTAATACTTCAATTTTATCTAAAAAATTATTTTTAGAAGCCCAAGAAGTTATCTTTTTAACAGCTTCTAATTCACCTTCAGAAACTCTTGCAGATGCTATTTCTAAACGATCTACTTTTAATTCTTCAAGTAATAATTTTGCGATTGTTAATTTTTCGGAAACTGAAAACGACACTCCTGATGTTTGTTCTCCATCACGCAGTGTCGTATCCATTATTTCTATCTTTCTCTTCGTCATTTAATCAACTTTGAAAAATAAATTGTTTATTGTTTGTATTATTATTTAAGCTTGTCATTTCGATTTCTAACTATTTTGTCATTTCGCCTTTAGAAGAAATCTCATTACGTTAAAACCTAATTTATAAAACTTTATGTGATTTCTCCCTTTGCTCGAAAAGACAAAACTAGGTGTAATCAATTGTTATATTATTTATTACAACAATCTAAAATGGTCTTGTCTGTGCAAAAGCAGTAATCTCGTTTTCGATATTTTTTAAGTAATCTATATCATCAAAACCATTTAACATATTGTCTTTTTTGTAGGTATTAATTACAAAAGATTCCGACTCACCAGTAGCAACTAATGTTACTTTTTGCTTTGGTAAATCAACATTTATTTCTGTTTTGGGATCTGCCATAATAGCTGCAAATAATGTATCTGCAAATTCAGCCGAAACTTGTACCGGTAAAACACCTACATTTAAACAGTTATTTTTAAAAATATCTGCAAATGCAGAAGAGATTACACAACGTAAACCAAAATCGTATACAGACCAAGCTGCGTGCTCTCTAGAAGAACCAGAACCAAAATTTCTACCACCAACTAAGATTTTAGAACCGGCATAAATTTCTTTATTTAAAGGAAAATCTGCTTTTGGTGTTCCGTCTTGATTATATCTCCAATCACGAAAAAAGTTAATATCAAAATCTTTACGTTCAGTTGCCTTTAAGAAACGAGCAGGAATTATTTGATCTGTATCTACATTCTCTGTAGGTAATGGATATGCTGTACTTGTTAGTACGTCAAATTTATCGTAAGCCATGTTTTTTTTATTAAGCGTTAGCGTTTAAAATTGTTCTTGGATCTGTAACAACTCCTTGCACTGCAGATGCTGCAGCAACTAAAGGTGATGCTAATAATGTTCTAGATCCTGGTCCTTGCCTTCCTTCGAAGTTTCTGTTTGATGTTGAAACTGATAGTTTTCCTGAAGGAATTTTATCATCATTCATTGCCAAACAAGCTGAACAACCTGGTTCTCTTAAAACAAAACCTGCATCTGTAATAATTTTATCTAAACCTTCTGCTTTTATTTGATCTACCACTTTATGTGAACCTGGTACTAACCAAGCAGTAACATTTGGTGCTTTTTGTCTTCCTTTTACAATAGAACAAAAACCTCTAAAATCTTCTATACGTCCGTTTGTACAAGAACCTAAGAAAACAAAATCAATTTCTTTACCAATCATAGAATCGCCCTCGTTAAAAGACATATATCCTAAAGATTTTCTGTACGTATCTACTCCACCTTCTAAACTTTCTGCGGTAGGAATTGATTTTGTTACGCCCATTCCCATTCCTGGGTTTGTACCATAGGTAATCATTGGTTCAATATCAGATGCTTCGTAATTAAATTCTACATCAAATTCTGCATCTTCTTCTGTATATAACGTTTCCCAATATTTCATGGCTTTGTCCCAATCTGCTCCTTTCGGAGTTTGAGCTCTACCTTTTAAATATTCGTATGTTTTTGCATCTGGAGCAATCATACCACCACGTGCTCCCATCTCAATAGATAAGTTACACACAGTCATACGACCTTCCATCGACATGTCTTCAAAAACATCTCCCGCATATTCAACAAAAAAACCTGTTGCACCAGAAGTTGTTTGTTTTGCAATTATGTATAAAGCAACATCTTTTGCAGTTACTCCTAAACCTAATTTTCCGTTTACGTTAATACGCATTGCTTTGGGTTTTGGTTGCATAATACATTGTGTAGACAACACCATTTCTACTTCTGAAGTACCAATACCAAAGGCAATAGCACCAAAAGCACCATGAGTTGATGTGTGAGAATCTCCACAAACAATAGTTGCACCTGGTAATGTAATTCCGTTCTCTGGACCTACAACATGCACAATTCCGTTGTTTTTATCACCTAAACCCCAATGAGAAATACCGTGCTTTTTTGCATTGTTTTCTAAAGCATCTAACTGATTTGCAGATAAAGGATCTGCTACAGGTAAATGTTGATTTATAGTTGGTGTGTTGTGATCTGCTGTTGCGAATGTACGCGCAGGATAAACAACACTGTTTCCTCTACTTTCTAGACCTAAGAAGGCTACAGGACTTGTTACTTCGTGGATAAAATGACGGTCTATAAAAAACACATCTGGTCCGTCTTTAACCTGACGAACAACGTGTGAATCCCATACTTTGTCAAATAATGTATTTGCCATTTTTATATTCTTTAATTATTCAAATTATAATCAGTTACCAAAAATAAGGTTTTAATTGTCTTTTGCTTCTATTTATATATGTTCTTGTATTATTTCTAACTGTTAAAGAAAGTTTTAAAATACTGATTAACAATATTTTAAATTGTTTAAAAATACGATGTCTATTAATTTTGTAGGTTAATAATTTAGAAAATAAAACAAATAGCCTACAGGATAATTAACCTCTGTTAATAACTTTAAGTAGTTGTTTTAAAACTTAATATAAAGGACTCCTAAATTTTTAGTAATTTTATAAAATAAATTCTTCCTATTTGCTATGAAAGGATTTTAAAATAAAAACATACTTTTATATTCTTATTACTCCTTTATGGAGGGATATGAAGAAGAAAAGTATTTATATAAATAAGTTGTAAACAATTTAAGAAAAATGTCGAAAAGCATTCATATTACAAGAAAGAATTTTAAAGGTTTAACAAAAGTTGAACTTGACGAACAAGCTCAAGACCCAAATTCTGAATTAAGTGAATGGGCGAAAAAAAGTTCGATAAAAAAAGAGGTCAAAAAGAAACGAAAAAATGAAGAAAACCACTAAATACGGAATTTTAATTTTTAGTGTAATAATACTAATAGGCTTTGCTCTAAAAAGGAATATTACTCACGAACAATTTGACTCTGAAAAATGGAAAAACTGGACGGAAACTGAACAAAAAATGTCAATGCGTTGGGATATGATGAATAGTTTGCGAAAAACTCACGAACTGAAAGGGAAAACGGAAATTGAAATAATTGAATTATTGGGGATTCCAGAAAATAAATATATCTCTGAATTTAGTTACTATTTAGGAATGGCTAAACACGGAATTGACACAGGACATTTGACAATATATTTTGACCAAAACAAAAATGTATCGAGAATTAAAGTTCATAGAGGATAATATAAATGCTGTATTTTAGAATTGTATTTTTCGTTTTGTTTTTATTAGAATTGAGATTTTTAAATTTCAAGTTCAAACGAGATAAATATATTTGGATTGGAATAATATTAGTGTTTAGTTACATTGGCTATTTTTTCTTCTTAAATTATAAAAGGAGATTAATTATCAAGAGAAAATTCCACCCGAATTTTAATAAAATCGATAATGAAATTGAATAAAAAACTGTTTACAACACCGTATATAATTTATTGCTGGCTTCTCGCCTACTTACGAAAGTCCTCGCGGACTTTCTTGGTCGGTAATTATTTACTAAATTAGTTGCTTGAAACACGCAACAAACCATATACAACAACGTTATGTGCAAGCTGAAAAAAAAATCCGAACTATGATTAAACATTGTTTTATAACCCTAATATTTCTTTTCAACCTGAACATTATTTTAGGACAAACGGAAATAAAAGTTCCTGAATTCGATGATAGTTATAGCAAAAGCGTGAAAATTCTTGAAAACGGAAATACCGATATAGACTATAAATTATTCAGAGAAAGTTTCATAGAAAGCAAACAGTTTAAAATTGCGTCAGAAAAAAGTACCGAATTTAGCGAATTGACAAAAACTATGTATAAGCAAATGTCGGAATCTGAATTTGATAGCGTGATATCTACAACAAAAAAAATGTTGAGTATTGATTATACAAATATGACAGCACATAAAGTATTAAGACAAACTTACAAAATTGTTGGAGACACAATAAACGCAGAAAAATATAAGACAATTCAATTCGGACTTTTAAAATCAATAGTAAATAATGGCGACGGAAAATCCTGCGAAAATGGTTGGTCTGTAATACAAGTTTCGGAAGAGTATTTTATTTTAAATATGCTTGGAGTTAAATTAAGTAAACAGAACGTAGATAATAATGGTGGAATTTGTGACCGAATGGAAGTTACTGATGAAAATGGAGAAGAAAAGACTTATTTTTTTGAGATAAGTAATGTTTTTAAAGGTCGAGAAAATTTAAAGCGGAAATAAAGCCTGCACATAACACCGTGTATAATTAATGGCTTGGTTATCGCCTACTTACGAAAATCCTCGCGGATTTTCTATTCCGTTTTTATTTGCTAAATTAGGTGCTTAAACACGCCACTAATCATACACAACAACGTTGTAGGTAATTTAAAAAAAATGAGGATAATGAATTTAAAAGTATCAAATGTGAATTTCACTAATGAATTCAATTGGTTATTTAAATTGGTCGATTTTGAAAAAAACGAATTTTTAATTATGGATGATTATTTCTATAAAAGCAATAATCTTAAATCACCAATATCTCGAATTCATATAGACACATTAGACATCGGTCAGACTGTAAATTGTCATTATAAGATAATAAACGAAACCAAAATAGTTACTTCTTTCATTTAAGAATGCGAACAAAAATGAATTTTAAACAAAAAAACTAATTTAAAAAAATGAAAAATAAAATTTTATTCACAATATTCTTTTTATTTATTGGAACAAATATTAACGCACAAAAAGCGGATTTAATTTCTGGAAAATGGATTTTTAAAAAAGCATTGAACAAAGAAGTTGACGAAGCTGGAATGGCTTTTATGAAAGCTGAAGTAATAGATAAGTGGAAATTTGTATTTAAACCAAATGGTGAGTTTGAGACTTATATGATGAGGGAAAAAGCAACAGGAAAATGGAAATTAAGTTCAGACTCTAAAAACATAATCTTAACAGGAATTGAAGGTGGTTTAAAAGAATTTAAAATTTTAAAATCATCAAAAGACGAATTAATACTGAAATTAGGACTTGGGGAATTCTTATTAAAAAAGATATTGGAATAAAAACTACCTACAACACCGTATAAACTTTATTGCTGGGTTTAGCTCACTTGGGAAATTCCTCCGAAATTTCGCCTTCGTACTTTATTTACTAAATTCACTGCTTAAACAACGCAACAAAGCTTATACAACAACGTTATATTTCATTGCTCAAAAATCCAAAAATGCGGAATTGAAACTCTGAAAAACAAAAAAACTGAATATT
>NZ_JAWZSV010000019.1:976-4368 GCF_033875165.1 Polaribacter sp. PL03 | reverse complement strand
TAACGAGCGAGAGAGTGTTCCACAAATATTCAGTTTTTTTGTTTTTCAGAGTTTCAATTCCGCATTTTTGGATTTTTGAGCAATGAAATATAACGTTGTTGTATATGGTTTGTTGCGTGTTTTAAGCAACTAATTTAGTAAATAATTACCGACCAAGAAAGTCCGCGAGGACTTTCGTAAGTAGGCGAGAAGCCAGCAATAAATTATATACGGTGTTATATAGCGTTATTTTATCCATTCAATTGCTAATTCAAGTGATTGTTCAGATTTACATTCAATATCTGGAGTTATTCCGTAAATAATTTCTTTGTTTTTATTACACATTTGCGCATTTGTTATTCCAAGAATTGCTCCACTTGTAAATTTATAAGTCATAACATCTGATGTTTGACCTTTTGTTTTAGTACCAAATATTTTTGTTTTGTTTTGAAACTTTAAAGATTGAGCAGTAAATTCCGCTTGACTTGCAGTATTTGCGTTTACTAAAACCGCTATTTTCCTATTTTTATTATTTAATGTATCATTATTGTTTGATTCAGCAACAATTTCATTACCATAAAAATATTTGTTATTTATTAATTTGTGTATTAAATACTTTTCATTTTTTTTGTATGATAAACCAATAATGGAATCTTGATAAAGAAGAGATATTCCTAAAGGCATCATCCCGATTCTTCCTCCTTTATTATTTCTTAAATCAATTATCCAACCAGATAAATTACTTTGAGTGTCAATTTTTTTTAGGGACATTTTTATTCTTGAAGAATATAATGAGCTCAAACTATCATTCCCTGCAAAGCCTAATATTTTTAAATAGCCAATATCTCCTTTTAGAATATGGGATTTTATTTCAGGAATTTTAATAGAATCATTTGTTAAAAAATTAGATTTATCTTTCGGATAAAGAAAAAAACTATGTTTGTCATTAATTATATTTAACGCTTGAACGATTCCTTTATAAGCATCATTATTATTTCGGAATGTGGGAATTGAATCATTTATTTTCTTTTCGATTAATGTCCAATTAATTTCTTTTTTTTTAATGGATTCTGTTTTTATAATATTGTATGCTTTATTGAAGAGTCCCTCAAAATTTGGTTTAATCTCCTCTTTTTTACAAGATAAAAAAAGAATAAAAAGAAAAAATATTATTATAGAATTGTTTTTCATTAGAGTATTCGTGGTAATGCTATATAACGTTTTTGTGTATGATTAGTGGCGTGTTTAAGCACCTAATTTAGCAAATAAAAACCGAATAGAAAATCCGCGAGGATTTTCGTAAGTAAGCGAGAACAAGCCATTAATTATACACGTTGTTCTACACCGTTTTTATTCCGATTGTTATTAATTCGTATCAATATGTAATCGATGTTGGTCGCAATGTAAACACTTAAATAAATAACCTTGCATTCCGCCATCATTCAATAAATATTGTTCAAATTCAGATTGCGATAATCCATATTCCGATTTTATTCTTTCAATATCGTCTGATAAATTTTCTTTCAGATGCTCAATTTCTTTCCATCCAACATATTTCTCAAATGAGCAATAATCGTCGTGATGTGCAAGCCAAACTTCTTGTTGCCAACTTATATAATTCGGTGTTTTCGTAACTAACTCAGTTAGTTTACTTTGGTCAGAAACTTCTTCGCACGAAGCATCATCGATATACATTCCATCATATTTTTTAGATGCACTTCCATCCGCAACACACCAAGGACAGATAAATTCAACTTCTTCCACAGCGTAAATTCCGCCAGAGTAAGCATATTCTCTATTTTTCTCACAAACTGGACAATCAATATTTTTCTTTTCAATTATTCCCAATTCGAGTGCGTTCGGTTGGTATTTAAACTTTGGTAATTCAGCCATATTTTTTGAATTCAGAGTGTTATTATTTTTACAGCCAGAAACAATTCCGATTACTAATATTAATGCTATGACGAATGTTTGTTTCAAATGGTGTAGAACGTTGTTGTATATGGTTTGTTGCGTGTTTCAAGCAACTAATTTAGCAAATAATTATCGACAAGAAAGTCCGCGAGGACTTTCGTAATTAGGGAAGAAGCCAGCAATAAATTATATACGGTGTTAGCCACTGGTATTTTTCCTGTTTTTAAATTCTTTAATAGGATTTCTACCTTTCCAAATATAGTTTCACTGTAATTAATCTGTTTCCCTTTTATTAATTCAATTTGATGTAATTCAGAGGGGATTTGATTATCCTTTTCTTCATTTAGTGAAAATTGATTTAACTGCATAGGCATAACATTACTTACTTCAAATGTATTCAGTAATTCTTTACAGAAACCTTCAGTTTGTTTAAAAGATTTAACTGGTATTACAATATTATATAATTTCCCTATGTGTTTATTTATACTTTTATTTATATGAGTAGAAGAATACTTAATTCCATCTAACTCATTCTTGTTAATCCATTGTAGTAAAAGTTGTGGTATAATATATTCTGGTTTAAAAGCGACATTTCTATCTGGAACTTTTACTGAACAGGCTGCTATTAATGGCCAAACAATCATATCATAATTAGATAAATCATTATTATCGAAGAGTAAAGATTTTTTTTCATAATAGATGTCATTAGAAAGGTCTAATAACTTTAAGTCTCGAGTGTTTTTAAATCTAGCGGCTTGAATTAAATTACTTGATGGTCTTCCTAACTCTTCCCAAGCAACATAAATTGAATTCGCTAAGTATAAAGATGGCAATCCTGGAATACTATATCTTTGTGTAGCAACTAGTTCTCTTAAATTATAAGGTATATGAAATATCTCCTTTCGATTTAGAGGGTAATTACTATCTTTTATTCTGATTCTGTAAAGATTTGAACCATTATGAATAAGAGATTTTTTATTTAAATATATAATTAAATCAGTTTCTTTAAGAGTTGTCGATAATATTCTGTATGCTTTACTTGGATTACCTTCATAATAAGCTTCTATAGTCTTTTTTATACCATTTGATAGCTTACTAACCTTATCATTGAGATATGTATCATTATTAAGTTCGTTATTTTTTTTGGAGTAATAATCAAGTACTGAAAAAAGACATTTTCTAAAATCTTCTCCTTTTTTTCTTTTAATCGGTAGTTTAGGAGTTTGATTAATTATTTCTTTATACATAATTGGTGTTTACTTGTGGCTAACGTTTTGGTATAAAAATTTTGCGATTTAAAAATGCGGCAAATTTTCCACCGGAAAATTAGAAGCATTTTTAAAAAAGCAAAAAGCTTTGATTAGGCATAAATTTAAGCAATTTTTTTTAGTGAGTTTACGACTTTTCTACTTTTACCTTAGTTTTACACAAGTGAGTTTAGAAAGCGTTGTTTTTATATTGTAGCATATTTTTTTTAACGAATTTAAATACGGATTAGT
>NZ_JAWZSV010000019.1:0-966 GCF_033875165.1 Polaribacter sp. PL03 | reverse complement strand
AAATTCAAACATTTTGATTCCGCAAACATTTTCAATTCCGCAACTTTGGAATTCCGTTTCAATTTTCGTGCGAGTAAAAATTCCGCAAACTTACTTAATTCATAATTTCTATAAACTTGCTAAACTCCGCATTTTAAAAAATCTAACGAGCGAGAGAGTGTTCCACAAATATTCAGTTTTTTTGTTTTTTAGAGTTTCAATTCCGCATTTTTGGATTTTTGAGCAATGAAATATAACGTGTTGTATAAGAAAAGTGCGGTTTTAGTATGCGAGGATTTTCCGAAGGGAAATACCGCTAATAAAAAAGCACTAGCCTTTGGTTTTAGCACTATCTACCGCATTTTTTTTATACGGTGTTGTGGTGCGTTTTTTTAATTCAGATTCTAATGATTCAATCTTTTTATTCAACTCTTTTATTTCAGTTTTTTGATTTTCAATTTTATTATTATCAATATAATTTAACCAGCCTAAAATGGCAGTAGAAATTCCAAATATGATAGCAATTCCAATTTTAATAACATCAGGAGTAATTTTACTCCTTTGTGCTTTTTTTTGGCTAACTTTTTCAGACTCCAAAAAAGATGAATAAGAACCATAATTTTCAATCACTTGTTTTCCGTTATAATTTATCATTACAGAAAACTGGTCATAATTCGTTTGTTTCACTAAATCACGTTCAAGCATTTCCTCAAGAATTGACTCAATTAATATTCGGTCTTTTATTCCAAATTCAGTTTCTGAAATATCTAAAAGACTACAAAATCCTTTTTGGTTTTCGTATCTATGATTTAGTAATTTATCAAATAATTCAGTTCTATTCATATAGTTTTGTCAAATGCACCACAACGTTTTGGTATAAAAATTTTTGCGATTTAAAAATGCGGCAAATTTTCCACCGGAAAATTAGAAGCATTTTTAAAAAAGCAAAAAGCTTTGATAAGGCATAAATTTAAGCAATTTTTTTTA
>NZ_JAWZSV010000018.1:0-4433 GCF_033875165.1 Polaribacter sp. PL03 | reverse complement strand
TAACGAGCGAGAGAGTGTTCCACAAATATTCAGTTTTTTTGTTTTTCAGAGTTTCAATTCCGCATTTTTGGATTTTTGAGCAATGAAATATAACGTTGTTGTATATGGTTTGTTGCGTGTTTAAAGAAACTAAATTAGTAAATAATTACTGACCAAGAAAGTCCGCGAGGACTTTCGTAAGTTGGCAAGAAGCTAGCAATAAATTATATACGGTGTTAGTAGCTGGCTGTTGTTTTTTCAATTGTTTTTGTTGAGTAATATAATCCAATCATTAGTCCGACTTGTAATGAAAAATTCACAATATAATTCCAAATCCAAGATCCGAAGAGTTCGTCAGGGATTATTTTGTCAAACAGCCAATAATTAAACCAAGAAGTGAAAAACATAACAAGAGCAAATATTATCATAGATGCAAGAAGTTTTAAAAAAGGTGTTGTTCTATCTGTTAATAAAAAAACAGGAACGACCAGAAAAGTCACTAATATATAAATTCCAGATGATGAAATTAAAAACCAAATATTACTTCTTATGGTTTTAGTCTCCATATTCGTAATATTTTGATTCTGTCTATTGTTAGTTGAAGCAATATTTTTCAAAAATGATAAAGAGTGATTTATTATATTTTGGCGTTCAAAAGTTTCGGATTCTAATTTTTTTAGTTCCTTTTTTGAGTTAGCACTTAAACTTGGTTTTTCTAATAATTCAGATATTGTTTTTAACTGGTTAAGTTGTTTTTGTTGATTATAATAATGTGAAAATCCAATTATGTTATCAAAGACTAAAATTGCAATTATTGAAAGAATAAAAATTGTCGCACGAGTAGAAAGTCGCTTTTTAGTGTCAGTTATAAAATTTAATATGTTATCTATAAATATCATTTCGTCTTTGCTTGCTACTAACGTTTATGTATAAGAATAGTTGCGGGTTTGTATGCGAGGATTTTCCGAAGGAAAATCAGACGTTACAAACACGCAACGACCTTTGGTAAAGCACTAAACCGCAATTATTTTTATACGGTGTTATGTGCAGGCTTTTATTTCCGTTTTTAGTTTATTTCCATAATTCAGATTCTCAAAGAAACTTAATTGTCGCTCAAATAAATATCCATTGGCAATTAAATTCATTTCATAATCTGTCGTTTTTATATTTAATTCCATTTGGTCAATTGAATACTCGTGAAGTCTAAATCTAAAATATCGTGCAGTTAATTTAGAAACTCCAAGTTTTAATAAAATCCACATTGGTGACAAAAAAAACGGGTCAATATTTTCTTTTCCGCGAGTTAACGTAATTCCGATAATGTTTTCATTCGGAATGGGAACCGCAGTCAGTTTATTAGAATAATTCGCACGTAACAAAAGTCCGTCAGTCCGCTTTTCAAAGTTGCATTTAGAGTCAATTTTCAGAGAATCAGTTCCTTTTTTTTTAGTTTTAAATGACTTTAAATAAAATCCTGTACTACCAATTGGTTTCGGTTTTCGTAAATCGATTTCAGCCGATTTTCCAATTTGTTTTATTATTGATTGTTCAGTCATTTGTTATTAGTTCGAATCTTTTTTTAGCTTGCACATAACGTTGTTGTATATGGTTTGTTGCGTGGTTTAAGCAACTAATTTAGTAAATAATTACCAACCAAGAAAGTCCGCGAGGACTTTCGTAAGTAGGCAAGAAGCTAGCAATAAATTATATACGGTGTTGTAAAAAGTAATTTTTTGATTCGTTTATTAATTATTCCTTTTTCATTATAATTGGACGTAATTTCTTTTTTAATTTTTCAAATTCCTCTTTATCCATCATATCAATTTCCATTAATTCTTTTGCTTCTTTTAGTTTTAAAATAGCTTCTTCTCTAGTCATTTTTCTATTTTTCAACAAAATTTCACCAGATTCAATTGCTAATTCAGTATCCATAACGCTTAGATATTTATTAATTCCAAAAGCTTTTCCGTTCATTTCTCCTAAAACCATAATAAGATATAAAGGTTTCTTTTTACTTCCTCTGTGATGAGCTTTAATCTCTGTAACAATTGCAGTAGTATTTTTCAAACTATTACTAGCCATAACTTGTGCGTCACCATTCATAGCTGTCATAATACTTCCAAATCCAGCTGGTCTTCCCATTTTCACAAATTCATAAGTTTTTTTAGTTGTACTTCTTGTTTTTGAAATACCACCTCTGGCTTTATTGCCATAGCTCCCAGTATAAGTTTTCGAGCTTAATTCCTGATTTGTTGGGTTTCCTAAAACAACGGTATCACCAATTCTAATTACATTATCATTAATTGTTCTATATTTTTTTACTAATGTTCGATTTTTAATATTTTTAAAAAATTCAATGTCTTGAGTATTTTCATAAGTTAAAGAGTCTATTTCTCTTTGAGCATTCAAGTTAGAAATTGTTAATAATGTAATGGCAAATAATGTAATAATCTTTTTCATTGTTTTTATTTTAAATTAATTTTCAGTTTATATTCAGTCTTATTTTTTACAACGTTGTTGTATAAGATTAGTTGCGTGTTTTAAGCACTAAAGTTAGCAAATAAATCACAGATAGAAAGTCCGCGAGGACTTTCGTAAATAGGCTAAAACCAGCAATTAATTTTATACGGTGTTGGCATTAGTTTTTAATTCTTCCCAATTTGGGTATTTTAATCGCATTTGATTTATTCCGTCTTTATTTTCAGTATTATCATAGATTTGATAGTCACACATTAATTCCCTTCTATTAATATCTGACAACTCTTTATAGTTCGCATATAATGATTCACTTTGAATAAAGATTGAAGATTTTATTCTACTGTTCATTTGTTTAAAAATAATCCATATTTGGTCGGATTCATAGACTTGGTCTGGCATATAGAACCAATCCGAATATTCGATTTCAATTTCAGTTTTTGATTGTTCAATTATTTTCCATAATTTCAAATACTTTTCATTGTCTCCCAAACAGGCATAAGCATTAGCTTTTCTTTTCAACTCATTAATATCAATAGAATTTTTAGTTAGTTCTATTACTTCATCGAATTTTTTATTTGCTAAAAGTTCAGAAAGTTTCCAATTTAGGCTGTCTTTTCTATAAAGCGGTTTTTCATTAATTTGTAATGATTTTTTCACTTCTTTTAATTCGGTAATTAAGTTTTCGTCAGTTGGTTCAAGTAAAATTGCTTTTTCTATATTTTTTATTGCGTTTGAATAATCGCCAATTCTTTCTTGCATATTTCCAATCTCACGATAAGCAGATGAGAAATTTGGGTCAAACTCAATAGCCTTTCTATATGATTCAATAGCCTTTAAAGGTGCATCATTAAAATCATAAATATCACCAATTATATACCAACAGTCAGCGAGCAATTCTTTTTTCGCAATTTTTTCAGCATTTTCAATATTCGGCAAAAGTGTATCTCTGAAAAATTCAAACCCTTTTCCGTGTGAGAATGAAACTCCATTTTCAGAAATTTCAGTTATAAATTTGATGAGTTCTGTCTGTTTCATTTAATTAATGCCAACGTGATTGTGTATGGTTAGTTGCGTGGTTAAGCGACTAAATTAGTAAATAAATCACAGATAGAATATTCCGCAGGAATGTTCGTAAGTAAGCTAAAACTAGCAATTAATTATACACGGTGTTGGCAGTAGTTTTTTATTTATCATTTTTAGAATAAGATTCGAAATTAGTAATTCCATATTTTTTAAACCAATATTTTTTGTCATTCCGAACTATAAAAAGAGTGTCATTATTAGCTGGGACGATTAAAGAATCATTTTCTTCGATAAAATCGTGTAGCATAGTTGGATAAGGTTTGTCATTATTATAAGAAACATCAATTTTCAATGAGTCATTAACACAAATAGCACCTTTTGTCTGACTAATGCTTTCAATTTTGAGTAAATAGTTTTTATCATATTCAGCCCATTTTCCATTACAGAAAATGAAACAACTAAAATTAGTTAATAATAACAAAATTAATGAACAGCTAATTATTTGACTATTTCTCATTTAGCAATCAGTTGCAATTAATAAATTCGGATTTTCTCCGATTTCTATTTTTCTATAATTAACGAAAGCTCCACATTCCAAAATTGCATTGAGTAATTCAGGTGCGTTTTTTCTCAAGTATTTTCCGTTTTCAATTAGCAGCAGAGTAGGTCTTTCAGTCAATTCGTCAATACAATCAATCCAAGCATCCATATTTTCTCCGTAGTAATCTGGAAAATTCAATTCCGCTTTAAATTCAGAGTGAAATAATTTCCAATCTGTTAATTTTCGACCATTAATTTTGAATGTTACCATTTCGTTCTCAAATTACTGCCAACGTTTTGGTATAAAAATTTTTGCTTTTTTAAAAATGCGGCAAATTTTCCACCGGAAAATTAGAAGCATTTTTAAAAAAGCAAAAAGCTTTGATTAGGCATAAATTTAAGCAATTTTTTTT
>NZ_JAWZSV010000017.1:0-5168 GCF_033875165.1 Polaribacter sp. PL03 | reverse complement strand
CAGAGTTTCAATTCCGCATTTTTGGATTTTTGAGCAATGAAATATAACGTTGTTGTATATGGTTTGTTGCGTGTTTCAAGCAACTAATTTAGTAAATAATTACCGACCAAGAAAGTCCGCGATGACTTTCGTAAGTAGGCGAGAAGCCAGCAATAAATTATATACGGTGTTACCACACGTTTTTTATTCGATAGTTAATTCGATTGTTTCATTTGCAAAATTTGAAAACCCTCTTTTTTCTCCTTTTGTTAAATCAACTTCAAGTTTTAATTTCAAGTCTTTAATTTTCTCTTTTTTCATTAATTCGTTTGAAAAAATAACTCTAATTTCAGATTTTTCATTTTGCTTGATAGTTTCTTTATTATAACTTAAATAAGCAATTTCTTTGTCTATTTCTATACTGGAAATATGAAAGTCTTTTTTTCCTGTGTTCTTTAAAACAAAAATATATGGTTTAGATAATTCTTGTTTAAGTTTCTTAAATTTTAATGTTCTATTTAAAATTTCATAACTAATTTCTTTTGCAGGTGCATCATATTTAATTCCGAATCGAATTTTATTCCCATTACTTGAATTAATACTCGACAACGAATAACTTTCGCTTTCTGCTAATTCAGCGATTAGAGTAATCTTTAAATCTCTTATTTCTCCGATTTGAAGAGGTTTATTTCCTAAATCAAATTTTATAACTTCATTACTTAAAAATTCAGGTTCTTTAAATTCAATTTCTTTATTTGAATTATTTTTTACTCGAATGATTTTGGTAATATCTTCTTTACCATCCGTTTTTCCAAAGTCGATTAATAAATCTCCAATATTATTCTCTTTGTCAATTTTAAGGTCAGTAAGATTTAGTATTTGTAATCCATATTTTGCTTTAAATTCTGTTTTGAATTTTTCTTCTTCTTCAGAACTTGATTCGTTTTTACCTTTATTTTCAATTTCCTCAATTACATAAGAACCTAAATTTTGTGACCATTGTATTAATGGTAAATTTAATTCCGTTATTATAATCGGTTGTTTTTCGATAATTAATTTTCCAGTTTCTGAATTATAAAAAGTTATCAAATTATTAATTTCGTTTTCTGTGTAGTTTTTGGAATAAATTGGAATAACTATTTGTTTAAGTTCTTCTAAAGATTTTTTACTAACAATTTTTTCTAATGCTTTCCAATAATTGTCTGAAATTCCGGAATTACTTTGTTTTTGATATTCAATTGTTTGTGTTATTATTTTCTTAATGTTACTTATCGTTCCATCTAATTCTAATAGTTTTTCTATTTTTCCATCAACTGTTTGAGCATTTATTTGGATTGAAAAAAATGTAATTAAAATTATAAATATTGTCTTTTTCATAGGTTTTCGTCAAATGTGTGGTAACGTTTGTGTATAAGAAAAGTTGCGGTTTTGTCAGCGAGGAATTTCCGAAGGAAATTCAGAAGTTGATAAAAATGCAACTGCCTTTATTTAAGCACTAATTTAGCAATTTTTTTTATACGGTGTTGTAGGCAGTATTTTATTATTGATTAATATATTCAAATTTTAAATCCTCATAAATAGAAAATAATCCGTTTAAGATTTCTTTCAATTCCTCGTCTGACTTGTATTTAGGCAAAGCACCACATTTTAGCCTTTCAAAAGGTATCCCTAATTCTTCAGGGAAAAAATCTATTCTACCCTGTGGCTCAAGAGTTTTTTCGTTTTCTTCTATAAATAATAACGTCTCTATAATTCCTCCTTTCAAAACAAGATGTAATTGAAATAATATTTCTCCTTTCAAATGCTTTATTTGATAAAAACTACCGTTTGAAATGTATTTATAATTGTAATCAAATTCATCCAAAATTTGTTTACACAATTGTTTTGTAGAGTTTCTCATTCTATTATCAAAATCATTATATTTTATACAAATATTTTGATAACGATTTACAAAATCTATATTTTCAAATGTTTTCTTTAATTTCATTTTTATTCAAATGTTTTCTACCTTGAATTCTTTGATGGAAGCTGAGTGTTATATTGCCTACAACGTTTATGTATATGGTTTGTTGCGTGTTTCAAGCAACTAATTTAGTAAATAATTACCGACCAAGAAAGTTCGCGAGGACTTTCGTAAGTAGGCGAGAAGCCAGCAATAAATCATATACGGTGTTGCCCACAGTATTTTTAATTCGTAAGTGTTAATTCAATTGCCATTAGACTATATTTATCTTTATATTTTTTACTTGTTCCAGCATTTTTCCAAACTTTTCTCCACTTTCCTTGATTAAAAACCCAACTATTTTCGTGCGTTTCAGCAGGTAAAGTTCCGATTGCAGGTTCATAAGAGGTTCCATCTAATTTTTTTCTTGAACCTTCCATTGTATATTTATATTCATACTTATTATTTTCAATAATTAGCCACTCAATTGCAATAAAAAAACCATTTTCGGGAAATTCAATATTTAGTTCAGAAATATCGATTTCAGTTGTTTTTTTTCCTTTTTTTGCAGTTCCAATTATATTTTGGTCATAAATATAGTTTTCTGGCTCTCCATTTTCGCTTACTCCATATAGGCGAATATTAAATTTTGAGTCTTTTACATCACTTTTTGTTAGAATTCTTATTTTTTTTAAAAACTGCGTTTTCTCATATTCGTCATTATATTTAAAAAATCTAGCAGTAATCCAAGGTTTTATTCCGCAACCAAAATAATGATTGATTTTAGACTTTTTAAATTCTCCGATTATTAATTCTTGTGTTGTTTTTTTAGAACTAATAATTACTTCGTCTAACTCGGTTGTTAGTGGTTTTAATTCAAGTATCTCTTTTATTAAATCCGAGGATATTTTTTTTGTTTCAAAACCGATTGCAGAAAAAAGAATAGTTTTCGTAACATTAATTTCTAATTTAAATTCTCCTTTTTCATTTGAAGTTGTTCCGATATTTTCGTTTTCAACCCAAATATTTACGTATTGTATTTTTTCCTTCGTTTCGCTATTAATTATCACTGATTTTAATTGACTAAAACAGAGGTTTGAAATTAACAAGATTGTTATTGCAAGCAGTTTTTTCATATTGTGGGCAACGTTTATGTATAAGGTTAGTTGCGTGGTTGAGCAACTAAATTAGTAAATAGAAAACGAACCAGAGGAAATTCCGAAGGAATTTCCAAGTAGGCTAGAACCAAGCAATTAATTTTATACGGTGTTGGCAACTGGCTTTTATTTTATTCAACTAAATTTAATTCAGTTCGTTTTGTTTTTTTTAGTTTGTCAATATCCAAATCAGTTAAATTCCATTTGTAAATCCGATTATTGACTTCGCTCAAATTCCCAAATTCAGATATAATTTTCTTTTGTTCGGAATTAGATAAATGTGATTTGTTTAAATAGTTTATTGGATATAAATTCTTTATTGCTCCGTTTAGAATATTAATTTTATTAGAAGTCCAAATATGGTCTTTTTCTATAATCTTGACTGAAGTTGAAAACAATCCTTTTTTCATTTTTCTTTCCGTTCCAGAGTCAAAATTCGAGTAGAGTTGTGTTGTATATCCATAATCAAAACCTAACTCGGTAATTAAAATTCTATTAAATTCTATAATTGATTTTTCATTACAATATTCTGTGCTTATTTGTAGGCAAAAGTCAATTGTTGATTTTTCAGGTTTCTCTTTTAAATTCAGCATTTGATTGCTGATTGAAAAGTACGTTTCGGTTTTTTTAGAATCAAAATCGATGAAGCAATAAACCAACTCCTTATTTGATTTTAGAGCTTTTTTAAAACCACTTTTGGTTTTATAGATTGATTGATAATTGATATCAAAGGCTTTTGCTGTAATTCCTGTTATTTTTTCAATCTGTTCAATGCAGAAAAGAATTTTAGATTCCATTTCAAACTTTTCCGCTGAATTTTGGTCAGTCAGTTTGAATAGTTTAATTATCCAATTCTTTGTTCTATTTTTCTTTAGGAACTTCATTTTTCAGCTTGTTGCCAACGTTGTTGTGTATGATTTGTTGCGTGTTTTAAGAAGTGAAGTTACTAAATAAAACACGAACCAAGAAAGTCCCAAAGGACTTTCGTAAATTGGCTTAAACCAGCAATAAATTATACACGGTGTTAGCTGTAGTTTATTTTATTATTAAGGACTTATAGATTCTTTCATATAAATTTATGTTTTTTTCAAAATTCTCTTTAGTTCCAGTTAGTGTTATCATAAGTGATTCATTATTTCTAAAACTATAAATCATAATATTTTTTCTTTTTTTCCCATTGATTTTACTTTTTATTTCCGTAATTATTTTTCTAATAGGATGTTTATTAGAAACTAAATTTTCAGTTTCAACAATTTTAAAATTTTCTTTATAGTATCCTTTTAATAAGGAAATATATTCCTGATAACCGCTATTAAATTCAGTTTTTTGTGATTTTACATGTTTAATTACAATTCCTTCAACAGGATTAAGGTCAGTTTCAGACTTAGGTTTTAGAACCATTAAACTTAAAGAACTTGAATAAAACATTTTGTTTTCTTCCCATTTTTCAGGTACTTTTATTTCATATTTTTCGTGTGTAATTGTTTTAAGTTCTTGTGAATACATAAGTATACTACTTAATAAAACACTTAAAATTAGAAATTTCTTTATCATAACTTTTAATTTCTTTTAATTTTTAAAATAATATTTGTTTTTAATAAATTTTGTATTTCAGATTTAGAGAATCCTCTTATTTTTTTGTCAAAGAGTCCTTTCTTATTCAATAAATCAAGCTTGTCTTTTTGATTGATGTTATATTCAGTTGTATGTACAAAAATAGAATCTTTAGTTGAACTTTCAACTTTATAAATAGAATAAAATACTTCTGTATTTTCTACTTTTTTATTTATTTTTATTTCATAAATATCTCCTTTTTTTGGTGAATTTACATATTTATGGTATGAACTATTACTTTCATTTTTATGATTACAACTAAAAAAAATAATAGATAAAACTATTCCTAAACAGTAAATAATTACTTTCAAATTTATTTTCATATGTGTTATCTTGATTTCAGTTTTTAATTACAGCTAACGTTTTGGTATAAAAATTTTTGCGATTTAAAAATGCGGCAAATTTTCCACCGGAAAATTAGAAGCATTTTTAAAAAAGCAAAAAGCATTGATTAGGCATAAATTTAAGCAATTTTT
>NZ_JAWZSV010000016.1:2885-6272 GCF_033875165.1 Polaribacter sp. PL03 | reverse complement strand
AATCTAACGAGCGAGAGAGTGTTCCACAAATATTCAGTTTTTTTGTTTTTCAGAGTTTCAATTCCGCATTTTTGGATTTTTGAGCAATGAAATATAACGTTGTTGTATAAGCTTTGTTGCGTAGTTTAAGCAGTGAATTTAGTAAATAAATCACGAACGGCGAAATTCCGGAGGAATTTCCCAAGTGAGCTAAAACTAGCAATAAAGTTTATACGGTGTTGGCATTTCGTTTATTTCCATTTTGTTCTTAATTCTTCTCCAATTTTTAAATCCATTTGATTTTGAAATGTATGATCATATATTTTAATAAAACTCATATTTTTTGTTACGGAATCAATTGTAAAATTCATAATTCCATTTTCTCTTTTAAAATCCATATATTTTCTTACTTTTTCTTTTTCTCCTTTGTCAATTTTAACAATCCAATATTCATAAACTTCATTTTCAATAATTTCTTGATTTTTAGAATATCCAATAATTTTTGAACTAATAGGTTTTAAAAGAAATAGTTTTCTCCACTTTTCTGGAATTTGATTTATATCTAATAGTTCATTCGTAATTAAACTATCTTTTCTTAACCTTAAATACATTCCACTATTTTCAGGTTCATAGCCTGAATTATAATTATCGGAAAATCTATTAAAATCATTAAGTTCTCTAAAACTCCAACCTTCTGTAATATTTTCGGATAATAGATATTCAAAATTATTCCAATTAATGATTTTAAATTCACTATTTAGTTTTAATGAATCTGGGACAAAATTTAGTTTTAAAATTTCACTCTTTTCATTGAAACCTAAAGGAAGTATTTCAAGTTCAATTCTTTTTTCATTAAGTTTTAAAACTGATTTTTCTCGTTTGTATTCTCCAAAAATTTGTTTGATTTCTCCTCCTCCTGTACATCCATAAACAAACTTTGTATGAATAAATTTACCATTATTTAAAAGATAAAGACTTCCTCCATTATTAAAACCTTTATAAGAGTATTTTAATGTGTCTATTATTCCGTTTGAGTCAGAATGAGAAGTTCGATTTGTACAACCAAACATTAATGATATTAATAAAATTTTAAATAATATTCTCATTTTTTTTTAATGAATGCCAACGTTGATGTATAAGCTTTGTTGCGTGTTTTAAGCAGTGAATTTAGTAAATAAAACACGAACCAAGAAAGTCTGAAAGGACTTTCGTAAGTAAGCGATTACCAGCAATAAAGTTTATACGGTGTTGGCATTAGTTTTTTTCTTTTCCGAGTTTTATAATTATAATCCAAAATAGAGTATGAATAGAAAAATTCATAGCATAATTATAAATAGGATTATTCAATATTAAAGGGATTTGATATGAAATCCAAGTTGTTATTGACCCAATAATTCCGAACATTATTAAAGAAGCAAACCAACCAACAATAGCATTAGAAGTTCTTCCGTCTTTACTAAATAACGGAATTAATAACAAAAAAGGTAAAATAATAACTAATAAGTAGTTTGATGTTATAGACATCCAATAAATTGAACGTATGGGTTTTTTCGTAGTAGTTTTAGGTGTATTATTCGCTGGTTTATTCTGGTCTATAATTTCAGATGTTTCAGATTTTATAGAGTCTTTCAGAAAAAGTCGAGATAATTTGTCAGAATAATGTTTATTATTAAACACTTTTCTTTCCATTTCAGAAAGTCCATTTAATATTATAGAATCAGTTGTGTATTTTTGTTTTAAACTACTTATTTTTCCAAGTTGTTCTATTTTATTATTCAGATGATAATTATAACTAAAACCTAAATAAAAGTCAGAAACAAAAATCAAACCGATTACTGAAATGAAAAGTGCAGTTTTAAATCCCCAAGAAGTGGTTTTATCTTTTATTAAATCAATAAAATGTTTTAAAATGTCTCCCAATTTAGTTTTTCAGTTTTTAATTAATGCCAACGTTTTGGTATAAGATTAGTTGAGTATTTCAAGCATTGAATTTAGTAAATAAAACACGAACCAAGAAAGTCCGTTTGGACTTTCGTAAATAAGCAAAAAGCCAGCAATTAATTTTATACGGTGTTGTGGTGCGTATTTTTTATTTAATTTCAATTTGTTTTTTGAGTGCTGGTGGTTTCAAAAACTCTTTATCAGTTAGCCATATTTTAATATCCGTATTATTTGTTATTCCATAATATTGTTCGGTTAATTTATCTAAATTTTCAAGCAGTTTTTTAAATTCATTTTTCTTGTCATAAGAAATAGAAATCACTAGTTTTTTTGAATTTTCACTCAACATAGGAATTATTCCATTATTGTTAATGTCCATTTTTAAAACACTTTTTAAACTATCTAAAGGAAAAGTTCCTTTTTTATGTTTAAAAATTGTGTCATTATGAATTTCAATAACATTTTTTGACTTGACAATTTTATAGGAATCGTCTTTCCAACAAGGATTATGAAAATAGATGGTTCTAATTTCATTATTTGTTCTTAACGTTATTTTTGGAATACTGTCATTACAAACAATCTTTTCAGCTCGTTCAACTAAATCACTCCAATTATTGAACTTTTTAGTATTCAGTTCAACACCAAGACTATCATTTTTTGTTTTCCATTTTCCAAATTCGCTTTGAACTATGGCAGTTTCTTTTTTAATTGACTCTTGTTCCTTTTTTTCAACTTTCCCACATCCATTAATTAATAGAGTTAGGATTATTACGAAGGACATTTTAAGTGTATTTTTCATTTTTTCATTTTTTTGGTATATGCACCACAACGTTTCTGTATAAAAATAGTTGCGTTTTAAGTGCGCGAGGAATTTCGGAACGAAATTCAGAAGCAAACTTAAAAAAGCAACTGCCTTTGGTAAAGCACTAATTTAGCAATTTTTTTTATATTGTGTTAGCTTCTGTTGCGAAACATTTGAGTAAACAAGTTTTGCTTGCGTTTTCAACTTTTCAGCATTTGAGTGATTTCCCACATTTTTACTTTAAAAGACTTTTTACGAAAAAAAAACGCGAAAAAATTCCGCATTTTTGGTTTTTCGTTTGAGTAAATTTCAACGTTTTGCTTTCGCAAATATTTTCAATTCCGTTTGAGTAAAGTTTCCGAAAACTTACTTAATTCCGCAATTTTGAAAATTCTGACGAGTGAGAGAGTGTTCCGCAATTTTCATTTTTGTGAACTTAAAAAACAGAAAAATTCAATGTTTTTAAGAGTTTTAATTCAGCGTTTGGAAATTTCTGAGCAATTGAAGCTAACGTTTGTGTATAAAAATAGTTGCGTTTTAAGTGTGCGAGGAATTTCGGAACGAAATTCAGAAGCAAACTTAAAAAAAGCAACGAACATTGTTAAAGCACTAATTTAGCAATTTTTTTTATTTTAATCACGAAATTGTTACAAGCAACGAAAAAA
>NZ_JAWZSV010000016.1:0-2875 GCF_033875165.1 Polaribacter sp. PL03 | reverse complement strand
TTCCGCAAATTTGGTTTTGTGTTTGAGTAAATTCAAAGTTTTTCAATTCCGCAATTTTGGAATTCCGTTTCCATATTTGTGCTAGTAAAAATTCCGCAAACTTTCTTAATTCATAATTTTCACAAACTTGCTAAATTCCGCAATTTTGAAAAATTTTGACGAGCGAGAGAGTGTTCCACAAATTTTCAGTTTTCTTAAATTTAAAAGTAAAGAAATTCAATATTTCCCACGTTTCAATTCAGCGTTTGGATTTTTCTGAGCAATGAATTACAACGGTAAATATATGGCAAGTTGGGCAGAAAGTAAGCGATTATCTTCGAGCTAGCCACAAGCCAAATCTTTTTATTTTGTTTTAATTTTTCTCTTTTAATACCAAATCAAAAGATTTGGTGACTTTGCAAATAGACAACAACCTTTCGATTAAATATTAATTGCCCAATTTGCTATATATAGTGTTGTAACACGTTTTTATTTCTCATTTAATTGCGGGTAGACCACTTCTTTTATGTAGTCCATTATCCAATCATCTGCTAATTTTAATTGTTCTTTTCGTTCGTTCAATTCCGCGATTACTCTATTTTTTAAAGTTTGATTCTTTTTTCGATTGTTTTCATTCGTATTGTCATATACTATTACACAAAGAGCATCCATTAATAAATTCCTTTTATGATCTGGAATTTTAATTGTATCCAGAATCTTTAAAATCATATCCAAATATAATTCGTCAGCTAACAGTAGTTCTTCATCCTGTTCCATCAGATATAATTCAAGGTTTAGTGACCACTCTTTGAGTAATTCAAAGTCCAGATTTGGTTTTTGAAAAGTCGCGGTAAATTTATCATTACCACATTTCGAACATACCTTTCCGAATATTTTATCATAGTCGACTAATTCGAAAGCAGCTTCTCTTTTCGTAACAGTTAGATTCTGTTTGTGTTCACATTTCGAACAGGTTCTTTCTATTTTGTAATTATCTTTCACTTAAATGTGTTACAACGTTGTTGTATAAGGTTAGTTGCGTGTTTTAAGCAGTGAATTTAGTAAATAAAAGACGAACCAAGAAAGTCCGTTTGGACTTTCGTAAATAAGCTAAAAGCCAGCAATTAATTTTATACGGTGTTGTGCGTTCGTTTTTATTTTGTCGTTATTAATATTACACTTCCATTATAAACTCTACAAAAGTTTGTCTTTTCCATCATTTCCTGTGATAAAATATTAAATGATTTAATTGCGTTTGGGTCAATTTTCGTCTTTTCTAATAAGCTATCAGTTAATGGAATTCCGTCAATTATTACTAATTCTATTTTCTTTTTATTCCAACCTCTTTGTCCAGCAGATAAGCTGTCCAAATTCAGATTTTTCATTTCAAACAATTCAGTTCGTTTGAGTTGAGTGATTTTCAATTCTTTCGTTCGTTTGTCAATTCGGATATTTTCAATATTATCTTTATCAAGAAATACAGTTTCCAATTCAGTTTTTTCATTATCCACAAACATTTTATATTCCGCAGAATATTTTTTTAAAATTTTGTTTCGGTCGTATTTTATATTCCGAGTTGCGCAACCGAGCGTTAAATTCAACACTAATAGAAGTAGAAGTATTCTCATATTTTCTGGTTTTAATTCAAAAATATTTCAATTCTTTTTTTCATAAAAGTAATAATGAGTGAACGATGCTTTTCGTTTAGTTAACGTGTTTCTTAAATGACGCACAACGTTTTTGTATATGGTTTGTTGCGTGTTTCAAGCAACTAACTTAGTAAATAATTACCGACCAAGAAAGTCCGCGAGGACTTTCGTAAGTAGGCGAGAAGCTAGCAATAAATTATATACGGTGTTGTAACACGTTTTTTATTTGTTTAATTTATCTCGTAATAATTTTGCGAATTCAGAAAGTTCAATATCTATTTCTTTTTGAAAAACTATAATTTCAGCACTAAATTTCTCTACATAAAGTTCAGAAAGCTTTTGGCGAAAATTATTTAGTTTGTATTTAAATTTAGTTTTGTATTCAGCTTTTATTCCAATTTTGATGATATCAAAGTTCAAATCTTTTCCGAGTTCAATAAAATCAATCATTTCAGTTTTTATTTCTCCAAGATTCCCAAGAGTTGAATTGTAAGTAAATAAATTTTCGGATATAGTAAATACTTGTTTTTTAGTTTTTGCTTTAAGACCAATTGAAGAAAAAAATCCGCTTTTGGTTTTATTGATAAAAATTGTTTGTGCCATTTTCTTAAATGTGTTTATTCAAATTTAAAGCTTGTCCATAATCTCGAATTCACTGTTTTTCTTTTATATTTTCCAGCTTTCACAGTAATTTTTTCAGTCGCTTCTTTTATTAATTTATCAATTTCGTTGGACTGTGGATAAGACTTGACTTTAATATCAATAATTTCAGCTTTTTTTGTCACAGTTAAGTAAACATAAACACTTCCTTTAAATTCCGTTTCAGATTTTAAGTTTTCACTTATTAGTTTTTTTAAATTTTTCTCCGAACAAGTGATTTGTTCTTTCTCCGAAATTCTTTTTCCGCAATTATTTTCGAATGGCAATTCCGTCAGAATTGCATAATGATAAATTCCTTCTTTTTTCTGTTTAAAAGGTTTTAGTTTATATCCTTTTTCAGTAGAATCGTCAGCATCTAAAAAATGTCCTTTCGGAATTTGTCCAAATGAAAATATTGGGATTAAAAGTAAAATTGTTAGAAAGGTTAATTTAAATATCTTCATTTTGTTGGTTTCGTCAAATGTGTTACAACGTTTTGGTATAAAAATTTTTGCGATTTAAAAATGCGGCAAATTTTCCACCGGAAAATTAGAAGCATTTTTAAAAAAGCAAAAAGCATTGATTAGGCATAAATTTAAGCAATTTTT
>NZ_JAWZSV010000015.1:0-6466 GCF_033875165.1 Polaribacter sp. PL03 | reverse complement strand
AGCAACAAATACCATAATTAAAATAAAAACCATTTCAAGCCAATCTAATCTAAATCCAATTTTGTATTTCATAAGTAATATTTCTTTGTTTTGAGTTCGTTTCGCCAATGAATGCCAACGTTGTTGTATATGGTTTGTTGCGTGTTTCAAGCACCTAATTTAGTAAATAATTACCAACCACGAAAGTCCGCGAGGACTTTCGTAAGTAGGCGAGAAGCCAGCAATAAATTATATACGGTGTTAGGCAATGTTATTTAGCTTTTCTTTTGTTAATAATCTTAAAATGCTTTTGTCTTTGTCGGAATAACTCGTTCTGTCAAAATTAAACTGATTAAGAATGTTTTCTATTTCGTCATTTGCAAACATACTTAACTTTATAAGCATTCCAAATTCATCATTTTCTAATTCTTCAGGAACTTTAAAATAACTAATTGTTTCGCTTTTGTAAATGAATTGATTAAATTCTTTTTGTTCAATTCCTTCAATTTCTACAGCTGATTTTAGGTCTTTATAAACTGATTTCTCAAATATCTTTTCGTCAAAATTTTTAAATACTTTTCCTATATGCTTTAATACTTCAATTCCATCTTTGATATCAGAGAAAGACATACTATTGTGCATTTCCAAAGTTTCGTATGAGAACTCTTTGGGTAATTCAGTTTCTGTAGGTTGAGTAATTTCATTTTCCCAATTTAGAATATCATTTGTCCATTTTTCTAATAATTCTCTCCATTGAGTCCAGTTTTTAGATTCTATAGATTTTGGAATTACTTCTTTTTCGAGGTCTTCAGTTATTTTTTCATCTGACCAATTAGCTCCTTTTAAAGCATTAACATAATTATTCAAAATTATTGAGCCTTTTCTATTGTCCCAATATGAAAATCTATTTCTGCAAATTCCTTTAATGTATGCCATTTTTTGCTTTAGTTCTGGCATATTCTTCAAAGCACAAATTCCACCAACTTTATTGAAAGCTTCTTCTACACTTTCTTTTGTTATTTTACCTTCTTCGTCAAATACAAGATATTTTTTATTAGCAATATCGATTGATTCTAAAATGTCCTCAATTGGGAATTTTTTTATTAGTTTTTCTAAAGATTTTAATCCATTTTCATTGAGCGTAAACGGATTCATCATTGAAGTCCAATAATCACTAACCATAGTAACTTTTTCATCTTCAAATTCTGTTAGCGATTTTTTCCATTCAAGCATTAATTCAAGTTGTTCCCTTCTTTCTTGAATTAGTTCCATTTGTTTTCTCTGTTTTTTTACGACAGTATCATCATTTAAGAGTCGAGCTTTTTTTCCTTGATTACAATCAAAACAACTTGTGATAAGATTTATTAATTCGTTAGTTCCTCCATTAGTAACTGGGTCAATATGGTCAACATTTAATACAACATCTGGTGCTGTATTTCCACAATATTGGCATTGGAATTTATCTCTTTTAAAAACTTCAAATCGTGTCTTTTTAGTTAGTGATTTTCTTTTTGCCATTTAGTTTTCAGGATGTTGGTTTTTAATATTGCCTAACGTTGTTGTATAAGCTTTGTTGTGTGTTTTAAGCAGTGAATTTACTAAATAAATCACGAACGGAGAAATTCCGGAGGAATTTCCTAAGTGAGCTAAAACCAGCAATAAAGTTTATACGGTGTTGGCTGTAGGCTATTTTTTCAATTTATTCATGAACCATTTTGTCATCATTCCATTTGCATCGTCTCCTGCATAAGTTTTATCACCATGAAATACTGTTATGCATTTTATCGTGGATAATTTAACTGAATTTTCATTATGAAAAACTAATCTTTTATTATTAAGAGTTTTTAAAACTTTTTCTAAATTAATATTATTCGTTTCTAAGAACTTAATAAACTTTTCGTCCTTAAAGTACAATTCTTCTTTATCTCCTAGTTCAGTGATTAATATAAACTCACTTCTATCAATAATAGCTGGTTCCCAATTTTCAACTGGTTCTTTAGCATTTAAGTCTTCTTTTGAAAAGTAGCAATATTTGTAACTCCAACCTTTATTTCCTTTATCATCTTCATCAAATTTACAGTCTAAAAATTGATGAGCAAATTCGTTTGATAATTCATCATCAAAAATAGATGATGAGAGTTGAAATTTATATGATAATCTTGTCCATATAAATTCTAAAAGATGTAATAAAGGGTTTTTGTTGGATGATAATAGAATTGGCCAATAAAACTCATTGTTTTGGAATGGAACAGCAAAAGGCATTCCATTTGATTTAATTAAAGAGTTGTTTCTACAGATTATAAGATTTGGAAAACTACCTATTCCATAGCCTCTTCTAGTATTTTTTTCAATTTTTTCATCTAACATATCTGCAAAACCATCTCTTAAAGATAATTCACTTGCATAACCAAAATACCCTAGAACTATTCTCAAAGGGAAATAGGCTTCCATTAAAAGTGTATGATAGATATATTGCATTTTTTCAGGTAATTTATCTAAATTTTCTCTTTCAGGAAGTTCGGTGTTTGTTAATAATTGCCAAGATTTTCTAAAAAGTCTCATTACATACGGTTCAACTTCGGAATCGAGACTGCGACTTACATTAATAATGCTTTTAAGATTATCGTATGAGCCAAAAAGTTGTTGTTTGTTAAGTGTTTTTTTAACCTCAATTACTGCAATAACCTGACTGTAATGATAAATATATTTATTAGTAAATGGAATTAATTTTCCTTCACCAACAACTATCATGCAATCAACTTGGGAACTTAAATCTCCATCATTATTATTTATTTTACCAGAAACAACTTTTAGATCAAGATTTTCAAAGATTGCCTTATTCAACATTTGATTTGTCAGTCCTTCATACATGTCCCCAATTAGACCAGGGTGTTTTACATCTCCATCTTTATCAATTAATTCTATTCCATTTTCCTTAAGTTTTGTAATAAAATCAGCAATTGTTTTTATCATTGAAAGTGTTTTCAGAGTTCGTTTTTTAGCTTACAGCCAACGTTTTGGTATAAGCTTTGTTGCGTTATTTAAGCAGTGAATTTAGTAAATAAAACACGAACGGCGAAATTCCGGAGGAATTTCCTAAGTGAGCTAAAACCGGCAATAAAGTTTATACGGTGTTACAAACAGTTTTTATCTTTCGCAATTTTGGTCATAATATTCCATTATAGATCTAATTCCATAACGTCTAAAGTATTTGTTATTTATTTTTTCAAGTAAATCAGGACAAGACTTAAAATAGTCTTTTGCAATTTTCTTAAACTTTTTTGAATAAGTATTCCCAATTCCTAAATGAGTTACACCAGTATTATTATTTTCACCAATAAAATAGGTTGTTTTAGTTGTATTTCCTTGAAAACCATTCATATTGTAGCTTCCAGATGATATGTCTACAAACAGATTTAATTTATCTTTTCCAAATACACCATAAGGTTCTAATAACATAATTCCATTAATTCTTCTACCAATAATAATTTTATAAATATACTCTATTTCATCTCCATCTATTTCAAGTATTACTTTTGATACAGTTTTATAATTATATACAATTTTTTCATCTTTTTCTTTTTTTTTGAAAATGATTTCCTCTTGTGTGTTAATTCTTGCTATTCCTGATAAAGTATCTCCACTTCTTAAAATTAAATTTGCTTTGTAATAAGAAGCGGAAAAGCTAAATAAATCTGAAAATGATGTCTTTTCTTGTCCGTTTAAGATTATACATGTAAATACTAATATTAAAGTGGTTATTTTCTTCATATTTTTTTAATTGTTTGTAACGTTGTTGTATATGGTTTGTTGCGTGGTTTAAGCAGTGAATTTAGTAAATAAAACACGAACGGCGAAATTCCGGAGGAATTTCCCAAGTGAGCTAAAACCAGCAATAAAGTTTATACGGTGTTGGCAGTAGTAATTTTATTCATCTTTCCATTTATTCAACAATTCTTCTAATTCAATTATATCTTTTCTTATTTCTTTGTCAGTTACAATTTTCAAAGCTAAATCATTATATTTTTTAGATTCACTATAATTGTCAAGTTTGTAAAATGCGTTCGCAATATTATAATTAAAAATTCCTGTTTTTTCAATATTTCTCTCAATATTCAATCCTTTTTCCCAAATTTCTATAGCTTTTTTTTGTTCAGTAGATTTATTCAAAGCAACACCATAACTCATATAAGTCAAAGTGTTTGTTTTATTAAATTTCAGAGATTTTTCAAAATATTCATAAGACTTTTCAAAATTCTCAAAATTTGCTTCTATACTTCCTAAAGAATTTAAAATTGAAGAATTTTCAGGTTCTCTTAAAAGAGATTTATTAAAATACTTTTTCGCTTTTTTGAGGTTTTTATTTCTCAATTCAGTTATTCCTAAATTGTAATTTAAAATTGATATTGAATCTTTAAATTCAAAACTACTTTTCTCAACCAAATGTGCATCTTCACCAATTCTATTCAGAAGATTTTCAGGTTTTTTCTTACAGCTTATTGTAAATAATAGACTAGATATTGTAACGAAAATAAAAATCCTTATTAAATATTTAAGAGCATTTATTTTTTCTTCAGGAGAAGTATTGGTGTTTTCCTTAAAGTCATTCTTATTACTAAAAAAAACTTTTTCAGGGTTTTCGTATTTACTCAAAATTTTGACTAATTTGTAAAATAAATAAACAGAATAAATAGCAGATAATATGGCAATAGATAATTTCAACATTTTAATTATGTTTATAATAAGATAGAACCATTATTTTTCTATAATTTTTTCAATTGAATTAGTTTCATTTTTTTATTACTGCCAACGTTGTTTTGTATGGAAAGTTGCGTTTTAAGTCGACGGCTATTTTCCGCAGGAAAATAGAAGTTGACAGAAAAGCAACAAACTTTACTTAGGCACTAATTTAGCTATTTTTTATACAAGGTGTTGTAAAATGCGTGTTTAATTTCCACTTTATAAGTTATAAAATTCCTATTTCTTTTTTCTCTTTTTATTGAGTTTCTGAGGAAATTCCGCAATTTTGATTTTTCAGCGTTTTCATAAGTTTTTAATTCAGAACATGAGTAAACCTTTATTTTACTCTTAGAAATCTCTCAGCCTTTCTGAATTTGTCTTTAAAAACGAATTTCTCTGACTTTTACATAACACTTTGTCAATTCAGCGGTTTTAGTTTCAAATAGTAAAATAAGTTTCAAGTTTTCAGATATTTTCAAACAGGTTAAATTCCGCAAACTTTTCCTTTTTTTTAGCGTTTTAAAACTCAGAGCTTAAACAACTATTTTACATTCTTAAAATTCCCAAAACCAATAAAAACCTTTCAAAATTTTGATTCGCGAGAGAGTGTTTCAAAACCGATTTTCTCAAACGTTTTTTCCGCCTTTTACTTTTCAGACTTTTAAAGCCAAATGTATTTTAAAATGACTTTTGTTCTTAAATTATACTTTTAGCAAGTTTTTTACAACGTTGATGTATAAGCTTTGTTGCGTGTTTTAAGCAGTGAATTTAATAAATAAAACACGAACGGCGAAATTCCGGAGGAATTTCCTAAGTGAGCTAAAACCAGCAATAAAGTTTATACGGTGTTGTGTACAGTTTTATATATCAGTTTTAATTTGATCGGTGGTCAATATTCTTGATATTAATCTTTCAACATTTTTGAATGGTTGGTTAGAATTATATGCTCTAATTATATTTATTATTTCTTCAATTTCATTTTCATTTTGAACAAATATGTAGTTTATATCTTCCGCTTTAAAGTTCAGCTTTATATCTTTTATTTTACTGTTAGCTTTATCTTTTTTTTCTGTTGTATTGTAATCTTTACCTACAATCATACTAGGGTTATTTTCAAGCTCTTCTTTATTAGCTAAATATCTCCACTCTCTTTCATCTGAAAATCTATATTTTTCAATTTTTACTTTTTTGGTATTTAATTTACCTTCATAGTTTTTACAATAACCAAGTATCTCAACAGCAATTTCTTTAAATTTATTATCTAATTCGCCTTTTTCTGAGCTAACTACCATTTCTCTAAATTCAGTTCTGATTGTTGCTCCTAGTGATGAATTATCGTCCAGATATAATACTGGATTAAGGCCATTTTCTTTAGCCCAACCTTTTTTTAATCCAATTCCGTAATTTCCATATGAATCTATCTGTGCGCCTAATTGAGAAAGAGGTATATCACTGAAACTAACAATTGGGTATGCAGCATTAACGGTTCCTTTTATTGTTGTTAAATGTTCAAGGCAATATTTTATTTTAAATCCTTCTTTCAGAATTCCGATTAAAGCTTCTTTTTCATTGGTAAGATGGATTAGTGTATTTGAACTGAGACTCATTTTTTGGATTTAATTGTACACAACGTTTTGGTATAAAAATTTTTGCGATTTAAAAATGCGGCAAATTTTCCACCGGAAAATTAGAAGCATTTTTAAAAAAGCAAAAAGCTTTGATTAGGCATAAATTTAAGCAATTTTTT
>NZ_JAWZSV010000014.1:0-6498 GCF_033875165.1 Polaribacter sp. PL03 | reverse complement strand
TGTTCCACAAATATTCAGTTTTTTTGTTTTTCAGAGTTTCAATTCCGCATTTTTGGATTTTTGAGCAATGAAATATAACGTTGTTGTATATGGTTTGTTGCGTGTTTCAAGCAACTAATTTATTAAATAATTACCGACCAAGAAAGTCCGCGAGGACTTTCGTAAGTAGGCGAGAAGCCAGCAATAAATTATATACGGTGTTGTGCGTTCGTTTTTTATGTTATCATTGCTTTATCTCCTTTTTTTCCTTTTTTCACACGTTCTGAATAACCTGTGAAAAAGAAAGGAATATTGTCTTCAGTTCCGTTTTCGATTCGTTGCTTAACTTTCTCAAAAGCTAGAATTGATATTTCAAATTCAGGTTGTCCCGTAACTAAAATCGGTTGGTTTAATTGGTCGTACCAATAATATTTTCCGCCATAATTTCGTCTCGCAACTTCAAAAATATATGAGCCAGCTTGTGCAATTATATCTTCCAACATTCCAGAATCCATATCGTCTTTGTTTTCCGAGAATAAACTCAAAATTTCGTCATCTAAAACAGTTAAACTAGATTCACTATAATTTAATCCGTCATCAAGTCGTTCGTTGAAACTTGAAACTAGTCTTTCAGCATTATTTGTAGATTTTTCAATAAATTCTAATTGCGTTTCGTCAATCGGATTTTCATTAGTTTTTCCGTTTGTTTTTTTCTTAAAAAAGTCAAATATTCCCATAATTTTTATTTCATTCTAGATTTTTCTTAAATGACGCACAACGTTTTGGTATAAAAATAGTTGCGTTTTAAGTGCGCGAGGAATTTCCAACGGAAATTCAGAAGCTCACTTAAAAAAGCAACTGCCTTTGTTAAAGCACTAATTTAGCAATTTTTTTTATACGGTGTTGTAATTTGTTGTGAAACATTTGAGTAAACACATTTTGATTCCGTTTTCAACATTTCAGCGTTTGAGTTATTTTCCGCATTTTAACTTTAAAACACTTTTTCTAAAAAAAAAATCGTGAGCAAATTCCGCATTTTTGGTTTCGAGTTTGAGCAAATTCCAACGTTTTAATTCCGCAAATATTTTCAATTTCGTTTGATTTGTAATTCGCGAGAGAGTGTTCCACAAAATTCAGTTTTCCAACATTGCTGAATTCCAAATTTGAGTGATTTCCACAAAGATTTTAATTCAGAATTTGAGTGTCTTTTAGTTTTTTCACAAATTTAATTCGCTTTTTTTCAGCGTTTCAATTTTTCTGAACAATGAATTACAACGTTGTTGTATATGGTTTGTTGCGTGTTTCAAGCAACTAATTTAGTAAATAATTACCGACCAAGAAAGTCCGCGAGGACTTTCGTAAATAGGCGAGAAGCCAGCAATAAATTATATACGGTGTTGTAAGCAGTTTTTATTAGTAATATTCTATTTCTCTAATCGTAATTTCAGTTGTTTCTAAATCTTCGTGTGTTTTTCCTTCTTTTGTTTCTTTTTTTATCCAATTGCCAAAGTTATCATACTCATAATTATTAATAACAACTTTTATAGGTGTTCCAGATTCAGTCAAGTATTCTTCTAATTTTATGTTCTGGAATTTGTCATATTCGGTAACTTCAGTTTTATATTTATCAAATCTTAGCCGTCTATATTTTCCAATGACTTCGACATCTTTAGTTTTATTCCCAAACTCGTTGTATTCGTATTTGAAATTATATCCAATTATTGGTTCTTTATTTGGGTAGATATAATATCCTATCGATTCTATTTTGTTGCCATTATTATCGTACTTAAAGATTTGGTCTGTATTGTGAGGTGAGAATTGAGCAAGTTGAAACTTCCTAACTTGACGATTTTGATTGTCATACTCAAAGCCAAATAATGGTTTATACGTACATTCAGTTTTTCCATTCGATTTCATACATTGACCTTCCTCTATAATATTACCATTTAAGTCAAATTTAAAAATTCTTTCTTCAATGAAATTTCTTTTAAAGTTGTGAGAGGTTATTAGTATTAAATTATTGCTACTGTCATATTCATAATCTTCTTTTTCATATATGTAATTTTCTTTTCCTTCTTGAGTTTTTTCATTGTAATCACTAAAACCACCATACAAGTATTCCGTTTTTTTTGTGATTTTGTTTTCATTGTCAAATTTTTGCGATATTTCTTTGACAAGAATATTGTTCATATAATGTTTTTCAAGAATTAGATTCCAATTCTCATCATATTTGTAAGTTTCTCCATCTAATCCACTTACCATTTTATTTAGTTTAGAAACAAGTTTTCCATTTTTAAAATCGTAGTGGATTCCTTCGTCTCTCAAAGTTCTATTGATAACATCAACTCCTAATCCATTCTTAACTATTTTTAGTGGGATTCCATTTTTATCAAAATCATAGATATAATTTTCGGAATTATTGTTTTTTATGTTTTCCTTTTCAATTATGATTTTTTGAATTTTTTCTTTCAATTCAATATTTAACCTTTTCTCATCATCAAATTCAAAAGTTGTTTTTTCTTGTCCGAAAGTCAGAAGGGAAAAGATAAGAAGTGATATTGTAATTAAAAATTTCATTTTAGTTATTTAGTTTCTCAAAAATAATCCAGTTATTTCTTTTATAAAAATCATAATGAGTGAACTATGTTTTTGGTTGAGTAACGAGGTTTTTCTCAAATTGCTTACAACGTTGTTGTATAAGCTTTGTTGCGATGTTTAAGCAGTGAATTTACTAAATAAAACACGAACGGCGAAATTCCGCAGGAATTTCCCAAGTGAGCCAAAACCAGCAATAAAGTTTATACGGTGTTGTGTGTAGTTATTTTAATCCTTCTTCAATAGCATTTTTATATTCCAACAATAGCTTCGCTACAATTAGATTTTGCTCACTATTTGAAGTTAATCCCATAGAATCTATTTCAATATTTTTCAATTGATTTGTAATTTTTTCCAAATCCTCGTTTAGAACGTATTTAAGAATTGTCATTGTGTATGAACTATATTCACCTCTTGCGCAAGGTTCTTCAGACACTCCGATAGGATCCCAAACGTAATATAAAACTTCGTCAATTCTTCTTTCTAATTCCTTTATTTTTAACTTATTTGTCATTTGTTTTTTTAATTATTGTCGGTTTTGTGTAAATTTCTATTCCACTTTTCCATTTAAACCATTCCACGTCAGAGTTTCCTTTTCCAATTTTGAAAACTCACGAAATAATTCGCCTAATTTATTTAATTCAGCAGGATAGCAATTAATGTAAAATTCAGAAATAGATTTTTCAATTCCATTTTCGTTATTGTTTAATCTAATTCCGACAACACATTCGCTCGAATGTTTAATTAAAGAAAATTCACATTTGAAATAAAAAGCAAAATTGTCTTTTACTTTTTCAGAACCTAATTCCCAAAGAAATGTTTTTGTTTCTTTGAAAGGAAAAGACTCTAAAACATCTGCTAATTTTTCAAGTTTTTCAGCATTATCATAAATCTCAAGTTGCCCACAACTTTCTCCATTCGACGCTTTAAATATCAGGTTTATATGATAAGGTTCTTCGTAAGGATTTCGGATTATTTTAATGAATTTTTCCACTTATCGGTAGTTTCGGGTTTAATTACACACAACGTTGTTGTATATGGTTTGTTGCGTGTTTCAAGCAACTAATTTAGTAAATAATTACCGACCAAGAAAGTCCGCGAGGACTTTCGTAAGTAGGCGAGAAGCCAGCAATAAATTATATACGGTGTTGCCATTTCGTTGTTTTTATTCAGGTTTTTAATTATTGGGCTTAATTCCGTTTTCTGTTTTTTCAGTATTTGAGTAAATTCGTTTAGTTACTTATTCCGCAAACTTTTTCAATTCCGATTGAGTGAGTAATTCCGCAACTTGCTAAATTCATAGTGTAGTTCGGTTTTCACAAACCTTTTCAATTCCGAATAATTAATTATTCAGGTTTTAACTTAATTAAATTCAATCATAATATAAAGATTACATCATTGAAAATAGATTTAGAAACAATAATATGCCGCTCAATATTAGAATTATAATGTTTATTAATTTCCATATTTTTTTTAAATGCTTAAGATTAATACTACTTAAAATTACTGCTGAAATACTAAAAATTATACTAAAAATTGTTGTGCTCCATCTTCCATCTAGAAAATCTGGGAAATAATCCTTAAAAACAGAAACTCTTTCGGCTTGTGTTGTTCCTAAATTAAAAACATAAATCCATAAACTATATATTGAAAAAGGAATTATCAAGCAGATTAAACTAATTAAAGTTGAAATTTTCCATTTGGTTTGATTTTTCATAATAAAATTAGTTTTTTAATGTTCCGATTTTTTGAATCAGAGTTCGTTCCGCCAATGAATGGCAACGTTTTGGTATAAAAATTTTTGCGATTTAAAAATGCGGCAAATTTTCCACCGGAAAATTAGAAGTATTTTTAAAAAAGCAAAAAGCTTTGATAAGGCATAAAATTAAGCAATTTTTTTTATACGGTGTTGTAATTTTGTTGTGAAACATTTGAGTAAATACATTTTAATTCCATTTTCAACTTTTCAGCATTTGAGTGATTTCACACATTTTAACTTTAAAACACTTTTTCTAAAAAAAAAATCGCGGACAAAATTCCGCATTTTTGATTTTGTTTTTGAGCAAATTCCAACGTTTTAATTCCGCAAAGATTTTCAATTCCGTTTGATTTGTAATTCGCGAGAGAGTGTTCCACAAAATTCCGTTTTCAACATTTCAGCATTTGAGTGAATTCCACAAAAAAATTCAATTCAGAATTTGAGTGATTTAAAATTTATTCGTCTAAATTCAGTTTTTCAATTCGCTTTTTTTCAGCGTTTCAATTTTTCTGAACAATGAATTACAACGTTGTTGTATATGGTTTGTTGCGTGTTTCAAGCAACTAATTTAGTAAATAATTACCAACCAAGAAAGTCCGAGAGGACTTTCGTAAGTAAGCGAGAAGCCAGCAATAAATTATATACGGTGTTGTAAAACGTTTTTTTTCTACCAATATTTATTGCTTTTTATATCTTTTAATTTAGATAAAAATTGAGGCTCTTGTGGATGATAAAATGCTTGGTCAATCAGATTCATATTTTTGTCGATTAAAACATATCGAGGAATAGATTGTATCTCAATAAATTCAGTAAATCCTTTATTTTCTGGTTTTTGTTCATTAAACCAGTATGTAAGCTCTTGTTTTAGTTCTTTGGTCTTTAATTTCCATTTTTCTGTGTCTTTTTCTTTATCGATACTAAAGCTTATGACTTTTACATTTTTAGGAATGTTCATTTTATTCATCGTTTTCACACCTTGGATACATGGCGCACACCAAGTTGCCCAAAAGTCAATTAAATAGTATTGAGTTTTGTTTTGGCTTATGATTTTGGAAATTGATATTTGTTTTCCATCTATATCTAACAATGTCAACTTACTCAAATATTTCTTGAAATTTTCATTACTTAAAGGTGTAATTTGTTTCTTAATATAAGTTGAGTCTCGCTTATAAAAATCTGTTGTTTTTAACCAACTTACGGCTTGGTTATATCTTGTGTCTCCTTTATTATCTACAAATTTTAAAAATCGATATGCACCAATTGCTAATAATTCTATATAAGTTTTAGTGTATTTGTTTGTGTTCAATTCATTATAATTAAGGATTTCCGCATTATTTTTAAAATAATTGAACAAAAGTGCAGATTGCGCACTGCCAGTTAAAATTTCTTTACTCTTTTCCAGAAACTTCTTGATTCTTTCGTCTTTAGGCTTTATATTTTGAATTTTGTCTAAATAAAGCATTTCATTAATTAGAGAATTAACCTTTTGATTACTCGATAAATTTTTAAAAAATGTATTTAAACTGTCTAGTTCTTTTTCAAGTTCAGAAGTTTTTAGGTTTTTATTTTTAAAATATTTTATACCTAAATTTTGGTAGCTATTATAGATACTATCCGTTAAAATATTATTTGGCTGTTTTTTTATGTATTCTAAAATGGTTGAATCTAATTTAAGTTCAATATCTGGATAAACTTGATTTGCTATGAAGTGTCTATTGGTCATAATAAAATCATTATTTTTATTATAACTAAAAAATCCAAAATTCATTTGATAATTATCATAAAGTAGAGGAAGTTTTTTTACAAGAATACTATCATTTTCACTTCTATTTTTAAACTCTAAATAAAATTCGTCATAAGGTTTTAGCCAAACATTTAAAACTGTAAATGAATTTGCTGGCATATTGATTGAAATTGATAAGGAATCTCTCTTTTCAACTTTAATTATTTCTCCTAATTTATCTACATTAATTTGCTTTTCCTCTTTGCAAGATGTGAAAAAGATAAGTGTTATTATTAAAATTATTCCTCTGTTCATTTTGTATGTATTATACTGATATAGGTTGACCTTTTTTTAGGTTAATTTATACCGTTCAAACTTTTTTTTTAGTCGTTTAGAAGGCAAAAAATATTTTGAACTAGTTTTGTTTTTAAATTGTTAGTTC
>NZ_JAWZSV010000013.1:0-6665 GCF_033875165.1 Polaribacter sp. PL03 | reverse complement strand
TTTTGACGAGCGAGAGAGTGTTCCACAAATTTTCAGTTTTCTTAAATTTAAAAGTAAAGAAATTCAATATTTCCCACGTTTCAATTCAGCGTTTGGATTTTTCTGAGCAATGAATTACAACGTTTTTGTATAAGCTTTGTTGCGTTGTTTAAGCAGTGAATTTAGTAAATAAAACACGAACGGCGAAATTCCGGAGGAATTTCCCAAGTGAGCTAAAACCAGCAATAAAGTTTATACGGTGTTGTGGTGTCGTTTTTTATTTTTCCCTTCAATTCTTTATATATTATTCAGCTTTTTTGTTTTCCTAAATAGATTTTTTTGTCAGCTAATTTTATATGTTGTTTCGGTTTGTTTCTTTTTCCAATTTTTGAAATTCATTTTTACAATTACTTCTTGAATTCCGTGTATTTTTTCTTTAAAATCAAGTTTCAATTCGTAACAAATTCCGTATTTTTCTAATACTTCTTCTATATTATTTTTCTTATGTCTTGCAGTTCCAAATTCCCCCTTAAATGCTCTTAGTTTAAAGCAAGCAACTATTATGTTTGAAACTCCGACACTAATTAGTCCAACTTTGTAATACCAAAAGTAAATAGGACTGAGCATCATTTTAGCAAAAGCACTACTTTTATAAATTAATAAAAATCCAACTATTATTAAAAAGAAAAAAGAAAATAGAATTGTGTTTTTCTTTTTTTTTATTGTTTCGAGTTCCAAATTAGCAATTTCTAATTTTTTCACAAATTTATTATCAAGTTTAATTTCTGGACAAGTATTCTTAAATTCAGGCTTTTTGTTAGTTAATTTACAAGTCAATCCTTTCTCAAGAGATGTTATTTCATTTTCACATAAATCACAATGTTTTGAGAAATTCATTTAGTTTTTAATTTTCGAGTGATTAATTCAGGTTTCTTGGATTCAATGTTGTAATGCACCACAACGTTTTTGTATATGGTTTGTTGCGTGTTTCAAGCAACTAATTTAGTAAATAATTACCGACCAAGAAAGTCCGAGAGGACTTTCGTAAGTAGGCGAGAAGCCAGCAATAAATTATATACGGTGTTGTAGGTAGTTTTTATTCATATCTTTTTCAATGTTAATATAGATATCATTTAACTCATCTGAAATTACGGAAGCTACAGCAGTTAATCCCCAAAATTTATCATCTACCATTTCTATTGAAATCAAAAGCATTTCAAAAGCTAATTTGACATCTATAATTTCATCTGGTAGTAATAATGAATTATTATTTCTTTGAAAGTATAAACAGTTTTCTCGAATCTGAACGAATTCACCATCTTGAAGTTCCTTAAATATTTGATTAACTCTATTTTCACCAATACTTTTATGTAATCGATCTCCAACTAACATCACAGGATTTGCAGACATAAAATGTTTTGATTTATGATTAAATAGAGGGTCTTTTGATCTTTTACTTAATTCACGATTTTCAAATCCTCTGGTCACACAAACTTCAATTTTCGCAATCTCTTCTATTGCCGTTATTGTTAGGAATAAAGATTGAGTAAAGAACTTATTTTCCAATAGCATTTTTGAACTCAGAATTAAGCTTTTTAAATGAAATAAAGTTTTTTCAAACTCTTCTTTTTTTTTAAACCCAATAAGATTTTCCGAAGAAATTTCAATTGATTGTTGAATTAGTTTAAATGAGTCTTTCATTTTTTATTAAGTAGTTTTTTTTATGATTTTTCTACATTATTGTTGTTCCGTATATTTCGGTTAAATTACCTACAACGTTGTTTTGTATGGAAAGTTGCGTTTTAAGTCGACGGCTATTTTCCGCAGGAAAATAGGAGTTGACAAAAATGCAACAACCTTTGATTAAGCCAAATTTAGCAATTTTTTATACAAGGTGTTGTAAAATGCGTGTTTAATTTCCACTTTACAAGTTATAAAATTCCTACTTCTTTTTTTTCTTTTTTGAGTTTCTGAGGAAATTCCGCAATTTTGGATTTTCAACGTTTTCTCAGACTTTTAATTCAGAAGATGAGTAAACCTTTTTTTTACTCTTAGAAATCTCTCAGCCTTTCTTAATTTGTCTTTAAAAACGAATTTCTCCGACTTTTAGATAACACTTTGTCAATTCAGCGATTTTAGTTTCAAACAGTAATGAAGTTTCAAGTTTTTAGATATTTTCAAACAAGCTAAATTCCGCAAACTTTTTCCTTTTTTTTGCGTTTTAAAACTCTGAACGAAAAGGACTATTTTTCCTTTCTAAAAACCTTCTATTTTTTTCAAAAATTTGATTCGCGAGAGAGTGTTCCAAAAACCTAATTTTTCAAACGTTTTATTTCGCTTTTTTGAGTTTTCAGACTTTAAAGCTAAATGTATTTTTAAATATCTGTTGTTCTTAAATTATACTTTCAGCAAGTTTTTTACAACGTTTATGTATAAGATTAGTTGCGTGTTTTAAGTACTAAAATCAGTAAATAAAACACAAATTTAAAGCCTGCGAGAACTTTCGTAAATAGGCTAAAACCAGCAATTAATTTTATACGGTGTTGTGCTTAGTCTTTATCTCCGCTGTAAATAGGTTTTTTGTTTTTGCTCAGAAACACCTCAATAAACTCCTTCTCTTTTATAGCTTTTAATTCAGTTTCATTTTTTTTATTGAATTTAGTAATTAACCAAATCCATCCATTTTTCACTTTTGTTTTATCAAATATAAAACTCCTTGCGAATAATGCAATTGCTATTAAAAATATTAAACCACCCCAAATAAACCATTCATTTATCCCGTAGCTTACAATTGATGAAACGATTGCTTTATTAACTTTTAATATTAAACCGACAGCAATTACAAGCAATAAAAATAGAAATACAATAATTGAATAGATTAATGCTTTTGCATATTCTTTTTTTCTGAACATCCATTGTTCTTTTACAAAATCATTTTTTTCAGATTCCCACGTTTTAATTGTATCTGTAAATTTCTGTTTTCTTATTTTTTCTTCATTTTCAGAATTAACTCGTTGTTGTTCTTTTTCTATTTTTTCAATTCTTTCATTTAAGTTTTCGATAGTTTTTTCCTTTTCACTAAGGTTTTTCTCTAATTTTTCAATGTCATTATCTTTTTTTGATACTATATTTATTTTTTCTTTAACAATCTCATTTTTTTCATGATTTAACGTGATTATTTTTTCAGTATTTTCAATATCAATATCTTTAATTTTTTGAGCTAAAGATTCTTTTTCATCCTTTATTTGATCTAGTTCTATTGCAATCTCTGATTTTATAAATAATTCTACTGTATTGTCTTTTTCATGTTGTAGAAAATCATTTAAGAATAATTCTCTTTTAATACAGTTTATAATTATTTCTTCATCATCTATTCCTAATTTCTTGAAAAATGACATTGATTTTTGTACTACCAAGGATTCTTCAAAGTCTTCTTTTTCGTAATCTGGTACTGTAAGAGATGTTATAAATGCTTTTCTATAATTATTCGTAATTATTGGAATAAAAGGTCTTATTTTTTTAATAAATAATGAAGGTAGAACAAAGTTAGGGTTTATAACTTCTTTATCATTTTCAGATTTTGTTTTAATTGTATGTTGGTCAAAACCAATTAAACTTCTATCTAAAGTTAAACACACAAATTTCATTTCATTCTCATTACTAAATTTTGATTTCAGAATTTTAATACTTTCTCTTAAAAAGACATCATGTTCGATTTTATTAATATCTTTATTTAGCTTAAATTTCCATCCATTTAAATCACTTTTATTATTGAAATAACGCTCATAGTCTTTGTACTCAATTAAAGATTCATTTAAAAGCTCTTTATTGTCATCCAGTTCTTTGAAAACATTATTATAAATAATTATTTCCATGTTTTTAAGCACATCACTTGCATATCTTACTTTCTGACTTGGGTGAGGTGTTTCACTATCATCTAATTTATTTAAATAATATTTTTTAGCAAATGAATCTAATTTATCTGATTCTATTAGGGCTTTTATATGCGATATTTTGAAATTTTCCTTTGGTATTATTTTTTCTAAATAATTACGTGCCTTTTGTAATTCCGTATTGGTTTTAGGCAGGAATACAAGTCTTAAATCAATTTGTTTTTCTCTTGCAATTCTTATTATTTCATTGATAGCGGTGTCTTCAGGGTGTTTTCGTAATTCTAAAATAGAGTACAATATATTTGTATCAAGTACTACTGTTAAATCTTTGATTTGAAGATTTTTTATTTGTTCATATTCTTCTTTAAGTACACCTAAAGAATAGAACTTTTCGGCACGAGTAGCTAAGCTTGTTAGGTGCCTTAATTCTGCATCATTTAAAAGATTTGGATATTCTAATGTTAATTTTTTAAATACCTTAATTAAATCTGTATTTTCAAACTTTGAAGTGAATTTTTCAAGTAAAGCAGAATCATCACCTAAGAAATCATTTTTATAAGGTAGAAAAATATTAATTGCTTTTTTTCCAAAAGTCATGAAACACTCCAAAAGATATTCATTGAAAACATTCCAAAGTAAAGTGATATCTGTTTCTTCAAATTTTATTTCAACCGATAGTGTAATAATTATTTCTTTAAAAGAATTATACCTTTTCTTATTAGTAGAAACTAATTGAAGTTGTGTTTTATGGATATATTCTGTTGAAACATCTAATAATCTATAATGTTCATTTTTACATGAAATTTTTTTATTCTCGACTAAGTTATCAAGGCACTCTTGCAATTCATACTCAATAGGTTTTAAGTGAAATATTTCATCAATATGAGAATTCAAATCTTTTAAATTGACTTTACTATCAATATTATACATTACAGTTAATATTAAATCGGATAGCATCTTTTCTCTATTGTCTGTTTTTGCAAGGTATAGAGCAGATATTATTTCATCAATGCTTTTTTTATTTTCGTTCATTTATATTTTAACTGTATTTTTTTTCAGATTAAGCACAACGTTGTTGTATAAGCTTTGTTGCGTTGTTTAAGCAGTGAATTTAGTAAATAAAGTACGAACGGCGAAATTCCGGAGGAATTTCCAAAGTGAGCCAAAACCAGTAATAAAGTTTATACGGTGTTGTAAGCAGTTTTTTATTCAGCTAATTTATTTTTTCCGTTTTCTGTTTTTATAAATTTTGCGTTCCTTTTTTCAATAATCTTTCCTAAATCTACAAAGTCTCCAATTTCTCTCGAAACTTCTGAAATTTTAATAGATTTTCCATCTTTTATAAAAACAAGGAGGTTTACAGAATCGATATATTCAATTCCATTTACTTTAATATTTTCTAAATCTAAATTCAGCTTTTTTTCGACATTATCAATCATAGAATATGGTCCAAGAATTAATAATTCTTTCCATTCAAAACTGTTGAGTTTAGTTAAGTCGATTGTTTCTGATTTCGACTTAAATTTGGTTTCTATTTTTTTGGTCAGAGTTTTGTCAGAATGCAATGAAGTCATTTGTTGACAAGAGAATAAAGTCAAGGATATAATCGTAATTATTATTAGTTTTTTCATTTATGTTCAGCAATTCGTTTCTCGAAAATATGTTCATTGTGTTCAGGTTTTTTTTCTGAATAATTAACTTTAAATTTATCTCCGTTTTTTATAGTTTCCTTTTTTACAGTTAATTTTTGATTTTCAGTATATTTTTTTTCATTTACTTTAAATTCATATTTTATAAATATTCCTCTCTGAAATCGTTCTTCAATTTAAATAATAGTTCCGATTGCTGTTTTTGAATTCTTCAATTCATTTTTCTCAACCAAACTGTTCCAAACGCCAAAACAAATTCCAGTAATAATTAACATAATTAAAATTGAAAATTGCCATTTATTTTTTCCTTTTTTTTTCTTTCAATTTCAAATATTTTCTTTTAGTTCGAGTGGTTTTTCAAATTGCTTACAACGTTGTTGTGTTATGGAAAGTTGCGTTTTAAGTGAGCGGCTATTTTCCGAAGGAAAATAGGAGTGAGCAAAAAAAGCAACAACCTTTACTAAAGCTAAAACTAGCAATTTTTTATACACGGTGTTGTAAAATGCGTATTAAATTCTGTATCTTAATTACTAGTTCTATATTTTGATGAAATTTACAATATTTTTTTTAAAGTTTCGATAAAAATTCAAATCGTAAAAAATGAGTTTTATAGAATTTTCTAATCTTAAATTATTGATTCAGGTTTTTCATTTCTCTTTTTTCAACGTTTAATTAATTTTTAAAGTTCAATTTTTCAGCTTTCTAAATTTTTTCATTTATTTGATACTCCACAAAGATTTAAATTTTCATTTCAGTTTTTTTAAACTCTAAGTTTTTCAGCTTATTGTAATTTTCATTTTACTAGAAATTCCGCAAAGATTTTAAATTTTCATTTTGGGTTTTAATATTTGATTATATAATAAAATCGAAATTTTTCAACTTTCTATAATTTTCATTTTATTAGAATTTCCACAAAGATTTTAATTTAGTTTTGCTTTATTAGAAATTAGAATTATTCAAATAATTTTCTAGGTATTTTTAGTTTTTCATTTAAAAGTAAAATGCTGTTTTAAAAGAACTGTTGCTTTTTAATTATGAAATCAACCAGTTTTTTACAACGTTTTGGTATAAAAATTTTTGCGATTTAAAAATGCGGCAAATTTTCCACCGGAAAATTAGAAGCATTTTTAAAAAAGCAAAAAGC
>NZ_JAWZSV010000012.1:0-6739 GCF_033875165.1 Polaribacter sp. PL03 | reverse complement strand
TTTAAAAAATCTAACGAGCGAGAGAGTGTTCCACAAATATTCAGTTTTTTTGTTTTTCAGAGTTTCAATTCCGCATTTTTGGATTTTTGAGCAATGAAATATAACGTTGTTGTATAAGAATAGTTGCGGGTTTGTATGCGAGGATTTTCCGAAGGAAAATCAGACGTTACAAACACGCAACGACCTTTGATTAAGCACTAAGCCGCAATTATTTTTATACGGTGTTCTACGCAGTTTTTTATTCCGCTTATTTTTATTTCAGTTTTTCAATTCCGTAAATCTGCTAAATTCCGCAAGGATAAATTCTGTTTTTTAGTTCAGTTTTGCGCAACATTTATAAATTCCGCTTGAGTAATAATTCAGCAAGAGTAAATTCAGCATTCTGTTCCGATTTGGAATATATTATTCAGTCGTTTTTAATTCCGCTCTGTTAAAATTCGGTTGGAATTTTCTTTTTTCCTTGGTTACAAACTTTTTTCTCAATTGAAAATAAAAGATTGAGCCTAAAACTGGAAAAAACAAAACAGCTAATAGCCATATTGTATTCATATTTCGGTTTTTAAATCTCGACCTTGTAATGTCCATAATTGCCCAAAACCATAATATAATGGTTAAAATCACAAATCCGATAATCAATGTTGTTTCCATAGTTTTATATTTTTACTTAATTTTCATTTCAGCACAATGTTTGTCTCAAATTGCGTAGAACGTTGTTGTATATGATTTGTTGCGTGTTTCGAGCAACTAATTTAGTAAATAATTACCGACCACGAAAGTCCGCGAGGACTTTCGTAAGTAGGCGAGAAGCCAGCAATAAATTATATACGGTGTTAGCCACTGGCTTTTATTCATTCTGATTAATATCATTTAACCAACGACTGTCAATTTTTAATATTTTGAAAGGCAATTCTTGGTTTTTTACAAATACAAATACTCTTGAAAATAATTCAGCTTTTAAATTAATAGCTGCTTGACTGTCAAAACTCTGTTCTTTCCACATTTCAATTATTCTTGAAGGTAAATAAAACCCAAATTCAACTTGTTGATTTACATTTAATTTCCAAAAATCTAATGTTCTTCTATGATAATGAAATCGAGCTGTCATAACTGAATTTCTATTTGAAATATAATCCACTCCATTATCGTTATTAGAAATCAAGAATAGCAAATCTCCACTTTCCAATAGTCCAATCAAAACTCTATTTTCAAATTCAATTATAGAGTCGTAAATGTTTTTAAATATAGAGTCAGTTTCTGTTAAAAAAGATGTTGCATTTTCGTTATCATTTCCTTTTAAAAACTCGTACAAATCATTGAGTTGTTGTTCTGTATATCGTTGTAAATAAGTTGGTGTGATTTGATGGAAACTATCACAAATAGCTGCTGGTAAAAACCAACGTAATGAAATCAAAGGAATTTTATTATTAGCTGCAAATTCAAAAGCTGGTTTTGTAAAGTCTTCTACCGAAGCTACTCCAACTTGATAATTAAATCTTTGTCTATTATCGATTGCTAATGGACTTCTTTTATTATTTTGTCTTTCTTTTAAGTGTTTTCGAGTTACAATCTCAAATTCATTAATATCATATCTTAAACCAAGTGCATTTCTAATAATTGTTAATCCAACTTTTTTATTATATGCTTTGCATTCAAAATTTAAACGATATGGATAAGAAAAAGGCATTTGAATTGGCGGATTCATTAGTACATCAGCATCGTGAGCAGCACCTTTCCCATTAATCATTGTTAAACCTCCTCTTTTATAAATTAGAAGTCCATCTGGTTTCACTTTCGTAAATCCACAATTAAGAAGAATTCTTCTAACTGTATATTCTAATAAGCTACCTTTTAAATTTGATGCAGTCATTTTTTTTTGCTTGTGGCTAACGTTGTTGTGTAATGAAAGTTGCGATTTTTGTGAACGGCTATTTTCCGCAGGAAAATTGTTGTTTGCAAAAAAGCAACTGCTTTTAATTAAGCACTAATTTAGCAATTTTTTTTACACGGTGTTAGCTGTAGTTTTTTTCTCATTTCAAATTTTCTTTCTATAGTATTCTCTTCTTGTGAATCTAACATAATTTTTAACATTTTTTCTAATTCAATAAATTCAAATTCGACCATTTTAAAAGCTATTTTCTTAAAATAAAAACCTGAAATAGCGTGATACATTGCAATAGTTTGAATAGGTATTAAAATTCCACTTTCATATGTGTTTCCGTGAACAATTGTTTCATCACTTCTTTGAACATAACTGTAAAGAAGAGTTTTGTATGAGTTATGTGAGAATTTTGAAATATCAATATATTTTTTTCGCTCTTGTTCAAACTTTTCTACACCTTCTTTACTTTTAATATAATCTCGATATTCTCTGTGAGGAATCATTTCGTTATTAAACCACTTTTCAACTTTCCTTTTTGATTTTTCAGATTTACTATTAAAAAATACTCCGAGGTCAATAGATTCGTCAATTGTTCTTAATAAATGGGCAGTAACCCTATGTGATTGACTTTTCAAAGATTGTACAATTTCAAAAGCAGAATCTAAAGCATTTATAGCTAACATATAAATTGCTTTTTCAGAAGTCTTTTCATTAAGTTTAAAGGAATATTCAGTTATTAAATATTTTCTTAATTCTTTGATTAATTTTTCAGATTCATTCCTAAATTGTTCTTGAGCTTCATATTCATATGGATTGTCCATTGCTTCTTGTGGATCTCTATTCCATATAAAATTTCTCATTATAATTTATTTTTCAGGTTTGAGTGATTAATTACAGCTAACGTTAAATGTATAGAATGTGCGGTTTTAACAGCGAAGATTTTCCGTAGGGAAAATCAGAAGTTAGTAAACAATCCTTTACATTGGTTAAGCCTAAAATAAGCATTTTTTATACATATTGTTAGCGAACGTTACATTTCTTTTTTTTAACGTATTTATCTTAAATAAAAATTAATAGGTATCATAGTTTTATGATATTTAGTAAATCCGATTTGTAATACTATTTATTAACAAAGGAAATCCTTTCCAACAATTTTATCTATTTATTAAATCCGATTTGTATTATTATTTATGCTTGAGTTAAGTCCGCTATATTTATAGTTATTTAGTAACGCGCTCAATCAGATATACAGTTGTTTTAAACGCTTATTAAAAATGTTAAAGCAAAATACGCTACAACAGTTTTGTCTGCTTATTAAATCCGATTTGTATTATTATTTATGCGCGAGTTAAATCCGATATATTTATAATTATTTAGTAATGCGCTCAATCCGATATACAGTTTGTAAACCCTTATTAAAAGTGGTGTTTAAAAGTTTTACCTCTCACTTTTAATCTAATTGCGGGTAGTTTTTTATCTTTTTCAGTACCGCGATTAATGTTCGCTAACGTTTGTGTATAAGAAAAGTTGCGTTTTTGTCAGCGAGGAATTTCCGAAGGAAATTCAGAAGTTGGCAAAAATGCAACTGCCTTTAATTAAGCATTAGTTTAGCAATTTTTTTTATACGTTGTTGCCAATAGTGCTTTTTTTCTTTCCGTAATTTTCCGCTTAATTAAATTTTCGTAATTTATTTTTTCAGTTTGTGTGAATTCGTCAGTTTTAAATACCACAAACTTGTTCAAATTCAGATTAAATTTTTCCAGTTGACTGTGAGTCAGACGCAATTTTACAATAATTTTTTTATCAAATTCCGAACACAAATTAATTTAAGTCATTTTTATTTTATGGATTTCTCATTTTTTAATTTTTGCATACCTACAATGATAAGTCCAATTATAACTATCATCATTCCAAAAGACATCATTCCATAACCAATCCAAGTGTATTTTTCATTGTTATTAACTCCATAGAGCATAAATCCAAGCCCAAAACATTGAATCATAACTCCAACTATTCCAGCAACTATAATATTTTTTTTCATTTTATTTCTATTATTTATTAATTTTTAATTTTGTTTAATGTTTTTCAAAATCAAAATTCCGCAAACTTGCTTTCGCATTATTGGCAACGTTTTGGTATAAAAATTTTTGCGATTTAAAAATGCGGCAAATTTTCCACCGGAAAATTAGAAGTATTTTTAAAAAAGCAAAAAGCTTTGATAAGGCATAAATTTAAGCAATTTTTTTTATACGGTGTTGTAATTTTGTTGTGAAACATTTGAGTAAATACATTTTAATTCCATTTTCAACTTTTCAGCATTTGAGTAAATTCCGACATTTTTTAGGTAAAACACTTTTTCTAAAAAAAAAAGCGAAAAAATTCCGCAAATTTGGTTTTGTGTTTGAGTAAATTCAAAGTTTTTCAATTCCGCAATTTTGGAATTCCATTTCAATATTTGTGCGAGTAAAAATTCCGCAAACTTTATTAATTCAGAATTTTCACAAACTTGCTAAATTCCGCAATTTTGAAAAATTTTGACGAGCGAGAGAGTGTTCCACAAATTTTCAGTTTTCTTAAATTTAAAAGTAAAGAAATTCAATATTTCCCACGTTTCAATTCAGCGTTTTGATTTTTCTGAGCAATGAATTACAACGTGTATGTGTAAGGAATGTTGCGTTTTTGTGAACGAGGAATTTCGGCAGAAATTCAGAAGTTGGCAAAAAAAGCGACAAGTTTTAGTTTATGCTAAATATAGCAATATTTTTTACACGGTGTTGTAAAACGTTTTTTTTTTTCAGCCATTTGCTTAAATTATTAAAACTGTATTCCAATTCCTATACCATATGCCTCATGGTAAGTAATATCTCTAGGTTTTTCATTTTTTAATAAGGATTTTTTCAACTTATAAGAATCGTTATCCCAAAAAATATTGAAGTTTAGATGTAGGTCATCATCTTTTTTAATAGGAAATTCTAAACCAAATCGAGCGTTTCCGTAACCTGATGAATTTTCTATTTTTCCAAATATTCCTATACTTTTAGCAGTCATAAAATAAAAATTTGCAGACTCATAATTCTTAAAATAATATCGAAGTAATCCTCCGATTTTTAATCCGGTTAAACTTCCTTGACTTTGATGCTGTATTCCACTTATTATTCCAAAGGTTAGTTTTTTAAAAAGGGGATAATTAATAGAATAGAAAGACGCAAAAGATAATCTGCTAGTTAATATAGTTTCACCATTTTCAAATTGATAGTATATTCTTTGAGGTAAAGAAGTTTCAATTCCAAAAGTTTGAATTAATTTTGGAGGTAATTCATTAAAGTTTTTTTCATTTTTAGAAATCTCATTTCCTGTTTTTATGGCGTCATAAATACTTATTTGACTAAAACATGAGCTACTAATAGTTATTACAAAAATAAAAATATATCTATATTTCATTTTTAATTTTATTTTTTAATTATTAAGAATTATTCCGTTCTTGTTTTTAATGTTTTGCAACGTTTTTGTATAAGGTTAGTTGCGTGTTTTAAGCAGTAAATTTAGTAAATAAAACACGAACCAAGAAAGTCCGTTTGGACTTTCGTAAGTAAGCGATTTGCCAGCAATTAATTTTATACGGTGTTACAGCACGTATTTATTTTTCAAAACGTTTTTCGAAGCAATTTTCGCCTCGTTCACATATCCGCTTTTTTCATCCGCAATACTTTTCAATTCCGATTCTGTTTTTGATTGAAATTTTACTTCATAATTTTTAATCAGATTTCCGTTTTCCGCATTTTTTTCCACCAAGTCATTTTTATTCAGTTTCTTTTCAGGAAATAATTTATTCAACATTTCCTTATTCAAAGTCAAGAAAATAATGAATAAAGTCATAAATATTGGGTTGAATTTAATTGGTCCAATTCCGAAAGATATGTTTGAGTAATAAATGTCTATTAGATTTATAATTCCGACAATTAAAGTCAGTCCGAATATATAAACATATAATTTTTTGTTTTTAAAGTACAGAAATAATGAAATTCCGACGAGTCCAATTCCCACGTAATGCTTAAAATTCAAAACGTATTCCGTAAACAATGTAATTCCGATTGAAATTATTAGAATAATTACTGAAATCAGAAGTGGAATTATGTCTTTACGGATGGTTTTTCTCATATGTGCTGTAACGTTTATGTATAAGAATAGTTGCGGGTTTGTATGCGAGGATTTTCCGTAGGAAAATCAGACGTTACAAACACGCAACGACCTTTGATTAAGCATTAAAACCGCAATTATTTTTATACGGTGTTAGGCAACGTTTTTTTATTCAGTTAGTGTGATTTTCACTCCGTTCAATTTAATTCCGTTTTTCAATTCGGTTTTATTTATTTCGTAATAAGGTTCCCATTTTTTTAAAATCAGTTCGTTTTCATTTGTCCAACCAACTATTTTAAATCCATCTGGAATGAGTCCGTTTTCAAGGTCAGATTTGTTTTCTTTATTTTCGATAACTGACCAAAAAACTCTTGAGTATCCAAATCCGCCGTTGTCAAATTGATATTCGTAATATTTGTGTTTTTTATTCGGTGAAATAGATTTCGAGATAAGAACGAAACTGGCGTCTTTTAGAGAATGTTCAGAATGAAACGCTTCCGCAACTTTGTCAAAATCCGAGTTAATTTTTATTCCGATTCCAACAATTCCAATTAGAACAATTCCGACTATTATTAATATCCATTTTTTCATTCAGTTCGCGGTTTTGTATTATACTGATATAGGTTGACCTTTTTTTAGGTTAATTTATACCGTTCAAACTTTTTTTTTAGTCGTTTAGAAGGCAAAAAATATTTTGAACTAGTTTTGTTTTTAAATTGTTAG
>NZ_JAWZSV010000011.1:0-7087 GCF_033875165.1 Polaribacter sp. PL03 | reverse complement strand
AATTCCGCATTTTTGGATTTTTGAGCAATGAAATATAACGTTGTTGTATAAGCTTTGTTGCGTTGTTTAAGCAGTGAATTTAGTAAATAAAACACGAACGGCGAAATTCCGGAGGAATTTCCTAAGTGAGCCAAAACCAGCAATAAAGTTTATACGGTGTTACCTGCAGTTTTTATTTTTTCCAATTTTAATTTATAATATTCAGCCTTTTCAATATTTCCTAAAGTTCGATAAATATTTTCTATTTCTTCAATTATGAATTCGGATGAAGCTCCATTTTTTTCTGATAATAGAAAATAATTCAATGCTTCTTTATGTCTGTTTTCATCACTTAAAATATATCCCAAATCTTCAGCAATCACATTTTTTTCTTTGCTTTTTTCTAAACCCTCTTTTAATACTTTTACAGACAATTCAGGATTGTATCTTGAATAATATACTTCATAAGAGCCAAAACAGTCAGATGCTATTGCTGGAATTACCTCTATATCTATTGAACCATAAGCATCAGAATATTGAGGTTTTTCCAAGTTATATATTACAAAGTCAACAATTCGTTCAGGAGTGCTTACATTAATATATGCGGAATTATATATTCCAGTTTTTTCTATTCTGTATGCCTTTACAAGATAATGACCTTCACCTTTTGGGATTATCTGTAAAGTAGTCGGTTTAATTGTCCATTCAATAGGGTTTTCGCTTTCAGAATTAAGTATTTCGTAAATTCCACAATCAGAATTATTTCCAATAATATCGATTAATTCAGAGGTAGGTTTTTCCTTATTCAAATTATCTTTCTTTTTTTTAAAATTACATCCAATGAGACCGAATATTATTAATAGAATTAAATATTTCATTTCTTCCTCTGAGTTTTTGTCTAATTGCAGGTAACGTTTTGGTATAAAAATTTTTGCGATTTAAAAATGCGGCAAATTTTCCACCGGAAAATTAGAAGTATTTTTAAAAAAGCAAAAAGCTTTGATAAGGCATAAATTTAAGCAATTTTTTTTATACGGTGTTGTAATTTTGTTGTGAAACATTTGAGTAAATACATTTTAATTCCATTTTCAACTTTTCAGCATTTGAGTAAATTCCGACATTTTTTATGTAAAACACTTTTTCTAAAAAAAAAAGCGATAAAATTCCGCAATTTTGGAATTCCGTTTCAATATTTGTGCGAGTAAAAATTCCGCAAACTTTCTTAATTCAAAATTTTCACAAACTTGCTAAATTCCGCAATTTAAAAAAATTTTGACGAGCGAGAGAGTGTTCCACAAATTTTCAGTTTTCTTAAATTTAAAAGTAAAGAAATTCAATATTTCCCACGTTTCAATTCAGCGTTTTGATTTTTCTGAGCAATGAATTACAACGTTGTTGTATATGGTTTGTTGCGTGTTTCAAGCAACTAATTTAGTAAATAATTACCGACCAAGAAAGTCCGCGAGGACTTTCGTAAGTAGGCAATAAGCCAGCAATAAATTATATACGGTGTTAGCGGTAGTTTTTTAATTTATATTCGTTATTTTATTATAACAGTAAAAACTTCACCAATTTCTTTAAACATACGATGGTGTTTTATTTTATAGGAACCATAATTTTGCCTTTCCTATTTATGTATCCGAACTGATTTCCTTTTTTGACTAATGCCAATTCTTTACGAACTTCTCCGAACATTCCAATTGCGGTATATTCTATAGGAACAATAATTTCGCCTTTCATATCTATAAAACCGAACTGATTATCTTTTTTTACTATTGCCCATTCTTTATGAATTTCTCCAAACATTCCAATTGCGGTATATTCTATAGGAACAATAATTTCACCTTTCATATTTATAAAGCCAAAAAGATTTCCTGTTTTTACCAATGCCCAATTTTTATGAATTTCCCCAAACATTCCAATAACATCATATTCGTTTTGAGGTGTCTTTCTTTTATGTTCAGTTTCTAAGTTTGCTTTTTGATTATTTATTTCTAGGGTGTGTTCAGTTTTTTTATTAAATGCAGTAACAGAAAGAAAAAGAATAATGAGAGTTGAAATAGTTAAGATTGAGATTTTTTTCATTGTATTTGTTTTTAAATTAAAGATGTCTTTTAAATACCATAAAATAGTATGATTTTTCAAATTTGAATTTTGATTTGAGATTTCAAAAAAATCAATTTCTAAGAACTCAGAAATAATTTTGATAGTAGAACTTCTTGGTTTAACAGCACCAGATTCAATTCTTTGAATGGTACGTATTGTTATGTTGCATTTTTCTGCAACTTCAGCCTGAGTTAACCCTTTAGTTTTTCTTATTCTAATTAATTCTTTTCCAAAATTAAGTTTATCCATTCAAATTAAAATTTTAAGTAAAATTATCTTCAATTGTAAAACTTACCAAAAAATAGTAATGTTTTATAGGCGACATTTACACGACATTTGGTTTTTTGTGTTATTTAATCATAATTTTGATATAAAAACGATGTTCGTTCTAATTACCGCTAACGTTGATGTATAAGCTTTGTTGCGTTGTTTAAGCAGTGAATTTACTAAATAAAACACGAACGGCGAAATTCCGCAGGAATTTCCCAAGTGAGCCAAAACCAGCAATAAAGTTTATACGGTGTTACCACCAGTTTTTTTTATTCCGTTATAATTTCAGTTTCAGTTTCAGTTTCAGTTTCCTTTTTCTCTTCTGTTTTTTTATTCAGTTTCCATAACCAATAAATTCCGCCAAGTGGAATTCCAAAAGTCCAAAAAGAGTTTAAATAACCCATATATGAAAAACTAATTCCGAATAGAATTTGAAAACTTAATAGACTAAAAGAAATTCCATTAATTGCACTGTAAGTTATTGCAGGAACATTCAGGAATATTACTGCAATATATTTCAGCCATTTTTTCTTTAAATTACTTTTTTTAATTTTTCTAATTATCCAAATATTAAAAATAGGAATACAAATTGCTAAAATTCCAAATAACCAAAACATAATCATACTTGGAATTTTTTCTTTAATATCAAGAGTTTTTATATTCAATATTTTATTAGTACTATCATCAAATATAATTCCAAATTCTTGTTCGTTTGAAAATTCAATTTGAGCTTTAGTTGTATTTGGAGCAGTACTTTCTCCTTCTATTGTGGAGAAATTTTTTTCAGCAGTGATGAACTTATAATTTAATTCTGTTCCAAAGTTATTAACTATTATTTTTTGATAATTAGCTAAACCTAATTTTAGTGTGTCAAGATTTGTATTCTCAAAAGCCTTTTCTTCCACAGCCATAAAAGTCAAACTTTTTTCGTAATCTTCTTTTATTAATGCTTCTACAAAACCTTTTGTTGTGTCTTTGTAAGTAAACGCATTATTTATAAAATCACAGCTTGTAAAAATTGATAATATTAATACAAGTAATAAAGTATGTTTTATGTTCTTCATTTTTTTTTAATTGGTGGTAACGTTGTTGTGTTATGGAAAGTTGCGATTTTTATGAACGGCTATTTTCCGCAGGAAAATTGAAGTGAGTAAAAATGCAACTGCCTTCGGTTAAGCTAAAAATAAGCAATTTTTTATACACGGTGTTACCAAAAGTAGTTTTTTTAATTTTCCACTTTTCCTTATTATTTTCTGAATTCAGCGTTCGAGTGAAAATTCCGCCAACAATTTTTATTTTTTTTTGATTTTCAATAAATTCTCAGCCTTTCTAAATTTTCACTTTAAGATAATTTCGCACAGTTTTTACTCCACATTTTGCTTAATTCCGCTATTTTGGTTTTTCGCGTTTGAGTGTTTTCTCACGTGCTAAATTCCGACAACAATTTTATTTCAATAAATTCTCAGCCTTTCTGAATTTTCGGTTTAGAGATAATTCCGCACAGATTTTATTCCGCATTTTACTCAATTCCGAAATGCTCAGTTTTTATTTTTTTAAACTTTCTAAATTCTATAAAAAACAAACAAAATTCTTTCAGAATTTTCCAATCTTCAGAGAGTGTTTCATTTTTAAAATTCAAGAGTTTTATTTGTTTATTTTTTCAGAATGTTGAGTGATCTGAACTATTTTTGGTAACGTTGTTGTATATGGTTTGTTGCGTGTTTCAAGCAACTAATTTAGTAAATAATTACCGACCAAGAAAGTCTGCGAGGACTTTCGTAAGTAGGCGAGAAGTTAGCAATAAATTATATACGGTGTTAGCAAATCGTTTTTTATTTTTTTATAAATTTAGTAGTTTTTCCATTTTCAAATTTTATTATATAAATACCTTTTTCCAAACTTTCAAGATTAATTTTTCCTTTATTTGGAATTTTTCCTTTTTGAATTTCTTTACCAAGTGAGTTAAAAATATAATAATTTGTAGTTTCGTTTAAGCCATTAAATGTAATAAATTGATTAGTTGGATTTGGGTAAATCGCTATTTTATCTTTTAATGTCAAATTATTCGTTGATAGAATAGTAGAAATATCTAGCTTATAAATAACACCAAACGAATTATTATTTCCGTCAGTTTTAGGAGCAGAGAAAAATAAATTATTTTCATAGCAAACGATAGAACTAGTATGATAACCATTTAAAACTTCAACTGGTGAGACAGGTAAATTTGATTCTAGATTTATTTTATAAATTATAAAATCTCTTATAAAGTACAAATCATTTCCATTTATAGAAAAACTATTTCCATTATTATTAGTAACTTGAGTTGTTTCAGCCATTCCTGTGGGGGTTTGAGTAGCAGAACCTGTAGTAATATCAATTTTATAAATATTACTTGATAGTCCATCATTAAAATATAAATTATTCCGATGTATTATCATTTCTCTAGCTTCTTTATTTACTAGTTGAGCTACAACATCTAATGAAGGGGATTGAACGGAAAGATTTAATTTATAAATTTGTCTAGAATTTGGGTCGCTTATATATAGTATATTTTGATTTATAACCAATTCCTGTGGAAAAAAGTTCTCTTTTTCGAATATTTTTATCTTGACTGGAGAACTTGATGATAAATCTATTTTGGAAATAGAACCTTCTTCAGATATATAAATATTGTTTTCGTCTAGAACTCTATCAAATTCATAGTTAAATGGCATATACCAAGGTACGAAAGTTGTTATTATTGGATTTTCAATTCTAAGACTTATTCTAGAAATTTGATTTTCATAAAGTGTATTTCCTATAGAACGAGTTTCAGTAAAATACATATCATTACTATTCACATACATTGAATTTAGAGATCTATTTTCATCTTCAAAATAAATTGTTTGGGCATTTATAATTAAAGTAAAAAAAATCAAAAATTGTGTGATAATATTTTTTGTTTTCATTTTTTAATGTTTGCTAACGTTTATGTATAAGAATAGTTGCGGGTTTGTATGCGAGGATTTTCCGCAGGAAAATCAGACGTTACAAACACGCAACGACCTTTGATTAAGCACTAAACCGCAATTATTTTTATACGGTGTTGTGTGTTCGTTTTTATATTCAGTTTTACTTTCAATTGCAATCATTTCTTTCATTCATTATTGCTCTTTCGTTTAAGTACTTTTGAATAAACTCCTTTGATTTTCCTTCACGATTGTATGATGAACTTCCAATAAGAAAATGATATTTGTTTGAACTTCGTTCTATAAAAAGAGTGTCAGAACATTCGTTTTTAATCACTCGGTCATTTTCTTTAATAAAATCATATAAAAAAGCAGATTCGTAAGCGTAATTCCGACTGTCTTCGATTCTATACCTATTATCTTTATTTGTCAGTAATAAATAAGTATTTCCTTTTTCTTCAAAAATGTCCACAACACTTTCGTCAAAAGTTGTACTTAAAAAGACATCTTCAAATTCTCCTTTTTTAACAACGGTATAAATTGCAAATCCAATAAGAAAGATAAATAGAAAAATAACTGGAAGATACTCTTTCAGAGTATACTTCTTTCCGTCATATTTTTCAATCATATTTTTCATTTCCTTTTTTCTGTTTAGTTCAAAACTTTCAATTTGAAGTTTCTATGCTTAAATGACACACAACGTTGTTGTATAAGCTTTGTTGCGTGTTTTAAGCAGTGAATTTAGTAAATAAAACACGAACGGCGAAATTCCGGAGGAATTTCCCAAGTGAGCTATAACCAGCAATAAAGTTTATACGGTGTTGTGTAACGTTATTATTCAATCAATTCAATTAATTTTTCCTTTTTTCCAAATTCAACTTTATTGAGATTTATGTATTTAAAAAGATTTTCAGATTCTAGTTCACTAGAGTTTAAGAAAGTTAGATAATTACCTTTAAAACCTCTGTTTTTTAATTTTTCATTAATTTCGGATAGAAAAATCAGAGGAAAATTTTTATCTACTATAATTCTAAAACGAAGATAGGCTAGATATTTATCACTTGTTGAGTTTTCAATATTTTCAATCCACTCATCAATTTTATTTAAGTTTATAAGTTCTGAGTAGTTTTGTATATAATAGTTTGATTTTAGATTTTGTATTTCAGATTTATTCTTTTTTCCAACCACGAGATTTCTCACAAAGTACTCATCTTCAAAACTTATTTGATTTTTAATTTTTTTGGTTTCTGCTAAAGTTAAATCTAGTAAAAGACTGTTATAAAAATCTTCAATTTTGTGATTTCTACTTAGCAAATGTTTTGAACCATAATAGTCTCCGTAATCTTGAACATTTTTCAAATGAATATTATTTCCACTAACAGAATATTCAAAATATCCTCCACAATCGCCTGTTATTAGATTTCTAGTTTCTTTGTAATGCCTTATTTCATAAGTATCATTAAATGAATATTTACTCATATGTGCAATTGAGTCATTGATATTAATTAAATCTAATGTGACATATTTTTCATTCTGTTCAATATTTCTTTTTAGGTGCCAATGACCTTCAATTTTTTCAGGTTTTTGACAATTAGAAAACCCCACTAAAAATAATATTATAATCAGAATTTTATTCATACGTGTCAGTTTTTAATGTTACACAACGTTTGTGTATAAAAATAGTTGCGTTTTAAGTGTGCGAGGAATTTCGGAACGAAATTCAGAAGCAAACTTAAAAAAAGCAACGAACATTGTTAAAGCACTAATTTAGCAATTTTTTTTAT
>NZ_JAWZSV010000010.1:4599-7882 GCF_033875165.1 Polaribacter sp. PL03 | reverse complement strand
AAAATTGCTTAAATTTATGACTAATCAAAGCTTTTTGCTTTTTTAAAAATGCTTCTAATTTTCCGGTGGAAAATTTGCCGCATTTTTAAATCGCAAAAATTTTTATACCAAAACGTTGGCAACCATTACTCACTCAAATTCTGAAAATGAATGAATAAGTAAAATATTAAGTTAATTTTATTTATTATTTTTGTTTTTTATCCAACAAACAAATACTAATTTACGAAAAATTAAACATACAATGAATAAGTTAAAAGTGAATTTTCAAGTAAAATATATAGTTCTCTTTCTTTTTTTAATAGCTATTATTGGAGTAATAATATTCTACTTAATGAACAAGTATAATATTGATTTTACATTCACAGACATTATGGCTTATTGCGCTGGTAGCGTTGCTATAATGGCTTTAATTTATCACGCATTAAGTTTGGAGTCGCAATATAAATTTCATCAAGAGAATTTATTTTTAACAAGGAACCAATATGCATATGATGTGTCTTCTAAATTTAATGAACCTCATATGACAGAAGCATTACAATTTATTTCAAAAATTGATGCGGATAAAGAGAGTTACTTCCTGAATAAAAAGGTGCAAAAATTCTTGGACTACATAAAAGATAATCCGAAAGACAGACAAAAGGTAGTTACTGTAATTAACTATTTTGAACAGCTTTCAATACTTATAGCAAACGGTCACGTAGAAGAAAAAATAATAAAAAAATCTTTTAAGACAGTATTTATCAGTACATTTATATTAATGAAACCATATATTGATTATCGACAACAAGAAAGTGGAACCATTTGGTGCAACTTTGAAAATATGGCTATTAAATGGAATGAATAATAAAATGGCATAATATTCGTTATAACAATATAAAACAATTACATTTACACCGTTAAAACAATCAAATTATGATAAAGCAAGATTTAAGTTGGTAAGAATTTAAACTGAAAATATTAACACAACCTCCGAAATAACGGAGGTTTTTTTATGTCTAAAAAACAAATACCATAATCTGAAATAAAAAAACGGTTGCCAACACCGTATAAACTTTATTACTGGTTTTGGCTCACTTGGGAAATTCCTCTGGAATTTCGCCGTTCGTGTTTTATTTACTAAATTCACTGCTTAAAACACGCAACAAAGCTTATACATAAACGTTGGCAACTATTAATCACTCAAATTCTGAAAACTGAAAAAAGAATATTCATTTTACTTTCGTTTCATTAAAAATAAAACATAACCTGAAAAAATGACAAAGAAAAAGACTCGTTAAATTTTTAGAATAAGGAATAATCAATCGATTGAAATAAAAGAGTTACCAACTATTTGGAAAAATTATATGAATGGAAAAAATTATATTAGAAGATAGATTTACTAATCATCAAAAAATCACATTCCTTTTATATCTTGGAGCACCATTTTTAATTAAAATTTTCTTTCTATTAAAGTATAACTTAAGTCTGAAAGATTATTTAATTATTTCAATTTGTGCTATTTGCTATGCTTTTTTAATATCAATAGCATTTCTGAAAAGAGGATTCCTGAAAAGGAATTCTAATCTTTATATTGGTTCATTTTTTTTAAGTAAATTGTTTTTTAAAACACGAATTGACATTTCTGAAACACCGAAATTAGCTGTATTGAAATTTAGGAAATCTCAAAAACTTGCTTGGTTTAGTGATGCAAAACCAGATTTAGCAGATATATATCAAACCTTTGAAATTAACATTTTGAATGAAAGACACACAAAACGTGAATCAATATTAGATTTCAAAAAGAACGAAAACGTTGAACCAACAATAGATTTTTTAACTTCAAACTTTGATTTAAAATATGAAAAATATAATCCAAATTTTAGATACAAAAAAACAGTTGCCAACACCGTATAAACTTTATTGCTGGTTTTAGCTCACTTGGGAAATTCCTCCGGAATTTCTCCGTTCGTGTTTTATTTAGTAGATTCACTGCTTAAACAACGCAACAAAGCTTATACAACAACGTTACCTAACATTAAAAATGAAAATCAAAATACTCTCTTTATTAATCATATTTCCTTTTATCATTAATTCACAAGAATTGAAAAAAAGTGATTTAATAGGAAATTGGAAGTTTAAAAAATATATCCTTATTAGAGAAATGCCCCAAGATACTGTAATTAATGTTGGTGGAGGAATAACTGTTGAATACGGAAAATCTACTGATTTGGAGTATTCAGATATTGAAATAACAAAGGAATTTTATAAAGAAGATGGTTTTGAATCTGACTTTTGGGAAATTTTGAATTACGAAATAATACCTCATAATCCTGTGCCGAAAAGTGAACTTGAATTTTATAAGAAACACTCTGTAGGAATAATTGAAAAACTTGAAAATGGTAAATACTATTATACAAAACCAATACCTATGAAAATTTTATCATTAAACAAAAATGAATTAATAATTGAGGATTATTATTGTAATATAATTTATGAACGAAAATAAAAACGTTAGGTAACACCGTATAAACTTTATTGCTGGTTTTAGCTCACTTGGGAAATTCCTCCGGAATTTCGCCGTTCGTGTTTTATTTAGTAAATTCAATGCTTAAACAACGCAACAAAGCTTATACAACAACGTTACCACACATTTGATGAATGTACTTTCCTGAAATAGGTTGACTAAAAATTAAACACTTAATTATAGTCACTTATGAAAACACAAAAAGATCCCTGGCGAAAAAAAACGTACGAAAAAGCAACTTTAGAACTCAAATTAAACTCAAGATTTCAACGAAAAAGCATGCAAAAAAAAGCGGTCCCTAGAAAAACACAAAAGTATTCACTGATATTAATTCACAAATTAAAAATCAGTTGGATAAAGTCCTTTCATGTAAGTAGTTTACACACCATTGCAACAACATATTCGAAACAACGCAACAAATTCGTAACTTAAATGATTTATTTTGTGCTTGCCGCTTTAAGGCCTCCTTAAAGGGTTCACTCGATTTTGGTCGTTATTTCAAATATGCCACAATGGATTGCAAAAATAAAAGCAAGTATTTAATATAATGTTATTATTAGGAGTTAATAATTAAGTAAAAACAAATTACTATTTTAAAAGTATCCATAACCAAAACATATTATCATAAATGGTAAAAGTTCAAAAAGTTAATAAGGATGTCTCACAAAGAATATTTTAAGTTCAAGTGAAAAGCCGTGTCCTAATACTCCATAATAAAGCATTAAGTTTTAAAGGGTTTTCAGTCTAAGTTTTGGTAGAAGAAATATTTTAAGGAAACAA
>NZ_JAWZSV010000010.1:0-4589 GCF_033875165.1 Polaribacter sp. PL03 | reverse complement strand
ATTGGTAGAAGAATTAATGGAATTATGTTATTAGAACCTTATGGTGTATTTGGAAAAGATAAATTAAATCTGTTTGTAGACATATCATCTGGAAGCTACAATATGAATGGTTTTCAAGGAAATACAACTAAAACAACCTATTTTATTGGTGAAAATAATAATACTGGTGTAACTCATTTAGGAATTGGGAATACTTATTCAAAAAAGTTTAAGAAAATTGCAAAAGACTATTTTAAGTCTTGTCCTGATTTACTTGAAAAAATAAATAACAAATACTTTAGACGTTATGGAATTAGATCTATAATGGAATATTATGACCAAAATTGCGAAAGATAAAAACTGTTTGTAACACCGTATAAACTTTATTGCCGGTTTTAGCTCACTTAGGAAATTCCTCCGGAATTTCGCCGTTCGTGTTTTATTTACTAAATTCACTGCTTAAATAACGCAACAAAGCTTATACCAAAACGTTGCCAGCAATTAAACAGAACTTACAGAAATGATAGAATGGATTAACGAATTTTTTGGAGTTAAAAATGAAGTTTCTGTTCCTACATTAATTTCAATAATTGTGTTTATTGTTGGAGGAATAGTAAATTATTTGTTTTCAAGAATCAAATCCTACAACTTAAGAAAATCAAATCGAGAAAATTTTTGCCATTTATTAAAAGAAGTTGCCAAAGATTTGAAAATAAAGGAAAGAAACTTATCAAAATTCCATCCTCAAATCAATATGGAAAGAGAAGAAATTTGGAGTTTTAAGCATAGAGAGATAGTTTATCTAGAAACAATTTTTGAATTTAATTTTATTGATATTTATAACTCTTTTAGAAAACAGTTTTCGTTCTCTACAAACAAAAAAATGAAATCCAAAGCATTTCATAAAATTTGGTCTTTATTGAGAAAATATAAGTTTTATGAACAAAGGATAATGGAGAATTTAGATAATTTAGTAAAATCTCATAGTCAACAATTAGACAAATATAGTTTTCATTTGGAAAAATATAGAGAGCTTAAAGAACGAAATTATCACAAATATGGAACTGAATCTGCTTCTCAAAATGGAAAAGATATCGAGACAAAACTATTTTTAGAAAAAGAAAATGAAATTTGGTTTTTATGGCAAGATTTAGGAGAAATTAGAACACATCACTTTTATTCTTATAACAATTTAGTTTTACCTTTATTAGAGTTAAATAGAGATTATTCCGAATTAGCAATTACACTTGAATATGGAAAAATTCTTGTTCAATGTGGAATAGAATATCGTCAATTGGAAAGTATAATTAATTCATACAATCATATTTTTAAAGATTATTATTTAGGTTACAGAAGAGATCATAAACTATTGAATAAATATCTAGAATATATAAAATAACTGCTGGCAACACCGTATATAATTTATTGCTGGCTTCTAGCCTACTTACGAAAGTCCTCGCGGACTTTCTTGGTCGGTAATTATTTACTAAATTAGTTGCTTGAAACACGCAACAAACCATATACAACAACGTTGCCAACAATATGAAAAAACGAACATCCACATACATTTTAGTTATATTTATAATGTCATTTTTGTCTTGTAAAAGTCAGGAAAACAAACAATCTGAATTAATTAAAACACCAAAGTCGTTTAAAATTCTTGACGAAACAGAAGGCGATTTAGACAAAGACGGAATATCTGAAAAAGTTGTAGTTTACGATACAGAAAAGGAGACTGATTTAGGAACTGAAAGACAAATATTTATTTACAAAAAAAAGGATAATAAATGGGAGTTGTGGAAAAAATCAATTGGAGCAATATTGCCAAGTCAACACGGAGGAATGATGGGAGACCCTTTTGAGGGAATATCAATTGAACGAAATTGTATCGTAATTAATCATTTTGGCGGAAGTCGTCAAAAATGGAATTATACTCATAGGTTTAGATTTCAAAGCGGAGAATTTCAATTAATCGGAGCAACTGTGCATTTTGGTTCACCTTGTGATTATTTCTTCACTTTTGACTACAATCTGTCAAATGGAAAAATAAGTTACGAAAAGGAAACCGAAGATTGTGAGAATGAAAACTCAAAAATAGAGAAAGAAGAAATGATTAGGAAATTGGAAACTTTACCGACAATGAATGGTTTTTATCCTGGAAATACGGAATTAAAATTTCCAAAATCTGAAACGACAATATATTATTAAATAAAAATACTGTTGGCAACACCGTATATAATTTATTGCTGGCTTCTCGCCTACTTACGAAAGTCCTCGCGGACTTTCTTGGTTGATAATTATTTACTAAATTAGTTGCTTGAAACACGCAACAAACCATATACAACAACGTTGCCAAAAACTGGTGAATCGAGCCGAATACAAGTCATTTATTTAAATATAATTTTGGCTTTTTTTTAGTTTGTAAATCGGAATTCTGAAAAAAGTGGAACACTCTCTCGCGAATCAAAATTTTGAAAAGTTGGAGAAGTTTTCAAAATTTTACAAAAAAGGAATTTACTCAAACGCTGAAATCAAGATTGCGGAGAAATTATTCAAATATGAATTTCCATACTTTGCGGAATTGAGCAAAATGCAGAACAAAAATTGTGTGGAATTTTCTCTAAAATATAATTTAGAAAGGCTGAGAATTTTCTGAAAATTAAATAAAGTGAAAATTATTGTCGGAATTAAGCACGTGAGAAAACAATCAGACGCTGAAAAACCAAAATTGCGGAATTTTTACTCAGAATTTAATTTATCAAGTTTGCGGAATTGGAAATGTCTGAAAAATGGAAATTACTGAAATGCGTTGTTGTAAATTAAAAATAATCTGAAAAATGAACGAAATATGGAAATGGAAATAAAATAACGCATTTGGCAACACCTTGTATAAAAAATTGCTAAATTTGGCTTAATCAAAGGTTGTTGCATTTTTGTCAACTCCTATTTTCCTGCGGAAAATAGCCGTCGACTTAAAACGCAACTTTCCATACAAAACAACGTTGGCAACAAGCTGAAATCACTCTTATGGAAACAAAATCAATCGAACAATTAGAAAAAGATATTTGGAAAAATCCTTCCGAATTTCCGACTGATTTGGTTGAAAAATGTTATCATTATCGGAAAATCAGCATTGCGGAATTGACAAACGAACAGATAAGACTTCTGATTTCTCAAAAAATCGGAATTGAATATCTAATCGGAATCGCACTCGAAAAACTCGAACGGAATATTTTGACCGAATGTGATTTTTATGAAGGCGATTTACTTGTTGCAGTTTCGAATTTACCGACTGAATTTTGGACTGAAAATAAAACTGAATTTCTGACTTTTAAAAATATTGTGGAACAGAATTCGGAAATGATAAAAAATGAACTCGGAGAAAAGGAATTTGACCGAATAAATGAAAAACTAACTTAAATATATAATATAAATTTTAAAAAATGGGCTTTCCATTTTATGATTTGGATTTTAATAATTAATATTATTTCCTTCTATTTGACAATCAGCTATACAAGTATATTTAATGAAGGAGACAACACAGCACAAGTTTTATTTTATTTTGGAATTTTAGGAACAGTTTTACTTTTAATGAGTCTGATTTTTATAATTTTTAGTACTATAAAAAAAGAGAAGAAAAATTATCAATATTGGACTTCAATAGTTGGACTTGTCATTTTTGGAATTTTGCCAATTTTAGCAAGTTTATTTTTAAATTAATTTAGAGAATAATCGAACTGAATAAATAAAAGCCAGATTGCCAACACCGTATATAATTTATTGCTGGCTTCTTGCTTACTTGCGAAAGTCCTCCCGGACTTTCTTGGTCGGTAATTATTTACTAAATTAGTTGCTTGAAACACGCAACAAACCATATACAACAACGTTGGCAGCAAGTCAAAAAAACCTCACGCACTAATCAAAATTTAATTATGAAATTTTTACTTTATATTCTTCTAACTTATTCGGTAAATAGTTATTCACAAAAGACAAAAATCGCGAATTTATCATTCAACTTGAACAATGAAATTATAAGTAAAAATAATCGAAAAATAATTGAGAAAAACGGAAATACGACTTTCTATTTTAATGGAAATTATTTTGAGTATAATAAAAACTCTGAATTAATAAACGTGGAAAAAAATGAAATTGAAAATTTAATTATAAACTCTCTTTCTGAAATAATTATTTATAGGAACAAATTAATAGATGAAAACATAAAGAAATCTGAAAAAAATGGAAAACTAAAGATTTTAGAAAATTCTGAGGTATATAAACAGGTTTATATTTATGAAAGAAAAAATGATTCTATTTTAAAATATCCTGTAATATGGTTAGAGGTTATTGAATGCCAATAATGTTGAAAGAAAAAACCTGCTGCCAACACCGTATAAACTTTATTGCTGGTTTTGGCTCACTTGGGAAATTCCTCCGGAATTTCGCCGTTCGTGTTTTATTTAGTAAATTCACTGCTTAATCAACGCAACAAAGCTTATACAACAACGTTAGGCTCAATTGCTCAGAAATTTAAAAACTTTGTTCAAATTCTGAAAATATTTTCATTTTTTAAGTTTTTTATGTCTTTTAATCTCAAGTTTGTGGAACACTCT